>NZ_JAIVFS010000001.1:183654-310769 GCF_020829645.1 Nostoc mirabile CHAB5784 | reverse complement strand
CTTCACCCTGACTGTAGACACCGCAGAGAGCTTTGAAGTCAATGGTGGCGGAGGCGATGACATCTTCGATGTTAACGACTTGGCCCAAACTAGCCTCATTGCAGTCAGCTTTACAGGCGATGCTGGAAATGACTTGCTTGATGGTAGTGGCACATCTACACCGTTAAGCGGCTTTGGTGGTAACGGTAGTGACACCCTAATTGGTGGCGCTGGCAATGACAGCCTCTATGGTGATGCTGGTAATGACATCTTAAGAGGTGGCGATGGTAATGATCTCCTGACAGGGGGTGGTGGTAGCGATCGCTTCGTGTTCAGCTCAGGCGCTCAGTATGATGATGCAGCTCTTGGCGTAGATCAAATTACTGACTTCAGCCGCGCTTCTGACAGAATTGTCCTGGATCAGACAACTTTCCTCGGACTCAATAATCTGTCCGATATTCAGATAGTAGCTAATGATGCAGCAGCTGCAAGTAGCTCTGGACTCATTACTTACAGTCTTGGAACTGGCAATTTGTTCTTCAACCCAAACTTGAGATCACCAGGCTTTGGGACAGGTGGGCTGTTTGCCAACATTGATAACGATAACGATCCATTCACAGCAGCGCCAGTATTGGCAGCTACGAACTTTGAGATCGTCGGGTAATCATATGATGTCCGGCAAATCACCCAAAATATGTCATTGCGAGTGGAACGAAGTGAAACGACGCAATTCACTTGCGTTTTTAGGATTGCTTCCCTTCTCCTAAAGGAGACGCTGCGCGAACGGTCGCAATGACGGTTATTTGAACGGACATGATATCACACAGAATCTAAACATGTCTGCAAGCTTGCAGCTAGATCCCAATAACCGCAATCATCAGCATTGCTAATTAGGGATTTTTAATCCAATACGCTTGGGTTAAGAAGAATAGTAGGTTGGGTTGAGCCTAAGCGTTACCCAACAAAGCCTTGATAATGTTGGGTTTCCTTCCTCAACCCAACCTACGCCAGTTTTAGTTTTTAGCCTTAACCCAGGCTTATTGGTTTTTAACCTTGTTTCATATTTGGTATTTCTTGTCAATGCGTAAGTTCTAACTAATAGCCCTTTCAAGGTGGGTAAAAATTTTGGTCAGAAAATTTCTCTTTAATCTCTTTACTCTGTGTTCTCTGCGACTCTGTGGTTAAATAAATTACTTTTAAACCGCAGAGGCACAGAGAACACAGAGAGAAAAAAACAGATTTTAGGAGTCACCTTGAAAGGGCTAGTTCTAACTAATTACCCGGACTTGATATTACGAATTACGAATTACTTTAACGAGCATCGCCAATTAGCACAAATGGCGACCAATAAAAAGGATGGGGATAATCTGCAATTAGCTTCAACTTAGCTTTTTGCAAAGCTTGCCCTTTCGTCATACCCTGCTTGATATTTTGATAAAAATCAACCATCAATAGCTGAGTTGCTTCATCATCAACCGCCCACAAACTTGCCATTACAGCTTTAGCACCAGCCCGCTCAAATATATAAGCAACACCTGCAATTCCTGCACTATTAAAATTAGTATCTACAGCAGTTTGACAGGCGCTGAGAGTAATTAGTTGTGTGCCTTGTAGCCCTAAAAGAGCAGCATTGGCAATGTCTAAGGGTTTATCAGCAAATAGTAATCTTTCTAGCGGGGGGAGCAAGCCCTTCTCCTAGAAGTGGAGCTGCATCGGAACATGGGTATGAAGCCCCGTCATAAAGGACGCTTGGACGCAAGCCGCGAGTACAAGCTCCGTCTCAGTCTCTCCCCCAGCAAAGCGCCCCCTGCTCCCCTGCCTCTTTTGACGCTCAATAAGGTTTTGCCAGAATAGTGACCGTTCGTTGTTGCGAATTGAACTGGATTTCATCTACCACATATTGCCGATTTCTAGCCACTGATTGAATACCCCGCAACTGTGCTGTGGAAACTACAGGTGGTTTCAGTTTCACCACCGCTTGACCTTGAGTAGAATTTTTTACAGTAAAATTATTTATGGGTATACCACTCCAAGTTACTGGCTTGCCTGTAGGACGTTCTCCCCCACCCCGGATAATTGGACTTCTATTACTTCTGTAAGCCAATGCCTCTTCCTTGAAAACTACTCTTGCAATTTGGCTCAGGGGAATTTTGGTAGTTTTGTCATTACGCTGAATTGATAGTGCTTGCCCTTGGGCATCAATTCCTATTACTCGACCACTGCTTGACCAAATAATTACTAATTCGTAATTCGTAATTCGTAATTAAAGGTACAAGCCCCTAACTAAAGTTTATGGAGACAAATAAATTTATTCCTCAATTAGGCCCCCGACTTCAGTCGTGGGGTAATAATTACGAATTACGAATTATAAATTACGAATTATTTTGACTCACCCTTTTTAAAGAAGACCTCTGCTAACTCTGGTAAGGCTACTGCAAGTTCTAATTCATCTGCTTTGATTTGTGTCTGTGCAAACAAAGAATTTCCCGTCTTGACATTTTGGCTCATTACAGCTTGGATGTTTCCTGCGATCGCTGCTGCTATTACTAAGATTGCCACAACCCATCCCTGGAAAAAAGCTTTCATAGCTTTAACGGTATATTTGACTATATTTAACTTTCTCATTAAACTTCAAAAGCCTATACCAAATTTCCATAAAATCACTAAAATCAACTGATTATTTACCTGTAACGGTTTGCAGTTGAGTGCAATATAGACCTAACCCCCAGCCCCTTAAGAGCAAGGGAAGGGGAGTAAGATTCAAAGCCTCTCTCCTTTTAGGAGAGAGGAATGGAAGTGAGGTCACAGTATATTTGTTTCCCTTATATCCCTCATCTCCCCTATGACCCAGACCCCTAACCAAGAAAGCAATATATTAGGTAAATTCACGAGTGTACTGGGCTTGCTGGGTGCGGCGCTTTTCTTTGCAGGCTGGATTTACCGTTGGTCATATTTCTACTTTTTTCAACTAGAAGTCAATACCCTCGATTTACTGCACAGTCTTTTTTAATAGTTCCCCTGCAAATATTTCTCGGAGATGGCTGGGCAATATGCAAAACTGCGATCGCCTTTTTTATAGCTGCGATGCCTACGGCGGCAAGCTACACAATTCAGGCAACATTATGGTTAATTAAAATCATCAGTGATACGGTAGTCTCTGCAAGCCAATTACTACTGAGTCGCATCATCTCTGCTACCCAACGCAAAAGCTCATGGACAGCGAAACAGCTTAAATCTCTGGCTGAATTTAGTTCTGGGCAACTGCGCTCAGTTGATTTTCTGCGATCGCTAGTCAATGAGATAGTAATAGTATCCTGGGTATTAATTGTGATATTTTGGTTAGCTCGTTGGCAAGGTATTGCAGATGCACAACGAGACGCTGGTAAAAACTCTACCTTGCCCGTTGTAGCGTTAATTACACCGGAAGAAAAGTTTGCTGTGGGACGCAAACTTGATGATATCTTTGCCGATCCATCTTTGAAAGGCTACCGGATTATTGGCGTTGGCGTAGCCCGCCGGAGGCATCGGGGTCTATTCGACGACTTGCGAGGCAGAGAAGATAATGATATCAGCAATCCACAACAGCCGAGAGTCTGGCGCTTACTCCTAGAACGTGGCGGCTGGATTTATTTGTTTCGAGCATTGCCCCCTCAGGCAAAACTTGATCAGCTACCGTCAGTGTTGGCTATTCAAGAAAGTGAGAAGGGACATATCATCATTCGCAGTCCAGAAGCTTCCAAAACTAGTTCTCCTTGATATAGCAATCCTTGCAGGAGTCGTGAAAATCTCTGATTCCTCTCTCTGCGCTCTCTGCGCCTCTGCGGTTAATTTATTTTTACAAATGATTTAGGACTGCTATATATTGAATAACTTGTTTAAATTTAGGTTACTAGAAAGTTATTTATTTTTAACCATTGTTTTATAATGCCCCTTAACTACAGCATCTTGCTCAAGTTATCGCAGATTAGGGGAAAATTTGATGAACCAGGGGCAACGTACTCCTAAATCAAGGAGATATTTGACTGAATTAGTTCAGACTTATATTGTTAAAGCTTTACACACTGCCAGACAGTGGCGCATACAACTAATCCGATGGTTGTACAAGCAATACGGTTCGGTTAGCTTGTTTATCCTGCGAAGATCCCCCCAACCCACGCCAGTCGCTCCACTTGGGGAGACCCCAGACGCTCGCAGACTCGCTAACGCTGCGCTATCGCCCTTGGCGTCTCCCCTTGGGAGAAGACCGCGCTGGCTCCCCTTAAAAAGGGGGGCTAATTTCCTCTTTTACCCCCTTTTTAAGGGGGTCGCCACAGGCGGGGGGATCTTATCCGAACCGTATTGGTTGTACAAGTATTCTTCGTGGGGTGTTGCGTCTCTATTCTTGGTCGGACTTAGCTTGAGTATCGTGATGGCTGCCTGCTCTCCACGTAATATCGATAATACTGGTAATGCTGGCGCAACTTCCCAGAGTAATGTAACCTTAACGTTTGTTTCCTACTCGGTTACCAATGCAGCATACCAGCAGATCATTCCCAAATTTATCGAACAGTGGAAGAAAGAACATAACCAAAACGTCACTTTTAATCAAAGCTATGATGGCTCAGGTTCCCAAACTCTTGCCGTGATTGACGGTAAAGAAGCTGATGTGGTACACCTGTCACTTGCCCTTGATATTAATAAACTTGTTGAGGCAGGTTTTATTCAACCGGGATGGGAAAAAGAAGCGCCTAATGATGCAATTGTTACCAAATCTCTAGAGGCGATCGCTATCCGTGAAGGTAATCCCAAAAATATCAAAACTTGGGCAGATTTGGCACGAGATGGCGTAAATGTAATGATGCCTGACCCCAGAACCTCTGGCGGCGCTCGCTGGAACTTCCTTAGTCTGTGGGGTTCTGTGACAAAAACCGGCGGAAATGAAAATCAAGCAATAGACTTTATCACCAAAGTTTATAATAATGCACCTTTGTTGCCCAAAACTGCTCGCAATGCCAGCGAACTGTTCTTCAAAGATGGTCAAGGTGATGTTCTGCTCAACTATGAAAATGAGATGATTTTATCGGCACAAAATGGTGAAAAATTCCCATTTGTTGTGCCTGATGTAAATATTTCTATCGATAATCCTGTTGCTATTGTAGATAAAAATGTCGATAAACATGGTACTCGCCCGATTGCCGAAGCGTTTATCCAATTTCTTTACACCCCAGACTCGCAACGAGAGTTTAGCAAATTGGGATTTCGTCCCGTTGACTTAACGATCGCCAAAGAAACGGAAGCCAATTTTCCCAAAATTAAAACTATCTTCAAAGCTCAAGATTTAGGAGGCTGGGACGAGATTCAGAAGAAATTCTTTGATGAAGGTGCAATTTTTGACAAAATTCGAGCTAAGAAGTCTTAGAATTTTTGTTATAGCAACAGAATAGAGGCGTCAGTCGTCAGAATTCAGTTGGGTATTCTGACCGAAAAAGCAGATAGCGCAGCAATACGCTTGGGTTAAGAAGAATCGTAGGTTGGGTTGAACTTTAGTGTTACCCAACAAAGCCTTGATAATGTTGGGTTTCGTTCCTCAAACGCCAGTTGCTTCAAGTCGGCAGAGCCGCCCAACGCACTGGCTCCCCAACCTACACCAGTTTTATTTTTTAGCCTTAACCCAAGCGTATTGGATAGCGCAGCGTAAAGCCTTCTCTTCTCCTTCTCCTGTCAAAGACGCACTCGCGTTCGGGCAGGGTGGTTTCATACGAAAAAAGAAAAATACATAAGTCTTGATTTCTCGTTTTGTGACATAGCTTTTTACCCCACTTCCATTCCTCTCCCCGAAGCGGAGAGAGGCTTTGAAACCCAGTTTTAGTTTTTCTGTGGTTGTATGAAACCACCCTGAAGACGCACTCGCGTTCGGGAGGCAACGCTTTCGGCATAGCAACGCTATGAGCGAGTCTGCGTACCCCTGCGGGGAAGCAAGCTACGCGCAGCGTCTTGATTCTGACTCCTGACTTCTGACTTCTGAATTCTGACTCCTGAATTCTGACTTCTGACTTCTGAATTCTGACTCCTGAATTCTGACTTCTGAATTCTGACTTCTGAATTCTTCTTCAACTAATCATCTTCTCTAAAGCGATTTGCAAATCTTTCGTCAAATCGCTCACACCTTGTCTAGCCGCCAGGCGATCGCCCTGACAATTTTTCCAGCGTTCGGTTACTGAAATTGGCTCCCCTACGGTGATTTGTGTCTCTCGCAAACCTAAGCGAGGTCGCCCTGGAAGTGTTGTATCCTGAATTCTAGAAAGCATATCGAATACAAGCAAAGCTGTTTCCGCAAACCGTTCCGCCGTCGGTTGTTCCTGAATATAAGTAGCTGTAACTGCAACAAAACTTTCCACTATCCGCATGTGCCGCATCCGCAAGTCTGCTTCTTGGGCAATCCAGTCTGCCAAACCGCGTTTAAAGGGTGGTAAAGCATTGATATCTGGCAAATCTTCCCGATATATGTAATTCCAGCCAGCCTCTTCCAAGCGGCGACAGCGATCAATGGAATTTCCCTGTGCTTGAACTCCAAAATATTGTTCGGCAACTTGTAAAGCCTTATCCAGTAACCGATGAAGTCGAGCAATTAATACCTGATTCGGACTAGCAGATTCATCAGTTGAGATGGTTTTTGGGATGTCTTGATGATAGAAGCGACGATAAAATTCTTCCATCTCGGTAATCAGATATTCAGCCAACCTCCAGAGGCGTTGATAGTAAATCTCTTCGCCTTCCCCCTGCTCAATTTCCAAAACTTTCAAACCACTATCAGCTTCTAACTTACTCAACAGCCAATCTAGTTTAGACCAAGGTGGCTCAACGTAGCGATATTGGATGGCGATCGGTACAATAATTACAGTCTCAGTCCGATTGGCTTTTTGCAAGTCTTCTACACACCAGAACCCCATTTGAGCAACACCAGGTTCCAAGGGGCTAACAATACCACTATGACCATTAGTACCGCCTTCAGGTGCTACTGCGATCGGTAGTTCGCCATTAGCAAACAACTCCCGTGCTGTTTGAATAGCTTGCCGATCTAGTCGTCTACCGCGATGAACCGGCACACCCCCTATCCGAGAAAACAACCAACCTAGCCACTTTCCAGCCCAAACCGTCATACCCCGATCGTAAAGAAAATAGCTGTGAACAAGGGATTGCAGTGTAATACCTTCCTGACGAGCAACCTGTGGCACAATGCGGGAAAGCAAATACAGCATACACAGGGGATCTTCCACCTCTGGGTGGCGAAATGCCAGCAAAAAGCGAATTTTTCCAGCCTGGAATTGTTGATAAAGTTCAGCTAATACCTCAACATTCTTGGCTTCAACACGGACAATACCAGCCGTTAGCCAAGGACGAGTGCGGAACCGTAGTGCGATCGGCAGTAACCACCGAACAATCTGGAGTACCAGCAGGTTCAACCGTTGAGGAATAAATTTTAGTGGTGGTTGAGTAGACTGAATCGATCTAGGCAAGTCGCTCTCCAGATTGTATTTCTAGCGATTGTACAACGTGGAGTCTTGGTTTTGCGTTAACCCGCAGCCTGTTGTTGTTAAACATCGTTCAGTTTTACTTCTCCATCCATAGACCCTAAGTATCGAATAAAAGTTAGTTTTGATGTTTAGGAAAATTTCGGAATAAATAGCCAAACACTGCTAAATTTAACAAAAAAATCAATATTTTTAGAGGAGAAATACCCCGAATTAATTCATAAATCTCTGGTGGAATACTGATACCGACAAGTGCCAACACCAAAACATGTGCCCAACGCTTTTCGTACCATAAACCAACGGCTTCAATACTAGTAACAATAGCATATATCCCTGTTCCAATACCGCTAAATGCTAAGAGGATGTTTTAAAAGTCCTTTCGTCGGTAGCAAAACGTTATCGATCCCCCCAACCCCCCGATAAATTGGGGGGCTTTAATTCCGGTTCCCCCCTTTTTAAGGGGGGCTAGGGGGGATCTGAAAGTGTTTAAAGTCACAGTGAAATACTTTTCAAACAACCTCTAAGGTTCGGGGATTTAAATTGAGAACTTTTTTTAAAAGCCAATCAATAATTATCGATTTACCTTCCAAAACATAATTTTCTGAAAACACCTCTAGAGTTTGATAATTTTTTAATGTCAATAATAAAGCGATAGAAGTAAGCATAAGCAGCAATGCGGCAAATGATTTGTAGAGAACAATTGCCACTAACCCCAAAGGACGCTTTTGCAAACAACCTCCTAAGTAGATAGAACCCAAATTTTGATTAACTGGCTCTGGATGATGCCAACCTAGACGCGTATTGTAGCAGTATTTAATCGCCCCATAAGCTGTTACGCATTTAACTTGTACATTTACCTGATGACTGTTGACCGTTGACTGATGACCGATAACCGTCAACCGTCAACCGTCAACCGTCAACGATTATAAAGAATAATTTAGACGCATATCAGCTTATTTCCACTTTTCCCAACAAGTAAACTAAATGTTTATTACTACACTATTCCTGATAGCTTCATAGCTTCACTCGAATGGATGAGAAACAATTCACCCCATCGGGTGACCTAAGTGTAGGAGGTTAAGGTTTATAACAGAGGAGACACTGTTACTAGAAATAAAGCGATTAAACCTTACATAATCAAGAGTAACCCTGTGAAACTTGCAACTTTGATTAATTCTGTAGTTATTATTAGTGCTTTTGCGCTTACATCTGGCATTGCTAAGGCTGAACCACCTACAAATAACAACTATGCTGATGCTCGGCAAACAAACATAGCTATCAACTCTAACACATTAAGCAGTAATTCCACGACTACTAGTTATCTCCAACCCTTCAATCTCGTTTCTCTTGCTTACCAAGGTGGTTTAGAGGAGCAAGGCATTCCCAATGGGGGAACTCTGATCTCTGAACGCCAGAACAGAAATATTGTTGCGGAAGATTTAGTTAAGGCTGCTATCAGTGCTAACAAATTACCGCCGCAAATTTTGAACGATCAAAATTATCTAAATGCTGTCAGGTCACAGTTAACTTCATTATCTAGAGATTTCTCTACCTAAGTAGGGCTTTGGATAGGGGCAATTAAATGCAATACCAACTTCCCTCTCCCCTAATCCCTTGCCTACCAAGGAAATATAAGCCCATTCCCTATGAAGGAATGGGCTTTTGATTGACTTGTATGTGCGTAGGCTAGCAAAAACCGCAGCGATCGCAAATTAAGATAATTAAATAATTCGTAATTCGTAATGACGCTCGATGACTCGCTAACGCTGCGCTAACGTAATTCGTAATTAAGTTTTGTAATGGGGATTTAACCCCAACACAAAACTTGCTTTTTTATAGAACCGGGGGACTTAAACCCACGGACAGGAGTTAATATCCAATGGAGGTTAGCGGACTCGAACCGCTGACATCCTGCTTGCAAAGCAGGCGCTCTACCAACTGAGCTAAACCCCCATAAAGTTAAAATAGTAGGTAAGTTTGATTGTCGAAGTTAATTGTAACTTATATTGTTCCATTACCAAAGGGATGAAGCCAGAAAATATCCAAGTTGTTGCAGCACTGTATAAATTTGTCAAGCTGCCAGATTTTGCCGAGAAACGAGAGCCTCTGCTGTCTTACTGCCAAACGCAAGGTGTGAAGGGGACAATTTTGCTGGCACAAGAAGGCATTAACGGTACAATTGCGGGTTCGCGTCAGGCGATTGATTCTGTTCTTTGGTTTGTGCGTACTGACCCTCGTCTAGCAGACCTAGAATACAAAGAGTCCTATACCGAAAGCCCGCCCTTTGAGCGGATGAAGGTGCGGTTGAAGCCAGAAATTGTTACTTTGGGATTGCCTGAAATTGACCCAAATGAACAAGTTGGCACTTATGTCAGTCCCCAAGAATGGAATGATTTGATTTGCGATCCAGAAGTAACCGTGATTGACACCCGCAATGATTATGAGGTGAATATCGGTACTTTCCAAGGAGCAGAAAATCCGCAAACTGGCTCATTCCGGGAATTCCCCGATTATGTGCTACGCCACCTCGACCCAACTAAACACAAAAAGGTTGCTCTGTTTTGTACAGGCGGCATTCGCTGTGAAAAAGCCTCATCCTTCATGCTTGCCCAAGGCTTTGCAGAAGTTTATCATCTCAAGGGCGGCATTCTCAAGTATTTAGAGGAAGTTCCAACCCAGGAAAGTTTATGGCAAGGGGAATGTTTTGTCTTTGACGAGCGCGTAGCTGTCAGTCATGGGTTGGAGGAAGGAAGTTGCGAGCGATGCTTCTGTTGTGGATATGCGATTACTGAGTCAGATAAGGTGTCTCCAAAGTATGAACAAGGTATCTCCTGTCCCTATTGTTTTGATAGCCTCACCGAGGAGAAAAGAGCGCGTCAGCAGCAAAAATGGCGGCACTACCAAACCCAAGTTCTTAATTCCAAAAATCGGGATGTAAGTTAATCACAAAAGCGAGTGTTAAATGCCATCATTCATGATTCTTCACTCAAGGATAATTCGGAATTTAACAAAGTTTGCGGGTTGAATTTCCCTGCCTAAGAAGGGCAGTATGTTTTGCGGTGGGTGCGGTTCAAATCCCCAGACGCTCTCTACGAGACGCACTCGCGTTCGCTAATGCAAAACCGAATTACGAATTACGAATTACGAATTACGAATTACGAATTACGAATTATTTAAGGGCAATATTACTGTAAATGTAGTACCGATTTCAATTTGACTTGTGACGCTGATTTGACCTCTGTGAGCATCAACGCACCTTTTAACGATGACTAACCCCAATCCAGTACCCTGAATCGATTGGACATTTGAGGCTCGGTAGAATGACTCAAAAAGTCGAGCTTGGTCTGGTTCGGGAATGCCTATACCTTGATCTTGAATATAAAAAATTGCTACTTTCTTAATCGGGTCGCAGATTAAATCAAACTGAATCTTGCCACCTTTTGGAGAATATTTAACCGCGTTAGAGAGGAGATTTCCAAACAGGTAATGCAAGAGTCCTTCATCCATTACAGCGTCGGTGCGATCGCTATGACAATTAAAAACAATTTCACACACACTACTTTCAACAATAGAAAAATCTTCAATTAACTCTCGACAAAATTGTTCTAAGTTAAGTCGTGCAGGGTTGTATACGAGTTTTTCTGCTTCTGCGCGGCCCATAAACAACACTTCTTCCATCAGTTTTTCTAGAGATTGCACAGCACCTTGAATTCGCTTTAAATAGATGGCTCTTTTCGCATCTGTCAATTTTGCTCCTTGCATTTCTATGAGTTCTACTGCTGTTTGAATAACAGTCAGGGGATTACGGAACTCATGAGATACGGTAGAGATAAATAAGGACTTGAGACGATTAAGTTCTTGCTCTTTCTCCAATGCTTGCTCTAGCAATTTTGTTTGGCGTCGTTCGCTAAGATCCCAGAAAACAATTACTACACCATTTATCTGGTCAAGCCGTCGCTTTAGTGGTGAAGCACTATCACCAATTGGAACTCTTTTTCCGTCTCTTGTAATCAGAGATGTGAATTCCCCTAAATAAACAACCTGTTGATCCCGCAGCACTTTTGTTACTGGGTTTTCTAATGTAGTCCCTGTAAGTTCATCGACAATATGAAAAATCTTCGTCGCCTCATTTCCTAAAGCATCTTTTTGCTGCCAGCCAGTCAGCGCCTCAGCTGCGGGATTCATGAATGTTACTATTCCGGCTTCATCTGTAGCGATTACAGCATCACTCATTGAGTTTAAAAGGGTTGCTAACTGATCTCGATTCTCTCGTAGTTCACGCTCTAATTGGTGTTTTAGAAGCCCAATTTCGATCGCTATTCTTAAATCTTTTATAGTAAAGGGTTTAACGATATATCCGAAAGGTTGGGTAATTTTTGCTCTTTCTAAAGTATGATCGTCACCATAAGCGGTTAAAAAAATTACAGGAACGTCTAACTGCTCACGAATAAGACTGGCAGTAGTAATACCGTCCATCTCACCTTTAAGGATAATATCCATTAATACTAGTTCTGGTTGAGTTTCCCATGCCTTGGCAATGGCAACTTTTCCAGATGAAGCTGTACCCGTAACAATGTATCCTAGTTGCCTGAGTTGGCTGGCAATAGTTCTAGCCACAATCACTTCATCTTCAACGACTAAAATCCTAGCTTGACCCATTTGATATTTACGAATGCAAAGTTAACTAGTTCCGTGGGTTTAAGTCCCCCGGTTCAATAAAAAAGCAAGTTTTGTGTTGGGGTTAAATCCCCATTACAAAACAAAATTTACGAAAGCGTTGCGTTAGCGAGTCCGCGAGCGTCATTACGAATTACGAATTACGAATTATTTAACTGCGTGAATTGAATTTTGAATGCCGTTCCATGATTGCGTTCTAGAGTAATGTTGCCTTCGAGTTGTTCTGTAACCAAGTCATATACTAACGAAAGACCTAAAGAATCAGTAGTTGTCCAATCTAAATTCTCTGGTAAACCAATCCCATTGTCTCGGATAGTCATCTCGATATTATTACCAACATTACGTAAAGCAATACTGATTGTGCCTGTTTCTTGGTTGGGAAAAGCGTGTTTGAGGGCATTGGAGATTAATTCGTTAATAACTAGTCCACAAGCAATAGCTTGGTCAACATTCAAACTCACTGAATCTATATCAGTTTCTAGACCAATTTTACCAGGCCATATTTGGTAAGAAATTAGCAAGCTTGCTGCCAAATTATCGATATAGTCACCAACATCAATTTGTCCAATGTTAGCGGAAGTATATAAATTTTTATGAATTAGAGATATTGACTCAATCCGGTTCTGACTTTCTCGAAGAGCTTTGATGGCTTCTGGATCTTTGAGTGTTTGAGACTGGAGTTGTAATAAACTGGAGACAATTTGCAAATTATTTTTAACTCGATGATGAACTTCCTTTAATAGAACTTCTTTTTCAGCTAAGGCATTTTTTAACTTTACTTGAGCGTTTTGTCTTTGAACAAGTTCAGTTTGAGCTTGCTCAAGGATGCTCGATTGTTGAATGGCGATCGCTAATTGGACTGTCAGTTGATCGAGCAAATCTAATTGATTTTCTTCCCACTCCCGAAAACCAGAGCATTGGTGAGCAATCAGTAAACCCCAAAGGTGAGAACCAGGGTTTTGAGAGCTTACTTCTAGTAAAATCGGCACAACTAAATTTGCTTTGACTTCAAACTGTTCTAATAGACGAATATGGCAATCAGCTAATCCCGCTTCATAAATATTAGCGATCGCTCGTTTACGTCCCTGATAATACTCCACTCCTGCGCCTGCTTGAAAACATGTATCATGAATCTGGACGTTCAAAGAAACAGTCCATCCAGGTTCCACCGATTCCGCCACAATTGCGCCGATCACCTCTGGATCAAACTGATAAACTATCACTCGATCAACCCTAAGTAAATCTCGCACTTCTTGAACTGTTGCATTCAGAATATCTTGAAGATTCAAAGATTGACGAATCCGTTGAGCAACGGTTCGCATCAATTGCTCCCGCTCGGCTTGGGCTTTTAGAGCCAGTTCAGTTAGCTTACGTTCTGTGATGTCTTGCCCAATACCGATAATTTGACCATTTGAAAGTTTAACATTAGTCCAAGATGTGTCGAGTAAATGACCATTCTGCATCTGAGTTTTAAAGTCACTCCAATTGCGTTGTGCAGACTCAATAAAATTAATCACATCTTGTCGATATTCAGGATTAGGATATAGCGCTTCTAGGACATTGCCAGCTTGGAAGTCTTGAAATTTCCAGCCTAAAACACTTTCCCATTCTTGGTTTACCCATTGAAGTTTGCTATTGGTATCAAAAAGTGCAATCATCAACGGTATACTTTCAAAGACTCTCTGCAAAAAGTTATTTTGCTCTTGAAGTTTTGTTTCTAAAGTTTTGCGTTTTGTAATATCATAAAACACTGTTAAAATTGCTGCTTCATTATTAAAATTTAAATATTGCAGTGAAGCGATCGCCCAAAAATAAGTTCCATCTGCTCTTTTTAATTTAAGTTCATAGTTATGAATAAAGCCATGTTGATTCAGGGCTTCTAACAGTAACTCAAAATCGGCTGATTTATGGTACAAATCTAAGACTTCTCGATTAGTTAAATCCTTTGGTGAAAATCGAAAAGTTTTAATTAACTCTGGATTAGCATATAATATCAAACCGTCAGACACACGCGAAATAATTAATGGAATAGGAATGGCTTCAAAAATAATTCTAAATCTAGCTTCACTTTCATCAAGGGTTCTTGCTATTCGTTTGTGTTCTGTTATGTCTCGTATATTAACCAACCGAGCGTTGTAACTGGCATAGTCTATTTTATGTGTGAAAATTTCAACGTCAATAATCTCTCCGCATTTTCGCCGATGTTGCCATTGTCCAGCAAAATGTAAGTTAGAGTGATTTTCTCTTAAATATTCTATGAATGTAGGCACATCTTCTGAAAGGCGAATGTCAGTTATTCGCATTTGCAAAAACTCTTCTCGTGAGTAACCATAGTGGACAACAGCAGCTTCATTTACATCTAAAAATTGCAGATTATTCTGGTTATATACCCACATGGGATTAGGATTTTTAGAGAAAAGAAGATTAAAACTCCTTTGGCTATCATCAATAAGTTTTTGTCGATGTAACTCTAAATACCTAATTACTTGTCTAGCTAACTGTTGTAAGGCTACTTGCTCTTTAACAGTCAAATTTCGCGGTGCAAAATCAATTACACAAAGACTACCTAATGCAAAGCCACTGGAGGTAATTAGGGGAACACCTGCATAAAAGCGGAAATAATGATTTGATGTTACAAGAGGATTTATAGCAAACCGTTCATCTTGCAAAGTGTCGCAAATAATTAATATTTCACTTTGCAAGATGGTATAACCTCCAAAGGAAATACTTCGAGGGATTTCTGATATAGTTACTCCAATTTTCGACTTGAACCATTCCCGTTCTGCATCAACTAGGCTAATAAGAGCAATTGGTGTTTCACAGAGGTTAGCAGCTAGTTGAGCTAGTTCATCAAAAATTTCTTCTGGTGGCGTATCTAAAATTTCATACTGATTAAGTACTTCTCGCCGTTGACTTTCATTCTCTGGAAATAGCATTAGTGGTTGTGTGAAAAAAATATTTTATATTACCAGATTTAATTTGCTTAAATCTAAAAATATAATTGATTTTATGTAAAGTATGTGAATTTTGTGATGTATTAAATTTGCAATTTCAATGTGTAATATCATGTTCGCATAATTAGTTATGATTTCCACAGTCATTGCACCCCACCCCTTAATCCCCTCCCCGCTTGCTTGCGGGGAGGGGAGACGAAGCATAGCTTTGGCGGGGTGGGGTTCTTCGGGTTTAATAAGTAATCAAGCGAACATGATATAATATCTGATAATTTCTCGATAAAAAACCTTAAGAGCAACATCTACGCTCTTTGATACTTAGGCATGAAAAATAAGGGTCTTTACTCAAAAAGACTTCCCACAGAGGTATATGTTGGTTCAATCTTCATAGGAATCTAGCAGTGTAAAGTAAGTAAATCGGCGCAAATAAAGCTAACTGGTGAAGGCTGTCATTTGTCATTTGTCATTTGTCCTTTGTCATTGGTAAGGGTTTCAGGTGTATTTACTTTTCGTAACATAGTTCTGTTTTTTCCACCGACTTACTTATGTTTGATAGTTTACACTAAGTAAAGATAACTTGTACATAGACGCAAAGAATACAGAAAAAAACTCTCTGCATTCTGTGCGTCTCTAGGATTATTTTTATCTTGGGCGTCCCAAAGTAGTGATATATAGAACAGCTTCATCAGCAGGGATACCCAAAACTTCATTTACTTGGTCATCAAAGAAACCACCGATACCACTAACGCCTACATTCAGGTGTATTGCTGCTAAATTCAAGCGTTGTCCTAAATGGCCGGCATCCAGATGTAAGTAACGGTAAACGCGATCGCCATATTGTGCGATTGCAGCTTTCAAATCGGCTGTATGAAACAACACTGCTGCTGCATCCCGCCCTAATTCTTGCCCCAAACAGAGAAAATGTAACTCTCGCCGAAAGTTTTTAAAGCGAATTTGGCGTAATTCTTGGGCTTTGGGTGCGTAATAATAACAACCTGCCTCCAATCCTTTGACTCCGCAAACAGCAATAAATGTTTCTATTAAATTCAAATCAAAGTAATCTGGAGAAATATCTAAACTTTGGTCGATGTAATTTTGTGGTTGGTAAGCAAAATCGAGTAAACTTTTCAACTCATCGAGGCTTAAATCATCACCATTATAAGCGCGGGTAGAGCGTCGCTTATACATAGTAATTTCCAATTCTGACAGCTTTTGTCCCCAGTCTATAGGTACGGTGTTAGTGGGAATTTTCAAACAGAAAGGAAAGTTATATTTATCCTCCAAAGATTTTTCTTGTTTAATAGTTGGTAGATTGAAATTGCCAGTTACACCTGATTGGATCTGGGTGTGTCGATGGAAATATGTCAGCAATTCACCATCGGGGATTTTGGGATAACTGGTTTCGGTGGTGGAAGGTAAAGCAGTACATCCCACTGGCAAATTTTGATTGATATCTAACAAGTCTGCCAGAGGTAAGACAGCGATCGCACCTTCTTGTTGCGGATCGATATAAAGCAGATCGTTTACCGATTCATCCACAAAACCGCCGATTAAATGGGGGCGAAAGTCAGTAATTGCACCAGCTAACTCGATATTGCCCAACAGATGTCCCGTATCTAGAAAAATCCGCCGATAAGCCCGATCTTCATAGCGCCACGCAGAGCGATAGAAAACCGCAGTCACAATAATTGCTAGTTGGGTATTTTCTAGGGAAGGATGCCAAAAACAAGCTGCTTGGAGATTTTGCCAAACATCACTTTCCCAATAATGCATCAGAGAATGAGTCCGACACTGGTAGTTATATAGACCGGGTGGCAATAACGCCGTACCACGAGAAACCACATACACCTCAGCAGGATATAATCCGCCTGCACTCGGAGCAGCACGTAAATACACCGCGCTACCCATAGAAGGCATTCTCGCCGTCAATCCATAGCTGCGAAACAGCAGCCGTGAAAGTCTTTGCCACCATTGAGCATCTGGGTTATTAGCAAATCCCTCTGTTTTTTCTTGGATATAGGGTTTGAGATCAAAAGTAGAGCCAATTTTGTACTCTTTGAAAGGCACTGGCTGTTTAGCCCAGTCTAACTGCTGACTTTTGGAGGCGAGAGTCTCAGGGTTGTATTTAGTCCGTTCGTGGTAATGCTGGGCAATTGATTGATGTAATTCTGGCATAGTACTTTTAATATCCTTGGGGCATCCTTTTTTTGATCTTGGCATTCATTAGCCTCATTGTTTCGTGTCAATTCGTACAATCCTTATAGTCACGAAGTGGTGATTGGTAACAACTGGAATGGGGAATGGGGAGTGGGGAGTGGGGAATGGGGAATTGGGGAGGTAGGCGCTAACACCAAGCGTATTAAACTATAAACCTTTATATTGAAGATTATGTGGCGCTTCGATTCATGGCAAACCGATGACCTTAATCTGTCACATTCAACACTAACTCTATGCTGATTAATCGCAAGAGGATCGCAGACTATGACCGAGACAGTACAGAAACTTAGGCTTGAACTATCTCAGCTATCTATGCAAGAGCGTGCAGAGCTTGCTTACTTTTTGATCCACTCTTTAGATCAAGATGTTGACAATAACGCAGAATTTGCTTGGGATGTTGAGTTAACGAGAAGGATGGAAGAAATTAGTAGTGGAACAGCTTATGGTGAACTTTCAGACAAGGTATTCGCTCAACTGCGAGAAAAGTACTCGTGAAGCAAATCATCATTCACAGCGAAGCTAGAGCAGAGCTAGATAATTCAGTCGCATACTACGAGGAGCAAAAGGCTGGCTTGGGGCTAGATTTCTTATCTGAAGTGGAGCAGGCTATTGGCAAAATTCAGCAAAACCCAAGCATAGGAGCGCCGTACAAAATTGCCGAGTTGCGTCGCTACGTCCTTCAGTGTTTTCCCTATCTCATCTTCTACGCAGAATTTGGGGAGTTTATTTGGATTGTTGCCATAGCTCATGGAAAGCGCAGACCAGATTATTGGAAGAAACGACAGGTTGAATGATGCTTTAGAGGGCAAAAAATAAACTTATTTAATTTATCTTAACTTTTCACAACCGCCGAATCGCAATTTCCAACCCTTCACATACACCGCTAAGAAAATCTAAATCTAAAGTAGCGATCGCATCACTAGCTTTGTGATAATGGGGATTTCGCAAGAATGCCGTATCTGTCACCATCATTGCCGGATAACCCAAATCCCAAAAAGGTGCATGATCGCTAAGTCTGGTTTGGGGAACTATTAAACCTCGATTCGGCACAGGTAGCCATTGACTAGATACGCCAGCTTTGCGAATATTACGGCTCATGCCAATTAAGTCAGGCAATGTTCGCAAATTGCCAATTAAAGCAATAAAATCGCCTCTGTCTGGGTAGAAGCGTTCCAGAGGAGGGGGGTAACTTTGGGAACCAGGCGTAGAATCGGTATAGCCCAGCATTTCTAGGGAAATCATTAAGCGTAGCTGTTGCTTTTGTTCGTGCAACAGGGCTGCATAATCAGCACTACCCAGTAAGCCGTATTCTTCCATATCGAAAGCAACTAGCCTTAAGGGATATCTTATAGCTTGGGCAGCAAACTTTTTGGCTAATTCCAGCAACACCGCCACACCCGTGGCATTATCATCAGCCGCTACTGTTCCCGGAACGCCATCATAATGAGCGCCAATTAAAATCGGTGGCAAATCCTTTTTTTGTCGTCTCCCTTGGGAGGGTAAATTTAATATCAAGTTCTTACAAGCTTTACCCCTGACTTCAAAGGTGTGGATTTCCACACTCCCCCATTGGGAAAATTGCTGGCGGATGTATTCTTGGACAAAAAAATGTCCAGCCGTTGCCATATAAGGATCGCGTTCTCGCGCAATCTCAGCCAGGGAAGTTTGTAATCGCTCTGTTAAATTCAAATGGTTAAAATAGTTCCAATATTAAGATTTTCAACGAAGGGGCAGGGGGCAGGGGGCAGGGGGCAGGGGGAAATGACCCCTTGTTGCTGTCGTGGAATGAAGGGGGGAACATGGGTCTTAATCCCCCACTTCTATTAAGTGGTTTTCATACCCTACGGGATCATGCGTAACAGGTAGGGTGGTCACGTAGCTCTGCCGAAGTGTCGAATCCTAATTCTGTTCTATCCCCCCTGCTCCCTGCTCCCTGCCCCCTTGCCTCTTTTTAAGGTGCATTTACAAACTTGCAGATACAGTACATAGAAGTAGCTGGATAACAAGAATTGAGATTGCTTGGACACACCAATCATCGTCAATGCTATCCTAGTCTTGCAACTATCTGCTCTAGCTGCACTTCTTAGCTTATTGCCTTAATGATGACTATTATACCATTGAGGTGTTTTCATCCAATAGCACAAAGCTAGAGGTAGTTCCGCCCAATCATAATAAATATATAAGACACTTTAGGAGAAGAGTAACGCATGGGCAAGGTAGTCGGCATCGACTTGGGTACAACCAACTCAGTAGTCGCCGTTATGGAGGGTGGCAAGCCGGTGGTGATTGCCAATGCAGAAGGAATGCGAACAACCCCCTCCGTAGTTGGCTTTAGCAAAGAAGGCGAAAGGGTGGTTGGGCAAATGGCACGGCGACAAACCGTCCTCAATCCACAAAATACCTTTTTTGCAGTTAAACGCTTCATTGGGCGCAAGTATGCCGAACTTAGTCCAGATTCCAAGCGTGTACCCTACACCATCCGCAAGGACGAAGTAGGCAATATTAAAGTTGCCTGTCCCCGTCTCAATAAGGATTTCGCCCCAGAAGAAATTTCGGCAATGGTGCTGAAGAAATTGGCAGACGATGCTAGTCGCTATTTGGGTGAACCGGTAACAGGGGCAGTGATTACAGTACCCGCTTATTTTAACGATTCTCAACGGCAAGCAACCCGCGATGCTGGCAGAATTGCTGGTTTGGAGGTGCTGCGGATTCTCAATGAACCAACTGCTGCATCTTTGGCTTATGGATTGGATCGAGGTGACACGGAAACTATCTTAGTATTTGACTTGGGTGGCGGCACTTTTGACGTGTCGATTTTAGAAGTAGGCGATGGCATATTTGAAGTTAAAGCTACCAGTGGAGATACGCAACTTGGTGGTAACGACTTTGACAAAGTAATAGTAGATTGGCTAGCAGAGCAATTTCTGGAAGCCGAAGGGGTAGATTTAAGACGCGAGAGACAATCTTTACAACGTCTGATGGAAGCGGCGGAAAAGGCAAAAATTGAACTTTCTGCTGTCAGCATCACCGAAATTAACTTACCTTTTATTGCTGCCGATCAGGAAGGCCCCAAACATTTGGAAACTCGTCTAACGCGTTCCCAGTTTGAAGGTTTGTGTGGTGATTTGGTGGGGCGATTGCGGACACCGGTTAAACGCGCCCTCAAAGATGCCGGACTCTCACCTAGAGACATTGAAGAAGTGGTGTTAGTTGGCGGTTCTACACGGATGCCAATGGTGAAGCAGCTAGTGCGGGACTTGATTGGTACAGAACCCAACGAAAACGTCAACCCCGATGAAGTAGTGGGAGTGGGTGCAGCAATTCAAGCAGGAATTCTCGCAGGCGAACTCAAAGATGTGCTGCTTTTAGATGTTACACCCCTTTCTATGGGATTGGAAACCATCGGCGGCGTGATGAAAAAACTCATTCCCCGCAATACCACCATCCCAGTCCGTCGTTCTGATATTTTTTCCACGTCCGAAAATAACCAGAATACTGTGGAAATTCACGTAGTCCAGGGCGAACGGGATATGGCAGCAAACAATAAGTCTTTAGGACGGTTCAAGCTGTATGGCATTCCACCAGCACCACGAGGAATTCCCCAAGTTCAGGTGTCATTTGATATTGATGCTAACGGTATTTTGCAGGTAACAGCCCTAGATAGAACCACTGGGCGAGAGCAGAGTATCACCATTCAAGGCGCTTCCACCTTGAATGAGTCAGAAGTGAATCGAATGATTCAGGATGCTCAGAAATACGCCGATGTTGATCGCGAACGTAAAGAACGGGTAGAAAAGCGGACTCGTTCTGAGGCGTTGATTTTCCAAGCAGAACGACAGCTTAGAGAAGTAGCACTAGAATTTGGTATGCAGTTTGCCCGAAACCGCCGCCAAAGAATTGATAATATTTGCCGAGACTTAAAAGAGAGTCTTAAGGAAAATAGCGATCGCGGTATTGACCAAGCCTACGCCGATTTGCAAGATGCTCTCTATGAGCTAAATCGGGAAGTCAGGGAAACTTATGCTGAAGATGAAGATGATGACTTGTTTGGTACAATCCGTGACATCTTTACTGGTGATAAAGATAAAGATAAAGAACGCGAATTTCCCAGAGATACATATCGGGAACGCGACTCATACAGTAAGGACTATGGCAGAGATTACGGTAAAGACTATGGCAGAGACTATAGTCGAGACAGTCGTTCTTCCTCCTATGAAAGCCAAAGCCGTCCACCACGCAAATCCCGTCCCAGCTACCAAGATAACTGGGATGATGAAGAAGACAATGATTGGTTGTAATACTCCTAATAAAAGTGAGAAGTGAGGAGTTAGGAGTGAGGAGTTAAAAATTAAATCTTTCAACTCCTGTACAGACGCGATTAATCGCGTCTCTACTCCTCACTCTTGTACAGACGCGATTAATCGCGTCTCTCCTAATTAATCCAAAATCTAAAATCTAAAATTTAAATAACTGAACTATGCAAAAATTGCCGAATTTCCGCGATTACTACGAGATTTTAGGAGTATCTAAAGACGCCTCTGGTGAGGAAATTAAAAAAGTTTATCGGCGTTTAGCAAGGCAATATCACCCCGATCTTAATCCTGGTAACAAAGAATCTGAGGAAAAATTTAAGGATATTGGCGAAGCTTATGAAGTCCTTTCAGACTCAGCCAAGCGATCGCAGTACGACCAGTTTAGCCGCTACTGGAAGCAAAAAGGCTTTGCAGGCAACAAACAGACGCCAAAGGCTAAAACCTGGCAAAGTGGCGCTAGCGATCGCAACGGCAATCAGGACGTAGATCCAAGCCAATTCTCTGATTTTGAAAGCTTTATTAATCAAGTTATCGGCGTCAAAAATAAGAGTGGGGCAAGTAACTCCAATAACGGCAATACTAGCGATCCGTTTCGTTCGCCCAGAACAAAAGTTGCCTACACAGTTAGCACCCCACCTCGCACTACCCGTCGAGATATAGAAGCCAGATTAACGCTCCCATTAGAAAAAGCTTATCAAGGTGGTAATGAACGCATTCGTTTGGAAGATGGGCGATCGCTAGAAGTTAATATGCCTCCAGGTATGGTAACAGGTCAAACCATCCGTTTGCGGAACCAAGGCGTTGGTGGTGGCGACCTATACTTAAAAATTACCGTTAATCCTCATCCATTATTTAAGCTAGAAGGTTTAAATATTCTCTGCCAAGTCCCTGTTACTGCCACTGAGGCAGTTTTAGGAGGACAGGTAGAAGCACCAACTCTCGATGGCCCTGTAAAAATGACCATCCCTCAAGGAGTTAGGTCTGGTCAAAAATTACGACTAGGGAATAAAGGCTACCCCAGCGATGATGGCAAACGTGGCGATCAATTAGTGGAAATTCAAATAGTCACACCGAAAAATATTAGTCAAGAAGAACGGGAACTTTACGAAAAGTTACGGCAAATTGAAACCTTTAAACCCCGTGCTAATTTACTAGGTTAGGCATGAGATAGCATCTCCAGCTATTGACCAAAATAATTTGTAAGTAATGCTATAAATCCCTTAATTTATCAATGGAGAAAAAATGGAATCAATATTTTAAGCCCTCTCATTTATTCGTAGGGACTTAACTATGAATTACGAATTATTTTGACTTCAACCTTCATCTTGAAAAATAGTTTCTATATCTTGTGAGCCGTGCAATATACGTACAATTTCTATGCCTTCGTCTATTGGGCGATAAAAAATTAAATAGTTTTTTACCGGAAAACTTCGCAAAAAAGGTGCTAATTCAGGCCGTTCTCTGCCTAATTGAGGAAATTTAGCCAGTTTTGGAAAGCTTTCTCGCAGACTATCAAAAAGTCTATTAGCAGCTTTTAAATTATTTGGCGCTATATATTTCCAGATATTTTCAATATCTTGCCCTGCTTGAGTAGAAATCCGAAATCGACTCATAAAGAATCGCTGTCAGCCAATTTTTCCTGCCCTCGTGCTTTAATATTTGCAAAAAAAGCCGAAAGTGACTCATCATTATATTCAGTATACTGACCGCTCTCAAGTTGCTTAATACCAATATCGATCTGACTGCGTAACGCTTCTAGCTTGAATTTTTGGAGTTCTTCCTCAAGACGAGCGAGTTTATCTATCATCTGCTGAAACGCTTGCGCTTCATGTACCACAACCTCCGCTTTCCCGTTTACAGTTAGTACAAGTGGCGACTTTGTGGACTTGATCCGCTCTAGGTAATCCTTGGCATTGCGTTTAAAATCGGTGAGAGTTTGAATATTTTCGAGATTAATTTTGATATCCATCGCATCTAATTCAATGCTTTATCAAATATTTTATCAAATACTTGACCTGCTGTGTCTTCTTCCATGTTGCCCAATCACAAAGGATTTAGAATATAAAAAATATCTTTGAGCAAGGTGACTCAAACAGCCGTGAATCACAACGGGGCAATGCCACAAAGCAGTAAACCAACTTATTACTCCCTGCTAGGACTGCATCCCTCGGCATCGGTAATTGACATTCGTCGCGCTTATCGGCAACTGAGCAAACGCTATCATCCTGATACTACAGACTTGCCTACTGCGATCGCCACTCTCAAATTTCAGCAAATCAACGAAGCCTACGCCACCCTTAGCCATCCAGAACGGCGACTAAGCTACGATTCAAAAATTGGCTATTCTCGCTTTGCGGTGATTCAACCACCTCCTGACTTGAACCGTCCCGTCTCCCGTTCTCATGACTGGTCAAAATCAGCTTACCTCGATCCTAGCGATCGCCCCCTATCATCTGGCGAAATCTTTGCTTTATTTATGCTGGTGTTAACATTTGTAGGTTGTCTGCTACTAGCAGTTGCCATTGGTTTAACTCGTGGTGAGGCTGCTTTCCAAACGCATTTGCTACAGCCAACTCCATCTGTACAACAGCAAATTACCCATCTGTCTCAACTAATTACCCTTATAGTAATTAAAAACTAAAAAATTTCCTAATCCAAAATCGTTCGACTGAGCGTAGCCGAAGTCCAAAATCTAAAATCCAAAATTACTATGCCTCTTCTTCCCTCTGATACCCCCTTATATAATCATCCTTTGCCACAAATTGAACAGTGGCTAAAAAACCAAGGCTGTCAACAAGACGACACACAGAGGCATTGCTGGCATGTACAGCGCCCTAGTTGGAAAGCTGAACTATGGCTCGACGTTGAGCAAATCGTAGTGCGATATGTCCAATCTGGGGAAAATGGGCAAGATATCCAACGTTCATTTAAGTATTCTCTCAGTCGGGATGATGTAGAACAAGCGGTGTTTTCTGGGCCATAAATATCGCTTTTGAGGGAAAATATAGGGCGATCGCAGGAATAATAGTGGGTGACAACAACCGCTAATCATGAACCAATGCCTGAGATTATCTGGACATCCTATCTTCGTTACCGTGCAACCGGAAGAGGCTTTGATCTTGATCTGATTGAAAATATCCTACGCTTCTCCAGCGAACGATATTATGATGTAGAAACCGATCGGGCGATCGCAGTTGGAAAGCATGGTGAACAGCTAGTTTTAATTCCTTATGAACAAAGTGAAAATACAATTACACCGATTACAATTCACGCCACAACTCGACAACAAATTCGATTTCGTCTAAAAACCGGACGGTTAATCACAAATGTCTAACATTAAGCAACAATTGCCACAAATAAACTATTTTAAAGAAGAGGATATTCTTCATCTGCTCATCTCCGAAGAGCCAGAATCAGCAAGTATTGAAATTAGTCCAAATGTGACTGCTGAACTGAATGCAGCCGGAGAGTTGATAGGCGTGGAAATTCTCAATGCCAGTAATTACATCCGAGATTTTATTTTGGAATCTGTTCAAGGTAAGCTGTTGAACTTGGTTCGCAGCAAAGTATAGCCAGCGATCGCCGATCGTGTAGTGCGATCTCGCTCATCTTTTGAGTTGAGGTGCGTAGTTTACCGCCGCAGGCATCGCCAAAAGGGAGGAGAGCGAACCTGCGGTAGTAAACTACGCACTATGACTGCTAAATGCGATCGCCAGCCTTGTCTTCACTCTCCATCAAGGACATACCATTCTTCCAAAGCTCATATTCGCTAAGATCAATCTCCTCATTCCACACAATCCCATAGCCCCCTGGCTCTACTTTAAAGTTCTTAAAAAAAGCAGGTTGTCGAAGTGGAGAAAACATTGGAGTATCTAAGAGATGACGAATATCGTATTTTTTCACCTCTTGATTGGTAAATTCAATCACTAAAGTAGTATCATCCATTACTTTGGCTTGATGAATTCGGGGATACAACATAGCTGCTCCTAACTAAATTTACTTCAAAGGAGGTAGCTTACGAAACTCCTGGGTATTCCACATTTGTAACAGTTCTTGCTGGTATAAAGTTGCCCACTCTTGGACTAGCTTTTGTGCGCGATTTGGCAAATCTCCTTCAATGGTTTCAAGTGATTCAATGCTGACTAACGCATTGTACTCGCCATAGATTGCATGAAAATGAGGCGGAGGGTGATCGCCAAAGAAGACTTTAATCACAATTCCATAGAACCGTGCAACCTCTGGCATAACGATATCTAACAAATACTGAACCGCTTGATTCTACCAAAATGCGTAGTTTACCGCCGCAGGTATCGCTCATTGTTTGAGGGCGATCGCCAATCTTGTAGCTTCGCTAACGCATCCTAGCGAATTAATAAATGTACTATTTTATACTTTCCCAAATCGCCGCTCCCGTTGTTGGTAGGCGCACAAGGCGCGGTGAAACTCAGCCCGGTCAAAATCGGGCCAAAGAGCATCGGTGATGTAAATTTCTCCATAAGCCATTTGCCAGAGAAGGAAATTTGAGAGGCGCATTTCTCCACTGGTGCGAATTAACAAATCTGGGTCAGTAATTCCGGCTGTGTACAAGTGGCTCTCAAAGACCTGTTCATTAATTTCATCGGGTTGTAGCAGACCTTGCTGGACTTGTTTTGCGATCGCCTGACAAGCTTGTAATATCTCCTGTCGTCCGCCATAATTAGTTGCTACTGAAAACCGGATACCACCATTATCCTTGGTTGCTTCCATTGAACGGGATATTTCTTGTTGGAGCGATTGTGGCAGGGCCTGCAAATTTCCCACAAACTTAATTTGAACATTCTCTTCGACCATTTCCCGCAGTTCTTGGCGCAAAACTCTTTGAAACAGAGTCATCAAAAAATCCACCTCTTCCTGTGGTCTTTTCCAGTTCTCCGTTGAAAAAGCATAAGCCGTCAGCGCCTGAATTCCCCAATCCTGACAACAGCGAAGTAAATCCTTGAGAGCATCTACTCCTCGCTTATGGCCCATAATCCGAGGTAAACCCTGACGTTTAGCCCATCGACCATTGCCATCCATAATTACCGCAACGTGCTGCGGCAATAGTTCTCGTTTTAAGTCAGTAGGCAAATCTTGCAGTTTAGTTTGTTGTGCTGTCATTTTTTATCTCGAGAAGCGGTCGATGGTAATCTGAGTAAACGTGAAACCAGTGTTCGTGTCTTCCCACCTATCTGACGAACAAAACTTAACAGACCAGGAGCTACAGCTTCCCTATCCACGATTGGGGACAAAAGAGCCTCTAATGATTCTTTCAGCTTCCTAATCGTCAAGGGTCTATTTAGGGTTCCCCGTTCAGCTAAGGAAATGGAACCCGTTTCTTCAGACACAACGACACAAATGCAATTTTCGACCCGCTCAGTAATTCCCATTGCCGCCCGGTGGCGTGTTCCCAACTGGCGCGAGGCTGTGCGTCCCGAAAGTGGTAAAATTATACCCGATGAGATGATCCGCGATCCGCGAATTAATGTTGCCCCATCGTGTAACAAAGTTTTTGGCTGAAAAATTGTTTGGATCAGTTCTTTAGAAACCTCCGCATTTAGCTTTACTCCTGGCACAGAAAAATCTCGCTCATCAATTGGCCCTGTGGTTTCCACAATTAGTAAAGCTCCAATGCGGTTTTTTGACAATTCTTTAACAGCCTCAACAATTTCATCAATTACACTATCAGATTTGGGGATTGCCAGCCGATCGGGTTGAAACAGCTGGCGGAATTCGCCACGCCCCAATTGTTCCAAAAACCGCCGAAACTCTGACTGTAAAGCAACTGCCATCGCTACAGCACAACCAATTACCAACTTTTCCAATACAAAACTTAGCAGAGGTAGTCCTAATCTGCCACTTAGTGCTGAGGCTAGCATTAAGATAATGAATCCCCTCACCATCCACAGTGTCCGGCGCTCACTAATAATAACTAGTATCATGTACGTCAGCGCCAACACTAACACAATATCCAGAGTCCCAAGTAGCAAGGACTGTGACCATCCCAGGTTTATCAGCCATTGCTTCCACCAATCTCTCATGACATCTGGATTACACTTTTGCCTCTAATTACATTTAGTCATTAGTCAGTAGAGACGCGATTAATCGCGTCTCTACAATGGTCATTAGTCATTAGTTCCTGGCTAATGACCAATGACCAAGGACAAATGACTAAATTTTCAGCCTTTCTGGTAGGCGATCTTGTCGAATTAAGTCTTGATAAGTTTCACGTTGCAAAATTAAATTTGCTTCGCCATTCGCCACCACAACTGCTGCCGATCGGGGCAAGCGGTTGTAGTTAGATGCCATACTGTAATTGTACGCACCAGTTCCCATAACTACGAGAATATCTCCTGGTTCAGTCTTTGGAAGTAGTGCATTCTTAATCAGAATATCTCCTGATTCACAATGTTTACCAGCAATTGTGACTGTTTGGGTTAAAGGTGAAGACATTTTATTGGCAACTACTGCCCGATAAACTGATTGGTAAGTAATCGGGCGAGGATTATCAGACATTCCCCCATCGATCGCTACGTAGGTACGAATTTCTGGGATAACTTTGGATGAACCAATAGTATAAGCAGTGACGCAAGCTGTGGCAATTAGCGATCGCCCTGGTTCACTTAGTAATTTTGGCAAAGGCAGATTTTCGGTTGCACAAGCTTCTTGAATTACTTCACAAATCGCCTTCACCCACTCTTCAATGCTGGGGGGATCGTCTGATTCTATATACTTAATCCCTAAACCACCACCGACATTTAACTCTGTCAAATGTAAACCATACTTCGCCGCATCACGTAACCACTGTACCATCAGAGCCGCTAAATCTCGATGCGGTTGGCGCTCAAAAATTTGGGAACCGATATGAGCATGTAACCCTACGCAGTTAATGACAGATTGTTTACTGACAAAAGTAAATAATTCCCCTAACTCATTCGGATCAAAGCCAAATTTACTATCTAGTTGCCCCGTGCGAATATATTCATGTGTGTGACATTCAATACCCGGAGTCAAGCGCAACAAGAATCGAGGCTGTACGGAGGGGGAATTTGCCGTTTTGACAATTTCTACTAAAGTGCGTAACTCGTGCCAGTTATCCACGACAATAGTGCAGCCGACTTCTGTAGCAAAAATCAGTTCTTCACGAGATTTATTGTTGCTATGAAGATAGATTTTCTCAGGATTGACGCCTGCTTGCAGCGCAGTGTAGAGTTCACCGCCTGATGCGACATCAATTCCTAAACCAACGGAAGCGGCGATCGCACAAACTGCTAAACAATTCCAAGCTTTTGAGGCGTACAATACTTGAGATTCGCCCTTGTAGTATTGCTTGAAAGCGTCTCGGTATTGCTGACAAGCTGAACGTAAGGTTTCTTCATCTAAAATATATAAAGGTGAACCAAACTGCTCAACTAGGGTTGTGACATCACACCCACCAATTTGCAGGAGGTCATGATTATGAACTCTGGCAGTCAAGGGTAAAAGTTCTTGATTAGGCGATGGATTTGCCTTGGTGTCGTGCCTTTGAGGTAAATATTGACTTCCAGAATGTTGAACCCCAGTGGGGTGAGTCGATACCATAACTATAAAAATTTTCCTTGTTCAAATTACGGGCTTTGAGTTTGTCTCCCGATTCCCAGTGTACAAAGGGTTTGTAACGTTATTCAATAAATGTGATCTCATTAGACTTAGAAATTAAATTACTGGCATTAGAAAATCTCAGTGCTATTCTGGAACTCGATCAAGCCTGTTTTGGCGGACTTTGGACAATGGATGGCTACAAACGAGAATTGGATAGTCCCAACAGCGATATACTCGGTTTATTTTCCCCCTCCTCCAGCACAAGTTTGCTAGGAATGGGTTGCTTTTGGTCAATTTTAGATGAAGCCCACATTACAATTTTGGCGGTTCATCCCCAATATCACCGTCAAGGAATGGGTGCGGCTTTATTATATTCACTCATTAAGACAGCTTGCGATCGCAAAATGGAGCGAGCTACCCTCGAAGTCCGAGCTTCCAACTTGGCGGCAATATCTTTATATCAAAAATTTGGCTTTCAAACAGCTGGGCGGCGGCGGCGTTACTACCAAGATAACGATGAGGATGCCCTAATCCTTTGGCTGCCAGATTTACAACAGCGCAAATTTAAAGCAACTTTAGACCAGTGGTATTCCATTGTCAGCGATCGCCTCGATAAATCCTCTTGGCACTTGCTTTTTAACTAATTCGTAATTCGTAATGGGCTACGCCCCGCTACGCTAACGTAATTCGTAATTCATTACGAATTATTTAAGTTTTGGGCATTATTAATTTTGAATTATTGGGGCTTGTGATCAGCTTCAGCAAAAAAATGTAACTTTGCCACATCTATTTATATTTAAATATTTTATTTAAAACTAAATTTACATAATTAAATTATATATTAATTATTTTAACTTGATATTAAAAAATATATATGTTAAATATAAATGTTTGGGATTGAGTCAAGAAACCCTTAATCTAAGCAGTGAACTGTTTGTAATAAATCCCAAAAAGGCTGGTGAACTAAAGCTCCTCAGTACACTAGCCAGATAAGAGTAGTCAATAGTTAACAATTAGCCCATCAACCCAAGTCATAGCTTCAGGATGTCTATAATCTGTTATACAGGCATCCAAAAGCTTTGCCTGTGCTAAAATCAGCATACCGGCACGACCGCAGATGATGGGATAAAGCCATGTTTGAGCGCTTCACAGAAAAAGCCATTAAGGTAATCATGCTGGCCCAAGAAGAGGCCCGCCGTTTAGGTCACAACTTTGTCGGAACCGAGCAGATCCTCCTGGGTCTGATTGGCGAAGGCACTGGAGTGGCTGCCAAGGTGCTGAAATCAATGGGCGTCAATCTCAAAGATGCCCGAATTGAAGTTGAAAAAATTATAGGACGGGGATCGGGCTTTGTTGCTGTGGAAATTCCGTTTACGCCACGAGCAAAGCGAGTTTTAGAACTCTCATTGGAAGAAGCACGCCAACTGGGGCATAACTACATTGGCACCGAGCATCTGCTGTTGGGCCTAATCCGCGAAGGGGAAGGCGTCGCAGCCAGGGTGCTAGAAAACCTTGGTGTGGATCTATCTAAGGTAAGAACCCAAGTCATTCGGATGTTGGGAGAAACTGCCGAAGTTTCACCAGGCGGTTCATCCGGGCGCACAAAAACCCCGACTCTGGATGAATTTGGCTCAAACCTGACCCAAATGGCGATTGACAATAAGCTCGATCCAGTGGTGGGACGCGCCAAGGAAATTGAGCGGGTGATTCAGATATTGGGTCGCCGAACAAAAAATAACCCAGTGCTGATTGGAGAACCAGGGGTTGGCAAAACTGCGATCGCTGAAGGTTTAGCTTCACGCATTGCCACTAAAGATATCCCTGACATCCTGGAAGATAAACGCGTCGTCACACTGGATATTGGTTTGCTCGTAGCAGGAACCAAGTACCGGGGTGAATTTGAAGAACGCTTGAAAAAAATCATGGATGAAATCCGCTCTGCGGGTAATGTCATTCTCGTGATTGATGAGGTACACACCTTAATTGGTGCAGGTGCGGCAGAAGGTGCTATTGACGCAGCGAATATCCTCAAGCCAGCTTTGGCAAGAGGTGAGTTGCAGTGCATCGGTGCTACAACCCTAGATGAATACCGGAAGCACATCGAGCGAGATGCAGCTCTAGAGCGGCGTTTCCAGCCAGTGATGGTTGGTGAACCTACAGTTGATGAAACAATAGAAATTTTATATGGTCTGCGCGAACGCTACGAGCAACACCATAAACTGAAAATCTCCGACGAAGCATTGGTGGCGGCGGCAAAATTGTCAGACCGTTACATTAGCGATCGCTACCTCCCAGATAAAGCCATCGACTTGGTTGATGAAGCTGGTTCTAGGGTGCGCTTGATTAACTCCCAACTGCCACCCGCAGCCAAGGAGTTAGACAAAGAGCTGCGTCAGATATTAAAAGAAAAAGATGAGGCGGTGCGCTCTCAAGACTTTGACAAAGCTGGAGAACTGCGCGATCGGGAAATGGAAATCAAAGCTGAAATCCGGGCCATTGCTCAAAGCAAGACCAATGCAACTGGCACAGAAGGTGAAGAACCTGTAGTTACAGAAGAAGACATTGCCCACATTGTCGCTTCCTGGACTGGGGTACCGGTGAACAAACTCACCGAATCTGAATCTGAAAAGCTGCTGCACATGGAAGACACCTTGCATCAGCGTTTAATCGGTCAGGATGAAGCTGTGAGAGCAGTTTCACGGGCAATCCGTCGCGCTCGTGTTGGTTTGAAGAATCCCAACCGACCCATAGCTAGCTTTGTCTTCTCTGGGCCTACTGGTGTAGGTAAAACCGAGTTGGCGAAGTCATTGGCTGCTTACTTCTTCGGTTCCGAAGAAGCGATGATCCGTTTAGATATGTCCGAATACATGGAGCGTCACACCGTCAGCAAGCTGATTGGTTCGCCTCCTGGTTATGTTGGTTATAACGAAGGTGGTCAGCTGACCGAAGCCGTGCGGCGGCGTCCTTACACCGTGGTGTTGTTCGACGAAATCGAAAAAGCACACCCCGATGTATTCAATATGCTGCTGCAAATTTTGGAAGACGGTCGGTTAACTGATGCCAAAGGTCGCACGGTGGACTTCAAGAACACCTTGCTGATTTTAACTTCCAATATTGGTTCTAAGGTAATTGAAAAAGGCGGTAGCGGTATCGGCTTTGAATTCTCCGAAGATGCCAGCGAGTCAACTTACAACCGGATTCGCTCTTTGGTGAACGAAGAATTGAAGCAGTACTTCCGTCCAGAGTTCCTCAACCGACTCGATGAAATTATCGTCTTCCGTCAGTTGAGCAAGCCAGAGGTGACACAAATCGCCGAAATTATGCTCAAGGAAGTATTTGGTCGTCTAACTGAAAAGGGTATCACCTTAGAAGTTAGCGATCGCTTCAAGGATCGGTTGATCACTGAAGGTTACAGTCCCAGCTACGGCGCAAGGCCATTACGTCGGGCAATTATGCGCCTGTTAGAAGATAGCCTAGCAGAAGAGATTCTGTCTGGTCGCATTAAGGATGGCGATACAGCCTTAGTTGATGTGGATGAAAATGGCGTTGTGCAAGTTAGTTCTCAACAGCGTCGGGAATTGTTACCCCAAGGTGTTGAGTAAGATTTAGGGTTTGGGATTTAAGTCTCAAATAAAAAATTAGAAAACGGTAGAGTATTTATTGCTCTACCGTTTTTTTATTGTCAAATAGCAATCATCTTAAGTAAGGACAGAAAGTTTTCATGTTATTATTACTTGCTTTATAAATGAAACATAAAAAAGCTATTTAATAACTAATATAGTGTTTCCGAGCCTCAAATCTATATGCAGAAAGACTTTGACATCGTTTTGCTTAATGTATTGATATATCTGGGTTTAAGTTATTTTTGAGCATTTGGTGTATTTCCCTTACCCTGCATGAGTTTGAGGCTTGTTTATCCCTCAAAAATGTTTAAGTGCCAGTACTAACACTTAAAAAACTCAATTCAAAAAAATACAAATTAAGTATTATTACTATATAAAATTGTAAAAAAAAAGACGCATAATGATTGAAGTGAATGGGTCTCAACGCTGTAGGTTCGGGTTATCAAGGCGGCTTACAAGCACTTCTCGAACGCTACAAATAAGCAATTATTTATTGCAGAGACATAACTGATACTAGTAAAAAATTTAAGGAGTCTACCAAATCATGGCAGTTACACTTACAAAAGGACAACGTGTATCACTCGACAAAGTTGCACCAGGACTAACTGAGGTATTTATTGGTCTTGGATGGGATGTCAAAGTAACGGACACTGGCTTCGCCTTTGACTTAGATGCATCAGCTTTCCTGGTGGGGAGTAACGAAAAACTAATTTCAGATAACCACTTCATTTTCTACAACAATCTTGTCAGCCCAGATCCAAATAAGTCAGTTCAACACACGGGAGATAATCTGACAGGCGCAGGCGATGGCGATGATGAAGTCATCAAAATTAATCTGCAAAAGGTTCCTGCTGATGTTCATCAAATTTTTATTACTGTAACTATTCATGAAGCCGCAGAACGGAAGCAAAATTTTGGTCAAGTTCAAAATGCTTTTGTGCGCGTCGTTAATGCTCAAAGCAACCAAGAAGTAGTCCGGTATGACCTAGTGGAGGATTACTCAATCGAAACTGCATTAATTATGGCTGAACTCTATCGTAAAGACGGAGAGTGGCGTTTAAATGCTGTTGGTTCAGGCTATCAAGGTGGATTAAAAGCTTTATTAGACCGTTTTAGCTAGGAGATTGAGTATGGCAATTAGTTTACAGAAAGGACAACGGATTTCACTTTCTAAAGAAGCTCCTGGTCTAAGCAAAATGATGTGTGGACTGGGCTGGGATGTCGCTAAACGCTCAGGCGGTGGATTTTTTAGTAATTTTGGTGGCGGTGGTCAAGACTATGACCTAGATGCATCTGTAATCTGTCTGGATGCAAATGGCAAATTAACCGCTAAAGAGAATATTATCTACTTCGGTAATCTTCAGCATTTGTCTGGAGCCATAACTCACACAGGGGACAATTTAACTGGTGCAGGTGATGGCGATGATGAAGTGATTATAGTTGATTTGCCGCGCATACCTGCCCAGATTGTAAAGTTACTCTTCGTAGTCAATATTTACGATTGCATTGCCCGTAAGCAGGACTTTAGTCAAATTGAAAATGCTTTTGTGCGCCTGGTTAATGCAGCTAATAACAAAGAACTGGCTCGATATAACCTCTCCGGTAAGGAGTATTTGGGCATGACTGGGATGGTCTTAGCTGAAGTGTATCGACACAATGATGACTGGAAACTAGCAGCTATTGGCAATGGTGTCAATGTCAATGGCTTAGGTGAACTCGCTGGCTCTTACTCTTAAATACTGAGCAAACTTGTAATTATGCCTATTACACTTCAAAAGAGTGGCGATTCCCACAAAATAGACCTGAGTAAAGCAGGTAACTCTAAGCAACTGACGGTTCATATCAACCTGAATTGGAATCAGCAGTCCAATCAAAACGCTGGATTCTTTTCTAAGTTGCTTGGAGGTAATAATGCTCCTGACCTTGACTTAGGCTGTATGTATGAAACTGTAAATGGTGAAAAAGGGGTCATCCAGCCTCTAGGAGGAAATTTTGGAGCCAAAAATTCTTCTCCTTACATCTTTCTTGATAAAGATGACCGTACTGGAGCAGCCTCAGACGGCGAAAATATGTTCATTTACAGACCTGATACTATCAAACGAGTGATGTTTTTTGCTCTCATCTATCAGGGAGCGGCTGATTTTAGGTCTGTCGGTGGTCGAATGTTTTTCAAGATTAGTAATGGGGAAGAAATTTGTTTGGAACTCAATAACCCAGATACAAATCGACCTTTCTGTGCAGCGGCTATGGTAAGTAACATTGCCTCTGAAATTACGATTTTAAAGGAAGAGAAATACTTTAGTGGACATAAAGAGGCAGACGATTACTATCGTTTTGGCTTTAGCTGGGTAGCTGGCTCTAAGTAAAATGTCGCTCTACGATCGCCTGAATCTAACTAAGACAAATCGTAAGCTACAAGTTCCGATTTGGGAACGAATTAACCTTGATAGACCTTCAAAACCTCGCTGTCAAGGTTGCCGTTCTCATATCCAAACTAATTGGCGAGTGTGTCCATATTGTGGATGGTTGATTGTTGCAAAAAACAGCGAAATTCGCCATTGTGTTTGGGTCAATATTTCAGGTATGTTTATCGACATTGAAGATAATAGCACCATGCTAGAAGTTATGGCAGATGCGCTTGCTAAAGTCTTTAGTGCTTTTAGGAGTGTCAATGTGTTTTTGACCTCAGAACCACCTGATGAAAATGAGTGGAACCAAAACTTTACCCATGTCTATGTGTTCGTTGATCAAGAACCAGTTGACTATCTAGGGATTGCTAGTTTCCGTCATAGTAAAGTTACAGACTGTGCAGCTGTTCGTATAGACCAAGTACTTAATGCTTCTTACCGAGCGAGTCTGAATCTGAGCCAATTGTCTAACTTGATTGCTAATACTATTACCCACGAAATTGGTCACACTTTGGGATTAGACCACTCACAACTATCAACAGATGTGATGCACGATGGACTTGATCATGGAATTCACAGTTTGATGCCTCCCTCATTTCATGCTCAACAGATCATCTTGATGAATAACGCCATTCGTAAATATAAACATTCATCATCATGAATTTGGATTGAACTTCAAAGAGCAATACCGTTCAGTTAAGCTCAATATTCTTGGTATAGGCACGAAATTTTGTGTCTATACAGCTAATTACTTTATTTAATAATTAGGAATTTAAAAAGATGAAATCCCCAGCAGGAAGTATAATTTTTTTATTTGGTTTGTTTCTGTTTTTTGGCAATATATTTGGCTTTTTTAAAACATTCCCTTTTGCAGGGTTCATAACAATGGGAGTTGGTAGTGCATTAATGAAAACAGATGAATAATTACAAATACAGTGATAAACAGTTAATTTTGTTAATTTTAAAAAATTGTAATGGCGTTAGACTATAGATTGCCATTAAACAATTATGTATAGTATTCTTCAATACCAGAAGTGTTGATGTGTAATTTAGCTCAGATACTAATTTTGAAAAGTCAATGGATACAATATGCTTACTAATAGTAATAAGCTCAACAAGACTCAATTATCATATCAAGGACTAACTTCGGAAAAGGTTAAGCTTAATCGTCAAAAATATGGTACTAATGTTCTCACTCCTCCAGAACGAGAGCCATTGTGGAAATTGTTCTTAGAAAAATTTGAAGATCCAGTAATTCGGATTCTGATGATTGCGGCTGCGATCGCTATTAGTGTCGGGATTTTTGAGGGTGAATATGCTGAAGGCTTAGGGATTGTAGCTGCTATCTTATTAGCGACAACTCTCGCTTTTTTTAACGAATACAAAGCCAGTAAAGAATTTGACATTCTCAATCAAGTTTATGATGAAGTTTCTATCAAAGTCATCCGAGATAGCAGCTTTACCACCGTTAAACGCAAAGATTTAGTTTTTGGTGATATTGTATATGTAGAACAAGGTGAAGAAATCCCAGCTGATGGACAAATTTTAGAAGAAATATCTTTAGAAATTGACCAGTCAAAAATCACGGGAGAAGCGGAACCAGTTAAAAAGCTTAATCAGGCTGACGCAGAAAATCAAAGTATTGAAGAAGGAACCTACCCAGCTTACAAGATTTATCGCAGTACGATTGTTGAACAAGGACAGGGTTATTTTGAAGTCACTGCGGTTGGTGACAATACAGAAATTGGTAAATTGGCAACAGCAATTGCCAGCATCGAAACCACACAAGACACACCGCTTAATCACCAACTAGAAAAACTTAGTAAACTCATTGGTGTAGTTGGTCTTGGATTTGCTGGTTTTACTTTCGTATCTTTGCTGGTGCGCGGTTTTGTCACTAAAGAATTAAGCCTGAGTTCTCAACAATGGTATGTTGTCGGACTGTCAATTATTAGTGTGCTAGTAGCACTTAGCCGAGTATGGCTACCTGTGATTTATGATGGTCTGGAGCTAGCTGGTAGCAAACTTGTAGCACCAAAATGGCTGGAAAATAATAGTCTTCCTAGTTGGCTAAAAACAGTTGGTATAGGATTAGTATTTTTCACTATCGGACTTGCTTTAGGCTATCCTCTAGGACTAATTCCTGGCTCTATAAATAGCTGGGTTCCTGGTAGTGTTGCCAAAGCATTACTGCACTACTTTATGGTAGCTGTGACAATTATTGTGGTAGCTGTGCCAGAAGGTTTGGCGATGAGTGTTACCCTCAGCCTTGCCTACAGTATGAAAAAGATGGCGGCTTCCAATAATTTGGTGCGTCGGATGCACGCTTGCGAAACTATTGGTTCAGCTACGGTAATTTGCTCTGATAAGACTGGCACTCTTACCCAAAATCAAATGCGGGTGTATGAAGTCAATTTTCCCAGTCTGAATTCTCAACTGTTGCCAGCGCTTAAAGATGTCAAAGGGTTAATAGCAGAGGCGATCGCAGTCAATAGTACTGCTGATTTAGAGAAAAAAGCTTTGCAGGCTCCTCGTCCCATTGGCAATGCTACAGAAGGAGCTTTACTTTTATGGCTAGATAGCCAAGATATTGATTACATATCTTACCGAGGTAACTTTCAAATCAAATCCCGAATGCCTTTTTGTGGTCAGAAAAAATACATGGGCACAATCGGCATTTCCTCTGTAACTGGGGAGGATGTGCTTTATGTAAAAGGAGCGCCAGAGGTAATTTTAGAGCGTTGCTCGCAAATTATTACACAGCAAGGACTAGAATCACTCAAGAATAAAGCCGCGATCGCATCTGCAATTAAAGAATATCAAAGACGAGGAATGCGGGCACTAGGGTTTGCTTACCATGAAGTCTCACAGCATTCGAGTGAGACGAACTTGGACGAAATTGCTCACGACATGACTTGGCTGGGGTTTGTGGCAATTTTAGACCCCTTGCGTCCAGAAGTACCTGATGCCATCCAAGCCTGCTTAGATGCAGGAATACAAGTCAAAGTTGTAACAGGTGATAACTCGGAGACGGCTAAGGAAATTGCTCGTCAAATTGGACTTTGGCAACAAGAAGATGACTTTAATAGCGGTTATTTACATTTGACTGGTCAACAATTTGACCAACTGAGTGACGAAGAAGCAAGTCAGGCAGTGCTGCAATTAAAGGTACTTTCCAGAGCGCGACCACTTGATAAGCTGCGGCTAGTAAAACTATTACAGGAAAATGGTGAGGTGGTAGGTGTCACCGGAGATGGTACAAACGATGCAGCTGCTCTCAAGCAAGCTCAGGTAGGTCTAGCAATGGGAAGTGGTACAGCGATCGCTAAAGAAGCCAGTGACATCATTTTGCTTGACGATTCTTTTCGCAGTATTGTAAATGCAGTTGTTTGGGGGCGATCACTTTATCAAAATATCCAAAGATTTATTCTATTTCAGTTAACAATCAACGTTGTGGCGTTAGGAATTGCTTTAGTAGGGCCATTTATTGGTGTAGCGCTACCTCTAACTGTCACCCAAATGCTCTGGGTAAACTTAATTATGGATACCTTTGCTGCTTTGGCTTTGGCGACGGAACCCCCTCATCGGAGCGTCATGCAGCACTCTCCCCGTAACCCAGAAGCCTTTATTGTCACCAAAGCAATGGCACAGAATATTTTTACTGTTGGGTTAGCATTTTTGCTTTTTCTGGTTGGTTTCTTACGCTATATCCGTCGAGATGGAGAAATCACTCCTTATGAGCTTTCCGTGTTCTTCGGCGTGTTCGTAATGTTACAATTCTGGAATTTGTTCAATGCTCGATGCTTGGGGTTAAAACAGTCTGCCTTCAAAGGTTTGTCTAAGAATAAAGGATTTGTAGCGATCGCTATTACCATTTTTGTCGGACAGATATTAATTATTCAGTTTGGTGGTAGCGTTTTTAGAACAGTACCTTTGTCTTTGGTAGACTGGATAAGTGTAATTGTTGTAACATCGACAGTGCTTTGGATTGGTGAGCTATGGCGCTTCATAATGCGGTTGAAATTGAAAAGTCATCTGCGATAATCCTATTAACTACTGCAAATTTTGGCAAATCCTTGGTAAACCGATATCAAAAATAGCATCGGTAATTTTAATTCCAAGGCGTTGAGTAAAATTTAGAGTTTGGGATTTAAATCTCAAATAAAAATTAGAAATCGGTAGAGTATTTATTGCTCTACCGTTTTTTGTGTAAAAATATCTGGGTTTGCGATCGTTATATTTTTATCGTAATTTTGAAATCTAGCTGTTTTTAGTGTAAATCCTGGAAAGACAAAAAACTTAACTCTTAATCATGAGTGGAATTAATCGTCAAATTACCCTTGACGTAAGACAAGTTGCCAAGCACATAGCAGGTACACCTCAAAGTCAAAGACTTCTCAAACGAGGACTTGCCGCTCATGTATTTAACGATGAACCTACAATGAATAGAGTTACTCAAGCCATAATAGAAAATGGGCAGTTCACCGGAATGATTCGAGGATATGACCGTTATGGGATGTTTTTTGATGAACCAATAGGTTATAGAATCAGTCCAGATGGTAGCCGTATTCTACTTTACTATGGGGAGATAAAAATCAATGCAGACGACCAATACCACGTCATCCCCCGCACAAGACCGAGTGAAGAATAACTGGGAATTTACAGAAGTATGGATAGATCCAATGTTATCCCCTCCATACATTCTTTTATTGCTTTGCGATAGTGAAGATAGCTGCCAAATTTATGATCCGGCGCAGGGTTATAAAGTTGTATTTTTTAGTAATGACTATAATACAGCCAAGTTCTGGTTACTAGAAGATGAGTATGAACCAATTCAAGGTAGGCTTTTAGCTGCGGAATTAGCCTAAGTTACTAGAGAGTTTTTAGAGAATATGATTGAAAACACTTGCATAAGTCTTATGATTTACGCAAGTGTTACCAGCACCGACTAAGGTCAGTAGTTACTTGTCAATTAGCCACCCACACTCTAGCCGTGTTCAATTCCGCTAGTCCAGTCCATTTTGAGATGCTAGTGCTATGCTGTGAATATTTGACATAGCTTTAATGCTAAAACTATGAAAACTTTCACTGCAATTGTTGAGCGAGATTCTGATACAAAGCTTTATGTTGGCTATGTTCCCGGATTTCCTGGAGCGCACTCTCAGGCAGAAACATTGGATGAATTACAAGAGAATCTGCGTGAAGTAATTGAGATGCTTCTGGAGGATGAAAATTTAGCATTCGATACAGAGTTTGTTGGTACACAACAAATTGTAATCCAGTAGATTATGAGCAAGATCCCAATTTTGAAACCACAAGAGGTTGTTCGGATACTAGAAAGCCTTGGGTTTGTAGAGGTGCGTCAGAAAGGTTCGCATAAGCAGTTTCGCCACGAAGATGGTCGGGGAACAACCGTACCTTTTCATAAGGGACGTGATATCTCGCCTAAATTGCTACGGCAAATTGCAAGTGACATTGGTTTGACTGTTGAAGAAATGTTGGGGTAGCAGTCAAACTAATACTTACTTCTAACAGATAGTCGAAACTTTTGGTGCTGAGTCTAGCGACATTATGAAAATGTTCTTTATTTTGATAACGCTCAGTGGATTTCTCGCGCTTGTGGAATCGAGGTGCGGTTTTATGATGATTTAGAGAATATGCTGGCGAAGTATCATGTTGACTCTGGACAATTTATTCCGGTGATTAATAATCTTTCTGAAGTCGATTTAGATATAAATCCTTGGTAAAAGTTGGAGCATTTTATTGAGAGTTAAGATGCACTAATAAAGATGCGATCGCCTTTCGCAGATGATTTCAGGTATCATTTACCGATATAATCAGTAGAGAAATCAAGTAAAGTCGATATGAAGCCCACAAACGAACAAACTCAGGGACTCTACAGGCTTTGTTATCGACTTACTAATGTAATTTACCCTGGATGGCCATACACAAACATCGAACTTGTTAGGGTAGATGAACGTACTGGCAACTTATACGTACTTGCTGGCGAAAATCTGGACTTTGAGATTAAACCAACCGGAGGGTATGAACCATGACAGTAGCTAAGTATGAAGCAATGAATCTCAATGAACTACGTCGCTATGTTCTCACTCACCGAGAAGATGTTGCAGCTTTCCATGTGTATATTGATCGCTCAAAGTCTGAAGGGCAAATGATCAGCATAGACTTGAATGATGAGAATTGGGAAGACAAAGTTAAAGAAGCAATTAAATATAGTTCCAATGCTATTCGTTGGTACTGTAATAATACACCAAAATATACTAAAGAAGCTCAGATAATTTCTGAATGGTGGAATCATTTAGATAATAAATTTGTTACCAAGCATCATCTTACTGGGATAGAAATTGATCAAGCAACTGGAATCTGGGAACCAATTCAAATTAACCCGCCACTGCAAATACGCATCAGTGAACCAAGTCTAGAAATTGGTCAATTTACTACATTGCTCAAATATAGAGGTCAAGATAACTCTATAAAACAAATAGAAGCCGTTGCTATTGACCTGGATATTGCAAAGCAAAATCTATTTGTTTGGCCGACTCAAGCAGCAGAGGTTTTTATTTTCTCAACAGAGGCTACTTAACACTTCGCTGTACTCAGTTCTAATTTCACTGAGATATTTTTTACTCTCAACATCTCTATATTTTGTGCGGTGATTCTCCTTTTGTTCAAGATTAGAGCCGTGAACTAAAGGGTTCCTATCGCTTTTGGGCATAGCTCTAATTTCTCTTGAAGATGAAGTGCGATCGCTTTAGCAAGAAGAATATCACCGCATGATTTACGCTGGTATTTTGAGCGATCGCAAAGTTGAACTAGTCAAAGGATAAATTGTCGAAATCTCACCGAAGGAGAACAGGTTAAGGTGTGCTACCGTACTTTATAGTTTAATATCTGGTAAATTTCTGAGATATTGATTAACTAAAACCCATTGCATTATAGCTTGATAGTAAAATTAGTACACAGTAGTAACAAAGGAACAAAAACATGCATTGCATACTTTTAAGCCGCGAAGAAGTTGCACGACGTGCGAAAGAACTATACGAAAACAGCATTCGTCAACAAGTGAAACGAGAAGAAAACATCGGTAAAATGGTGATTATTGATATAGAAACAGGTGAATACGCAGTTGACAAAACAGGCTTAGAATCGGCACATCTATTACGCAAAAATAATCCATTTGCTCGACTATATGGTATTCGTATTGGTTATAAAGTTGCTGTTTCCTTCTGTGGTTTTCTGGAGCGTGATTTATAGTGATTTCCGGTATTGTCAAGGATGCACACGCAACTATTAATGTAGAATTTCGACTGCCAAATTTACCAGATTTTACGATTGAATTTGTTATAGACACAGGTTTTACAGATTACCTTTGTTTACCACCGGAAATAAAGAATCATCAGGAGGAATCAATCGTCATGAGTGTGATAGTTGCTAAGTGGACGATTGACGAATATCACCACATGATTGACGCTGGCATTTTGAGCGATCGCAAAGTTGAACTACTCAAAGGAGAAATTGTCGAAATCTTCGCGGAAGGAGAACAGGGTGAGATGGAGCGTGATTATCGGTGATTTATGGTATTGTCAAGAACGGACGCGCAACCATTAATATCATATTTCGACTAACCAATCAACCAGATTTATATATGGACTTTCTATCAACAGTAATGAGAATTATTACTCCACCCATCAAGCTAATTTGACAAACAAATACACATCATCACGCTGATATTTCAACTGAAATTCTTGATTATTTTTCAGTTGATTGACCAAGCTAGCAGCAAACTCCTGACTACTTGACAAGCTGGGATGACGGACATTGAGCAATACATAATTATAAGCATTTAAATCAGTTGGTGGGGAATCGGCATTTGTATAGTTAATCAATTTTCGGTTGCTTAAATGCGGAGAAATTTGTGCTGTGGTGTAAACACTTCCTTTAGTTTGAATCTGAGCGATCGCTTGTTTTGTAGCTTGCCAAGTATCTATAGACTCTAAATATTTACCTCCAAAATGGGTAAATTTTGCCAGACTTAAAAACGCCACCAATGACCACAGAATAATCGCTCGTTTATTTTGTAGCCATCCTTTACCTGCGGCGAGACTAGAAATTACAGCCAACAACAGGAATGGTAACGCTGGAATAGAGTACTGATGTACCAAGTCTTTTTGAGGTTGGTAATCAGCTAGAATGTTGAGCGCCAAACAAGGAATAGCTCCTACCAAAGGTTTTATTCCTTGTGGGGAAAGCCCCCAAATCACAGGTGCTAGCAGCAGAAGCAAATATCCCAGGTTATCCAGGGAAAAAACCTTTCCCAAGATCAGTCCTGGCTGAAACACTATATTTTTAGCAATGCCTAGAACGGAATTACCTAAATAGCTGTAACGTCCCACTGCTCCAGCTTCTGCACCGCTGAAAAAAGGAATAATTACCTGAGTAGCAATAATAAACCAGCCGATACCAGCACAAAGAGCGATCGCACCATATAAACGCCGCTTTTCAAACAACAGTAACCAAACTCCCATTGCGGCAACGGTGAGGGACAATACCTCCTTACATCCCAAGACCGCAAAAATACTTAAACAAAACCACCCCAACTGACCTAACCGTGCTGCTAAAACCGCAGCCAAGAGTAGTGGTACAGCTATCACTTCTGGATGAAAATCAAATAAATTGGCGTTAAACACCAACGGATACAGGAGATATACAAATACGATCGCTATTGCTTGGTTTTCCTTCAGTCCAGCTTGACGGGCTAGATGCCAAGTAGGCAAAGCCCCTAATGCCAAGGCCGCTGCCTGCACGGCAAATAACCAGTAAACACTGGGGTAGATTTTATACAGTAAAGCCAAGGGATAGAACATCCAAGCAGCATGATCGCCGAGAATATGAAAACCCATGAAAGAACTAATAGGCGGTTGCCCTTGACTAATTAAATAAACTGCCTGATCAAAAATTCCTAAGTCAAAAGCGGTTGATTGAAATAACTCGTGTCGTAAGCTGCTGCACCCAAACAAAATTAAGGCACTTACACCAATTATCCAACCAACTGAACCAAGCTGATTCAGTTTTTTCCTCATCCCATCAAAAAAATATCTATCGAGAGTATTTTAGGACATAATTAGCAATATTATTTACTACCATAATCAGCCCTAAATGTATCGCACAAATATTCTAAAGCTATTCACAAAAAGAACGGTCATATTCCGAGAAAAAGAATGCTTATTTAGCTTACTGGTAATATCTCTAGTTCTATGGCTGATATTTTTAGGAAACTCCCCTTTACGAGATTGGGATGAAGGTACTTACGCTTTAGTCGCCAGAGAAATTTACCGTACTGGTAACTGGCTTTATCCCACCCTTCAGGGAGAACCATTTTTATTAAAACCGCCTTTGATGCAATGGTTAATTGCTTGGTGCTACCACTTAGGAGGAGTGCAAGAGTTCACTACACGCTTACCTGCTGCGGTTTTAACTGCCTTGGGAGTGCCTTTGCTTTACTTGGTGGGGCGTTTGGCTTTTAAGCAAAGTTTACCGGCTTTATTTGCTGCTTTAGTTTACTTGACAATGTTGCCTGTGGTGCGTCATGGACGGCTAGCAATGTTAGATGGGATGACTATTTCTTTTTTCTTGCTGTTGTTATTTTGTCTTTTGAAGGCACGTCAGAACCGAAAATATGCTCTAGGCGTGGGATTTTGTCTGGGGTTAATTATTCTGACTAAAGGAACGATAGTTTTGCTGTTGGGCGCGATCGCCTGTTTATTCCTACTTGCAGATCGACAATTAGCTTTGGTGAAAAGTCCTTATCTCTGGGTAGGAATTGTATTAGGAAATGCTCCAGCGATCGCATGGTATACTGCTCAATGGCAACATTACGGTAATACTTTCTTAGATGTACATTTTCAAGCACAAGCTTTTGACCGCCTTTTACAAACTGTTGAAGGTAATAGCGGGCCTGTTTGGTACTATTTATTAGAATTACTCAAATATGGTTTTCCCTGGCTGTTGTTTTTGCCTGGGGGGCTTTATCTAGCTTGGAAAAAACGTCATATCACTTGGGGTTCTCTAGTTATGTTGGGTACAATTATTTACTTAGGAACTATTTCTTTGATGAGAACTAAACTCCCCTGGTATATCATGCCTGTATATCCATTTTTAGCTTTGGCAATTGGTGCTAATTTGAATGAAATTTGGCATAATTGTCATTTTAGAGTGCGAAGTTGGACAATATTTCTGGCTATTATTTCTATTGGTGGGTTAGGAGGTTGTGTTTACTTTTTTATTAAAAAAGAGCCTATTTTAATAGTCATGAGCATTGTTTTGGCAATAAGTATGGGCATCGCAGCATGGCTAATTAAACAGCGCGATCGGAACTTTATTCCAGTCTTATTTTCTGGGATGTACTTAGTTTTAGCACTGTTGATGAGTTCGCAATCATGGATTTGGGAATTGAATGAAGCTTTTCCAGTTAAACCAGTAGCGGAATTAATCCGGGCAAATGTTTCACTAGGAACACAAATTTATACTTCTTTTGCTTATGGGCGTCCTAGTTTAGACTTTTACAGCGATTGCAAGGTAACTGCTGCAACTGTGCCAATTTTACAAAAAATGTTATCTAATAAATCTTATTTGCTGTTAGACAATGAGGCTTTACAGCAAATTAATTTAAATGGTAGTAAAATTATAGGAGCAGCTAACGGATTTACACTTATTAGCAAAACCTAACAAAACAGAATTCAGAATTAAACCTAAGCTACCCAAAGATCGCGGGCAAATCGAATAGAAAATGTGAACATTAGTATTCCAAAAAAGTACATAATTGGGTATCCCCAACGAGGATAACGCGCAAGTAATAACCCGAATGCCATTGACAGCGATATAATACCGTAAGCGTAGCGTTCAGCCGAGGCTGTAATCCCGGTGCTTAAAATTAAAGCGAAGGAAGAAAACCCATAGACAACAGCAACAAGGGGAATTTTAGGCCGTGATAACCATAGTAAATAGATACCGCCAAAAACTAGTGCAATTTTAACTAATTCATCTCCTGTCAATGACCACAACAATAGCCATAAAAAATATAATCCATTGCGGAATTTACTCATCCCTAGATGTAAACGAAAGCGCCATAACAAACAGCCGCTACCAATAATTATTAAAAATAATAATGGATATAAAGGGTCTTTAATATAACCAAATTTCCAATTAGTGAAACCTACCGTAATTTGCATCAGCATCTTCCACCAACCCTCCCAAGCAAACCCTGTTGCATCACCACGCCATGCTTTTTGTGCATGGATGAAAGCCAAAGCATCGCCAAATTTAAGTTGACAATAAAGACTGTACAGACATATACCCAAACCAACAGTTAAACTAGCAATATAAGCTTTTATGCCTCTACGTTCTTTCCAAGAAACAAACAGAAAAGCGGGGATGAGAGCAACTCCAGGTAGTCGCGTCGCTGTAGATAATGCTCCCCAAAATGCTGCCCAAATATATTGCTTTTTATCAAAAGCTCGTAAGGCAGATGTGGTACATAACAAAAACAGACCTTCAGTGTAAATTACAGTTCCATAAAGCGAATAGGGACACCATGCTAAAGTAGCTGTCGCCCATCGTGCTGTGCTTGTGCCGTAAAGCTCCTGTACCCAAAAATAAAGTATAAGCAAGGCAGCTAAAAAAGCTGAATTATTAACTAATATACCTGCCACTTTAAAAGGCAAGCCAATGAACATAATTATCCGGCTTAACAATGGAAATAAAGGAAAAAATGCAACTGTGTGAATTTCCTTTACCTCACTAGAGAAATCATAACCAAAAGCCACAATTTTTTCATACCAAACACTATCCCAAGCATGGAAAACATCCCAACTGAACGTGGCAGCAACGCCAGTTGATGAACTGGGAAATAATGGGGCAATCAGTAACATAGCGATAGCTATTAGAAGCCTACTAGAAAGCCACATTGCTATGACAAAAAATAAGCCATTCGCCAAAAATTTTTTCCTTATATTCATCTTTGCAGATAGATCAATTAACTTTTGATTGATATTTTAGCCAGGGGAAGCTTTGAATTTTGGATAAATAATGTCACAATTTCGCACAACAAACCAAAGTGTGAAACCTAAAGGTACAGAAAACAACTGAATATAGATGGTAGTGCCCAAATAGCCGAAAAATGAGGACATTTGCACGACGATAGCCACCCAACGATATTGGGGAAAGTAAAAGGCAAAGATAAGAGAAAATATATCGGCAGGATAGAAATATCTATCGTGCATTTTGGGCAGGATATATGGCATAAATAAAACTGATATTGTCGCTAAGTGTATCAGTCTGTCTTGAGTAATTTCTAGTCTACTTTTATAAACAATGTATGCAAATAAAAATATTGCACATATAGTTAAGGCTAAACCTATAGGAACAACAATATTATAAAAATTACTGGGAATCCATTGATAAAGATTAGGTGCATTTTTAGTGAGTTCTTTATATTTATTAGCTTGGTTAAAGTATACTAACAGCAATTCTGACATTGGTCTGCCAGCAAACCAAGCTGGCAATATTAAAACTACATATACTAATATAATTAATGGTAAGTAATACCAATAAATTCTTTTTTTAAGCAACATAATCAATAATAAAGGTGCTAAAAACATAGCTTGGAACTTAAAAGAAAGTGCTATACCGAAGCTAACTAATGCTAGAAGTTGTTTTTGAATAGATAAAAAATAAATACAGGCAATCAATCCTGTTGTATAGATAACGTCACATTGACCCCATAGGACACTATTACAAATAACACTAGGACTGAATATAACTGCCAAAAAAGCAAAAGTTGGCATTCTCCCTTCTGGGTATTTTAATCTGACAATTTTGTAAGTTAAAAAAGCACAAAGAAAATCAACAGTCATTGCAAAAAGCTTGATGGCGAAAATTTTCGGCAATCCAGATAGCAGGGTGGCAGAAATTAAAATCCAGTAGAGGTAGGGGGGTGTATAGTCAGCAAAACTATATTTTAGAGCGCTAAATCCGCCATGAGATGCGATGAAATCATACCAAGGCTCTAAAAAATATTTATAATCCAGCGATTCATTGGGAACACAAATCAATCGAATCAGTACTGCTAATATAATGCCAATAGCCAAGTATCCAGTAACCGGGAATGGGAGAAACCTTAATAGCCTATTGAACTGAGATTTCACTAATTTTAATAATGTTTTGTCGGAAGCTTTAGTTATAAATTGTATCAGTCAAGTTGGCTGTGTCCAAATTAGATCAACAGGATGTTTTAAAAGCCCTCTTGTCGGTATCAAAAGTTTTAGATCCCTCTAAATCCACGCCAGTTGCTCATGGGGGAAACCCCCAAGACCGCACTGGCTCCCCGATAAATTGGGGACTTAGATTTATTTCCCACCCTTCTTAAAGGAACTGATACTGTGTCCACGCTGGTACTACCGATAATTCTGTGCATCCAGCGATGCCTACGGGGGGCTTCTCTACGAGACGCTGCGCGTAGCTTACACGCCAACGCAATTTCTGCTGCTTGCTCTTGTTGCCAGTAACTATGTTTGTTTACTACTTGTCATGGTGCTACAAGCCTTCATTTGTTACTTGAACAGTGGATTGACTAGATTGGGCTAGATAGATACCCACTAAAACTACAGCGAAAGTCATCCAGTCAAACAAACCTACTTGTTCTGAAAAAATGAACCAAGCGAAAATGGAAGCCAAGACTGGATTGAGGAGAAGGGTAACAGCGACGACGCCTGACGAGAGTCTGCTGAGGCTATAAGTCAAAAGTCCCTGACCCAACACTTGGCAGAAGAGAGCTTGAAAAATGATGAAAAACCACCCCATCCAAGAATAGGGAAACAATCTCTCTTCGATGAATGGGAGGATAGGCAACAGAAACATTGTAGTCACACCACAACGCCAGAGCATTATGGTTGCGGTAGTAAATCGGGTTTGGAGTTGTTCTATCAGCAGCAAATAGGTGGCAATAAAAACCGCGGTTAGAAATGCTAGCGCATCACCAAGTATTTGGTCAGTTACAAATTGCATCTTATGAAATTCAAAGGCGATCGCTCCTAAAAGCGCTATGACCATACCAATAACAAACCTGTTATCGAAGCGCCGGCCTAATAACAGATACTCAGCCGCAGCAACGAATAAGGGATTCAAATTAGACAGTAAAGCCACGTTAGCAACGCTAGTTTGACTCAGCGACCAAGCCCATAACAACAGGGAGGTCGTTGCAGCACTTCCCATTGCCAATAACAGCCACACGTCCTGTTTTGTAAAAGGCTTCTTTTCTATAGGTTGATGATCAGGTTGTTGGCGGCGCAAAGCCTCAAGTCTATTCCACAGCCCAAAGACGACTGCGGCGATCCAACTGCGATGAAATCCTACAGCATTTGCACCAATTTCTTGTTGACACAATTTTGCTAAAGATGGTGCTAAAGATATGGGAATTAGGGCAACAAATAACGAGACAGCTCCTAGTAAAGCTGGTGTTTCAGAGAATTGTTGCTTTAGTAATGACAGTTTAATCGTCATACTTTTAACCAAAGCGTTAACTACAGTTTTGACTGATTCCTGAAACGGCAAATTAACAGCAGCTTGGCTAGATATGGCTAAGTATAAACCCATTAAAACTACAGCAAAACCTACCCAATTTGAGAAAGTTAATTTTTCCGAAAATATTATAAGAGCGAAAATGCCACTAAATACTGGCTCTAACAGATGCACTAAGGAGACAACCACAGAGGAAAACTTGGCAAGGCTATAGGTCAAAAGCCCATGACCTAAAACTTGGCAGATCAGGGCTAGGGAAATCACCCAAAGCCACCCACTGACTGTAGAGGGGAAAACCTGATCTTGAGTGAACAAAAGTATGGGGAAGATGACTAAAGCCGCGATCGCACTGATCCACAACTGGATTGTGGCGGGAGAAAATTTGGTTCGTAATTTTTCTACGATTAGCAGGTATCCACTCAAGAAAACCGCAGAAATGATTGCAGCAAAGCCTCCTTGAACTTCGTCTGTGGCGATTTGCAGTTCCTCAAATTCAATGGCGATCGCTCCTCCAAGGGCAATGACCATCCCAATCAGGAACTGGCTCTCAAAACCCTGACGAAATAACAGCCACACACCTAAGCTAGTAAAAATGGGGGCGAGATTATGCAATACACTAGAAATCGCAACGCTAGTTTGAGTCAGCGACCAAGCCAAAAAGACTAAAGTGGCAGCCCAAAGAATACCAGCGCCTAGCAATAGGTACAGATCCTGACTGGTGTAGGTCTGCTGTTCTACAGGTTTTTCTAAGGAGAATTGCTGCCGTATTGCCTTGTATCCATGCCATACCAAGAAGACCACACTAGCAAGCCAAAAGCGATTAAATACAGTGGCACTGGGGCTGAGTTCAATTTCGCTCAATTTCATAAAAATAGAGCCAAAAGAAATGGCACCTACACCTACAAATAATGAAGCGATCGCTATCTTCGTTTGATTGGATACATTCATTAGGAAATTTAAATATATAGATCAAACCCTCTAACCAACCCAACGCTCTTGGGCAAATCCTACAGCTATTTTGGCTAGTAATGTCACAAAAGCGCCCAATATTAAATATCCCTGACGAGGATGGCGAGATAGCAGCACACCAATGGCTATATTCAGAGGCACTATACCATAGGCGAGGCGGCTCAAAGAGATGGTACCTCCAGAAGCTAGGAGCAAACCAATACCGCAAAAGCCATAAATAACTGTAACTGCGGTCAATTTCGTGTGTAAGCGCCACAACACATAGCCACCACCTAAGACCATGAACAAGTTGAGCAAGTTATTGATCCACTCTTCACTTGCCAGAATTAACAACAATAAGACTAAAGCATAAAAGCCATAGAATAATTTCACAGAACTAAAACGTTGACGGAAACGCCATAAAAGATAGCTACTAGCAACAATTACGCCAAACAACAACAGATACCAGGGATCTTGAATCCCGCCAGAGGGGTTTTGAACCCAACCATATTGCCAATTTTTTGTGCCAACTAAAATTTGCATCAGCATATTTAACCAACCCTGCCAATCAAACCCCAGAGTTGGTCGCCATCCGCGCTGTGCTTCGATAAAAGCTAAAGGGTTACCAAAATAAATCGCACAATACAAACTGAATAGAAGTATGCCAATGGCGGTAGTAAAACCAGCTATATAGGCAATGGGTGGTCGGCGTTCTTTCCACGCTGCGATCGCAAATGCTGGAATTAGTGCCATACCTGTAGGACGTGTTGCTGTCGCCATCGCGCCCCAAAGCGCAGTCCAGCCATACTGCTTTTGATCAAACGCCCGCAAAGCCGATGTACTCAAAAACAAATACAGCCCCTCGGTGTAAATCACCCCTGTAAACATGGAAGATGGATACAAAGAAACTACAGCAGTCGTCCACTGCGCTGCATTGATCCCATAATTCTCTTTGATCCAAAAGTACAAACAGTAAAGGGCTGCGAAAAATGCCAAATTGTTGACTAACGTACCGGCTAATTCAAACGGCAAGCCCAGTTTCATCAAAACCCAAATGCTTAAGGGAAACAGGGGAAAAAAGGCAAGATTGTGTTGCTTACCGTCATTCACAAATTCATATCCAAAAGTAGCGATCGCTCGGTAATGCATACTATCCCATGCATCAACAACCCCCCAGCCAAAACGGGGCAAAAATTCTTCTGCTGGTAGTGGTAGCTTTGGCGCAATCAGCAACATAGCAGTCCAGATGAATATTCGACTGGCAAGCCATATTACTGCTGGAAAAAGGAAATCATTTTTCCATAAAAATTTTTTTCTAACTATCTGAACTTTAACCATAAGCTTGAGTGCTTCAACAAACTCCTTTATATATTTTTTTACATATAGCGGCAACACAGCAATTTATGAGTAATATTTTGCATATTAAATCTTCCACCAACATCATTAACAAACTGGACAGATTAGCAATTAATTAAAATTATTTCCTATTTGGTTACTTTTGACAATTTTTTCCTAATTTATCTTTAAAAATATACTATTTATAAATACAATTTTTGTCTATTTATATGAAAGTTGAGCAACTTTAGTACTTTATGTTTAGCAGTCTATCGAGTTGAAATTAACGGATTGGGGCTAGCGCAGTGAGGAGGACACAGGTAAACTTTCCTTATTTGCGTCCTTTCCTTGCGTCTCCCCCTCCCCGTCGTCAGTGTATCGATTATAGTGATTCCTGTTATTAAAGAGTCCCCAGCAATTTATAGTGGGAGTTGTCTGTAAATCCTTAAGCAATTGTGAAAGCGATTACTCTTGTTGGTTCCACTGGTTCTATTGGTACTCAGACTTTAGATATTGTCACTCAGTATCCAGATCAGTTTCGGATTGTGGGATTGGCAGCTGGGAACAATGTAGAGATGTTGGCTGCTCAAATTCGGCAGTTTCGACCGGAAATAGCAGCCATTTGCTCAGAAGATAAATTACCAGCGCTCAAAGAAGCTATCATTGACCTCGATCCCCAACCGATTCTACTGACTGGTGAGGCCGGAGTGATAGAAGTCGCTCGCTACGGCGATGCTCAAACCGTTGTCACTGGGATCGTTGGTTGTGCTGGTTTGCTACCCACGATCGCAGCTATTGAAGCTGGTAAAGATATTGCCTTAGCAAACAAAGAAACCCTGATTGCTGGGGCCCCTGTGGTTCTACCCCTAGTCGAAAAACATGGTGTAAAATTACTCCCTGCCGATTCCGAACATTCCGCAATATTTCAATGCCTCCAAGGTGTGCCAAAAGCAGGCTTGCGGAAAATTTTGCTGACTGCATCTGGTGGGGCTTTCCGGGACTGGGATGTAGAAAAGTTAGCAGATGTAACCGTTGCTGACGCTCTCAAGCATCCTAATTGGTCGATGGGGCGTAAAATCACTGTAGACTCTGCTACTTTGATGAATAAAGGACTGGAAGTAATTGAGGCTCACTTTCTGTTTGGGTTGGATTATGACAATATCGAAATTGTCATTCATCCCCAGAGCATTATTCACTCGCTGATTGAACTGCAAGATACTTCAGTTTTAGCCCAACTCGGTTGGCCGGATATGCGCTTACCTTTGCTGTATGCGCTATCTTGGCCTGATCGCATTTACACCAACTGGGAGCGACTAGATTTAGTCAAAGCCGGAAACTTAACCTTCCGTGAACCAGATCACCAAAAGTATCCTTGTATGCAGTTAGCTTATGCTGTGGGTAAAGCTGGTGGTTCGATGCCAGCTGTATTAAATGCCGCAAATGAGCAAGCTGTGGCTTTATTTTTATCAGAAAAAATTCGGTTTTTAGATATTCCCCGGTGTATCGAATGGGTGTGCGATCGCCATCAAAATGATAACCGTTCTAATCCCTCTTTAGATGACATTTTGAAAGCAGATAAATGGGCAAGACAAGAAGTTTTAACAGCAACTGAAAAGTTAGAAACTCACTCGCGGATAATTTCTCTGAGATAAAAACCTTTACCCAGATACCCAAAAGGCAGATTTTCTGGCTCTTGATTAATTCTTGTTTAGCCTTCAGCCTAATGCTGAAGGCTAACGGCTAAATTCATTTTTGTCCATTCTCTGCTATGCGTTGTTAGCCTCTTTCTCTGAAATAGCTATTGATTAACTAGAGACATTTGTCTTTGGCTTTTGTAATAACAAAATAATTCCTAAAACCGGAAGAATTAAAGCGATTAAATGTATCGATTGAAACAAGGTTATATTTATTACAAGTGATCGTGATAAATATACGTTGCTAATTGCCTGAATAATCCTAAAAATATACCAACTATAGATCGCAATTGTAATCCATTTTGCCCACATCTTTTCTTGACATATTCCAACTATTGTGGAAACTGCCACTAAAACGGCGATCGCTGGAAAAAATATTGCTGTCAAAGATATCTCACTACCAGCAGTATTATTTCGAGCTATTAGAATCCAAATTATTGCATTAGCTACACAAGCTAGGGCAATCAACCCTAAATATACTATGCTGTATAACTTTCCAACTTTGGTATAAATTTTGGTTACCATACACTCTATTCTGAGCCTTTTGATTCTCACAAATCAAATAGCGTTACTGTATCGTTACAAAAATATAACTTCATTATACTGAAATTATTTATACAAGCATATCAATAAAAAAATCTTTTTAAGTATTCTGCCAAATTGCCAAATAAGTTGCCTCTTATCTGAATCATTGTCTCATTTTCAGGTAATATGGCATTGGTACAGTTAAAAAATCTTACCTTTAGTATCTATCTATTTCAAATTAGTTCTAATAGCTTTAGTACTGGTAATTTTTACTTTAGATAAAAACTTACCCTTTCTGAATAAACGCCTTGTCAGGTAAGGGCTATTGTTAAGGAATTTCTACATTATGATTGCTACGTTGATTGTAGCCTGGATTATCTTCATAATATTGTGGAAGTTGTTAAAAGCAACCGTGAGTAGTGCATTAACTATTGCCGCAATCCTGATTTTATTAAACATTAGTTTTGGCATTACCCCACAAGATATTTGGCATTATATAATGCAGTTTACGCAAACTATATCACAGTTCCAAAACGGCAAGTAAAAAATTAAAAATTCACCTTTATTAACTAAGGTGAATTACAAATAATGACCAGATAAAATTTTGAAGCTTGAAGCAAATTGCCTTTATAAGCTTTGTTGGTCAATTTTTATTTAATGCTGAAATTTTAGCCAGTGCATCCTTAACACTCGCCGGCAACTGACGCATAATCTTCCCTCTTTCGCTATCTAAAGCTACTAAAGTCACCTTGGCAGTGACGTACAATTGTTGCCCATCAGTTGAGACAATGGCATAATCCCAATTGATTCGCACACCAGTCACCTCAGCCATGCGCGTTTTTACCAACACTGCCATACCCAATTTAATTGAACGGTGATAGCGCACCGACAGTTCTACTACTGGTAAATCGCAACCTATAGCGACTAAATCAGCAAATTCAATCCCTATAGATCGCAAGCATTCAATCCGTGCTTCTTCCATCCAAGCTATATAGGAACCGTGCCAGACAAGACCGGCATAGTCAGTGTGGTGGGGTTGCACTCTGACAGGATATTCAAACCAATTCCCAAATTCATTAGTTGATCGATTGTCAAGGGCGCTGGTTGATGGTAATTTTGCTTGGCTGGGTTTTTCTTGTGACATCTTCAAATTTCTCAGCACTTATAAATTTTCCAAATTATTGAATAGCATAAAAATTAATTGCGTTGCCGGACTTATTGATTTAATATTTACCTTCCGAGTATAGGGAGTGTTTTGTTATGCAGCCTAATCTCCGGTATGTGAGTGTTGTTACTTTAACTCTACTTAGTTTACTAGGTTTTGGGATGGTGTATCCAGACAATAACCAGGTAAGCACAAATCCAAGGTTGAGGTACAACTCTGGAGAAAAAGCTCAAGCTTTACCCAAAAATAATCAACTCTCAGAAATTGCAAGGCTCAACGAAGAAGCTATCAAAGAATCTCGGCAAGGGCAATCAAAAGAGGCGTTGCAGATATTACAAAAAGCATTAGCCTGACAACACTACGGAAAATTTCCCCCAAAGAGCGATCGCTCCAACAGAAACAACGCATAGAGCAATTAGTTTTAAATCAACAGCAACTCCTGGATGGATTTAACGAATTTATCAATAGCCCTTCTCAATTGCATGGAATACAGACTAATCGTAGGGGCACAACATTGCTCATTGGTGTCTACTTTTGCCTTGGCTCAGGGAATTCGCGGCACTCTCGCTCTCGTCCACCTCCGTGGACTAATACAAAATCTTTGATTGCTTAACCCACGGAGGCAGGTTTTGTCTCGTGTAGACAAGCCAGTGCGTTGGGCGGCGAGCCACTCTTGTTGCAACTGGCGTGCGGTTTATAACCGCCCTTTTAACGTTAAGTTGACACGCATGAGCAAAGCTTAGCCCCTACCATGTGTTGCATCCAAACGAGAACTGCTATATTAAAGCACCTGCACGACAACTGTATGGCTGGCTAATTAAACCAATAGAAAAAGACCTGGATCTATCAGGTACACAAACTCTGATTTACGCTCCAGATGACCAAATAATTACTAATTCGTAATTCGTAATTCGTAATTTATGGTTTCAAGCCCCTTAATTTATTAATGGAGAAACGAAAATGCGTAGCACCATATTTCAAGCCCCCGATTTTAATCGTGGGCTTGAATTACGAATTACGAATTATCAATTACGAATTGCAGCTACGCTGCTTGACCAGTTACGCTACATTCCTTTAACTGCTTTATATGATGACAAACAGTGGCTAGTACAGCGCTTGGCTGTCAATCACATTACATCTGCCAGCCTGACTAACTTAAATACCCCAAAACAATCTACTTTGCGGGTTTTAGCCGGTGCTTTTACTAAAGGTAATTATCAAATTAAAGTTGGGAATCGACAGGTTGCTTTCGCTGGATTGCCCTTTGCAACGCGAGAAGTGGAAAGTCTAGCAGGTGCGGTTCCTGAAACTACGAAGCTTTTAGACGATGCCTTTAGCCCCAGAGCTACTGTACCCCAAATGGATGATTATACAATTGTCCATTTAGCGACTCATGCAGCCTTTGTCGTCGGTAAACCAGAAGATTCGTTTATTTTATTCGGGAATGGCGATCGCGTTAACTTTAGAAATGTCGCCACTTGGTCACTCCCCAATGTGGATTTGGTAGTGTTGAGCGCCTGTGAAACCGGCTTAGGAGGCAAGTTAAGTAATGGTGAGGAAATTTTGGGCTTTGGCTATCAGATGCAACAAACCGGCGCAAGAGCTGCGATCGCCTCTTTATGGTCTATAGATAATGGTGGTACACAGGCACTTATCAGTGCTTTTTATAATATCCTCTCTACTGTTAAGTTGACTAAAACTGAAGCTTTACGCCAAGCTCAAATCTCGTTAATGACTGGGGACTGGAAGGTAATAAATCACAATGTACCCGTGGCAGCAGTTAGTGATTTTAGTCACCCGTACTACTGGGCATCCTTTATTTTGATTGGCAATGGACTTTAGGTAGTCAAGCTTCTGGCTGATGTGTCAGCTAGAAAATTCATTAAAAATTCATAATTCATAATTGATAATTCATAATTGCGTTATATAAGTAGATTTAGACCCTAAGCAAAACGGGGTTGCTTGATAGTTGCAGGTTTTTTTAACCTGTCTTTTAATTATGAATTATGAATTAGTAATTACTAATTATCTTGATTGTGATTAGCAGTACATTTTACCAACTTCAAGCTGAAGGCTCAGAATCTGGCTCGTGAGGTTTTGGCAGATACAAAAAAATATGCGATGGGCCAGCCACGAGCCAATCACTTAATGGTAATGGAGAATAGGTAAGAGCGATCGCTAACTAAGCCACCATTACCAATTACCGATAATCAATTTCTAATTTGCCATCGACCTTTGGAACCTTAATACTTCTTGGCAAGAGTTTTAGAGCCTGTATCGGTTTGCATAGATTGCTTGACAAGATCAGCCAGTTCGTCTAACTGGCTAATTGCCTCTGCACCTTCTAGCTTCATTAATTCGCGGTCATCCCGCATTTCCGTCCAAGTAATCCCGTAATCGGACACCAAAAACCGAATCAGGTGGTTATCACCCAAGCTAACCATAAACGATGCACTATTCATTTGGTCGCCACAGGTGTAACAGGATGCAAGATACCCGCGCCGCTCTAATACAACCGCCAAGGCTTGCAGGTTCATTACCAAGTCTTGGACGAATTGTCGATGTTGATGTGCTAGTCTCAGAAACACTTTTGTCCTCCAGACACCACAGTAATTTGAGTTTCTTTTATATTTTCTTTAGATTTTCTCATCCACTGGTATTGTAAACTATTCAATACAATTACCAGACAGATGATATTGAGTCGTTAATTGACTACCTTGTTTAGGGTAGTGGATCAGGTTTTTGAGCGCCGTATCAAACTATTCAGTTTGTAAATTAAAAATCTCGGACAGAATTTCTAAATTTAACTATATCTTTATACACTTTTGTCAGGGTAGATTCTTACAAGAAGCGATCCGCTTTAAGAGTAACTTAAATCTAGCACTAGTCAACTACTGAAAAGCTACATATTTCGCTTTTATTGGCGAGTTGCAGCCTAAATGAGTGTTAGTTAGAGGTTATAACGTAGTTTTACATCGTTATACTCTCTTTTGCTTAGATATTTACTCTGTTCTCCTTTTAACGTAGATTTTGGTATATACAAGGAATTTAGTATACCAAATTCGCTCCTCCTGTATATAAAGTTGGGCAGATAACAGTGCAAATTTGCTATTCAGTACTAGAACCAGGTTAGTTATAGTTCTTTATACAAACTTTACGTAATTAATAGATAAGTCTGAGTAGAGAATTCACAATAGATAAACTTAACATTGACAATACCTAAACTCAGCAGAGCAATGTTGCCATTTAGGCAATATTTTCAGATATTTTGGGATTACTCTAAAAAAGTTGTATAAAACAAAGCACAGAAATTTGGAAAGCTCCTTATCTTAGTTTGGTTTTGCCAAATTGAATGCTTACTATATAATATATTTCGATTATTTATTCAAACTAAATAATTATTTCTTATAGTAATGCTCGTTGAAAACCTTTGCAAAAGAAAACTATAACCCAATACGCTTGGGTTAAGGATAATTGTAGGTTGGGTTGAACTTTAGTGTTACCCAACAAATGCCCGAAAATGTTGGGTTTCGTTCCTCAAACGCCACATGCTTCAAGTCGGGAAACCGCAAGGGCGCAGTGGCTCCCCAACCTACGCAAATTTATTTTTCTGGCTTAACCCAAGCGTATTGAACTATAACCGAGGAAGCGCGATATCACTCAATACGGTTCGGATAAAGTTTTTTGATGACACGCCGCTAATCGCAAAGACGCGATAAATCGCCGTCTTTACAATAATCAGTCCTTTGTCTTGACGGCGATTTATCGCGTCTCTTGCCTTAACCGAACCGTATTGCGATATCACTTACCAGATAATAATAGTTTAGGAGATCGCGTTTCCTAGTATGTAAGTTTTTACTTTACTGTGCGTTATTTATTTCCAATTAGGCGTATTTAGAAGCTTTTTGTTTACGCTTTATCCATGCTCCCGAAGCACCGACAAGAGCAATGCCACTTACAGAAGTGGGTTCAGGAACAGAGGTAGGTACAGGTGGTAAAGCGTCCAACTCAACCAGACGAGCACCCTCGAAAGGCTGTATATCAGTTCCTTGCGTAACTTCAAGCCGCCAGGATTGTGCGGTTATGTTGCCAACAAGAGATGGGATTGTCAGATCGAGGTCTTCTGGGAGTGCTGCATTGTTACCAGTCTGTAGCGCATAATTGGGATTAATATTTTGGTTAGCTACAACAGTCTCAAAAACGCTGTCAGAATTTGTGTCAGCCAAGAGTGAAAAATTGCTCATCGCACGACGAAAACCGAAATATTCGCCATCATTGTGGGCAAATAACCTTACACCACCGATTGTAACCGGGGAAGCAGTGGCAAACTCAATGAAGCTGATTGAGCCAAGACCACCATTACGCATAAGTGTATGACCGTCCTCAAACCCTCCACTTGTACGAAAAGCGTTAATAGGATCAATGATTGTGTCTTCATTCGTGATCACTGTGCCTTGTGTAGAATCGAACGCATCACTAGAAACGGTGCCCGGTACAATATCTGCTTTTGCTACTTCTATAATTGCAAGAGAAAGAACAACGCCAGAGATAGCAGCAGATCCTAATTTTATTAAACTTTTCATTTTTGATTCATTATATATAAAGCAAATAGCATCATAGTTTTGATAAATAACACTATACACATTTCAATATCATGTTTCAATAAAGACTGAAAATTTTAAGTAAAAAACCTTGACAGGTTTACTGCCAAGGTCTTTTAAGTACTCATGCAAAATTAATTTCTTATTTTGAAATACTGTATCCTTTATTGAATCAGGACTTACGTAAAATACCTCTCAAACTCTTATTTCTCCGTGTCGCGCCAGTTGCTACAAGTCGGGGAACCGCAAGGGCGCACTGGCTTCTCTCTGTGTCTCCGTGGTAGCCTGCGGCAAGCCGCAACTCTTGGAGACGCTCTCGGGTTTGCGTCTACGATTTTCCGTTGCCTGTGCGTAAGCCAATACGCTTGACTTTTAAGACAGTCGCTACACATTTTTATTTTTTGGGCTTAACTGAACCGTATTGGTGCGTAAGTCCTATGGATAAGGCACAGAGCCAAATAAGATGTGTAAATAATTTTGCATTACTACTTATTGGTTACTAAACATTACTTGTAGTGCTAACAAGTTTCTCCCCTTTCAACATCCGCGCCGCAGCTTCAAGTAAAGCTTCTTCGAGATAGGGCTTGGTAAAGTAGCCACTAGCACCGAGTTGAGCTGCAATTTGTCTGTGCTTGTCTGCACCTCGTGAGGTGAGCATGGCGATCGGTAAGTGGTTGAGGTTAGAGTCTTTCTGAATGCGAGAGAGTAACTCCAGACCATCGCAACGGGGCATTTCGATGTCGCAAAATACGATATCGCAAGGCAGACCAGAGCGGAGTTTATCCCAAGCTTCCTGTCCATCACGCGCCTGTTCTACACGATAACCTGCCTTATTAAAGGTTAGGGAGAGCAACTCTCGGACTGTAATCGAGTCATCGACGATTAGCACTGTCGGATCAATCTTCGCAGGAGAGATGTCTACAGGGATTCCTTTCTGTTGCCAAGAATTGCCACCAATTTGTGTAGAAATCCGTCCTTGGAAGATGTCAATTATTTCTAGTACGTCAGCAATAGGCATAATCCGACCATCACCCAGGACTGTAGCACCAGCGACACCAATGGGTTTAGGCGCTGGCCCTTCAAACTGCTTAATTACAATTTCTTGTTCGCTCAACACTAGGTCAATCTGTAGAGCAATTAGGGTATTTGCCGATCGCACCACGACCACAGAAACCATATCATCATCTCTAGTGCCGCCATAGACATTGCCGCGACTGATTTGGCGATTGAAGGTTAAAAGTTCCTTCAGAGGTCGGAATGGCAGCACCGTATCGCGCCAGGAAATAAATGATTCCCCATTGGCATCGTGCTGGATATTTTTGACTGGTATATCCAGCGTATCTTCTACACCGTCCATCGGGAAAGCGATTCTGGCTCGATCAGAGACGCAGCAGAGAGCTTTACAAATACTCAGAGTCAGTGGCAGACGAATGGTGAAAGTGGTTCCCTTACCGATCGCAGAATCAGTGTTCACTGTCCCCCGAATTTCGCTAATCTCGGAGCGTACTACGTCCATACCCACACCACGACCAGAAATTTCATCTGCTTGGTCTTTGATTGTAAAACCAGACTGGAACAGCAGATCATAAACTTCCAGGCGAGACATGGCTTTTGCCTGCGCTTGTGTAATCATGCCAATCTTCACCGCCTTAGCCTTAACCTTTGCTGAATCGATGCCTGCGCCATCATCGCCTACAGAAATGATCGTTTGGTTGCCTTGGTGGAAGGCACGGATAGTAATGATTCCTATGGCTGGTTTACCAGCAGCTTGCCTTTCTTCTGCCGTTTCAATACCGTGAGCGATCGCATTATTCAGCATGTGAGTTAACGGATCGGTGAGATGATCCAAAATCATCTTGTCAATTAAGGTATCGCCACCTTCGATCACCAACTCCACTTGTTTGCCACACTTGATGGCGTTGTCGCGCACTCCTCGCCGCCAGCGATCGATAGTTTGAGCAAAAGGCACCATTCGCGCTCTTGTTAATCCCTCTTGTAGCTGGGTAGTTACTTGGCGGAACTGCCTTGCTACTCGCTCGGTTTCTTCGGTAACAAAATCAATGTCACTTGCCGACTCACGCACTCGAACAATGCGTTCAATCATCTGCTGGGACAGGGTATGGAAGGGAGTAAAACGATCCATTTCTAACTCGCTAAAACCCCTATCGGCATTGGAATCAGGCGCTTGGAGTCCGGGGTCTTTCTTTTTGCGTCCAGCTAATAGAGAAGCTTCTAGTAGCGATCGCTCGTACAACTCTTGCATTCTTGCGCCTACATCTGAGAGTTGTTGTACCTGAATTAGCAAGTTATCTAATGACTGCCGCAGCCGTTCATGATCCTGCTCTAAGGTATTGCGATTTACCACCAACTCCCCAACTAAATTACTCATATCGTCTAGTTGCTTAACTGGAACCTTCATCGTTTCTTCAAATCTTGCAGTTCGACGAGTAGAGGGACGGGGAATTTTGTTGGTGTTAGATTTTACTGATGGTGAATGGGATATTGTTTGATCCGCTTCTGCCAGCAACTTCTCCAAATCACCAAATTCATCTGTAGCTGGTGATGGAATGGCATTTTTCGCCAAGACTGGTTGATTGTTGAAGGGCTGGCGTTGGCGTAGCCCGTTGTAGACATCGCTGTTGTTATCTGTACCTAGCAATTCTTCCAGGGCTGCAAAATCTACTTCTGGTATCTCCTTAGCTTTGGGGTTAAGTGCTACTTCCTCTCCTAGTAATGCTTCCAAGTCTGCAAAGTCATCTTCTGGAGCAACTACTTCAACGTTTTCTGTCGTTACCAATTCTTCAATTGAGGTAACAATAGCGTTTTCGCCCTCTGACACTGGTACAGGTTCAGATGTCTCTGCTAGATCCCACAAATCGGTTTCTACACCTTCCTGAATAACCGTTTGTGAATCAATTGTTGTCGCACTTTCTCCTAATTCTTCCTGGTTTATTGCTTCTGATAGAGCAGTTTCTGTAAACAATAAATCATTTGCAAAACCAAGCTCTGTATCTTCAATATCTCTGTTTTCTAGGAACTCAAAGGCAGTTTCTAAGTTATTCTTCGGCTCAGTACCTAAAACTTCTGGGCAAGTCTTGGCTAAATCTGAAGTTTCCTCAAAATTAATATTTTCTATAGCCGATAGTTTATCCACAGTATTATTTGTGGTTTCCATCTGAATATAGGTGGATGTAGCGACATCCTCAAACAGCAGTTGCGGATTTTCATCGAAAGAGTCGAATGAATCATCTGGCTGTGCTTGAAATGATCCTAAATCTGAAGTTTCCCCAAAATTAATATTTTCTATAGCCGATAGTTCATCCACAGTATTATCTGTGGTTTCAATCTGAATATAGGTGGATGTAGCGACATCCTCAAACAGCAGTTGCGGATCTTCATCGAAACCGAGCAAATCATCTGGCTGTGCTTGAAGTGATCCTAAATCTGAAATTTCCCCAAAACTGTTATCTAGAGAATTTTCTATAGCCGATATATCCAGATTATCTGTGGTTTCCATCTGAATATAGGTGGATGTAGCGACATTTTCAAACAGCAGTTGCGGATTTTCATCGAAACCGAGCAAATCATCTGGCTGTGCTTGAAGTGATCCTAAATCTGAAATTTCCCCAAAACTGTTATCTAGAGAATTTTCTATAGCCGATATATCCAGATTATCTGTGGTTTCCATCTGAATATAGGTGGATGTAGCGACATTTTCAAACAGCAGTTGCGGATTTTCATCGAAAGAGTCGAATGAATCATCTGGCTGTGCTGGAAGTGATTCTAAATCTGAAGTTTCTCCAAAACTAATATTTTCTATAACCGATAGTTCATCCACAGTATTATCTGTGGTTTCGATCTGAATATAGGTGGATGTAGCGACATCCTCAAACAGCAGTTGCGGATTTTCATCGAAAGAGTCGAATGAATCATCTGGCTGTGCTTGAAGTGAGGCTAAATCTGAAGTTTCCCCAAAGTTGATATTTTCTGTAGCTGATAGTTCATCCACAGTTTCATCTGTGGTTTCCATCTGAATATAAGTGGAGTCTCTAGCGACATCCTCAAACAGCAGTTGCGGATTTCCATCGAAAGGGTTGAATGAATCAAGTTCCAGATCAACAGCAGATATCTCTGAGGGCTGATTAGTAAATTCTGGAACAAAATCTAAAGCTTCTGGTTGTTGCGATCGCTTGATAATTTCTTCCCCTAGATGCTGCGCCAACAAAGGCGTTTCAGGCGCAAAGGGCTGTATGCGATCGCTGATTGCAGGGGAAATACTTGGGTTACTCGGTGTTAACTCATCAAATAAATTATCTCCAGAATCTGATGAGAATATCAAATCTAGCTGCTCTTGCTGCTGGAAATTGAGATCAAAATCTTCTTCTATGTCAAAACTGGCTATAGGAGAAGGTATTGGCTGCTGACTGTCGGCAAAAATGTCATTAGTTGCAGCAAACAAACTCTCTTCTAACGCCCTTTCCACATTTTGCTCAATTAAAGAATTGAATTCGTCCTGTTCCTCTGTGGTTTCCTGGTTCCAGAAGTTGCTCAGATCATTTTCTGATTCAGAAAACTCAGGTGCTGTTGTTGGAGATGTATCAAATAAATCACCGACTTCTGGTTCACTTGTAGGCAGTGGTGTCTGTTCTTCCATTTCAGCAAATAGGCTGTCTAAAGACAAGCCTGTTTCCTGGGGTAATTCTACGTAGTCACTAGGGGTAATTTCTTCTACCCAATTTGCATTTCTAGTTTCTAAGAATAAGTTATCAAAACTGTTTTGTTGGTTGGTAGATAGTTCCACAGAGGCGTTCACTTCTGTTTCTGGTTGAGTTACTTCGCCTGTAGGTAATAGTTCTATATCATCATCTAGCGCCAGTGTCAATAAATCTTGAACCACATCGTTTTTGTTGACATCAGGAGGCAGGTTTGTATCACTATAAATATCAATAAATTCTTGTAAATCTTGGGAAGAAGAGTCTAAATTTATATCAAGTACGTTAATATCGCTTAACTCTAAAGTCGTAGCAGATGTTTGTTGATTTTGCGATTCTGAATTCTCTTTTTCTAAAAAATTGTCGCCAAATAACAAAGATAAATCTTCTGTAGTGGCTGTGGTTGTTGGGTGCTGCTCGTTGCTTGTATCTTCATCAAAAGAGAGGAAATCGGATAAATCGCTATTAGCATCCTCAGCGTCTGTGCTGCTGAAATCAATCCCAAAATCATCCGTAGCAGCAATATCTAAGGTTTCTTCTTGATGCCAGCTTTCATCTAGTTCGGGAGTATCACCGTCAAATAAATCGGCAAGGGTATTTAACTCAGCTATTCCTACCTCTGGGCCATTGGGGTCAAGATTGCTACTGATTGGATGTACTTCTTCATGTGTGGCGAAAGTAAGACTAGTGTGAGTAGCAGCGTTTAGTGGTGTCCCTTGTTGAATATAGGGGCGATCGCCCTTGACGTTGGCGTAGCCAGACGCTCGCGGACTCGTTGGCGCAGCCTCTCCAAGAGTTGAGGCTGCGCTATCCTCGTCTAGATTAAGTTCTTCAGTTGTCTGGGCTAGGTTAGTTATGACTAACGGCTCGGTGTTAGCAGATAGAATTGGCTCTGAGGCAGTTGATAATTCTGTCAAAGCCGCAGACTGTTCGTCAAACAAATCAGGGGTAACTTCTAATAACTCAATTTCAGCAAGGTTCAAAAGCGCTTCTAGTTGCTGACTAATTGCAATTTCGGCTTCCCTACCTTGCAAGACTAATTCTTGAGCTTGCTTGATTTCGGTAATGACAATTTTAGCTAAAGTGAGATAGGTATTTTCAGGATTGCCGATCGCACTCGCTGCTGCTTGACACAAACCACACCACTTGGACAAATTCCAAGTTTCACCAAGTCTAACTAACTGGTAACAGCATTCCTGAAGGTTTTGTCGAGTTGAGGGTGTTGTTGTTTGCTTAAACAGTTGCAACATTTCCCGCAGTCTTTGCAGCACCTGGGCTTGAAATTCGCTCCAATTATTTTCTTTGGCGGTGAGAGGCGATCGCGCAGCATTGTCTCGCACTTCTTGGGGTGTTACTGAGAACGATATTTCTGGAGATTCCTGATGGGTGTCTTCTGGCAAACTGGGAATATCTCGCCGCAGGAAAAGTTCTGTAAGTGTGGAGACATTCTCTACAGAGGTTGTGTGTCGTTCTGTTGTGCTAGCTACTCCATTTTTTCCTTGTTCTACAAGTAGTTCCAGATGCTGATACAGCCATTGAAAGACTGGCTCAGTTTCTGACATCAAAGTATTAGCTGCATCTTCAGAAAGACCATAAGGCCCGCTCAAATGCTCTAACAGCGCTTTCAGGGTATCAGATACACCAAGAAATAAAGACTCTAACTTTTGGTCAATCTGAACCGGATTATCTTTGAGAACTTTAAAACAATCTTCTAGACGGTGGGAGGTATGCTGGATGCTAGTCAATCCAAGCATCGCCGCTCCTCCTTTGATGGAGTGAGCCGCCCGGAAGACTTCACTGATCATTTCCGGGTCGTTCAGTGTACCCTCTAAATTCAGCAAGCCCTGCTCAATGGTATTCAGGTGATCCCTGGCTTCTTCGATAAAGTAACCCAAAATCCGCTGTTGTTGTTCCGGCAGCATAGTTTTTTAGTCATTAGTCATTGGTCATTGGTCATTGGTCATTGGTCATTAGTCATTGGTCATTAGCAAATAAAAATTGGACTTTGGACAAATGACAATTTATCTGGTTTCCGTAGTTTCCACTCGGAAACGTTCAACGGAGGCGATCAAGTCACGGGATACACCAACTAAGTGTTGTAGCGCACCTGAAACTCGCTGTGCTTCCTGGGAAGTTTCTTGCGCGGTGAGTTCTACTGATTGCATTACGTGAGCGACGGCGCGGGAAGTTTCAGTTTGTTCCACAGTGTCGCTGGTAATTGAGCGTACAAGAATATCGATGCGATTCGCCACTTGAATAATGTTTTCGAGCGATCGCTTGGCTTCTTCTGCCAATTTTGTACCTTTAATTACTTGTTGTGTGCCTTCTTCCATCGCGGTCATTACAGAGCCTGTTTCGCTTTGGATTTGCATCACAATTTGTTCAATTTCCTTCAGAGATTTAGCAGATTTGTCTGCTAACTGGCGCACTTCGTCTGCTACGATCGCAAACCCGCGTCCAGCTTCTCCTGCCCTTGCCGCCTCAATACTAGCATTGAGTGCCAGTAAGTTTGTTCTGGAAGCAATTTGGGAAATCAACGCCACAATTTTAGAAATTTCTTGGGAAGATTCCGCTAACCGCTTCACTTTTCGAGTGGTTTCGGCAACGGTTTCTCGAATTTCCAAAATCCCCGCCACAGTATTTTCTACTGCTTCGCCACCTTTGAGAGCGATCGTACTAGCATCACGGGCGACGGTTTCAGCTTCCCGCGCCGCCTCTGCTACCCGTTGAATCGAGTCAGTCATTACTTGTACAGAATTCAGCGTTACCGCCAACTCTTCTGCTTGGCGCAAAGCATCACTAGATAAGGCTCTCGCAAAAGTTTCAGAGTTGGTTGCACCTTTTGTCACATCCTTCGCCGCCACTTTTACCTGTTGAACGATATCCCGCAGGTTTTGAATTGTCAGGTTAAAGGCGTCAGCTACCGCTCCCAATACGTCGGCTGTCACTTCCGCTTGGACTGTTAAATCACCTCTAGCAGCTCCTTCCACATCATCCAAGAGACGAATCACCTGGCGTTGCAGGTTTTCTTTGGCTTCCTCTTGTTCATCGGCTTTCCGTTGGGCTTCACTTGTGGTTGTGAAAATTACCCGCGCCATTTCATTAAAGCCAGTGGATAAATGACCCAATTCATCTTCGGAAAACACTGTGGCTTGAGCATTCAGATTTCCTTGACGCACAGCCTCAAACTGAGCTTGGAGATCATCAGTTGTGCGCCGAATTTGTTTAAGTGCAAGATTTCCCATGAAGCCTGCGGTGGTAAAACCTGCAATCCCAGCTGCGAGTGACATTGCCCAACCTGTGTTCCGCACTGATTCTCGTTGTTGGGCTGGCGAAAATGTGGTAGCGACAAAGCTAACTGTGGCTACAACCAGTGCCGAGACAATGCCCACACTTCCAGCAATTAACCATTGTTTCCTTTCTATGGAGGCATTTTCTAATGGTGCTAACCATCCTTGCTCAACGCTGACGTTGGGTTCGAGTTTTGAGACATCTGTTTGGCTAAAGACTGGAACTTCTTCATGGGAACCAGTCATTGTGAATAGTTCCTCTTCGCGATCGCTAGCTGCACTACTTGCAGAAGCTTCCACGGCTTGAGAACGTCCACTGCCACTAGTTTCTGATGAAGCAGAATGCATTGCTAGATCAGCGAAGTTAGAATCTCCTTCGAGCAGGTCAAACCCTGGAATGTTACCTAAATCATCAAATTCCTCAAAATCATCTAAAAACTCTATATTGCTTTTAGAATTTTCTCCATTCAGTATATTGTTTGAGTCTTCATAAGGGCTTAACCCTTCTGAGCCAAAGGCAGACTCAAATGCTTCCATATCAAAATTATCATCGTCATCAAAGCTATTTTTACCGATAACTTCGCCTGATTTAAACTGCTTTTCTTTTACAGGGAGATTCCTGCTAAAAGACGAAGCATCATCAGATAAATTCGGCGCAAAAGCTTCTTCATCTGCAAAATTTTTTGACTTCAACCAATCGGGTGCTTCGGTTTCAGGCAAATCATATTGACTGTTGCTATTTGTTGATGAACTATTTTTAAGTTCTTCTTGAACAATAAATAAAGTTTCGTCTCCCAAACTAGATTTTGTATATTCCAAGTCTTCATTACTAAGCTCTGGGGACTTTGGCTCACTCAATAAATCAGGGAAATTATTCTCGTTATTCCCAGTTTTGGAATTAGAAGATGAAGAGTTATTATTGTCAATAGCTGAATTCCCGCGATCGGAATTTTTCCCATTATCTGAAAAATGACTATTTACTAATGATTCTTCGTGGCTTTCTTCTGATATATCTTCCTGCCAGAAAGCAGGCAACTCTAATTCTGCTTTCTCCTCCCATTTGCTGTTATTTAACTCTTGTTCCTGTAGTTCTTCATTGAAAGCAAAAGGATCGTCACCATAAGCTGTAGAAGAATCTGATATTTGTCTCGTTCCAATACTATCTTCTGTTGGTATATCAAATGGACTTTTTGAAGATAGTTCCTCAACGCCATTTACAGGTTCTTGATGCTCTCCAAAAAAGTTCAAATCAAGGTTATTGCTGTCAAAATCCTTACTAGCGCCCAAATCTTCTAATTCTTGTTCGCTATATACCAGTGCATCAGACATCTCTGGGGAATTAATTTGCTCTTGACTATCTGATGTATCAATTTCCCCACCGAATGATTGTAAATATTGATTGATATTCTCAATTCCATTATTGGCAAAACCAATAATTTCTTGATCGTTAGTCAAGCGTAATACCTGTTGATATTCTTCTTTTGCTACATCGTACTGCTGTAAAACATAGTAAATGTGACCCCTTAGCAAATGGGAGTTGGGGTCATTTGGTAAATTTTGCACCACTTGGTCAACTAAAGTGGCGGCAACCTCATAATTCCTTTGAACATAGGCGGTCATCGCCTGTTGATATGTTGGCTCGTAATTATCAATACTTGCTGCCATTTCCTCCTCCAATTTCATCCTGCCCACCTAGCACTCCGTAAAATTGCCATTTGATCGAGTAGTCGTAGACACTGATTGTTTTTAGCATCTAATAACCACTCTCCACGTAAAAAGGGAGCCATAGTATCTGGAACACTAGTTGGTGGCATGAGATTCTGGACATCCAACCAGTCCATGCCACCAATTTCCTCTACTGCTAAACCCACTATTGTGTCTTGCTCTTCAATGGCAATCACCGAAATTTCAGCTCTATCCGTGTTTAATGCACTTGCTTCCCCAAGAAATTGACCCAAATCAGCTACCCAAATAACTCGACCTCGTAAATTTAGAGTACCCAAAAGTAAAGGAGAAGCATTAGGAATCGGAGTGATTCTATCAGGACTTAGTTCAATTACCTCCCGAATGCCAGTTGCTTGTAGTGCAAACTCCTGATGCGAGGGAATGTAAAACCTCAAATGTAACTCACCTTCAGGACTTTCTACTTGTAATTCTGGTCGGAAATGGTCTTGACCACTGCCACTTAAAAAGTCCGGTTTGCTGACCATATTGCTTTTATTTTTATCCTCGCAGCAGTTGTTTGACTGTTCCCACCAACTCGGTTGGTTGAAAAGGTTTGGCTATGTAAGCGTCTGCACCCTGCTTCATGCCCCAATAGCGATCAAATTCTTCGCCTTTGGAAGAACACATAACCACAGGGACATTTTGGGTTTTTGGATCGGATTTTAAGCGCCGACAAACTTCGTAGCCGTTCATTCGGGGCATGACAATATCCAATACCACTAAATCGGGAGGTGCTATTTGAATTGCCTCCAATGCTTCTAATCCATCACTGGCATGGGTTACTGTTAGGCCAGTTGCTTTCAGGAGGTCTGTAATCATCTCCCTTTGCGCGATACTGTCTTCCACAATCAGAACTGTACTCATAAGTGTCTATTTACCCCCTGATGTAAACGTTCCTATTTGGAACATTCTTTGATTCCCCCGCAAGTATTAACTGTATAAATTAATTGTATGTTCTCACTATTTTCCTGGATATTGACGTTTCACTAAGTTGGCTGACTCTGTGATAACATCTTTTAACTGATCTTTTAGTAGATCAACAAATCTTGGATCACTTTAGATGCTCCATACCCCCTCAATTTGCGTTAGCGAATCATTGAGCGTCTTTTAGGTTTTAGATTGTTCAATCCAAAATCCAAAATCCAGAATCCAGAATCTAAAATTATTCTGCCCAATTCCCACTTGCCCTGAACGTATCGCTAAAGCGAAAGCTCCGCTAACGCGTAGCGTCTCCAAGAGTTGCCGAAGGGATGCCCAATACCCAATTTTCATTGGTTGTTGATATATTTCTCTACGAGCATAAGTAACTCAGTGTCTGTAAATGGTTTTGTTAAATAATCTGTTGCCCCGACCATACTAGCTTTGACTCGATCAATAAATCCATCTTTACCGGTGAGCATGATAATCGGTGTGAGCCGAAATGCTGTTGAATGTCGCAGCATGGCGCAAACCTCGTACCCCTCCAATTCCGACATGGCAATGTCGCATAAAATTAAATCCGGTTTGAGTTGAAAAACCAGACTCAGTGCCTCTAAAGGATTGGTGAGAGCGATCGCTTCATAACCTTGTGCTTGTAAGATCGAATTTATAGTCTCACCGATGGCGATCGCATCGTCAATACATACTATTCGCCCCCTGTGTTTTCCCTTCAATTCCCCGTTATCAGTGTGGGGATCTGGTTCAGTTGTAACTGAATATACTAGTTGTAACCAACTCTGTTGCACGTATGGATATATTGCCTTAGCGACTGTCAAAATGTCTCGGTTGAGATAGCGAGCTAGTTGACGCAAGGATGTTTTACCATCAGCCCAATGTTGTAATTTCTCCACAGTTGCTTCTGGTAGGGAGGATTGTAGGTGAACTTTGTCAGATAGTACTGGCAATTGTTCTGGAGACTGAATGTGTGGATACAGTTGCTTCCACTCTTGCACCTGCTTCGTAATTTTTGTAACAAATGGAGCAATCTCGAAAGTGTTTAATTGCGGGGCAAGTGCCGCACCCTGATGGAAAATGAAGTTCCCTTGGTGTAAACTCAGCAGGTCAAAGAGGGTTTCATGTACCAAGCCGTGAATGATACTACCAGCTATCTTGGGGTTGATAATATTTCGCTCCAAGAGTGCCCACAGATAGGCATACTCTGGCGCGTCGGTTGATGATAAAGAGGCAATTTGTTTGTCGGTAAGTCGCATCTCGACTCGATAATGACGTAAATAATCGTTAATTCTGGATAAACTACTCTCACCTTCTTGGCAATAGATAATTTGACCATTGAGGAAAAAGACGAACCAAGACTGTTGTTTGAGGCGATAAATGCTTGCTCCCTCTCCACCCAGTTTGTTGTTATGGTGAGAGCTAGTAGCTCTCACCCATAGCTGCCCAGTTCGTTGTCCCAACTCAATCAATTGCAAGATACTGCAAATATCAATTTCATTTAAATTTCCCTGCATTTAGCTAAAAAATACTCCTTCTAATGCGGTTAATATTATTTTTAAATGGGTTTGGGCTTAAGTTGACACATACAAGCAATGTTCCCTACGATCTGTTGCATCCAAAGGAGAATTGCTATAGATTCAGCTATAAAGTTTAATCTTTCGTAATACACTTTGACAAAGCTAGTGTTAACACGGAAGTCATCATCACTGTCATCAGTACAAAATATAAAGGCGCGATCAACTCGCTTTTATAAATATCAAGACGTAATATCTTGCGTCTATAGTTTTGTCTGTCTTGTTCTCCTAAACTTCGGTTCAGTGAGAAAAGTTAACAGAATTATTTAAGGTATATCCCAAAACATAAACTTTAAGTGCATCAATAAGGACTAACGGTGTGCTGTATTTAGCAGAAGTACAAAAACAGAAAGGTGGTTTACTCAGTGGCGGTGGCAAAACTGAACTGAAACTGCTAGCTTGTCAGCGAACTGACCAGAATTGGAGTCCTGTGTCGGAAGAAGTGATTGTCGCTGAAGACGCAAGCAAATTAAATGATGGTGCTTTGGTACTGGTTGAACTGAATCCAAATCGTCAAGTGCAGCGGATTCAAGAAGCAGGGCGGCCACTAGTCAACATTTTGCAGAATTTTTCCCGCCAATTGGAGAAATTTAAGCTCAAGGAAGATGAAATTGATCAGTGGAAGCAATCGCTGACGTTTCAGGCGCAAGAGTTGAATCGCCGTGAAATGGACATGGAAGTACGCTCAGAACAGTTGCAACTATTGGAGGAAGAGTTGCAACAACTAGAGGAGCAAAAACAGGAAGTTGAGACATCCCGCCAGGAAATTGAACGGTTACAAACAGAAATTGAGCGCAACCGCCTAGAATTGGAAGGCGCTTGGGAGCATTTGCGGGGTGAGCAGCGCCGTCTGGAGGAACGTCTTGCAGATTTCCAACAGGGGACGGTTTTAGATGAGGAGCAAAGTCGGGTAATGAGTGAGTTACTCGATGGCTTGTCTAGTCGTGTTGCTCCCACGGAAACAGTAAGAGAACACCTCCATCTGGCCTTTGAATTGGTCGAAAAGCAGCAAGCTATTCTTACCCCCCACTGGCAAAAACTGGAGGAGCAAAAAACTGCGATCGCACAACAGCAAGAAGAAGTCGAGCTATTGTCACAAACCTTTAGCGATCGCCAAAATGCACTGCAACAAGCACAAAATTCTCTAGTCCAGCAAACAGCCCAATTGCAGATAAACACAGCAGACTTTAACAGCAAGCAAGAGTATGCTCGGATAATCAAAGAGCAGTTACGCAACGCCGAAGAGTTATATCAACAAATTCACTCTTTGTCCGCAACGTCTGGTGGTGTAGTTCTCGGCCAGCAAGCTGATGTGGAAGCTTTAGAGAAAATGCCTTTAGAAGAACTGCAAAAGATAGTTCAAGACTTGCAGTATAAGTTAGAAATAGACGCTAGCTTTGTTCACGATCAAGAACAAGAACTGAAATATAAACAAGAAGCTATAGAAGAACTGCAAAATAAATTAAATCACGCATCTGACCATGACCATATCAATTTGGAACTGGAACTAACGGATGAAAAAGACCTCTATCAGATGCTAAACTCCAGTTTAGTGGGACAACGCCGCAATATGTTACAGCATCAAAAGTTTCTCAAGCAACACCAAGCTGTATTGCTACGGCGACAAGGACATACTGTTGTTGATGAAAAAGAGGGTAATAAAGTTAATTTAGAACCGATTCTGTTACAAATTGAAACCCAGCGACAACAATATTCACAGGAAGTCCAAAAGCTAGAACGTGAAATTGAGCAGATTCGTTCTGGTATTGAGCTAAATCAGGGAATGATTGACAATCAAACTCACAATCTAGATGAAAAGCGCCAAGAACTGAAAGCGATCGAGGAAAACTTGCTATCTCTACGAAGAACAACTTCTGAATGCTGTGGTCGAGTGAATCTCTATCAAGAAGCACTACAACCAATTCAGGATTCTCTAGATGGATTACGGCAGAAGCTGCAAGGAATTGGAGAATCTTTGGATCAATTCCAGGAAACTGGTGATTATCAAATCCAAGCGATCGCTCAGTTGCGTCATACTCTCCAGAGTTTAATGCCTCAGCCACAATTACTAGCGTCTTAACAAGTACTTGGGCTAAAGCCCAAGCTAAAGCCCAAGTACGAACTACGAACTTAGTTATTATTCCATAAATAAACTAGATTCTATATGAAAAAACTCTCCCAGGTTACGCGCTTGTTCTGTATTTATTTTCTGTTGTCCATTTAAAATATTATCAACCAAATCTTCTGTCCCTAAAACCGCTACTAAATCATCTCTACTTCTCTCAGATTCCTCTAAAATAAATAACAACATAGATACAGGATTATTCTGCTGGCTTGGCTGATAATATTCTTGTTCAAACTTTTCAATTAAAGTAATTAATAAATGATAAAGTTCGTCTTCTTCTGGGGTGCGTTCCCAGTGCATTAAATCTTCTACTATCTTTAAAGCTTGCTCATTTTCAACTTCACTTTTTATCAGCTTGGGAAGATAAGCTGTTAATAATTCTTTGTATTTATCTGGATTAAAAGTAAGGGTCATCTTTCCAGTTATCCTTATCATATTCCGCATGTGTGAGGATATACTTAATATAAATTAACTGTCCTTCATAATCTATACTAACAATCAACCGATATTTATTTCCTTTAATATTGAAAACTGTAAAATTACCAACAGCTTCAGTTTTAGGGAAAACCTGCTGTACTTCAACTAAATTTAAGCATTTCGCTTTAGTAACAACTTTATACCAATTACTTAGTGCTTCCTGACAGTCTGCATGGTTTTCTGCATATTCTCTTAAAATTCTAAAACTAATAATGTGCATCGCCCCTGATAACAAAAAGACTTTAAATAACTATTTAAAACAGATCCAGTCGCCTTCTACTTGAGCGATCGCACCACCAGGAAATGGATCAGTTTGCGATCGGTTGGGCGCTATAATTAGAGCCGTTAATTTTTCGATGTGTTCAAAACTGGGGGCATCAGTCAGTATTTGCTGCAACACCTGACGCATCACCCGACGTTGCAATGCCAATGGTGCTTTCTGCAATACCCGACGATTGAATCTCAACGGAAGAAGAGGAGTAAGAGAATCTTCTTCATGCCCCATGCCCAATGCCCTATCCCGCAACTCCTGGGCAGCTTGTTCTAAATATTCCACTTCTGCTTGGAGAAGTTCTGCTGTTTGGGCTAAGGCTGATTCTACTTGGGGATTAAAATTTTCCCGCAAATATGGTATTAACTCTTGGCGAATGCGGTTGCGGGCATATTGCAAATCTTGATTGGTGGAATCTTGCCAAATTGGCAATTTAAATTCTTGACAAAATTGCTCTGTTTGTGTTCGCGTGATTTCTAAAAGTGGACGCACTAGCATAATGCCTGTAGTTAGGGGGCGTTGCCAAGTCAGGGCTTGTAAGCCATCAGCACCAGTACCGCGAATTAAATTGTAGAGGAGAGTTTCGGCGCGATCGCTTGCGGTGTGTCCTGTAACTATATATTGATAATTATTTGCTTTGGCGATCACACTTAAAGCTTGATAGCGCCAATTGCGTGCAGCAGCTTCACTATTTATAGATTCGTTCGCTGTTTCTAAATAAAAGGATATCTCCCAAGTTTTAGCTAAATTTTCAACGTGATGAGCATTAGCTTCGGAGTCAGAACGCCAACGATGATCGCAGTGGGCAATACCTAAATCCCATGCCCATTTGGATTGTAAATCTAAAAGTAATTTTATTAAACACAGAGAATCTTGTCCGCCGGAGACAGCGATTAATAGACGCTGGTTGCGCTCAAATAAGTGGCGCGATCGGATGGTGCGATGGATTTTTGCGTGTAGGGGAGTCCACACCATATTTGGAACTTCTCATACTAATTCGTAATTCGTAATTTTTGAAAGTCAGATTCAATTTGGGCTTCCAGGTTTGGGTTTGTTGCCTTATTTTAGGCAATTCTTGCAACACAAGGTAAATAATTTTGCAACCCTCTCTGCGTCTGTGCGTGAACCTTATCTCCAATTCAACGCATAATATACAGAATCTTGGATAAATTGGTAGGTGATTTAATGGCAAAAATTCAAGTCGGTATTGAGGGTGAAGGCGCACCAGCAGCCGCCGAGGCTTTGCTAGAAATTCCTGGAATATCAGGAAGCTATGAAGTTCCGACGCAAAGAGAGGGAACTTTGGCTGCCATTGCTACGATTATCGGCATTGTTGGTGGTGCTGTGGCTTTAGCTGAACAAATTCGCAAATGGTATCAAGAATGGCATAAATCTCATCCAGGAAAGCAATTTGATGTGGTAATTCTTGACCCTGATACTGGAAACAGGATTTTACTTGAAGAAGCTACCATAGAGGAAATCACGGAAATCCTCAAATCTCTCAGCAAATAAAGTGCAAACTATCCGCATTCAACTTCGGGAAAGTACGCAGGAAACAGTTGAACTCAGGTATTGGCTACCTCAAATAAAGCACTATGAATCACGTCGCCTGAAATTAGCAGAAATCGCTAATTTCCTCAAGCAAGGAGAACGAGATTACTATAAACTGCTGCCCAATTTACCAGGAATCGGGCAGCAGTTATTTTTTTGGTTGGATGGGGATGGACGGTGGTTGAGTCGGGGAATTGCTAACTGTCGCGGTGAAGGGTTGGTAATTGCTATTGATACCGATCGCAAATTGGCACATCTACCTTGGGAAGTGCTGCATGATGGTGAGGATTTTTTGGTCAAGCGGGTTAATCCAGTGGTGTTACCTCTGCGCTGGATTGAGAAAGAAACGGCAGGATTTTCTGTGGAAGCACGACAATTGCGAGTATTGTTTATGGCAACCGACCCGGAAGACGTGGAACCAAAGTTAGAGTTTGAACAGGAAGAGGCGAGAATTCTGGCAGATACGCGAGATTTTGCTGTAGATTTACGGGTGGAAGAAAGCGGTTGCATTAGCGAGTTGGGTAAGGTGTGGAGTCGCTATTTTAATGACTTTGATGTGTTTCACCTCACAGGACACGCCTCTATTAAAGATGAAGCACCTTACACGCCTTACTTTATCACTGAGACGGAAATTGGCGATCGCCACGAAACCACAGCCGCAGAACTTGCCGAAGTCTTCCGGTTTCGCTTTCCCAAATTGGTGTTTTTATCTGGGTGTCGGACTGGACAAGCACCAGATAAAGGGGCTGTCCCTTCAATGGCTGAGGCACTAATTGCCCAAGGGGCTAGGGCGGTTTTAAGTTGGGGGCGGCCTGTGGAAGATCGGACAGCTACAGCCGCCGCCGCGCACCTCTACGGCAAATTGGCAGCCGGATATCAATTAGCTGAAGCACTCGCTAGCACTTACCAGCAGTTGTTTAAACAGAATGTGCGTGACTGGCATTTGTTGCGGTTATATGTCCAGGGAGAATGTCCCGGTGCGTTGGTGGAAGTGTTGGGAGATATCCCACCCTCTGCGCCGGAACCTGCTTATGAACAGTTTTTAGATCCCGATACCCAACAGGTGCGGGTGGCGAAACCCTCTGAGTTTGTTGGCAGACGGCGGACTTTGCAACGTTGTCTCAAAGCTATTCGCACTTCATTAGGGGTACTAATTCACGGACTGGGGGGTGTGGGTAAGAGTACTGTGACGGCGCGACTTCTGGAAAGGATGGTTGGCTATCACAGGCTGGTGAACTTTCGGCAACTGGATGAGGACAAACTGCTCAAAACCCTTGCTGAACAATGTACCTCGGAACGGGGGCATGAAATTCTCAATGGCAAGTTACCCTTGATGCAGCGCCTCACCAAGTTTTTCACTGAAGGACTGAATACCAAAGAACAGCGCTTTGCCTTTGTGCTGGATGACTTTGAGGCAAATTTGGAATTACGAAATGGGGTTTATGTCTTGCAACCACAAGTTGTGGATGTACTGCTGGCGTTGCTGAAGGCGATTCAAAATTCCCAACTTCCCCACAAGGTAATTATTACCTGTCGCTACAATTTCACATTGTCGGAACTGAATCATCGTCTGTACCGCGAACCTTTGGGTGCTTTGGGTGGGGCAGATTTAATTAAAAAGTATAATCGTCTCAATTCGTTTAATGGCAGTTGGCAATTTCAGCCAGAATTGCCGGAACGTGCCAAAAAAGCAGCAGATGGAAATCCTCGGCTGTTGGAATGGTTAGATAAGATTTTGCAAAATTCACAGAACCCCACCCCGCCTACGGCACCCCTCCCCGCAAGCGAGGAGGGGTATATGAGGGGAGTTGAGATGATTCTGCAAAAGATGGCAGATAAGGAAAAGGAATTTCGTGAGGATATTTTGGCTGAGGAATTGCTGAAGCAGCAAACTCCAGCTTTGCGTCAAATGCTGGGGAAGTTGTTGGTGTATGAGTTACCTGTTCCTCAAGCTGCTATTTCCCTGATTTGTGAGGATATCTCAAGTTGGGAAAGTCATATTCAACGCGCTGAAATTTTGGGTTTGTTGGAAGTTACGCTTACCAACAACAAAGAGAGGTTGTATCGTGTTCCCCGGATTTTGTCACCGTTGCTAGAGTTTCCAGAAAACCCCAAGGGTGAAGAGTTGTATAAACAAGCTGCACAAATTTTGTATTGTCTGTGGTGGGAGGCGGAAGGTGCGACGGAACCACAAGGGTTAGAAATTCATCGCTTGGCGTTGTTGGGGAAGGATGAAGAAATTGCGGCGAAAATAGCTAGTTTATTGGCGGGACACTTGCGGAATCAAAGTCGATTTCGGGAAGCAATACATCTGTGCAAATCAACCTTAGAAATTACTAAAAACCATAGTGTTCTCAAAGAAATGGCTTTTTGTGAACATCAAATGGGTGAGGTTGATCGAGCATTAAACTATTACAAACAAGCTTTAAATCTTTGTCCCGCAGAAGACGAAGGAGAATTAGGAGAAATTTATCATTGTTTTGGGATGCTGAAAGCTGACAAAGGGGATGTGGATGAAGCGATCGCACTGTATAATCAGTCTTTGGAAATAGATGAACGCATTGGGGATGTCCAAGGCAAAGCGGCGACATTAAACCAACTGGGAATTATCTACGCCAACAAAGGGGAAGTAGATGAAGCGATCGCACACTACAATCAGTCTTTGGAAATAAAAGAACGCATTGGAAATGTCCAAGGTAAAGCGGTGACGTTGAGCTGTCTGGGAATCATCTACGCCGACAAAGGAGATGTGGATGAAGCGATCGCACTCTACAATCAGTCTTTGGAAATATTTGAACGCATTGGTAATGTCCGAGAGAAAGCGGCGACATTGAACCAACTGGGAATTATCTACGCCAACCAAGGGAAAGTGGAGGAAGCGATCGCACTCTACAATCAGTCTTTGGAAATAACTGAACGCATTGGAAATGTCCAAGGCAAAGCGGCGACGTTGCACCAACTGGGAATCATCTACGCCAGCAAAGGGGATGTGGATGAAGCGATCGCACTCTACAATCAGTCTTTGGAAATAAAAGAACGCATTGGAGATGTCGAAGGTAAAGCGGCGACGTTGCACTGTCTGGGAATCATCTACGCCGGCAAAGGGGATGTGGATGAAGCGATCGTACTCTACAATCAGTCTTTGGAAATAACTGAACGCATTGGAGATGTCAAACGTAAAGCGGCGACTTTGCACTGTCTGGGAATTATCTACGCCAACAAAGGGGATGTGGATGAAGCGATCGCACTTTTCAATCAGTCTTTGGAAATAAAAGAACGCATTGGGGATGTCCACGGCAAAGCAATGACTCTGTGGTGGTTAGGAGGTTTGGCAGAACAGCAGGGTGAATACACTAAAGCGATATCCTATTTGCAACCAGCTTTAGAGATTTTGCAGCGATTGAAGTCACCGGATGCTGAAAGTGTGAGTGCAAGTCTTGATAGGATAATTCGTAATTCGTAATTCGTAATTCGTAATTCGTAATTACTGAAAGATTTTTGTCTCACGCAGAGACGCAGAGGCGCAGAGAAGAACGCGAGAGTGTTTTTTAAGTAAATGAAAATTGCTGTAATGAGTCTTTGATAGTCGTCAACGAGTATTTGAACTGGATTCATCCACCTCTGAACTCCGTTAACGAGTCTTTGAACTGGATTAATCCACCTCTGAACTCCGTTAACGAGTCTTTGAACTGGATTAATCCACCTCTGAACTCCGTTAACGAGTCTTTGAACTGGATTAATCCACCTCTGAACTCCGTTAACGAGTGTTTAATACTCGTGGACAAGTCTTTAGGGACTTCCAAGTAATAAAATCTCCTAATATTTATTGTAGGATGGGCGTCTCGCCCGTCCTGTGAAGTGGGCGGGCAAGATGCCCACCCCACAAGATTGGATAATCTATATGTTGGAGTTCCCTTACAGCAATTCAGGTGAGAGAATCAGGATCTATGCCGAGCGATCGCTAACGATGAAAATATTTAAATGTTTGGACTTTACAACAAGTCTCAATGTGTCGCGGTGTCCAGATCCCCGACTTCTTCGAGAAGTCGGGGATCTATGTTTCTCACGAATAATTTAGGTTAAATCAGGATCTACGCCAAGCGATCGCTTTCTCAAAATTCTGAGTACAGAAGTGCGATCGCCTCTCGCATATCTACCACCGTTACTCCCTCTAATTCCTGACCATAAAATGAACCAAAATGTGTCTTATCACCCGTTACCAAAAGGTCTGCTCTACTCTCTACTGCTGTCGCTAAAATGGGAGCATCTTTCAAAGGTAGTCCTATCTCCATTGCCCAATTGACTCGTGTAATTGGTGCTTCTCCAACTATAGTTAGTTTGGGGATTAAATCTTGCTCCAATCGTGTTAAAGCTTCGGGATATTTAGCTGTAATATTACGCCGTGTTTCTTCCAAAGCATGAGGCGAAGTTAGCAAAGCACAATACCCACCAGAAGCTAACTTAAACAATGCACTACAGCGACCATCAGGACTAATAGCTGCTGCAAAGATAACATTAGCATCCAGGAATAAGCGCATTTATATTCCCTATTCAGCATCTTGAAGCTGTCGCTGAAGTTGTTTAGCTTCTTCGTCAGTTAGGCGATTGGCTATCTGAAACTCCTCGATTCGTTCGTCTGTATATATCTCAATCGGATACACTCCAGCAGGACGTAGTAAAATTCCACCATCAGCAGTAGTTTCCACCAGTAGCATAGTTTCCCCATCCAACCCTAGACGATTAAGAATTGCTTTGGGAATAGAGACTTGACCTGTTTTTCCTAGCTTGATGACTTCCATAAATTCTAAATAACCATAATCCGGCAAACCGGAATTTAATTAAATCATAACTAATCAGGTTTACGAGTGTGATGCGTAAATCAAAACTGCTGTAATGAGTTTTGGATACTCGCGGATGAGTCTTTTATATTCGTTAACGAGTATTTGAACTGGATTCATCCACCTCTGAACTGGGTTAACGAGTATTTGAACTGGATTCATCCACCTCTGAACTGGGTTAACGAGTGTTTGAACTGGATTCATCCACCTCTGAACTGGGTTAACGAGTGTTTGAACTGGATTCATCCACCTCTGAACTGGGTTAACGAGTGTTTGAACTGGATTCATCCACCTCTGAACTGGGTTAACGAGTATTTGAACTGGATTCATCCACCTCTGAACTGGGTTAACGAGTGTTTGATACTCGTGGAGGAGTTTTTAGGGACTTCCAAGTAATAAAATATCCTAATATTTCTTGTAGGATGGGCGTCTCGCCCGTCATGGGAACTGGGCGGGCAAGATGCCCACCCCACAAGATTGGATAATTTATTTGTTGGAGTTCCCTTACAGCAATTCAGGTAAGATAATCAGGATCTATGCCGAGCGATCGCAACTGTTCTGCTAATAATTCAGCACGTCGTCGTGCTTGTTGAGCTTCTTGCTGTGCTTGCTGCGCTTCTTGCTGTGCTTGCTGCGCTTCTTGTTTTGCTTGCTGCGCTTCTTGTTTTGCTTCCTGGGTTTCTTGTTTAGCGAGTTTTGCGTCTTCTTCTGGTGTTAAAAGCTTTTCCCCTTGCTGGTTATACCAATACAACCACTGGCGAGGAATGCCTAGATAAGTTCCCCGTTCCATGCCAATTCCTAAACCAATCTCTGGTAGCCAAACGGGATTACCATCTTCTAATGCAGTGTAACCACCATTAATTAATTTGTATATTTCCAACCGTGGCTTTCGGCGACGATTCGGATTGTAGATTACATAATATAAAATCCCTAATTTCGCATACTCTGCTTTTTTAGTAGAGTACTCACCACGATACTTTTGAGATACTACTTCTAGCGCTAATATTGGTACTCTCCTTTCTTCCCAAAGCACATAACTGGGACGGAGGTTTTCATCATAAAATCGCTCTACGCCCAGACTCAAAAACCCATCTGGGACTATTGCTGGTAAATCTGGGTCATAATAAATACCCATATCTACGCCAAAAAACCAATCCATGCGTTCTGGCCAAGCCATTGCCAGGAGCGCTTTGAGTAAACCAGGAATCAAATCTTGTAATTCATTATCCACTGGTGTATCGTCAGAGTCTGGCAGTTCCTCAGATGAGGGCAAACAAGCTAATGGATCGTACTTTAGCATGATGGGTTTACTCTTCCTCAGTTATTAGTACATCTTTATTTTATAAATGAATTTTGATAGCAACTCAGTACATCCTATTTTTATTTGTAAACATCAAGAGGCTCAGAACCCCGACTTTTTTAAGAAGTCGGGGTTCTTTTGCTCATTGGATATTAGTTTTCTACTTGTTTGAGTTTTTGAAAAATTTCATCAAGTGGTGATTCAGATCCCTCAGGACAAAATTCTAAAGCAAGTCTAACTTTTCCTTTTTTCCATCCCTGAGTACTAAATTGCAAAACTTCACAATTTAATCCTTGGGTATACAAATTTACTTCATCTGTCTCTTCTGCTCCAATATATTCCTTAATTGCTGTAATCAAATCACGGACTTTAAAAGTTTTAGCAATATTTAACTTATTAAAAGTGTCTGGTTCTATAGACACAACTTCATCATGGTTTAGTCTCTCAAATCCATCTTCCATAAAAATCTCCTGTCAATAAATCTATATTTTCTAGAGATATAACAGTTCATCCGAAATAAAATGATGATTTTATAGATTTAGAGCTGCTCAAATAACAATTCAGTAATAATTTGATGTCCGGTAAATTAGCCTATAATTCTCGCGTTACCCCTCCCCAACCCTCCCCTTACCAAGGGGAGGGTGCGCGGCAGCGCGGGTGGGGTAGTTTTCTGTTATTAAAAGAACCAACCGTAAGAATGCAAACCTTTACCTAAAAGATTCACACCGAGATAGCAAACCCAAACAACAACAAAACCAGTGGCGGCTAAAATTGCCGGACGACGCCCTTGCCAACCGCGAGTGATTCGGGCGTGGAGATAGGCGGCGAACACTAACCAGGTGATTAATGCCCAAGTTTCTTTGGGGTCCCAACTCCAGTAGGAACCCCAAGCTTCGTTAGCCCAAACGCCACCAGCAATGATGCCAATTGTCAATAAAGGAAATCCGAGTCCGATGATGCGATAGCTGATGTTGTCGAGGGTTTCGGCAAGGCTAAGGCGCTGGGGTGAAAGAGGTTCGGCAGATGCTATTTGAGGCTCAGAGGCAGTTACTAAACCCAAAACTGCGGTGTTACCGTTACCGTTGCCGTTGCTAGTAGTTTCAAAACGAGCAAAGCCGTTATTTTCGGCAGAAGGGGCTGATGGTTGAGAAATTAGCTCAGATGCTTTGTTTAAGCGGTAGCCGTTGCTGCGATAGCCACCAGTACCTACAGAACTACCTTGTAGTTGGATGTTTTGACCGCGAGTCACAACTAAAAAAGCGATCGCTAATAACGAACCCACCATTAAAGCAGAATAACTCAACATCATAACGCTGACATGCATCATCAGCCAATTTGACTTCAAGGCAGGTACTAGCGGTTCTGACGCTTGCATCTGGGATGGTAATGTGATGGTAGCAAAAGCAGCGATCAACATTGCCACAGGAGCTGTAACAACTCCTACTAAGCGGCTACGGCTACTACTTTCAGCAATTAGATGGACGGTCGTAATTCCCCAAGTTAAGAAAAACAGGGATTCATAGAGATTACTTAAGGGAAAGTAACCAGCTTCTATCCATCGTGCCCCTAGTAGAGTCGCCATGCACAAATTAGCGATCGCCATCCCAGCTGTCCCCAAAGCAGCTAGATAAGGCAGATTCGGAAAAGCCGCTCCTCCCCAATACACGAGCATTGTTAGGAATAATATGGCAAAAGAGGCATTGTCCAGCCAGTTCTGGAGTACAACCAAATTCATAAAGTCTTCTCTCCGTGGATGATTTAAAATATGGATTCTGACTGTTCTGATCCTATATGCTTAGAGGGTAATGGGACAGGGGAAAGTTAGGAGTTAGGAGTTATGAGTTATGAATTATAAATTAATAATTTTTAATACCATTTCCTTTTAAGGTTGCTAGAGATGATATCGCTTTGAAGTAAAGACACACCAGACGCGAAGATTGTTGTATGGCAAGATTTTTGAGAATTAGTACAACTCCTCACTCCTGTACAAACGCGATTAATCGCGTCTCTAGACGCGATCAATCGCGTCTCTACTACTGACTCCTGTAGAGACGCGATTAATCGCGTCTCTACTCCTAACTCCTAACTTTTCATATTGCTGTTATGGAGAAGTCGTAGGTGGTGTAACAGAACTGCTCTTATTACTTTCTGGACTAGGCAAGGGAGTCGTGTTCCTAACTTTTTTGAGTGCTAGAAAAATGTCGTAGATGTTACTGCGACTGTCGCTGACGGCGGATGTCATCCCAATTGAGCGCGTTGCAGCTAGCAAAGCTTGTTGATTGGGAATTAGAGTTGGTAAGGGAAAATTTTTCACAGTTCGTTCCACATCCAGAAAAAATTGACCATTTGTCGGATTTGGTTGTGTAGGAACTGTTTGTTGGAAGGGGATCGTGCTAGCTAGTGTGTTGTTAGGTTTGGGAAGAATTTTATCAGTAACGGGAGCACCCACTACTAGAAAGGCGACATCTCTATCTAACCAGCCGTGGGTGGCAGTTAAAGTACCATAGGGTGAAACCCAGTTAACAACGGGTTGACCTGCGACTTTTGCCGGTTGGACTTGGAACTGGTATTGATTTCTCATCACTTCATCGAGCTGTTTTATGGATGCTTCAGCTGATTGGCGATTGCTTGTCTGTACCATGAACAGTAAACCCACACGAAAATCATCTGGTGAACCTTGTTTTGGAGTAGTAGGAATTAGTGATAAGGAAAACTCGCCTTTCATCCAACTGAGCAAATCCTTATCTAAATCGAGGTCGGTAAGCGATTTTATACCACCTCTGATCTGTTCTGGTGCGATCGGCGAGAGGGGATTTCTCTGAGATGTTAAAATGTAATCTCCCCACAACCTCTGTAAGTTACCACCAGATAGCATCATTAAGGTTTCTGCTGGTACGCGGCTTTGCATTTTCCCAGCTTTGTTTTCTACCGCCAGCACCCGTTGACTATTAGGGTTTAACCAAGAAACGCCCTTAAAGCGGATTCCTTCTGCCTCTAAGGTCATTGTCCCCGCTAAACCTTGGTTATTTTGCAGTTGAGCCAAAACTTGAGCAGGTAAAGGGCGGTTTGGAGAAGCTGCGGCTATTTTAGCTGCTGTTGGCACATTTACGTAAAACTGGCCAAAGCGTTGGTAGTTAGCAATTTTTGGGAAATTCTCAGCAAAGCCCCCTGTTGTGGCTAGGGATGTTTGATTTTTGTAAGCGTCAATTGCTCGTTCTGTGGCTTTGGGACTATCAGTTATAACTAAAAAACGCCCATCTAGTAATGCTGCAAAGAAGTTTTCTCCTGCTTGTCCCTGACTTTGTTTAATGGCGATCCCTTGATAAATACGGTCAATCCATTTGCCTTGTTTAAGGGTTTTAGGTTGTGCCAAAATGTTTTTGGCGATTTCTGGGTTTTTCACTGGTAATACCATCACCATCGACTGCTGATCGCTAGCAGTATCTTCATTGGTGGTAACTGGTTTGGGTGCAGCTTTACTCGCTATTGCTGGGGCAAGAATTGCGATTGTAACGTCATTGCCTACCCAAGGAGCGATATCTTTCTGGAAGTCGTAACCATTATTAGTGAGAAAGCGATCGCGCAATTCAACTAAATTTCTGTCCAGTTCTGCTTGGGTTTCTTTTGTCCCAAACTCCCGCAATTTCTGCCACTGCTGGGGATCTGTTGTCAGAGAAACCGCAAACAGGGCATCACCAGGAATAATATTTGCACCTACTAGCAAATCGCTAGAAGATCGTTGTCTCTGGCTTAACAACCAGTATGCTGCACTCCCTGCACCAATCAATAGCCCAGCAGCCGAGAGCGTCAGCACCAGAGACGGTTTCTTATTTTTCTTCATCGGAACAGACACAAGAGGCGGTGCCATTGAAACCTATACCTTATACTTGCAAACTTATTACTTGCTTGATTAGTCAAGTACACCAAAAGGTTTAACCATTCTTTAGGGCAGCTAATTAGATTAAATTTTTCCACCCTAGATGTTGATGATACTTCGGTAATCAACTTTCTTTAGTCTTTTAAAAGCTATGTTTTTAGTTCAGTTACCATTTTTAACACGCTTTTTTGAATTTCGTAGGACGTTTCCCTGAGATTAATTCCTCTGTCGGAAAGTTTCCGCAAGTAAATCTGTTATTCCAAGCAATTTGAGAATATAACTAACTGGACAAAACTGCAACTCAATTTCAGCGACTTGGCTTTACGCGGTTGCGATATGCGATCGCTTTCTTAGAGGATGTTTGAAAAGTCTTCTTGTCGGTATCAAAAGTTTTAGATCCCTCTAAATCTCCCGATAAATTGGGAGACTTTGATTCCGGTTCCCCCCTTTTTAAGGGGGGTTAGGGGGGATCTAAAAGTGCCTAAAGTCACAGCGAAATAGTTTTCAAACAACCTCTTAGCGGGTGGGTACGCGATCGCGCTACATCAAAAGTGCAGTATTTTTTGGGATAATGCGGTATAGCTTTGCTATACCGTCAGACTGATCATTTACCTATACTTGCAACTCAAATCCAGGTAGTATATCTTCTCCAGAAATAATCGCTGGCATTTGCACAACTTCTACAGCTTTCAAAAGTCGGTAAATTTCAACTCTTGCATCTTGAGGATTAATCAGCCAACCCAAGCGCAGACCATTTTTAATGTATTCCTGCATTTTTTCTTGAATCGGTGCAAGCCGATCTGTCTCTGAACGTAGTTCAATCAAAAAGTCGGGTACAAGTGGCGGAAATTTTTTTCGTTGTTCTGGTGTTAAAGCTTCCCACCGCTCCAATTTTACCCAAGCAGCATCAGGTGAACGTTTTGCGCCGTTGGGAAGTATAAAGATAGTTGAAGAACTAAAAACTTTCCCTAATTTAGCTTGACGATTCCAAATTTCTAAATCAGCGATCAGTCCAGCTTCTTGATTTCCGCTTTCTCCTCCTACTGGTGGCACAATTATTAATTCTCCAGATGCATTCATTTCCAGGCTTAAATCACGATTGGCAATACACAATTGATAAAATTGCTCATCGCTTAAATGAGCAATCGGTTCTAGATTTAGCACAACACTATTCATTAAACCTTTCCTCATGTCTTTCTTGCTAACATCAGTAGGAAATTCTTGCTTGTTGGAAGATTTCTTTAGGTGTAATTTGCAACCCTCCTATACTTGTAACTCAAATCCAGGTAATATATCTTCTCCAGAAACAATTGCTGGCATTTGCACAACTTCTACAGCTTTCAAAAGTCGGTAAATTTCAACTCTTGCATCTTGAGGATTAATCAGCCAACCCAAACGTAGACCATTTTTAATGTATTCCTGCATTTTTTCTTGAATCGGTGCAAGCCGATCTGTCTCTGAACGTAGTTCAATTAAAAAATCGGGTACAAGTGGCGGAAGTTTTTTTCGTTGTTCTGGTGTTAAAGCTTGCCACCGCTCCAATTTTACCCAAGCAGCATCAGGGGAACGTTTTGCACCGTTGGGAAGTATAAAGATAGTTGAAGAACTAAAAACTTTCCCTAATTTAGCTTGACGATTCCAATTATTTAAGTCTGTAATTAAATCTGCTTCTTGATTTCCGCTTTCTCCTCCTACTGGTGGCATAATTATTAATTCTCCGGCTGCATTCATTTCCAGGCTTAAATCACGATTGGCAATACACAATTGATAAAATTGCTCATCGCTTAAATGAGCAATCGGTTCTAGATTTAGCACAACAGTATTCATTAAACCTTTCCTTGTGTCTTTCTTGCTAACATCAGTAGGAAATTCTTGCTTGTTGGAAGATTTCTTGAGGTGTAATTTGCAACCCTTCAAATAAGGAATATTCTAAACTATCAGTACCACGTTTGGTTTGAGGGAGAATATCAGAGTTGGGTTTTGAGTGGAATCATGGTTGAACTTGGGGAATGATTCTATTTTAGAGAGGATGCGATCGCCTAACAACGGCAAACCATCACCGAAAACTTATTAGTTTAACGGCACTACTACCAGATTTGATAATTTCATTGTATAATTTCAGCTACTTGATTTTGCTCGCTAGCGATCGCCTACGCCATCGCACCACATCATGCCTTTTTACTGATATTTGGAATCTAATTGCATAGCTCCCAAATATTTAGTTAAATAAGGCGAAAAAACTTCATAAATTAAGGTTAATGGCTGTCCATGATGCCAAAACAAGTAGTGGCGACCCCAAAAAGGCCCAGTTACATCAAAACCAGACTCTAGCGCCAATGAGTCACCATAGTAAATTCCTCGAACATCCCGATACAGTTCTGTGCGAAGACGAGCTAAACTCGCCCAAATTGGTAATGAACGATTTTGCAAATACTCGTCTACATGACTGGCTTCCCACCACGAGGTAGCATAGGCTAATCGTTGACCAGAAGCAGTCCGCAGCCACACTTGCCGCCGTAATCGCGGCCCTGGAACAGCTTGAATTAAATCAGGAGCGCCATCCAAGTCCATGCCAATCAATGACATATCAATGACATCTACTTCTACAGGCTCACCTGTAAGCAATTCTAGATGACGTGTTGGAGAGCCGTCACCCAAAAGCATTAACTGCCAAGCAGGTGCTAGCTGAGTATGAGGTAAACTTTTTTGAATTATTTCCTCCCCTCCTTGCCAAATCGGAGTGAGGCGATGCCAAGCTGCTGGCAGTGTTAAGTTGTTTATCGGCGTAAAAGTAATACTCAATGCTTTTTACAAAACTTCACGTATCTCTATAAAAGCATAAAAAACCTGAGCTATACCAAGATTTAAGGGTCAACAGTCTAAGGTCTATTGACCCTCGACTATTGACCCTTGACTAATCAACAAAATATGCGGATGGCGAGACTCGAACTCGCAAGGGCATTGCCCACACGCACCTCAAGCGTGCGCGTATACCAATTCCGCCACATCCGCACGGTTTGTCTAAACATACATTATAGCATAAGAAAATAATTATTATAGTAAGGTGATATCTAAAGTTATATTTCTCAAAAATATAAATTTCCTCAAGGCTGTATCAGACTGACAGAAATATAGCATCTGCACAAGTGATATTAAAAAGAGTAGAGCGACTGTGGGAGGTGCGGTGCGATCCACCGTAGGCGATGTCTACGACGGGCTATGACGCTCTCTACGAGACGCTGCGCGTAGCAAGATCCCCGTAGGGGTATGAATACTCGTTAACGCAACTCTTGGAGACGCACTGTTAGGTCGCTATCGGCGTCGCAAAAACCCAGTTTGGTAAGCTAGCTAAGACTTACAGCAGCAATGTTGTTAGTCTAGTAAGACCCGTAGAGGCAGCAAGCCTGCAATATGGAAGTTTGCTTAGAATCAGGGTGGCGAATCTCCTATGATAATTTGAAATAATGCGAAAGCGTCGTTTCAAGTTGGATCAGAGAAAATGTCAATCTACTGGTAATGATATCGAAACTAAAAAATGAAGTTTGACAAAATATTAATTGCCAATCGGGGAGAAATCGCCCTTCGTATTCTCCGCGCCTGTGAAGAAATGGGGATTGCGACAGTCGCGGTTCATTCCACCGTTGACCGGAATGCTCTCCACGTCCAACTTGCTGATGAAGCGGTTTGCATTGGCGAACCTGCTAGCAGTAAAAGTTATTTGAATATTCCCAATATTATTGCTGCCGCACTGACACGCAATGCGACTGCGATTCATCCAGGCTATGGCTTTTTGGCAGAAAATGCCCGGTTTGCGGAAATCTGTGCCGACCATCATATTGCTTTTATCGGCCCAACTCCAGAAGCTATAAAGCTTATGGGGGATAAATCCACTGCCAAAGAAACCATGCAAAAAGCTGGAGTTCCAACAGTACCAGGTAGTGAGGGGTTAGTAGAATCCGAGGAAGAAGGATTAAAATTTGCCAAGGATATGGGCTATCCAGTGATGATCAAAGCCACAGCCGGGGGTGGTGGACGGGGTATGCGCCTAGTTCGTTCTGAAGATGAATTTGTCAAACTTTTCTTAGCAGCCCAAGGCGAAGCAGGAGCAGCTTTTGGTAATTCTGGCGTTTACATAGAGAAATTTATTGAACGTCCCCGCCACATCGAATTTCAAATTTTGGCGGATAACTACGGTAATGTCATCCACTTGGGCGAACGGGATTGCTCAATTCAACGCCGGAATCAAAAGCTACTAGAAGAAGCACCAAGTCCGGCTCTCGACCAAGACCTGCGTGAGAAAATGGGACAAGCTGCTGTCAAAGCTGCCCAATTCATTAATTACAGTGGGGCGGGTACTATCGAGTTTCTCTTGGATAGATCCGGTAAATTCTACTTTATGGAAATGAACACCCGGATTCAAGTAGAACATCCTGTAACAGAGATGATTACTGGAATAGACTTGGTTGCCGAACAAATTCGGATTGCCCAAGGGGAAAGACTTAAACTTACCCAAGAGCAAGTAGTTTTGCGGGGTCATTCGATTGAGTGCCGGATCAACGCTGAAGACCCAGATCACGACTTTCGCCCTTCTCCGGGACGGATAAGTGGCTATCTGCCCCCTGGAGGCCCTGGTGTTCGCATTGATTCCCACGTTTACACAGATTACCAAATCCCGCCTTACTACGATTCTTTGATCGGCAAGTTAATTGTTTGGGCCCCAGACCGACCCACTGCTATTAACCGCATGAAACGCGCACTCCGGGAATGTGCCATCACTGGACTACCCACCACCATTGGGTTTCATCAAAGAATTATGGAAACTCCACAATTTTTGCAGGGTAATGTCTATACAAGTTTTGTCCAGGAGATGAACGGCTAGGGGAGTAGGAAGTGGGGAGTGGGGAGCAGGGAGTGGGGAGTGGGGGCAATACGGTTCGGTTAAGATCCCCCCGCCTACGGCGACCCCGATAAATTGGGGGTAAATACGAGGAAAAGCCCCCCCTTTTTTAAGGCAGGGCTGTTTCATTCCCGAAAGAGCTTTAAAAATCAAGGGTTCTAGCAATTAAAACAGTGAACAGTCAACAGTTATCAGTTATCACGGTTTAAGTGCTCAAATTTTGAAAGCGACTTCAAACACCACTTGCTTAGTTGTGGGGGACTCTGACTCCCAATTGACAATCAAATTCTTAACTGATAACTGATAACTGATAACTGATAACTGTTAAAAATTGGTTATTTTGTTACCAGCGTGCCGATAAAATGAACTATTTTACTGATATTTAAGTGCTTAAATATTCATCTTATCGTCACCCTTACTTACAATTTTCTCGCTAACCATCTTGACAAATCCTGTCTGAAATGGAATGAAACAGCCCTGCTTTTTTAAGGGGAGCCAGCGCGGTCTTGGGGTCTCCCCAAGTGGAGCGACTGGCGTGGGTTGGGGGGATCTCCGAGAGCCAAATATACTAACCGAACCGTATTGGGAGTGGGAGGAGAATAAAAAATTACCTCTTTCCCCTCTGCTCCCAGCAAGAACTGCACCTCTGCCTCTTCCCAATGCCCAATGCCCCATGCCCCATGCCTAATTTACACGAGCCAGCATTGTCAGTAATCCTTGCTGACCTAGTAATATTTCTCGCACCAGACTGAAGATACCAACCCAAATAATAGGTGTAATGTCCACTCCGCCTATAGGTTGTACCAGTTTTCGCAATGGCACTAAAAATGGTTCGGTAGGCCAAGCTATTAAATTAAAGGGCAAACGATTCAGATTCACTTGCGGATACCAAGTGAGAATGATGCGAAATATAAATAAAAATGTCATCAGCCCTAACACAGGGCCAAGAATCCAAGCAGTCAGGTCAACACCAGTCATTGGTTTAAGATACTATCTATCGTAAAGAAAGAAAAACTTAGGCGAACGGCAAGCCGCGCTTCGCTAACGCCACAAAATTTGAAGCTTTGTAAAGCACTCTTATCATCATTTTAACCAAATGCTGCCACTTCCTTGTGAAATACAAAAGCAAACTCCCTCACAGCAGTTACCAAGTTTGGCAGTTCAGAGTTAGAGGCTTCTCAAGAAAGTAATACACTATTAAAATTAGGATGAAGTGTGTAAAAAAAGGTTTAGAAGTATGACGCCTTCTTTAGCAAATTTTCTTTGGAGTCTGCTATGGGGTACTGCAATTGTTGTAATCCCCGCTACGGTTGGTCTAATTTTCATTAGCCAAAAAGATAAAATCCAGCGTTCATAATGCTTGTGAGAGTTAATTCAACTCTCATAACCGATTGTCTGTCAGGTATTTATAATTGCCCTAAAAGCAGCAGTGTTTGCCGCTAGTGGCAGTTGTAGCTGACAGACATAGGTTTTTTTATTTTTCGGTGAACAGCTTCAGAGCTTCTTTGCCAGAGGCTTTGAAGCTTCAATATATCGTCTCTAATTACAGTAGTGATTTTAATTGTGACTCGCTAACATAGATTTGATATTGGGAAAACAGCAATGATAAATTTTGGGCTGAACTCAGCCAGTTTTCTGGCTCAGGTAAATTTTGGGGCAAACTCAGCCAGTATTCTAGGAATTTTCCTGGCTGTGGCTGGGGCAGCACTGTATTTTCTCCGCACTGTGCGTCCAGAATTGTCACGAGATCAAGATATCTTTTTTGCGGCAGTCGGCTTGCTCTGCGGCTTCATTCTCGTGTTTCAAGGATGGCGGTTAGACCCGATTCTACAATTTGGTCAATTGCTTTTAGTTGGCACAACTGTGTTTTTTGCAGTTGAAAGTATTCGTCTGCGGAGTATAGCTACCCAGCAAGCAAAGCGCAACACTCCGATTGTGGACGAAGACCGACCGGTTAGCGATCGCTATTCGTACAATGATCGCAGAAAGTATCAAGCTGAAATGGATGCAGACTTAGATCCATTGCCTTATGAAGACGAGGAGGAACGCCCCGTGCGTGCCCGGATTCGGGGTAGCAGGGATGAGATTTCCACTCGTGATAACTACTACGAAGAGCAACCCCCCCGCCGTTCAGAACGCCGCAACAGCAGCAGTAGTAGCAGTAGTGAAAGACAGGCTCCAGCTGATAGAACGCGGCGGCGGACTTCTGGCCGTCCTGTGAATCGCCCTTCTGAAAGCTCTGAAGAAGAAAATTGGGGTTCTTCATCTAGGCAAGTTGATGATTGGGAAAGTTCGGGAGGGGAAGTCAGAAAACCTTCTCGCCGTAATAATAACGGGTCTGGGCGTCCAGAAAATCGTGAAGATGATGTTGCTCCCAGACCAAGAAGGCGTCGTCCACCAACGGACTCAACTCCTCGAAGACCGCGCGAAGATGATGAGGCGATCCCAACTGATTATGTGCCATACAACCCGGTTGAAATGCCAAATGAGGGGCGAGATAATTCGACCGATTTTAATGACGATGTTTAAAATAGTTGGCGTGGAAGTAGGTTTAGAGGCGACGGAAAACAGTTGAGGTGGAAAAATTTACGCCTACATTTTGGCTCCAAAGACCAATTCATTGGAGCCTGGTTTTTGGTTTAACTAGTTTGCTTGCATCTTGTGGTTCTAACAATATTCCTATAGGGCCTACTTCCCTCAACAGTCGCTACACCGAGGAGCAACCTGCTTTGAGTGGAAATGGGCGCTTTTTAGCGTTTGTATCTAATCGGAATGGTAATCAGCAACTACTGGTTTTCGATGTGGAGAGGCAACTGTTTATTAGTACACCAGGCATAAACCGAGCGGAGACAATTGCCGAAAGTCCTAGCTTGAGCTACACCGGGCGTTATATTGCTTATCTTACTAGTGACCAAGGTAGACCAGTGGTGGCGCTTTACGATCGCGCTACGCAACAGTCGCAAATCGTCACACCAACCTATCGCGGCTGGGTCAGAAAACCAAATATCAGCCCAGATGGACGTTATGTTGTTTTTGAAACCGCCAGCCATGGTCAGTGGGATATTGAAGTCCTAGACCGAGGGCCAAATATTGAGTTAGATATTCCTAATGGTGCAACTGTAGGTTCACCTCCGTAGGAGTTAGGAGTTAGAGACGCGATTAATCGCGTCTGTACAGGAGTTAGAGACGCGATTAATCGCGTCTGTACAGGAGTTAGGAGTTAGGAGTTGTGAGACTATTGACTAATGACTAATGACTAATGACTAATGACTAATTATATGAAACGTGTTTTTTTTATACCTATATTTTTATCCTTAAGTTTATTGACTGGGTGTTTTGGCTACCCTCGCCTTTTGAGTTATCCCTTTGATCCGGGAGGGCGGAGTCTTAATAGTTTAGCGTCGGAATTAAACCCCCAAATTTCTGGGAGATACATTGTTTTTATTACTGACCGACGCGGTAGCCAAGATGTTTATATGTTTGATACAGTGACTCGTGATTTGGTTGATTTGCCAGGTTTAAATTCCTTTGATGCGATCGCAACTCATCCTAGCGTTTCCCAAGATGGTCGTTATGTAGTGTTTGGTGCTAGCCGTCAGGGGCGATCGGCTATTTTTCTCTACGACAGGGAAACACGCCAATCACGAAATTTGACTAATAACCTACAATCTGAAGTCCGCAACCCTACAATTAGCGCTGATGGTAGTAGGATTGCTTTTGAATCCAGTAACAACGGGCAGTGGGATGTTTTAGTATATGACCGTTATGGACAACCGTTGAATATACCTCAAGAACCGCGTTGAAGAATGGGGAGTGGGGAGTGGGGAGTGGTGAAAGAAAATTCTCTATTCCCTATTCCCTATTCCCTACTCCCTACTCCCTTCTACCTGTTGCACAGATTCAATGAGCGATCGCACTTGTTCCGTCCCTTGTGAAGGTTCAAAGGACAAGGGAAACTTACCCCGGAGGATCATCCGCAAACCGAGGGGTGCAAGACTGAGTAATCCTCTTAAATCTTTAAAGTAGTTACCAACAACTTGTAAACCAAATTGACGTTCATCAATCCAACCACCTTCTTTAACTAAATCCACCAATACTTTTCGGTGACGAATTGAGCGACTATCACTGGCTTGTTTGTGGGTGAGAATTTCTTGTTTAATTTTGGTGATTTGTTCTAATGGTGCAACCTCCATTGGACAAACTGAATCGCAGTACAAACAACGGGTACAACCCCATACGCCTTTAGTACCTTCGTTGTAGCTTGCTAAACGATTTTCGGTGTCGCTATCGCGGGAGTCTGCTACCATCCGGTAAGCTTTGGCAAGGGCATGGGGGCCAACAAAGTTTGGATCAACTTCACGGGCGTTGCATTCAGAGTAACAAGCACCACACATAATACAGTTACCAGTTTGATCGAGGCGCGATCGCTCTTGTGGTGTTTGCAAAAACTCTCTTTCTGGTACTTTTCGTGCTGCCGTACTCACATAAGGAGCAACTGCTTCTAGATTATTCCAGAAGCTGCTCATATCTACAACCAAATCTTTAATTACGGGCATATTCCCCAGAGGAGCGATCGTGATTTCGGGAATGGGATTTACTTTAGTTTGGGATGATGGTATTTGTTGTAATCTGGCAAGTTCATTGCCAACATTTTCTTTACAAGCTAAAGCCGAACGCCCATTTATTCGCATAGCACAGCTACCACAAATTGTATTACGGCAATTTTTGCGAAACGCCAAAGTTCCATCTTGCTCCCACTTAATATGATTGAGGCAATCCAGGATTGTATTACCTGGTTCTGCCTCTACGAGGTAGGTTTGCACCACAGGGGAGAAATTTTGTTGCTGTCGAATGATTTTAAAAATAACTTCCATGACGACTAACCAAAATTTTAAAATTGCTTCACCAGCCTCAAAAATCATGAGTAAAGGCAGGTAGTTCTGAAAAGTGAGCTATACTTTTTTGCTGTTCATTCAAAGCCTGGTGTTAATAGGCTGACTATGAAAGAGCGACTGATTCTAGTTTAACGATAACCATTCAAACTTTACTTGTAGCAGCGCTATAGGCAAGATTTGTGTCAAATTCTCAGATAAAACGCCAAAAATGTAATCATAGCTTTGCATTGAATTTACCTGTTTAGAAATGTAAAGGAAAGAGCAGTTTACCTTCATCTCTGACCTAGCGATCATATCCCAATTAAATGCATATCAGGTTAGCGACACGTCTTGATGTCAACTTGAGTCAGAGCAACTAACTAGAAAATTCAGCAGAAGCTGCTACCGCTTGACGGAATTTTTTGATTATATATAAGTGTAAAAGGGCATGTTCAATATATAGTAGTGGCAATCAAGCGCTAGGTATATGTTAAGAGATTTATTCTTCCCATAGACAGACGTACAAAATTATCTGACTGCTTTTGAGCAAAAGATAATAAACCGAGGAAAAATCCTCACCACTTTAAAATAAAAGTTATTGTACCGGGAATCCCGGATGCGTGAGACTTTTAGATTTTTGCCTCCTCTCAATCAAGAAAATCTGGAATTTAACACATTGGTCAAAACTGCTCGTCTAAATTAGATAAATTTTTATAAAAGGCAGATGGCAATACTCACGCTTGTAATAAAGGGTTAGGAAAATCCTCACTGCTTTTTCTAAGCTTTAAGTCCAGGAATTTAAATAAAAATTTACCAGCAACTTTAATTCAAAATTAAACAACTATTTTGCTATTATTAGTCCATGCTAGTATTTAATATAAAATTACGAAGACACAAAACAGAATAAATAGCCGTATCAGCGCGGCTACTACTGCTTTGTTGATTCGTAATGTAGAGACAAGAAAATTCGCGTCTCTACTGGCAGGACGAAAGGGCTTATGCCCATAGGACTCTATTGAAATACTATGCTGTCCTAAGCTTAAGAGGACGAGTAGAGAAAACTCTACCTGCTCATTGGCCAAAAGGGCAAGCACTAGAAGTGGAAAACCTGCATTTTTTGGGATCTACGACTTATTTGGAGTAGAATTAACCCAATTTGTAAAGGTGGCTGAAAGTTACACCGCTACAGTAGCGCCAAAAGAGAAAATAATTTCATTTCTGATGGCGAATAATGGTTAAAAGTGCCGTGAAATCAGCAAAATGAATTTCTATGGCAACTATGACCTCTAATTGGTTGTGGACAACCATATATAGAAGTGCTTTTGGCTCCTATCGGCAGGAATTGACCCGTTACACTAGAGTCCTAAGTAGCTCTATGCAAATGCTAAAAAGCAAAATGCCAGCATTTGACTACATCATTTATCAGTTTGGAGAGAGTAAGGATAATTTGAGCATAATGACTGAAACTGCAACAGCGCCATTAACCGGAAAAGCACTACTTGCTAAAGTAAAAGAACTTTCCACTTTACCACGCCGAGAAAGAGCTAAACAGTGCGGCTATTACACTGTTACTAAGAATAACCAGGTTCGTGTCAATCTCACTGATTTTTATGACGCTTTGCTATCGGCTAGAGGGATTCCTCTAAGTCCAGAAGCACCTAAAGATGGTCGTGGTCGTGAACCGACATATCGCGTTAGTGTCCATCAAAATGGTCAGATTGTGATTGGTGCCACATATACCAAAGCAATGGGCTTAAAGGCTGGAGATGAGTTTGAAATTAGGTTGGGATACAAACATATTCACCTGATTCAACTCGGTGAAAGTGACAAAAAACTAACCTCACAAGATATAGACTCCGACGAATCGGACGAAGATTTGGAAGACGAAGAGTAAATTTGCTGATGGTAGGGATAAGTTTCAGGTGATGATAACTTGTCCTTACCTCGACAGCAAACTAGTACCGCTTCGCGTAATTCGTAATTCGTAATTCGTAATTCGTAATTACCATTGCATAAGGGTTTTAGACGTTTCAAATGGGTAGCTTATTTACGCCGAGATGTACTAGTAGCTCTATTTAGAAGAAAATTTTGTCACAAGTGAAGAATACGATTAGACCCCTTGCAAAAGTCACCAAATTTAGTAGAGTCTTGATTAATCAGCAAGAAATCTATAGTGCAAGAAGTCTATCGTGTTTTTTTTGTTTATTTTGACAACTTACTTTGAGTCTCCTGTCAACGCTTTACTGGCGTTTATGGAAAATGCACCAGCACTAGTTGTAGTGATGGCATTTTTTATTTTCTGGATAGTTTGCTGGTTGCCAGTGGCAACAGTATCAGCAATATTGCTCAATTGGCAACCCCCTAAACTTTTGCAGCCAGAGCAAAAGATGCCGTTATTGGTGTCACTCTATCTATTAGCTCCCCTAATTCTATGGGGAGTTAGTTGGCTTACCAATAAATCTTTTTCCGATTACGGCTTTGTTGGGAATCTTTCAACTCTTGGTTCTTTAGCACTAGGTTTTGCTTTGGGAGTGATGAGCCTAGCTATTGTATTTAGTGGGCAATTCGGATTAGGTTGGTGTTCTTTTGAAAAGACGAATTTCAAGTTACTACTACCCATCTTGCTACCGATTTTCTTGATAGCGTTATTAGTCGGTGGGATAGAAGAGTTAGTTTTTCGCGGTTTCCTGTTTACTGAATTAGCACAAGATTATCCAGTTTGGGTAGCAGCAGCAATTTCTAGCTTGATATTTGCCTTGCTACACCTAGTTTGGGAGCAACGCGAAACCGCACCTCAACTCCCTGGATTGTGGCTGATGGGAATGGTGCTAGTGTTGGCACGCTTTGCCTCTAGCAACAATTTGGGTTTAGCTTGGGGACTGCACGCGGGATGGATATGGGCGATCGCTACCATAGACACAGCAGAATTAATTACTTATACAGGTAAAGTCTCTGATTGGTTCACAGGTAAGAACAAAAAACCCCTAGCTGGTTTGGCGGGAATTATTTGTGTATTGGGAACTGGAGTGATTATCTGGCTTTTCTCTAGGTATTTTTAAGCATAATTAACAATTCAAAAATAAAGTGAAAATAGGGCGGGCGAGACGCCCACCCCACAAGAGATGATTAATTTTTTTGGGGTGGACGTCTTGTCCACTAGAGATTCGTTACCTAATCCCTAATACTTAACCTCCAAAACCAGGAATTAAACGCTTGAGCGCGCGATCAGCAACGTCGCCATAGCGTAGTTCTCCACATAGAATCTTACCCATGATTTGGGCACCCGAGGGGCGCTTAACACCAACTTTGTAGCCAATGCCAGGAAAGCGATAGAATGCTCCACCTAATTTTTGTGCCCAAGCCATCTCAGTACCCCATTCTTCATTAATGGCTTCACTATATTTTTCTAAAGCGTTGGTATCACCAGAAAGAGCCTGATTAATGGCTCCTGCTGCCATCAAACCGCTAAAAATTGACGGACGAATGCCTTCTGCTGTCATGGGATCAACTACACAAGCAGCTTCCCCAGCCAAAACCGCATTTTGAGTATGCAACTGTTGGTTGCCATCCCACAAGCAAAGGGGATAACCATACTGCTTGCTAGTTTTGATATCTACATCAAACGATCGCGCGTACTCATCTAAAATCTTTTTAAAGTCTTGAGGTTGTCCACCGATAAACGTACCGACACCAATTGAATAACCGTCCGCCTTCGGAAAGTTCCAGATGTAACCATTTTTCACTAAGCCAAACTCGAAGTGAATTGTGGATTTGTCCTTGACATCTGCGAGAACTTCTGCTTCCAAAGCTCCTGCTAAACGGCGTTTACGGTCTTTGAAGCCTAGCCATTTTGCCATTGGCCCCTTGACACCATCAGCCGCGATTAAGTAGCGACCTGTAACTGGCCCATTGGCTGTGTTAACTTGCCAATAGTCGCTTTGAAACTCAATACCCGTGACTTCAGTATTATCTCGTAGTTCAGCCCCTTGCTTCTGCCCTTGCTGCACAAGAAAATGGTCAAAAATATCTCGTCGTACCATCCAGACTGGTTCAATTGTTGCGATTTTTGCTTCCACAGGGTCGCCCAATTTCCAGGTAAAGCGAAGGGAGTCGGCTTTTACAGAAATCGCTGGGCTAAAATCAAAGTCAAACCATTGAGCGATCGCTGGAGATACACCACCGCCACAAGGCTTATATCTTGGTAGGGATTCTTTTTCTAACACTAATACTGAGCGACCTTGTTTAGCTAAATGATATGCAGCTGTTCCACCAGCTGGCCCAGCGCCGACGATGATGCAGTCGTACATAAGGCTGAATTTTTGCTCCTGAACTAGTGATTTTCTATTGAGATAGTCGATCAATTTTTGTTAAATACCCTAATAAATGATAAAGGCTGAAGAATTTAACCATCATCCTTCAGCCTTTATGCTTCAGACTTTAGACTTTAAACAGTCGAGATGTCCTTTTCTTTTTCTGCCAAAAGTGAGTCTATTTTGGCAGTGTACTCGTTTGTCAGTTTTTGCAAGCTATCTTGTTGGTCTTTTGATTCATCTTTGGAGATTTCAGCGGCTTTCTCCTGTTTGCGAATCGCGTCTATGGCATCGCGGCGGATGTTACGAATAGCAACGCGACCCTCTTCAGCATATTTAGATGCCATTTTGACAAATTCTTTACGGCGATCGCTTGTCAAAGGCGGAATATTCAGCCGAATTACAGAACCATCGTTGCTGGGGGTTAAACCTACATCTGAGAGGGAAATCGCCTTCTCAACAATGTTTAGGGTGTTGCGCTCATAAGGCTGAATCAGAATTGTCGAGGCATCTGGCGTGCTAATATTTGCCAGTGATTTTAAGGGCGTGGGCGAACCGTAGTAGTCCACTAATACCTTATCTAATAGACTCGCATTGGCGCGACCAGTGCGAATCGTGTTAAAAGCTCGTTGAGTTGAATCAACAGAACTTTGCATTTTACTTTTCGCGTCAGCTAATATCACAAGAACCTCCCACAAGGGTACCGATGGATTCTCCCAAGACTGCTCGGTGGATGTTACCTCGCACCGTTAGGTCAAATACCAGAATTGGGATATTATTTTCTTTACACAAGGCGATCGCCGTACTATCCATCACCCGCAAATCTTTCGCTAAAACGTGCGCGTAGGTAAGGCTATTGTAACGCTTGGCGTCAGGATAAATGTGAGGATCAGCATCATACACTCCGTCTACTTTGGTGGCTTTAAAAATCACTTCTGCATCAATTTCTGCGGCTCTTAATGCCGCAGTAGTATCTGTAGTAAAGAAGGGATTTCCAGAACCAGCACCAAAAATTACCACCCGCCCTTTTTCAAGATGGCGGATGGCACGACGACGGATATACGGTTCTGCTAATTCTTGCATAGCGATCGCAGTTTGCACCCGCGTCTGTACTCCTATGCGTTCTAGCGAATCTTGCAGCGTCATGGCGTTCATTACCGTGGCAATCATCCCAATATAGTCAGCGGTTGCCCTGTCCATCCCCGCCGACGCTGCTTTAACGCCACGAAAAATATTGCCGCCGCCAACAACTATGGCGATTTGAGTGCCAGTGGCTATCACCTCTGCTAATTCTTGTGCTATGCCTTTGACCACTTCGGGATCAATACCATAGCCCATGTTGCCCATTAAGGCTTCACCGCTCAGTTTGAGTAAAACCCGTCGGTAGTTCGTTCCCATGAAGTTCCGCTTTATCAAAAAAGTTGCAATTGCCTCCAATTTAAGATAGCAGTTACAGGGACTATCTATGTCTAGTTACGCCAAATCAATGTAGTACCTATTGGTTCTGTTTCTGGTATATCTATTTCTTGACCAAGAAACAGAGAAGCGATCGCAGTTTTCAAATAATCCTCTCCCACCGATAATGCATCTTGGGGATGATTGTCAATTTTACCTTTGTATCGTACTATACCATTACTATCTATTAAAAATGCCATTGGTGTTTTTGTAGCACCAAAACTCCGGGTTACATCTTGCGTCGAGTCCCACAGGTAAGGAAAGTTCAAATCGTGACGCTGGGCAAAAGCTTTCATATTTTCAAAGCTTGTCCTAGTGCCGTGATTACCATTACTACCATTCATACCAATTAATGTGAAGCCTTTGGGGGCAAATTTGGTTTGAATGTTTTTTAACCTGTCTATGTACCACTCTACATAAGGGCAGTGGTTACACATGGAAATAACGCCCACTGCTCGGAACTTTTCAAGATAACGCCTGAGATGGTGTACTTGATCATCAATTCCTGGCAGTTCAAAATCGGGTGCATAGCTCCCAACGGGAGTATCGATTGTTTCTAGTAGATTCATGATTTCTGGCTCGCAGAACTAGGAACAAGAAAAATATTGTTAAATTCAGCGTCAGTTTCCAGTTGCAAACCACCCCTTAGCCGATGCCTCATCTTCGACAATGTTATATACCAAATTTGCGATCGTAAATTGTGAAACTACTGAATCTAGCAGTGATGCTAATTCACTCACATCTAAAAAATAGCGAAAATATTACTCACATTATAGAAGTTATGATTTCTAATACTGACATAATCTAAGTTGTGAGTAAATTACCTCTATCAACAAGACGGAAACTTTCTATGCTGGATAAAACTATCAGCCTAGAAGTTTTCGTGGTGTCTGTCTAAGAGGATGCTTGAAAAGTCCTCTTGTCGGTATCAAAAGTTTTAGATCCCTCTAAATCTCCCTTAAAAAGGGAGACTTTGATTCCGGTTCCCCCCTTTTTAAGGGGGGTTAGAGGGGATCTAAAAGTGCTTAAAGTCACAGCGAAATACTTTTCAAACAACCTCTAAGCTATCACTAGAGCAAAGGATTTAGTTTGAAAATCTGATAAATTTTATTCAAATCCAAAACAATTTTACTTGCGTCTTGCTGCTGAAAGGCTTTTACCCTTCTATGATCAAATTTACCATGACAACCTCAAGTTCAAAAACAGCACTTACCTCTACAAAAACCTGGATTTGGCAAGATTTCCCTATCTGCTATCAAACTCAAGGAAGCACTGGGCCAGCTGTTGTCCTTGTGCATGGATTTGGCGCTTCTTGGTGGCATTGGCAAAAGAATATTCCCGTATTAGCACAAAGTTGCCGTGTTTATGCGATCGATTTGATTGGTTTTGGTGCTTCCGCAAAACCTCAACCTGGTGAAAAAATTGCATATACACTAGAAACTTGGGGACAGCAAGTAGCAGATTTTTGCCGCGAAGTAGTGGGTGAGCCAGCTTTTTTAGTCGGAAATTCTATTGGCTGTATTGTAGCCATGCAAGCAGCAGTAAGCAACCCAGATATTGCCTTGGGAGTTGCTTTGCTCAACTGTTCTTTACGGCTGTTGCACGATCGCAAACGGGAAACTTTACCTTTGTCTCGTCGTTACGGAGCGCCTCTACTGCAACGCCTGTTATCTATCAAACCAGTTGGCGATTTCTTTTTCAATCAACTCGCCAAACCGAAAACGGTGCGGAAAATTCTACTGCAAGCTTATGCCAATGCTGAGATGGTGACAGATGAGTTGGTAGATATTCTCACTTCACCAGCAAGTGATCCGGGGGCTGTAGCTGTTTTTCTTGCTTTTACTTCTTATTCTACAGGGCCTCTACCAGAAGACCTTTTGCCACTGTTAGCATGTCCGGCGATTATCTTGTGGGGAACAGCTGATCCGTGGGAACCAATTAAGTTAGGGAGAGAATTAGCTAACTTTCCGCAAGTAGAAAAGTTTATTCCTTTAGAGGGAGTGGGGCATTGTCCGCAGGATGAAGCGCCGGAGTTAGTCAATCCGATTTTACTCGATTGGATTTTGGAGCGATCGCGGTAATAAACTCGGCTCAATTTTCACGTAATGGCTGGTGTTGAATATAATCAAAAAGATTTATTTTTTGTTGATTGAGCCGATACGAAAACAATAACTTTTAACTACTTCTCCCTATCTTCATTTAGTGCTTTTTGGATAGCTTGGCGACAAAACTCAGGAGGGTCGTCCTTAGTCTTTACCTCTTCCTTCATTTCCTTAGAGACTCTAAAACTCAATTGATCGGTTAATGGCTTATCTCCCTTTGGTTGCGCTGGTTCAAAATTTTGAGGGTTCCCTTTAGGATTAGGCATTGTTGAGAAATATAAATATAGCTTGATACTAACGAAACCATTAGAATAAAGTTTTAAATCGGTGGTGATACCCAGTCTACAAAACAAGTTCACCACCGATACCACTTTTACAAATGGGTAACTACTATTTTATGTTCACAAGGTCAGAACTCGAAATCAAAACTACTGCTGAGTTGAAAGACTTGTGTAGGCGTTACGGATTGAAGCCTACTGGAAACGGAGGGTACAAGACTAGTTGGATTGTTACCTTGATGGCATTCCCACAGATAGCACTCGCTCAAATAAGGCAGGGAAGAGGGTTGAAGTCACCAGGCTTTAGCGTTATTCAATTCCTTGAAGGGGTGGTAGATGAGATGAATTCACCCACTGATGAGCAAGCTGCACTGATCAAGCTGACGATGGAAGGTAAAGCTATGAGCTACCCTGACAGATACGACCAAGAAAGCTTGCTTAACTTGCACAAGGCTAAGATGTATCTTGAAATGGCGATCGGACTACTAAACCAGTAAATCAATTTTGAGGGTTTCTAGTAAGGACTTTAGTGCTTAGAAAATAAGGACTAAATTCCTTATCCGTATTGGACTCAACTGAGAAGCGCTATATTTATTAACTAACAATAAATTTTTGGTACTGTCTCTTGTTTGCTCAATTAAAAATACTACTCAAGGCAATTACTAATTCAAAACTAACTGACTTAAAAAGTAGGCAAGGGCTGCACTGCCCAAAGGAACTGTCAAATTGTCAATACCCAAAAATGAAACAGCCTCTAAAGCAGTAGCGATAAATGCAACTAACAGTGATACTGCCCAAGTTTGCCAACTGTTTCCTTGAGTTCCAACTAAAATCAAACTACTGACGACATAGCTAATGAGCATCATAGTTAGGGAGCCTTCCCAACTTTTTTCTGTCCCAAAAACTTTATACTTATGTTTACCAAAGCGTTGCCCAATTAAGGCTGCTAGTCCATCTCCCCAAGTCATGATCAAAATTCCTAGTGCTGCATACTGGGGTTGTTGCAAGTACCAGAACCAGGCGACTAAAATACCGAAACTGACAGAGTAAAAAAAAGTCCCTAAGCTTTGGCGTCCAACGCTATTAATACCAGGAAGAATGGGCAATCGGTAGGATAATAAGGTGATTGCACTCGCTAAAATAGAAGCTGTAATCCCTACGCTAGCGGGAATATCTAGCCACCAAGCGATTAAAATCACATTACCAGTGCCAATATGAACTATCTTCCGCACGATTTCTGGCTTGTCGGCAAAGCGGTTTACCACCCATGCAATCAGGAGGATGAGTAATACCCAAATTGCAGCTATCGCAATTTGCAGCCATAAAACCGGAATTGAGGTGAAGTCAGAAAATGTAATTAACAAAGATGCAACAAAATGAAAAGTTTTACCCCTGTTACTAATTTATAAGATTTGGGTAGCTGCAATGAAATTATTATTGATTTGGCTGATTCGGGGCTACCGAATGTTTATCTCGCCGTTGTTTCTCCCGACTTGTCGCTTTCAACCAACTTGTTCGATGTATGCTATTCAAGCTATTGAGCGATTTGGAGTGTTGCGTGGTGGGTGGATGGCAACTCGGCGGATTTTGCGCTGTCATCCGTTTCATCCAGGTGGTTACGATCCAGTGCCAGAGGTGGTAGAAAAGGTAAAGGAGGAGTAGTTTAGTGGAGCTTTGCGTATGGTGGCGAATTGAGGGGTGAAATTTAAACGCAGAGGGGCGCGGAGGGAAGCGCAGAGGGACACAGAGAATTCGTTACGAATTAATGACAAGAGCGGTAAATTATTAAAGGAAGTGTTCGTGGGTATAGCTATTTGGGGAGATGTCAACAGATGAGGTTGTCATCTAGCGTGGGAAGGTTGAATAATTTAATTTAGACTTACGATGATTAATCCTACTGCGATTTCTATACCCGAACCACAAATTCCTACTCCTGGCCCGAACCCGCTACCTAGTCCCAATCCTGAGCCGAATCCGTTACCGAGTCCTGAACCTGTACCGGGGCCAGCGATTCCTCAACCGTTACCGGGGCCTGTACCAGAACCAGTACCTGCTCCCATTCCTCAGACAGTTCCAGGGCCAATTCCCCAAACCATACCGGAACCTGTTTAGATTACCTTGGTAATGTAATCCAAAATCTCAAATCTAAAATCCAAAATGCTAAGAGCCGGAATTGTCGGACTTCCCAACGTCGGAAAATCTACTTTATTTAATGCTGTAGTTGCTAATGCTAAAGCTGAAGCAGCTAACTTCCCTTTTTGCACGATTGAACCGAATGTCGGCGTTGTCGCAGTACCGGATGAACGGTTAAATGTTCTTGCTAAGATTGCCAGTTCGGCACAAACTATCCCGGCGCGGGTCGAATTTGTAGATATTGCCGGTTTAGTTAAAGGTGCAAGTCAGGGTGAGGGATTAGGAAATCAATTCCTGTCCCACATCCGGGAAGTTGATGCGATCGTCCATGTGGTACGTTGTTTTGAGAATGACGATATTATCCACGTTGCTGGTTCTGTTGACCCAGCGCGAGATATTGAAATCATTAATATAGAACTGGGTTTATCAGATTTAGCACAAATTGAGCGGCGAATTGACCGCACTCGCAAACAAGCTCGTACCAGCAAAGATGCACAGTTTGAAATCACAGTCTTAGAAAAATTAGCTGCGGCTTTAAATGAAGGTAAATCGGTGCGTCAGGTGAGCTTGAATGAAGAAGAAACAGAAATTATTAAAGGATTAGAACTGCTCACTTATAAACCGATTATCTACGCCGCCAATGTATCTGAAGATGAGTTGGCAACTGGTAATCATTTTGTGGAAACAGTGCGGCAAATTGCAGCAACAGAAAATGCCCAAGTTGTGATTGTTTCGGCTCAAGTTGAAGCTGAATTAGTGGAATTACCAGAGTCAGATAAAGCAGATTTCCTCGCGTCTTTAGGTGTGGAAGAAGGCGGTTTGAAATCATTGATTCGGGCAACTTATATGCTTCTAGGCTTGCGGACATATTTCACTTGCGGCCCCAAAGAAACCCGCGCTTGGACCATTAATGCTGGAATGTCTGCACCTCAAGCTGCCGGTGTAATTCACAGTGATTTTGAGCGGGGGTTTATTCGCGCCGAAACTGTCGCTTATAAAGATTTGGTAACAACTGGTTCGATGAATGCTGCGAAGGAAAAAGGGTTGGTTCGCAGTGAAGGGAAAGAGTATGTTGTGCAGGAAGGGGATGTAATGTTGTTCCGATTTAATGTGTAGATGTAATTAATGAGTGGCCGTTATCGATAAGATAATGGTCAACTTACACTAAGTTGCGATCGCCCTAGATAACTTGACAAAACATTTGATATATGCATGAGTATGATGTTAGGCGATCACAAATCAACTAGCAATCCTCAAAACATAGTTGCAATCGAGCAGCTAAGTAATCGGACAAAAATATTTACAGTCATTGCCAGCGTTCGCAATGACATTGTGTAATTAATTATGTCTGACTACTTATGATGGCTGTTCTTGCTCCAGCCAAGTTGTGAGGTCTGCCATTGATGAAAAATCCAGCAGTGCCAAGGCTAGTGCTTCCAACCGTTCCAAGCTCAAAGTAGAAATGCTCTCAATTTGCGATAACTGTCAGCTACTTCCACCCAAAATGTATACATAGGAACCCAAATTCTCATCATCTGTACCAACAATCACACCGCCTTCTGCACCTGGAATAAGTTCCATACCTTCAATTTTGTGGTAATCAGAGCGGTAAAGGGGGACAAGTTGAGGATTTTGCCGCCATGCAATTTTGTTACCACGAAATCCCAGGTAACCAGCGACATACACAGCTGACTTGAATGGACCATCATCTCCAGCATCACTTGCTGAGGTGATGTATACAATTCCTACGGGGTCTACCTTAATATCTGAAATATGACGAACATTGCCAGATGGAAACGGTACTTTCAGATTGGCAGAACCTGCGAGAGTAATTTGATATTTAGCCAAGTCAAACATTCCCCAAAAAATAGTTGCTGGTTGTTCTGCTTCACCTCGATGTCCCCAAATAGCAACTAATTTGCCGTCTATATTTTGCAATCCAAATGATTCAAAATTATTTCCTTGAATAATTCCTGGTAAATCGAATTCCTTGATAATAGAGATGGTTTTATTGGCAGGCTCTAACCTGATGTAATAAGCTTTTCCAGAACTACTTAAAGCTATAAAAGAGGATTTTGTTTTTTCTGGAACAGATGTTAAAGCTTCTAAGTCAACGGGCAATTCTATGTTATTTGGCCAGCTTAATGGGAAATATTCAGCTTGGTTTTTACCCTTAATGCTGATGATTGCTAAACGACCTTGGTTTTTTTGTTTGTTGTCATGGACAATCAGAAAATTGAGCGTATTGCTTTGCTGCTCTATCAAAGCTATACCACTGATACCGAAAGGGATACCACCGCGAATCGGACGCCAATCTTGCGCCCAAACTTGCTGGGATATGAGTAACAATGCACCTAAGACTACTATATTGATGATTAACCTAAGAAACGGAGGCATAATAACTAGATGAATGAGTATCGCTAACAGGAGTGTATTAACTGATGCTCAATCATAACCAATCCAGGCGATCACTCCATTGCAATCAAGCAGTCTTTTGTAGACACAGCTAATAAGATTAGCTAGATAATTCAATACCACCACCTATAAGACCACCTGAATAGGTTGTAATACTTGAAGCCCATTGATTTAGATTTTATGTACATATAGGACTAGTATTTGATTTTTGAAATACACGTAGGGTGTATTAGCGCAGAAAGTACGGCACCATTCAAAGCTTGTGGTGCGTTACGCTCTGCTAACACACCCTACAAGACTACTGAGATTTTTTCAGAAATCAAATATGATTCCTATAGCTGGATAAGCTAAAGCTTGCATTGGTGAAGAAAGTAAACCAGTTACTGAAACTGGTAAAGCTAGTGCAATAATTTTATGAGCAAGTTTCATGTTTAGACTCTTCCTAGCACTTTTATGTTTGTGAGTCACAGTCTAAACTTCACGATAGTACTTTCTGTAAAGAAAGCAATAATTCGTTGACAGTATAGGGCTTCGACAAAAACGTATTGACACCAATAGCAGCTACTGCACTGAGCTTATTGTCAGACATAAGTCCACTGCTGGCAATAATTCTGACTTGGGGGTTGATTTTTCGTAGGGTACGGATGGCAGTTAAACCATCCAGCGAGGGCAGCATAATATCCATTAGTACAGCACTAATTTTGTCCCTATTTTTAGCGTACAGGGCGATCGCCTCAATGCCATCACTGGCAATTAAAGTTTTATAGTTGTGAGCTTCTAGTGATGTTCTCGTAATCTCTTGAATCGCAGTTTCATCATCCACAACCAAAATCAATTCTCCATGTCCTGTCTGTGGTGGCAATTCTTCTGGAGTAAATGTTTCCATTCCCCCCACTGCTGGCAAGTAAACCTTAAAGCTAGTGCCACTTCCCGGTTCGCTATACACGTCCACAAAACCTCCGTGGCTTTTAACTATCCCCAGCACGGTGGAAAGTCCTAACCCTGTTCCTTGCCCCACATCTTTTGTGGTAAAGAATGGCTCGAAAATTCTATCTAAGATTTCTCTCGGAATCCCAGTTCCAGTATCGGAGACATTAATCACTGTGTAAGGCCCCTCTCTGGCTTCCAGGTTCATGCGAGCATAATTTTCGTCAATCAGCAAATTCTCGGCAGAGATAGTCAAACTACCGCCATTGGCTATAGCATCGCGGGCGTTAACGCAGAGGTTCATCAGCACTTGATGCAGTTGGGTGCTATCTCCAGAAACCATCCACAAATCCTGCGGTACATCAGTGCTAATTTCTATGGATTTGGGAAATGTCTCTTTGAGAATCTTGCCAAGTTCCACAATTATATGTCTGAGTTGCAAAGTGATGCGCTTCCCTTCTACACCCCGCGCAAAGGACAGCACCTGTTTGACTAAATCAGCACCGCGTCTAGCGTTGATTTCCAAAATTTCTAGTAGATGGCGAGTTCGCTCATCTGCATTAGGAAATTTGAGTGGTAGCAGTTGCGCTCCTGCCAAAATCGGTGTCAGGATATTGTTGAGGTCGTGAGCAATGCCGCTAGCTAAAGTGCCAATACTTTCCAGGCGTTGGGCGCGAAACAATTGGGCTTCTAGGTGTTTTTTCTCGGTAATATCTGTGTCAACGGTGAGAATTGATTTGGGTTTCCCTTGTTCATCGCACACCAGACTCCAGCGACTAGCAACAAGGATTTCCTTGTCAGTTTTGGTAAGTTTAGTTAACTCTCCCTGCCACTTTCCTTTACTAACAACTTGTAAAAGAGCCGCTTCGATTTCTGGTGAAGGTTCGTCATACAAAAGCTCACTAGCATTTTGGCCCCAAGCTTCTGTCGCTTTCCAACCGTAAAGTGTTTCTGCGCCTTTGTTCCAGAAGATAATTTCATTGTTTAAATCTCGCAGGCAAATAGCATCTGTAGTGACATCAAGTAATGCTGCTTGTTCGCGGATTTTTTCTTCTGCCAATTTGCGTTCGCGTAGCGCAGCTTGCTGTTCGCGTAGTGCGGCTTGTCGTTCGCTAATATCAATACTGGCGCATGTGACGCCAACAACTTCTTGCGACTCATTCCGCAATGGCTCAACTGTCAAATCGTAATATCGAGTTGTATCTTTGATTGTTATTGATACTTCCTCTCGCGTTCCTATGCCAGTGGTTAATACTCCACGTTTAATTGTGGTGAGACGTTGAGCATCTTCAACTGGGATAATATCCAAGTCTTGTTTGCCCAACATTTCTTCAACAGTCAATCCATTGGAGGGATTGTAAACCCAGGTGTACCGTAACTCGCAATCTTGGTTGTAGACAAAGATGGGAGAGTTTTTCAGGGCTACCCGAAATCGTTCCTCGCTCTGTCGCAGTGCGTTGTCTGCCCGTTGCCGTTCGATGGCATAACGCATGGAGCGCACCAGCAAGTCGCCAGTTACTTGCCCTTTCACCAAATAATCTTGCGCTCCTTCTTGCATTGCCCTAATTGGGAGGGTTTCATCGTTTATACCCGTCAGCACAATTATCGGAGTGGCTTTTGCTTGATGGTGAGTGATGACAAAAGTTTCTAGTCCCTGGCTATCTGGCAGCGAGAGGTCTAACAAAATTACATCAAAAACTTCCTTAGCTAAGTAGTTGAGTGCTTTAGAAAGCCGCTCAACGGGCGACAAATCAACTACAACTGTGGTAACTTCCTTTAAAAACTCTTGTAATAAAAAGACATCACCAGGGTTATCTTCTACTAATAAGACTTTAATATTTTTACCTGCCATTTCCACTACTCCGGTGGCAGTTTTACGATCGCAAACCAAAAATTTTCTATTGATTGGACAATTTTAACGAATTGATCGAAATCTACGGGCTTAGTTATATAACAGTTTGCACATAAATTATAGGCTTTGAGGATGTCTTCTTCAGCTTGGGAAGTCGTCAAAATTACTACAGGAATTCGCTTGAGGTTTTCATCTCCTTTAATTTCTGCCAGTACTTCTCGCCCATCTTTTCTGGGGAGATTTAAATCGAGTAGCACAATATCTGGATGGGCTACTTTAACGTATTTGTCCTGCTTTCGCAAGAATGCCATTGCCTCCACCCCATCTTCGACCACATTCAAGTGAATCGAAATTTTGCTATCTTCCAGAGCGATGCGTGTCAGTTGGGCATCGCCAGGATTATCCTCTACTAACAAAACCTCAATAGGCATAATCGGTGTTATGATGCCCACGATTGCTTACCTGCTCTATCTGGAATTGTGAAGTAGAAAGTCGAGCCTTGACCCAGTTTCGACTCAACCCAGATCCGGCCGCCGTGGCGTTCTATAATTTTTTTACAAATTGCCAGACCAATTCCAGTACCGGGATACTTATCTCTACCGTGCAAGCGCTGAAAAATTATAAAAATACGTTCAGCATACTGGGATTCTAAACCAATACCATTATCGCGCACCCAGAACAAGCATTCATCTACCGACGGGATAACATTTAAACTTTCTCCATCTGGATTTGCATCTGGCTTCGCTACTCCGATGTGAATTCGTGGCTGCTGATTCTGGCAAAATTTGATCGCATTGCCAATCAGGTTTTGAAATACTTGTATCAATTGGGTAGCATCAGCCATTACTTCAGGTAGAGGATCGTGAGTGACAATTGCTTTACTATCAGCGATCGCAATTTGCAGATTAGCGATCGCCTGTTCTAAGACAATACTACAATTTACTTGCATAAAGGGCTGTCCACGGGTGCTGACGCGAGAATAATTCAACAAATCATTGATTAGGGTCTGCATCCGCCGGGCCCCATCTACTGCGTAGTTGATAAACTGATCGGCATTGGCATCTAGTTGAGTTTTGTATCTTCGCTCTAGTAGTTGTAAATAACTCGTTACCATCCGCAATGGCTCTTGCAAGTCATGGGAAGCTACATAGGCAAATTGTTCCAATTCTGCATTAGAACGAGCGAGTTCCTGACTTTGCTGGGTTTCTTTTTCTAATAGTTGCGCTTGAGATAAAGCAATCCCAATTTGGTTAGCTAATTGCTGTAACAACTCCGTCTCAAAGTTATTCCACCGTCGAGGTGCAGCACACTGATGAGCCAGCAACAAGCCCCAAATATTCTCCCTGACGAGAATTGGCACTACAAGGTTAGCTCTGACAGCAAACTGCTGAAGAAATTTTCGATGGCATGGTTGAATGTGAGCAGCTTGAATGTCTTCCATCGCACTCACTCTTCCCTGGCGATATCTTTCTATGTATTCTTCCTTAAAGCATGGGTCAAAAATATTCCTTCCCAAAATTACCGGCCAACCAGGTAGCACTGCCTCTTGCACTACTGTTCCCGAACCATCAGGCTCTAGTTGAAAAATTAAAACTCGGTCAGCTTGTAGTAGTTTTTGTACTTCAGTAACTGTGGTTTTGAGGATTTCGTCTATTTGTAAAGATTCTCGAATTTTCAGAGTGATTTCAGCAAATAATTGCGATCGCAAATTCTGCCGCTTTAATTCCTCATCTGCCTGCTTGCGATCTGTGATATCAGTATAGGAACCTACCATCCGCACTATATCACCCGATGCGTCCCAAAGTGCCTGTCCTCGATCTAGAATCCATTTATAGCTGCCGTCTTGGCATTGGACTCGATATTCACAGACGTAAAACGGTATTTTCTTGGCAAAGTGGTCTTGGAAAGCTTGAAGTACCCAATCTCGCTCATCCGGGTGGATTAGTTTTGTCCATTCATTCCAACCGTTGGAAACTTCGTGGTCTTTATAACCGAGCATTTCCTTCCACCGAGTTGAGAAGAACACTTCATTAGTTTTAAGGTTCCAGTCCCAAATACCATCATTATTACCATGTAATGCTAATTGCCAGCGTTCTTCACTCTCTCGTAGTGCTTCTGCTGTTCGCCGTCGTTCAGTAATGTCTTGAAAATATACAGACAAGCCGTTTTTTGCAGGATAAGCGTGGACTTGAAGCCAGCAGTTTAGTGGCTGATAAAACTCCTCAAATTCCACACTCACCTGTTCTAACATTGCCCTGTGATACTCACGATGAAATGTTGTGTCTATGAGTTCTGGAAATACCTCCCAGATGCTTTGACCTAATAATTCACTCTGGGTTTTTTGCAACAGTAATTCTGCTTGACCATTAATGTAGGTGAATCGCCACTTTTTATCTAAGGCAAAAAACGCATCAGTAATGCTTTCGAGCAAATTAGCAATGCGGATTCTGGCCAATTCTGACTCGGCGTGTGCAGCTTGCTCATACGCCACGAGCTTTTCGGTAACTTGAGATACCTCACTTACATGACGCCTGAGTTCTAATTGGTCGATTACCAAGCGGCTCAAAGCCACAAGCGCCTCCACTTGTTTTTGGTTCAATTCTTTTGGAGCTTGGTCAATTACACACAGAGTTCCCAGCATATCTCCCTTGGGAGTAATTAGGGGTACACCTGCATAAAACCGTATATATGGATAGCCAGTTACTACCGCATTATTTGCTAATGTTTCATCAGCTAAAGTGTCAGGAATCACCACAACATTACGCCGCTCTTGGCAAAGGTAAGATAACCCAACACACCGGGGCATTTCTGATACATTTAAACCTACTTTTGCCTTAAACCATTGACGGTTTTCATCAATGAAATTTACCAAGGATATGGGCGTACCACAAATAAATGCCGCTAACTGAGCAAGATTGTCGTAAGCTTCTTCCGGTTCGGTGTCAAGAATTTGATACTGGCGGAGGGCTTCTAGCCTTGCCACTTCTGTATCAATTTGTCCAGCTTTCATTAACTTTTCTTAATAAATTTAAATGTAATATCGAGTAAAAAGAAAAGAGTGACTATCTCAAGAATAGCTTAACTTCTTGTAATAATTCTTAGTCTTTTCCCCGCAAGCGGCTACCGTGTACACACAAGTCGAATTTCTTCTTAAATCCCAAAGATTACCTACTTAATCGCAGTGATGGTTAGGGTGGGGTAAAACTAAAGCTAAAACCTTAGTAAATCAGGTTTGGGGTGAGGTTTTGAGAATTTATGCAATAAATATATTGATTTCGGGTGGTCATTTATTGATTTCGGGTGGTCATTTATTGAATTCGGGTGGTCGTTTATTGAATTCGGGTGGTCGTTTATTGAATTCGGGTGGTCGTTTATTGAATTCGGGTGGTCGTTTATTGAATTCGGGTGGTCGTTTATTGAATTCGGGTGGTCGTTTATTGAATTCGGGTGGTCATTTATTGAATTCGGGTGGTCGTTTATTGAATTCAAGCAGTGGTTAGGGTGGGGTAAAACCCAATACAGTTCAGTTAAGCGTTTCTTTCTTCTCTCAGTAGACCTCTTGCAAAAGTCCTTAACACCCCACCCCCAACCCCTCCCCTTGCTAAGGGGAGGGGAGCGTTTGCGTCAGCAAATGCGGGGTGGGGTTCTTTATTTTTGATTTATGCAAGAGGTCTAGTGTTCTCTGCGCCTAATAAGGTTCGTTAAAAAAATTAACTATGACAAAGAGTTTTAGCCTTAACCCAAGCGTATTGGGGTAAAACCCAGATTTTTGAACAACTTCAGACTTGTGTGTACACCGTAGCCGCAAGCAGGAGGGGAGACAAAGCGACGATTGTCGGGGTGGGGTTCTTCAGGTTTAATAAGGAATCAAGCGGACATGATATGACATCGTAGTAAGGGACTTCCAAATAAAAAAATATACAACTATTTATTGTGGGGTGGGCATCTTGCCCGCCCATAGTCAAAGGCGGGCAAGATGCCCACCCCACAAGATTGGATAATTTATTTCTTGGAAGTCCCTAAACTGCGTAGGCAAAAGCTACGCAGTATTGACCTTTGCTCTACAAGTGGGGAGAGTGTTAACTCAGATTATCTTTCACTAAGCGGCATCAAGATTAAACTAGAGCGTACACTTTAGCTTCCCAAGGGAAGATACCTTCTCTGCCTACCCATTCTGATGGAACTATCCGCTCTTGAGTAATTTCCTTCCACTGCTTGCCAACTGGAGTTGCAGGCCAATTCGGGACTCTGTACTCAGAACCAACAGGAGTGCCGTAGTCAGAGAAATTCGCCACTACAACTACTAATTGATCGGCTTTATTACCACGCTGCCAGACTAGAACTCGTTTACCATCATTAAAGTCAACATGAATAAATTGAGTATCATTTACAGCTAAAGCATCGGAAGCCTTACGCAAGCGAACCAACCTGGCAACGTATTGGAAAATGCGTTGCCGCCAATCATCTTTCACGCGGCTGTAGTTAACTGGGTCAATCTGTTTATAATCATCTGTTGTAGGCAAATCCTGCTGATCGGCAAATTCGTCTCCGGCAAGGATCATGGGAATTCCTACAGAGGTAAGCAGGCAGACAAATGCTAACTTAATGCGCGGTTCAGTATGAGCAATTCCATTACTAACAAGGTAGTTGAAAAAACGCTCGTTACCATAACCGCCAACGTCATGGGAAGTTATATAGTTTACCGCCTGAGAACCATCTGTAAAGCCTAAGTTTCGGCAATCAATTAGTTTGCGGATACTCCATTCAAAGCTGGGTTCATCCCAGGCATTCTTACCTAAAATCACCTGTCGGATGATTTGCTTAAACTTTTCATTCCAAAGTCCATCTAAACGATTTTGTTGGATGAGAGATAAGGGTACACTCAACTCTTCACCAACTACGAGGAAGCGGTCGCCGGTTCCGCCTCTTTTATCCCAAAGGGTGCGGGCAAAATCCTTAAATTCTTGCAAAAAGTCATAGTTGGCAACATTGTTGACGCTATCTAACCGCAGACCATCAACTCGATAGTATTCCAACCAGTGGGCAATATGGGCTTTTAAGTATTCACGGGCTGGGACAAGCCATGACTTTTGCCCAGTAATAGGGTTATAGCCCTCTACCCAATAGTTGTACTTAAATAAATCCCCACCAAAGCCATCTCTTGACCCTTGTTCTGGATCACCACTGGCCCATTTGATGTAAAATTCCAAAAAATTAACGTTGTGGTAAGGATTATTCCGCGAGAATGCCATTACCACATCCACAAAAAAGCGCAACCCTTGCTGATGACAGACTTTGATCAGATTAGCTAAATCAGTCGAAGCAGTAGGTGCTGACTGGCTATCTGGGCGTCCTAAGTCAAAATCTGCTGCAAAATAATTTGCTGTACCATAGCCCCAATTGAGATTATCATCACTGTCTTCTGGTGGCAGAAGTTCTAGGGCGTTGATTCCCAGTTCCACAAGATGAGCGCGGTTATTCAAGGCGCTGAGTAAGGGAAAAGTAGGAGCGATCGCTTCTGGTATCAACAGTGCTAGTACGTCACGAAATGTGCCGATTCCTTCTTCAATTAATCCATTTGAGTTAATCTTTGTCCAACGGGTTGGTAATTCGTAAATCACCAGTTGATTATTGGTTGGCAGCGTTTCTAAAGGAGCATCGCCTTCCCAATTTACAGTTTGCCCTTGGGGATCACAGGGAATCAGCGTTTTATTTTGATAAAGCACGACGCCTGCTGGATCGAAGCTAGTAACGCCTCCCAATTCTGACGGTGTTGGTGCAAGTAAGCGTCGATCCACAGTCGTCGCTGTTGGATCTGTACAGTAGAGAATTTGGTTAGCATTGGCAGAGTCGTAAGGGTCTGAGTTGCGGACTTTAAACCAGTAAAAGTAGACCTGTCCTTCAATCAGACCAGATTCTTGAGCCGAAACTTCCCACAATTCTGGAAATTCTGTTGATTGACGAAGTGGAATTTCTCTGAATTGAGCTAATCTGTCTGGGCTTTCGGGAGCAGTGTTGCCAATGTAGAGAGTGGGAGCTAGTTCTGAAGCACCGGGACGCCACAAGACAAAATGAGTTTTTTTGCGGTTCAATAGATCGATAGGCATTACAAAAACCTCTGGGTGAGCAAAGTTCAGTTATCAAGTTCTTACACAACAATCGAGTGTTATTCCAGAGAGGTTGAATTTCTTTCAACTGTCAATATTAGGCAGTGGATTGAGTATTTTCTGGTAAATTGGTAATTTAACTGTATATAGCGGTTCTCGTTTACGTGAGGTACACCCGTAGGGGCACGGCAGTGCCCATTGGTGTCAACTTAACGTAAAAGTCATGTCTCGCAAGGAACTAAAGTTCCTTGCTAATAGCGAAAGTCATCTCTTGATGACTAAATAATCCGAAAAATCTTTAGTCTACTTTAGTAGACTTTAGCTATTAGCCTAGAACTTTAGTTCCAGGCGGGCGAGTCAGCTAACAGTTAAGCTATTTCTAGCTTAAGTTGACACGTATGGGCAGTGCCCATAGGTGTCAACTTAACGTAAAAGCTATGTCCCGCAAGGAACTGAACTTCCTTGGCTTTTAGCGGAAGTCTTCTGTTGATGACTAAATATAGCCAAAAATCTTTAGTCTACTTCAGTAGACTTTAGCTATCAGCCTTGAACTTTAGTTCGAGGCGGGCGAGTCAGCTAACAGTTAAGCTATTTCTAGCTTAAGTTGACACGTATGGGCAGTGCCGTGCCCCTACACCTCGTGATGTAATGTTGTACCGCATCTGAATGGGAACGGCTATATATCAAGGTATCGGTATTTCCTACTATTGGCTTTCATCGCCAACTTAAAAGACATTCAATTCTCAAAATTTTTGGGGTTTTGAAAATTACATTTCGAGTTTTTCTGCATATTTATGATTAAACCAGAGAATGAGTGTGTGGGGTTTAAACAAAAGAGGAAGGCGCGTTTTATGACAACTCAAACACTGGGACTCGAACAAAACCTTTATGACTATTTACTATCAGTCTCTCTCCGAGAACCAGAAATTTTAACCCAACTGAGGCAAGAAACAGTCCAGCATCCAATAGGGAGGATGCAAATTGCTCCCGAACAGGGGCAATTTTTGGCGTTACTGGTGCAGTTGTTGGGAGCTAAGAAAACTTTGGAAATTGGGGTATTTACAGGTTATAGTTCCCTGGTGGTGGCATTGGCGCTACCGAGGGACGGTAAGGTGGTAGCCTGTGATGTGAGTGAGGAATTTACGACGATCGCTCGGCGCTATTGGCAGCAAGCAGAAGTGGCGGATAAAATTCAACTGCACATTGCCCCAGCTTTGGAGACTTTGGATCGGCTACTGGCAACGGGAGAGACAGAAACCTTTGATTTTGCTTTCATCGATGCAGATAAGAGCAATTATGATGGTTATTATGAGCGATCGCTACAATTAGTGCGTCCGGGAGGACTGATTGCGATCGATAATGTCCTTTGGTCAGGTAAGGTTGCCGACCCCGAAGTGCAAGATAATAGAACTAAAAGAATTCGTGCCTTTAATCAAAAGCTGCATCAAGACCAGCGAGTTAGTCTTAGTTTAGTAGCGATCGCAGATGGCTTGACTCTGGCACTGAAGAAATGAGAAGTCCTGCTGAAGACAGAATTCAGAATTCAGAATTCAGAATACCCCAGCAGCAATACTGCGTAGGTTTTGAAAATTTGTAGGTTGGGTTGAACTTAAGCGTTACCCAACAAACCCCTAAAAATGTTGGGTTTCGTTCCTCAACCCAACCTACTGGCGTGGCAAGGCTAAAATGTTGCAAAAATAATGTAGGTTGGGTGGAGGCTTTGCGTAACCCAACATCCTGATATATGTTGGGTTGCGCTCCGCTCCACCCAACCTACGTCTACGTTTAATGCACTATTTTAAGCTTGCCACGCTACTACATTGGAATTATTTTTTAGGCAAAACCTATGCAGTATTGACCCCAGCAGTCAAGTCAGGGCGAAGAGTCACGGAGGAAAGAATTTAATATCACGTGCGTTTAAAATCGCTTGCTCTAAACCTCGATTCTCTATCCAGTCGCACAGAATCCCCAAGCTGGATTCAGGCGGATGTATTCTGAATTCTTCTTCGGTAATGTCCCTGAATCCCCATTTCTCTATTTGTTAGGAACGTAGAAGCGTCTTTAATTTTGAACTTTGAATTTTGAATTGTTAATCGGTTGTATATTATTACTAGACCAAAGTCGTTGAAGAAGAATTCAGGAGTCAGAATCAATTCATTTGGGGTCTGAATCCCCAAATGAATTGAATACCACAAAATTTAAAATTTGGTGGGGGTGCAAAAACGCCGGTTATTCAGACGCGACTCGAAAATACTCGCTAACGCTGCGCTATCGCGGACTCGCTAACGCTACGCTATCCGCAATTTCTGCTCAGTTTACCTTTCCTGAATTCTGACTCCTGACTCCTGAATTCTGTTTGATAAATGCCTCTACTAACTGTTTAACCTTTAATATTAATATCCGTGGAAGATATTCTGCAAGCAGTAGAAAGAATTTTGCAAGACAAGCCTCTTGCTTCCATTCAATGGTTTGTGCTCTATCAATCGTGGTTGGGCAAAACTTACGATGAAATGGCAGAGGTATCAGGCTACCGCAACAATTACATCAAGGAAGTTGGCTCTGAGTTGTGGCAAGACCTTTCCGTTGCACTTGGAAAAAAAATAACGAAAAAAAATCTGCATTTAGCCTTGGAGAAATACCTGCAAGAAAAGATAGGTGATCAGGAAAATCAGAGCCAAGAAAACTTGGGCGAAGAATCTAGCTTAGAAATGGTTTCTCCAGACTTGTCTTCAGCAAGCAAGATCGAATTTCCAAGCGGCCCTGTACCACTGGGTTCTCCTCTTTACATCAATCGCCCTCCCCTAGAAGAACTTGTTTATAACGAGATTTTACACCCTGGTTGCTTAATCCGAATCAAAGCACCTAGAAAAACGGGAAAAAGTTCACTGCTGAACCGGATGATTGCTTATGCTAGAGAGCAAGGTTATCAAATTGTCTATTTGGACTTTCAAGAAGCTGACGAAGATATTTTTGCTTCTCTGGATAAATTTTTGCGTTGGTTTTGTGTCAATGTCAGCAGGCAATTAAATCTCCTTCCCTGTCTAGATGATTTTTGGGATACGGAAATGGGCAGCAAGGTAAGCTGCAAAATCTATTTTGAAGCATATCTGCTGCAATACATTGATCAAAGTCCTGTAGTTTTGGCTTTGAATGAAGTCCATCGAGTTTTTGAACATCCTAATATTGCCCAAGACTTTCTACCAATGCTGCGATTTTGGCATGAACAAGCAAAGCAGGATCAAATCTGGCAAAAACTACGAATGGTGGTAGTTCACACCACAGAAATTTATATTCCACTCAAGCTAAACCAATCGCCTTTCAATGTCGGGATAACAATTACGTTGCCGCCGTTTACCCTCAATCAGATACAGAAATTAGCATTAGCTTACGGGCTAGATTGGGCAGCAGACTCCGAAGGGGCAAAACGCCTTGCACCCTTACAAGCAATGGTAGGAGGACATCCCTATTTGGTGAGCCTTGCGCTTTATCATCTATGTCAAGAAGAAATAACATTCGAGGTGTTACTAGAAAGCGCATCTACACAAGTGGGAATTTACAGTCAGCATTTACGAGAACTGTTGAGGTTACTCCAAAAAGAACCAGAATTAATGTCAGCGATGGAAAAGGTAATTGCAACAGATGAAAAAGTGGAGCTAGACGCGATCGCTGCTTACAAGCTAGAAAGTATGGGTTTGGTTCAACTAAACGGCAATCAAGCTCACGCAAGGTGTGAGTTATATCGCTTTTATTTTAGCCAACAACTGGGACGCTCAGGGTCATAATAGTTCTGGTAAACTGTTGAAACACAGATAATAAAAATACTTGTTCTCGTTCTTAATATGAATTTAATCAATTATCTCGATGCCAATTCATTTATTAAAAATGAGAACTAGTTTAACATTTTAAATCAAATGAACAATTATCGATACCAAGTTGGTGGAACCCTTACAACTGACGCTCCTAGCTATGTTGAGCGCAGAGCGGATGTGGAACTTTACGAAGCCTTGAAGCAGGGTGAATTTTGCTACATCCTGAGCAGTAGACAAATGGGCAAATCCTCACTTATGGTAAAAACAAAGCATCGCTTCCAACAAGAGGGCTTTAAATGCGCCACCGTTGATATGACTAATATTGGTTGTGACAATATAACTCCAGAGCAATGGTATAAGGGAGTGGTAGGTGATTTATGGTTAGGTTTTAAACTGTTAGGTAAAGTCAATCTAAAAAGTTGGTGGCAAGAACAAAGTGATATTTCTTTAGTTCAGAAACTCAGCCGATTTATTTCGGAAATTCTGTTAGCTCAGTTTCCTAACGAAAGACTATTTATTTTTATTGATGAAATTGATAGTATTCTTAGCCTCGATTTCTCTGTTGATGACTTTTTTAGCTTGATTCGCTTTTGTTATAATCAACGAGCAATTGATCCAGAGTATCATCGGATTACATTTGCAATCTTCGGTGTTGCAACACCTTCAGACTTAATTCGATATCGAAATAATACTACCCCGTTTAATATTGGTAAAGCCATCCAAGTAAATGGTTTCACATTTCAAGAAGCTCAAACACTATCTTTGGGGCTGAATATTAAAGATAATCACCCTCAGAAAGTTTTGAAAGAAGTAATAGCTTGGACAGAAGGGCAACCATTTCTTACTCAAAAGCTGTGTCGGCTACTTGTGTGTTTATCTCAAAATGATGTGAGTAGAAAGCTAAAAATGCCCCCTGGCGCAGAAGAATTTTGGATAGAAAATGTGGTGCGATCGCACATCATCGAAAAATGGGAATCACAAGATGAACCAGAGCATTTACGGACAATTCGCGATCGCATCCTTGCAAACGAACAAATTGCCGCCAGATTGCTGGGAATTTATCAACAAATTCTCCAAGGAGTGAAAGTCCCAGCCGACGATAGCCGAGAACAGGTAGAACTGTTGCTATCTGGTTTAGTAATCAAAAAGCAAGGTTTTCTCCAAATCAAAAATCGAATTTATCAAGAAGTTTTCAATTTAGAATGGGTTGGAAAAAAATTAGCTTACTTGCGCCCCTACTACGAAACCTTCAATGCATGGATAGCCTCAAAAGAAAAGGATGAATCTCGCCTATTGCGGGGACAAGCCTTGATTGATGCTCAAACTTGGGCAAATGGCAAAAGCTTGAGCAACTTAGATTATCGATTTTTAGCTGCTAGTGAAGAATTAGATCGGCGAGAAATGCAGCACGCGTTAGAAGCCGAACGCGCCAAAGAAATTGAAGCACGACTTGCAGAACAACAACAAAGGCTGATTCAACAAAAGAAAACTGCTACAATAGTGACACTTTTGCTCGTGGGCATGACAATCAAGTTGGTGATTTCTATAGTGTGGGGAGTGTCGCTTTTACGAAAGATTGATGCTTTAGAATCACAGTTAAAATGTAACCAGGTAGGGCATCAAGGCAAAGGAATAACTGCAAATCCTCGGTTAGGTAGATGCTGACGCGAGCATCCCAAATGTGTAAAAACATAATCTTCAATTTTCTCATACCAATTCTGTATAAAAATGCGCCAAATTTAGAAAGGAAGGAACCGCAGAGACACAGAGAAGCCAGTGCGCCCTTGCGGTTAAAAGACTTGTTCGCGCAGCGTCTCCCCGAATCCCAAAGCTGCCGATGATGTGAGTTAAAATCCTGATATCTTCAATAACTACTCACGCAGACAGTCCCCGAAAAAGCGATCGCTTATGTATGATAATTGAGTTAGTGCGATAAGTTAACATGAGTTTGACGAAGCTAAAAAAGCGATGAGGGTAAGACTTATAAGTTTATATTTTACAAGTTTTGTTATCAACCCTAATAATTAAGAGGATGAAGCAATTGAGTAACCTAGATAGAGTTTTAGATGCCGCAATGGAGCTTACTTTAGAGCAACAAGAAATGCTGGTACAAATTCTCAAAAACCGAATTATTGAAAGTCGGCGAGATGAAATTGCGTCAGATGCAGCAGCTTCCATTGCTGAATTCCAAGCAGGTAGGCTCAAAGTCCAGACTGCTGCCGAAGCAATTCAAGAATTACGGGAATATCTCAATAACCCAAGTGCAGCCGATGTATAAGTTGGTTATCACGAGCAAATTTAAAAGAACTTTCCGAAAATTTGCTCGTCGTAATGCTGACTTGCAGGCCAGAATAGAAGAAACTATTGCTGCTATGGAAAATGATATATTTGCAGCTAATTTGGGCACTCACAAGCTAGAGGGAAAGCTATCAGGGTTGTTTTCATGCTCTTGTGGATATGATTGTCGCATTGTTTTCTCACTGAAAACCGATGACGAGAGTGAGGAAGAAGTTGTTCTTTTGCTAGACATTGGTACTCATGACGATGTTTATTAGCTCAATAAAAGTAAAATCGCCAATTTTCTCGTAACTGTCTCAAAAGAAAAGCGATCGCTCATGTATGATGATTGACTTAGTGCGATGCCTGCGGTGGTGACTGAGCTTTGTCGAAGTGCGGGCTATTCGGCGTCGCACTCCAGAAACGCAGACCTTCCCAAAGCTGCCGATGATGTGAGTTAAAATCCTGATATCTTCAATAACTACTCACGCAGACAGCACCCGAAAAAGCGATCGCTATGCTTCAGTATCCCCATCTCGAACAAGCGCTAAAATATCACTTCGGTTACGACGGATTCCGCCCCGGACAACGGCAAATTATCGAAGATGCGCTGCAAAATCGGGATTTATTGATTGTGATGCCTACGGGTGGGGGAAAATCTTTGTGTTTTCAGTTACCTGCATTGATAAAAAAAGGCTTAACGGTGGTGGTGTCGCCATTAATCGCTTTGATGCAAGACCAAGTGGAAGGACTGCGAAACAATAATATTAACGCCACATTTTTGAATAGTAGTCTGAATCCCTATAAGGTGCGATCGCGGGAAGAAGCCATCCTCAGTGGTAAAGTTAGACTACTTTACGTCGCCCCAGAACGTCTGTTGAGTGAAAGATTTCTCCCATTTCTCGATTTAGTCAAAGAAAAAATTGGCATTGCGGCTTTCGCCATTGACGAAGCCCACTGTGTCTCTGAGTGGGGACACGACTTCCGTCCAGAATACCGTCAGATGAAATCTCTGCGGAAACGCTATCCTGATGTCCCTACCCTCGCCCTCACCGCCACAGCAACCGATCGCGTCCGTGCTGATATTATCCAACAACTAGGGCTAAAGCAACCGAGTATCCACATTGCTAGCTTTAATCGCCAAAACCTTTATTACGAAGTCCGTTCTAAAACCAAGTCTGCGTATGCTGAATTATTAGAACTCGTCCGGGAAAGCGAAGGTTCAGCAATTATTTATTGCCTAACGCGCAAAAAAGTTGATGAACTTACCTTTAAATTGCAAAATGATAAAATTTCTGCTTTGTCTTATCATGCCGGATTAACTGATGAAGAACGCAGCAGCAATCAAACTCGATTTATTCGGGATGATGTGCGCGTGATGGTGGCGACAATTGCCTTTGGAATGGGAATTAATAAGCCAGATGTGCGGTTAGTAATTCACTTTGATTTGCCACGTAATTTGGAAAGTTATTATCAAGAATCAGGTAGAGCGGGAAGGGATAGTGAACCCTCACGTTGTACACTTTTTTTCAGTTTCAGTGATATTAAAACCATTGAATGGAGTATTAACCAAAAAACTGACCCCCAAGAACAGTTGATTGCTAAACAACAACTGCGTCAGGTAATTGACTATGCTGAAGGTACTGTTTGTCGGCGGACAATTCAGCTAGGTTATTTTGGGGAACGTTTTCTTGGTAATTGCGGTAACTGCGATAATTGCCGTCATCCCAAACCAATGCAAGACTGGACAATTGAAGCCATGAAGTTTTTATCTTGTGTGGCGCGTTGTAAAGAAAGATTTGGGATGTTGCACATTATTGATGTGTTGCGGGGGGCAAAAAAAGACAAAATTATCCAGTACGAACACGATAAACTTTCTACCTACGGTATTGGCAAAGATAAGAGTGTAGATGAGTGGCGAATGTTGGCGCGATCGCTTTTACATCAAGGGTTGCTAGAACAGACTAGCGATGGTTACTCAGTTTTGAAACTTAACCCCCTTAGTTGGGAAGTGATGCGGCGACAGCGTACAGTTTCCCTTGTTGTTCCCGTAGCACAGAAGGTTACTTGGGAAGAAGGGAGTGAGAAAGCTGTTGAAGCAGAGATATTAATGCAGAGGTTGCGATCGCTCCGTAAACAACTTGCTGATGAACAATCTGTACCACCTTACGTTGTCTTTCAGGATTCTACCCTGAAATTGATGGCACAAGTACAACCTACAACACTAACCGAATTTGGTAAACTTTCGGGCGTAGGTAGTCACAAACTTTCCCAATATGGCGATAAATTCCTCGCAGAAATTCGCGCCTACCGCCAAGAAAAAGGTTTGATAGATCCACCCCAAGTTAGTTTTACACCCTCTGTTAGCTTACCTTCCGACACCGAAATATTCACATTACAATTACATAAACAAGGTTTGAGTGTTAATGAAATTGCCAAAAAACGCAATATCCGCCCTACAACAATTATTCGTCATTTGGCAGATTTGATTGAAAAAAATCAGCCTGTAGACATAAATCAGTTAGTACCTCTTGAACATCAACAAAAAATTTGGCAAGTTTTAGAAGTGCTTGGTGATATTTCTTTAACGCCAATTCGAGAACAACTTGGTGAAAGCTACACTTTTGATCAAATTCGCTTAGTGCGGGGTAAATGGCGGCGCGAAAATCGCAAGTGATCATTCAATTTTAAAGGATGTTTTCAAAGTATTGGGCGAATAGAATTCGCGGCTACACAAGCAAAGCGAATAGAATTCACGGCTACACAAGCAAAGTCCACCTCCGTGGACTAAGAGAAAATCAAGGGCTTCAAACCCACGGAGGTGGGTTTTGTCTGTATAGCCGCGATTTCTAATCGCCAGGGCTA
>NZ_JAIVFS010000001.1:0-183557 GCF_020829645.1 Nostoc mirabile CHAB5784 | reverse complement strand
CTAGTATTAATTGAGACTTTACAAATATCCTCTTATTTTGTTGCGAATGCACCCCTCATCGCTGTAATTGGAGATGAACTAAAATTCTCCGAAAAAAGGCCCGCTTTTGATAGTACCATCGGGCATAGTATTGGGCGAATAGAATTCGCGGCTACACAAGCAAAGTCCACCTCCGTGGACTAAGAGAAAATCAAGGGCTTCAAACCCACGGAGGTGGGTTTTGTCTGTATAGCCGCGATTTCTAATCGCCAGGGCTAGTATTAATTGAGACTTTACAAATATCCTCTTATTTTGTTGCGAATGCACCCCTCATCGCTGTAATTGGAGATGAACTAAAATTCTCCGAAAAAAGGCCCGCTTTTGATAGTACCATCGGGCATAGTGGTCTCCCAAATTAAATTACCGAACCTACAAATATTGATCTCCGAGACGTCAGCCGAACGAAAGTTAGTATGAGCCAAAATGGCGTAAGAAAAACTATCGATGTTAGCTCCACAGAAGGTAGCACGACTAGCGTTTATATGATTTAAGTCGGTTCCTCTCAAATCGGCTTCAGTCAAATCACACCAAAACAAGTTAGCAGAATACAAATTAGCATCCCTGACAATAGCACGTTTCAACCAAGCGCCTTCCAAGGAAACACCAAATAAATCGGCTCCAGTCAAATCGGCTCGACACAGATCGGCTTGTCTCAAATAGGCTCCGCGCAAGTTAATATCTCTCAAAATTGCCCCTTCGAGGTCAATCGAACTGTCGAGGGGAACACCCTCGGATTGAATCAACTCAATCCCAGCAAAGTTTCGCTCTCCATCAGCATATCGAGCCAACAACTCCTCAGCAGTTATTTCCCAAGGCATGATTTAACCTCTAAGTTTTTTCTAATCTCAAATATATGGATGTCTAAGCCTTTCTGGGCGGTTTCTGTCTATAAAAAAATAGCCCTGTCTAGTATACTTTGTGAATTTTCAAACATCCTTTTATGATTAAAATACAACAGCAAGATTAAAGGAGTTAGCTGATGAGTCAGATGCTAACAGCAGGAGTACGATGGACAATTCACGATGTGGAACTCTTCGCGGAAAATGAAGGGACGCGCTACGAGATAGTTGATGGAGAATTATTTATAACCAGGGCACCTCACTTTAAACACCAGCAAACTTGTGGCAGAATTTTCCAACAGCTTAACATTTGGTCAGATTCTACTGGTTTAGGAGAAGCTGTGATCAACCCTGGTGTTTTGTTTTCAGAATCAGATAATGTGATTCCTGATGTAGTTTGGGCTACTAAAGAAACCTTGGCGGTAATGTTGGATGAAGAGGGACATTTAACTGGCGCACCAGATTTAATAGTAGAAGTCTTGTCTGCAAGCAAGTCAGACGAAAGACGAGATAAGGAAGCTAAACTTAAGCTTTATTCTTCCAGAGGAGTAAAAGAATATTGGATTGCTGATTGGCGATCGCGTAAACTAGAGGTCTATCGGCGCGAACAAAATCAACTTAAGCTGGTAGAAACCCTATTTAGTAGTGATAATATAATTTCTCCCCTGTTGCCTGGTTTTAGCTGTACTGTAGACCAGTTTTTTCCTATATAAAAAATATTTATTTGTGGGAGATATGCACACTCATTGTTTTCCCAAAATGAAATGTGTATAACTTACCCTGAGACATCGCCTTGCACCAATAACTAAATTTTCTCCTCATCAAGGCGATATCTATAGATAATCAGCTTATATTAAGAAAAGCTGGGTATTTCAGAATTGGAAACTTCTGAGGTTACAGCAGATGGTGATGTTGCAGTATTTTGGCTTTTCGCAGACAGAATTGCTAGCAATTTAGGCAGCGCTAGGCAGCCAACAGTATTTAGCAGCGTCAGTAATATACCATCCATTAAACTCATATATGATCGTCCAGATTTCAAAATTGGTGTTTACTATATTTTTAGTTTGAAGCAAAGTTAGTACAATTGCTTCAAACCAGCATTTTGAATTTCCTTTATGAGATATAAGCTAACTAAATATATTCTTATAACTTCGAGGTGACTAAGTTAGTCGGCGCAAATAAAGCTAACTGGTGTTCGCGTAGCGTCTCCGACAGGAGAAGGCTGTCATTTGTCATTTGTCCTTTGTCATTGGTAAGGGTTTCAGGTGTATTTACTTTTCGTAATATAGTTCTGTTTTTTTCCACCGACTTACTTAGTATCGCAAAGCGGAAGTCAGCTCCAACTCTTGGAGACGCTGTGTTTCGACTCCGCTCAACATAAAGAAAGCGTTCGGGGAAGTCACGCATTCACGCATAATTGTATTCCGAGCTTCTTGCGCCATTTGCAATAGTATATTTATTTTTGCGCCTGCTCTACTAGTAAAATCTCTTTTTTCTCTCTGCGCTGCGCCAGTTGCTTCTCCCAAGGGGAGACGCTGCGCGAACAAGTCTCTTAACCGCAAGGGCGCACTGGCTTCTCTGTGCCTCTGCGGTTAAAAAGTAATTAATTTAACCACAAATACGCAGATAACACAAAGTTAAGAAGTTAAATGTCTAAAATTGTTATCCACCTTGAAAAGGCTAGCCTCGAGTAATTTTGATTGGCAAATAGTCTATCAATTCGGAGAACAATTAGGACAGAAATTAGGACTAAATTTACAGAATTGGCTGCCTGTCAATGCATAAGCTGTACAATAAGGAAAACTGGTAAGTTCCACTTTAGCTATTTGTGATTTTGAACCATTTGGCAACATTTCAATAAGTTTGGTTTTATGAGCCAGAAGGATAGCTAAAAGCTTAGGCAACGCCATGCAAGCAGCAATGTTGAGCAGCGTTAGCAGTATAGCGTCTATCAAATTCATAGGTAATCATCTCCTGTGAAACGTAGGCGTAGGCGTAGCCCGTCGTAGACATCGCTGTTATTAGCTGCAAACACAATCATTGCTTGCAGTCTATGTAAATTAACTTTAACATAAATTTTTGTAAATATAAACGTGGAATTCCTGGAATTATCATACACAGAGGAGAATGTGGATAATAAGGACAGTTATTGTAGCGTAATAACAAAATAAGCTAAGAATTACGATTAGTTTACGATATTTAGGTAAGGTGTTATGTCAAAAACCCAAACCGCGTCTTCTTTTTTATCTAACATCAGTGAACAAGAACGCCAGGCATTAAAGCGGTTGGTAGATTACACAAATGTGGAATCGCTGCCAGAAATTTGGCCTTTGGCAGCTGGGCGATTTGGTGATGTTGTCGCCCTCCGCAACCCTCATGTTAAACCAGAAGTAGCGATTACTTATACCCAGTTGGCAGAGCAAATGCGACTATTTGCTGCTGGGTTGCAGGCGTTAGGAGTAAAGGTAGGCGATCGCATTTCCTTAATTTCTGACAACAGTCCTCGCTGGTTTATTGCCGATCAAGGCATAATGACTGCTGGAGGTGTTGATGCGGTGCGTAGCTCCCAAGCGGAAAAAGAAGAACTGCTGTTTATCATTGCTAATAGTGGCAGTACGGCAATAGTAGTTGAGGATTTAAAGACACTTAAAAAACTGCAAGACCGCCTCAAAGATTTACCAATTCAGGTGGTAATATTACTTTCGGATGAAGCACCACCAACAGACGAAACCGTAAAGGTGCTGAACTTTGCCCAGTTGCTCGAAATTGGGAAAAATCATAATTTTGTGCCAGTCAAGCAAAATCGTGACGCTCTAGCAACCCTAATTTATACCTCTGGCACCACAGGTAAACCTAAGGGTGTAATGCTGTCTTATAGCAATTTGATGCACCAAGTGACAACCTTTGGCACAGTATTGCAACCAAACGCTGGCGATATCGTTCTCAGTATTCTACCTTCCTGGCACAGCTACGAACGAACTGTTGAATATTACCTACTATCTCAAGGTTGCACGCAAGTTTATACCAATTTGCGCTCAGTGAAAGCAGATTTGAGACAATTTAAACCCAACTACATGGTGGGTGTACCCCGGCTGTGGGAATCGATTTATGAAGGAGTGCAAAAGCAGTTCCGCGAACAACCAGCCAAAAAGCAACGCCTAATTAACTTTTTATTGGGCAATAGCGAGAAATATATCAAAGCGCGGCGAGTTGCTCAAGGATTGGATTTAACTAATCTTCATGCTTCAGCCGTCGAACGATTAACAGCTAAAATACAAGCATCTGCTTTATTACCCCTCCATGCCTTGGGAGAACGACTGGTTTATGCCAAAGTGCGAGAAGCCACAGGAGGACAAGTTAAGCAGATGATTAGCGGCGGCGGTGCGCTTCCCAGACACATAGATAATTTCTTTGAAATTATTGGTGTGCAGATTTTGCAAGGTTATGGCTTGACAGAAACTTCTCCTGTTACCCATGTGCGGCGTCCTTGGCGGAATCTAATTGGTGCATCAGGGCAACCACTACCCGCTACAGAAGCTAAAATCGTAGATCCTGAGACAAAAGCGCCTCTACCAGTAGAAAAGCGAGGCTTAGTATTGTTGAGGGGGCCACAGATTATGCAAGGCTATTACCAAAATCCCGAAGCGACAGCGAAAGCAATTGATGCTGAAGGTTGGTTTGATAGCGGCGATTTGGGTTGGCTAACACCAGAAGACGACTTGGTGCTAACAGGCAGAGCAAAGGATACGATTGTATTGACTAACGGGGAAAACATCGAGCCACAGCCGATTGAAGATGTGTGTTTGCGATCGCCATACATCGATCAAATTATGCTCGTCGGCCAAGATCAGCGCAGCCTGGGAGCCTTAATTGTCCCCAATGTCGAAGCCTTAGAAAAATGGGCAGCAAGTCAGAATTTGACACTGGATACGCAGAATGATCAGGTTGCTTCTTCACCTAGTCAAAAAATTGACTTCGAGAGTAGAATGATCCAGGATTTATTTCGGCAAGAATTGAATCGGGAAGTGCAAAATCGTCCAAGCTATCGACCGGATGACCGCATTGGAACGTTTAAACTGATTCTGGAACCGTTTTCCATCGAAAATGGCTTGATGACACAAACACTGAAAGTTCGCCGACACGTCGTCACGGAACGCTATCGCGATATTATTGACGGCATGTTTGCTTGATCATTCCACCTCCCAACTAGTAAGAGTGAACGTGAAATATTTATGGATGTCTCCAAATCTAACTTGCTCCTGAAACGTGTTGTTAACGTCAAAGTTATTGTGACTCCCCTCTGGAAAGAGGAAGTACAACAGCAGCTGCAAACGCAAATCAATCAACTCGATCAGCAACTGCAACAGCTAGACGTAGAAGGACAAAGAGCGATCGCTGCAATTCAAAAGCAGAGTCTGCAACCACCTGGCCCCCAGACTCTCCAACAAATTGACAATATCCAACTCCAAGTCAATCAAAAGAAAAGTGAATTTCTAGAGCAGAAAAATCAATTGCTGCAAAATCTCCAGCAAGTGCAGTTTCTTCAGCAAGATCAGGAAGTCAACCAATTCCAAATGGAAGGCTTTTTCCGGGTAGAGATCGGTGATAACCTGATTAGCAAAATGCAGGTCGAAATCGTTCTGCGCGATGGCGTTGTAGAAGAAATTCGCGGCGACATTTAGAAAGTTATGAGTTATGAGTTATGAGTTATGAGTTTAAATTCCTAACTCCTCACTCCAGTAGAGACGCGATTAATCGCGTCTCTACTCCTGACTGCTCACTCCAGCCCAAACAATTTGCCAGACTGGAGGTGAGCTAACAAAAAGCGATCGCCCAAAAGTAGTCATCTCAACTCGATATTTAATACCAACTGAATCATTACCCCCCTTGATTTGCGTAATCGTCACAAGGGCCTGATTTCGTTGTGGATAAGCTACCTCTACCTTTCGCGTTCCTCCCACTGATGCTATGTCGTCAAAGGCATTCAGGGCGAGGGTAGCAGGATCGCTACCTTGGAGAGATGAGTTGAGCTTTTCTAAAGGTATGGTTTTATAATCGGAACGCTCTGAGTATGCCACAACCTCTTGAGACTGATGTATTGCTCCCACCTGCTGGGTTTGTGCATTACTAGTCTCAACAATCGGTGCAGATTGCTGGTGGGTAAAATATACTCCAGCGCCAGCAGTGGCAAAGATACCTAGTATCACAATCAAAAAGAATTTCAACTTTGCCGACATAAAAGTAAACAGGAATTTCAAATAGGTTTATGACCAATTTTGAATTCTAGATTGAACTGTATCCCATATCCTCTACCTGTGAGAAGCTCTTGTATCTTAAGCAGTGGTTATGAGGAATATAGATAGCAATCCCATTTAATCTGTGAGAAACTCGTGGTGATTTTGGCAAGTCAATGACTAAAACGAGATCGAGCAAGATATTGGCTAACCATTGTGGATAGTTCTGTATTATAGACTTCTAAGCTATATTTAGGTTCCTAAAGTCAATCGATTAGTCATTTATCATTTGTTCTTTGTCATTAGTCAAAAGCTAATGTCAGTAAATCGCAAAGTTTTTCTCAAGGGCGATGTCTACGGTGGTCACCGAGCGGCTGGTGAGCGGAGTCGAACCTTGTCGAAGTGCGGGCTACGCCTACGCCAATTCAATTCACCGTACATATTAGTTCTAAATAATACCTAAATCATTAACAAAACTTATATTAGTGAAAAGAGTTTCAAAAAATGAAATTATAAGGAATGTACGCCCATCTTAATAATTACTATTGACTTCACCAAAATAACTAGCACTAACCGATTCAGAAACCCTTGCAAACAAAAACGAAATATTTATGAAAGCTATAGTAACAGGTTCTTTAGGAAACATCGGCAAGCCACTGGCAGAGGAGTTAGTACAAAAAGGTCATACGGTTACGGTTATCAGCAGCAAGCCGGAAAAGCAAAAAGACATTGAAGCCTTAGGCGCCACCGCCGCCATCGGCTCATTGTCAGACGTTGATTTCCTGGTGTCTACTTTTACCGGTGCCGATGCCGTGTTTGCTATGGTGCCGCCAGACTTTACCGAACCCGATCAGGTACAGTATTACCGGAGAATCGGCAGCAACTATGCCCAAGCCATTCAACAGTCGGGCGTAAAGCGTCTTGTTCATCTCAGCAGTACGGGCGCACATTTAGATAATGGCACCGGATTCATCCTCGGTTCTCACCATACAGAAAGCATTCTGAATGAGCTGTCAGACATAGCCATTACTCATCTGCGCCCTACTTACTTCTACACCAATTTGTACAGCTTTGTAGATATGATAAAAGGTCTGGGCTTTATCGGCGCAAACTATGGTGGCGACGACAAGATTGCAATGGTTCACCCAAGAGATATTGCCGCCGCCGCTGCACAAGAGATAGAAACACCTGTTACCGGCAAGAAAGTGCGATATGTGGGAAGCGACGAGCATACGGCCAACGAAGCCGCTCACATCTTAGGCATCGCTATTGGCAAGCCGGATTTAAAATGGGCAACTTTTACCAATGAGCAAATGCAAGACGGTTTGGAAAAGAAAGGAATGCCGACACATATTGCAGCCAACTTTGTTGAAATGGGTGCCAGCATTCACAGCGGCGCATTACGGCAGGATTATGACCTGCATAAGCCAATTACTATGGGAAAAGTAAAGCTGGAAGATTTTGCAAAGGAATTTGCTGCTGCTTTTTAAAAAGGGTGATTGTCTTTGTACAAAGAGGCTGCTTCAAAAGGGGCAAAGGGGCAGCTTCTTTATTTTTTTCATTACAGGCTCACTATATGGGTAGTTTTGCCGAATTGTAAATAATTCGTCACGAAGACCTTGACATTTGAGTTGAGGCGCTCAGTACAAGTGCCCAATTCCCAATGCCCAACCTAAAATATAAACAGTCTAAAACTCTCTCATCAAGATACAATTCGATCTGATAAAAACTGTTAAAGTCCATAAACCATTGATTCCCAAACCACCCTATGAGCATTCACGAAGTATTTATGCCGGCGCTGAGTTCCACCATGACCGAAGGCAAAATCGTTTCCTGGGTGAAATCGCCAGGGGACAAAGTGGAAAAAGGCGAAACAGTGGTGGTTGTAGAGTCAGATAAGGCAGATATGGATGTAGAAACCTTTTATGAGGGATTTCTTGCCCATATTATAGTTGAAGCTGGTGAAACTGCCCCCGTAGGATCTGCGATCGCCTTCATCGCCGAAACGGAAGCTGAAATTGAAACTGCCAAATCTCTTGCCAATTCTGGCGGCGCGGCTGCTACTACTACCTCTTCCCCTGAACCAGTTGCTGCCACAGCCTCAGCCGCAACACCTGCCTTAGCGTCTCAAAACGGGTCTAACCACAAAGAAGGAAGGCTTATAGCTTCACCCCGTGCCCGTAAGTTAGCCAAAGAACTCAAAGTTGATTTAACTACACTCCAAGGTAGTGGCCCCCACGGACGCATTGTTGCCGAAGATGTAGAAGCATTGTCTAACAAGGGCAAGCAAACTGCACTTGCCCCAGTTGCTCCACCAGCACCCATACCAACCAGTGCCCCAGTTGCGCCCCCAGCACCTCACACACCAGCACCCGCACCCGTGGCAGCGGCTGTTCCTGGTCAAATTGTACCTTTAACTACCTTCCAAAATGCTGTCGTGCGGAACATGGTAGCCACCATATCCGTGCCCGTCTTCCGTGTCGGTTATACAATTACCACCGATGGATTAGACAAACTTTATAAACAAATTAAATCCAAAGGCGTGACAATGACAGCGCTACTGGCGAAAGCTGTAGCAGTGACATTGCAAAAACACCCATTGTTAAATGCTAGCTACTCAGACCAGGGTATTGTTTATCATTCTGATATCAACATTTCCGTAGCAGTAGCGATGGATGATGGCGGATTAATTACACCTGTGCTGCAAAATGCAGACGCAGTGGATATATATTCTCTGTCGCGTACTTGGAAATCTTTGGTAGAACGTGCCAGGGCAAAACAACTACAACCCCAAGAATACAACAGTGGTACTTTTACCCTGTCCAATTTGGGGATGTTTGGCGTAGATAAATTTGATGCAATTTTACCGCCTGGACAAGGTTCAATTTTAGCGATCGGGGCATCCCGTCCACAAGTGGTAGCAACAGCCGACGGTTTATTTGGCGTGCGGCAACAAATGCAAGTCAATATTACTTCTGACCACCGGATTATTTACGGTGCCCATGCTGCGGCGTTCTTGCAAGATTTAGCGAAATTGATTGAGACGAATCCTCAATCTTTGACAATGTAATTTTGAAAAGACACCAAATTTAAATGTTAGCGCTATCAGCGAGCAGCAGTTTTTCGTGGAGTAGCGCTAACAATAAATAATACCTACACTTAATTTTTTATGGACAAACTATAATAATTTTGGACTTTTACTTGAGCAGTTGGTGTTCCTCTAGATTCAATATCTTGCCAATGTTTAATTGCTCGATCTATCTTAGTAGACTGAACAATAGAATAAACAAAGCCCTCGGAAACTAAAAACTTCCAAATGTCGAATTTTCCTTGCTATTCACTATTCCAGAGAAAAGGATTGTTCCAGAATTTGTGATTTTTAGGAAGATTTGCATTGTAACTTTCTAGAACCCTAAAGATTCTTTCCGTTTCTGGATGCATTTGTTACCCTCAATTAAGAATTCGCTTCTGCAACTAGATTACCCAACAGAAGTTCTGAAGTGTTCCTGTTACCGATAAACTTTTGGAGCATTTTTACTAAGGCGATCGCAGTCTAAACGCCATCAGCCAAATTTGGAATTGTGAACCTTTGTATGATTCGCTTGTATACATCGTATACATCAAGCTAAAATGAGTGATTAAAAGGAGAGTTTTTCAATGTCTCAAAGCGAAGTTGTTACCGTTAGATTAACGCCAGAGATTAAGGCGAAGTTGGATGCCCTTGCTAAAAGTACACGGCGTAGTAAGTCTTGGTTGGCGGCAGAGGCGATCGCCTTGTACGTGGAACAGTCAAGCTGGCAAATCCAGATGATTGAAGAGGCGGTGAAAATTGCTGATAGCCCACAAGCTCGATGGATTGAAGGCTCCGATGTGTCAGATTGGCTTGACACTTGGGGAATGGAGAATGAAAAGCCATCTCCATGCGTTTAGTTTTTCTTGAGCTTGCCGTTTCCGATCTAACAAGCATCCGTGACTACATTGCTGATGCTAACCCGTCAGCTGCTCGTGAGGTGGCCACACGTCTACAGCAAATTATCAAAAAGTTGCTGATAATGCCGAACCTTGGTAAACCAGGACGAGTGTTTGGTACTAGGGAATTAGTGACACCGCCAATTGGTAAGACTGTCTATGTGGTGGTGTACAGAGTTCAGGATATGCGCCTGGAAATTCTGCGGATTCTGCCTGGAATGCGGGACATTGATCGTATTCTTGAAGAATCGGGCATAGACGAGGAGTGAAATGGCACAGGTAAATAACTTAAGCTTTTATCTTCACTAAATATAGCAATCCTAAATCATTCGTGAAAAGTTAGATCCCCGACTTCTCAAAGAAATTAGGGATATGGACACCGATAATTTTTACAAATCAGATAGGATTGCTATATCGCAATACGGTTCAACACGGCGTAAATAAACCACCCATTACAAATCAATGAAACGCTTAGACTGTATTCATTTTGAATTTTGAATTGCGCCTTGCAGTACTAGTACAAAATTCTTCTTTTGCTCACTTGTACACTAATGTTACTTGCTTCACGTCGTCTTTCTAGCAGTTACAAAAAAAGTCAGATTTTCATACCAAGCTCCTTGTTCGGTTGCTTCTGCTTCAATTTTTTGACGATACTCTTCTTTTAATTCTGCCATTTGCTCTGATGAAACTTCTAACAAGGGATTTTCTCTAGGATGAAACCATCCTCCATTCCATTCTTTAGCTTGCTCTAGATTGCGGTAGAAACCTAGTTGTTGGGTCTTCACCTCAATATTTTGAAAACCAGCTTCTGCAAGCAAATGGTGACACTTTTCAGAAGTGCCTGTTGGCTCATTGATATTTTTCAAGAAAATATTATGTTTGCCACAAATTTCGATTATGAGTGGCGCTTCACATGATTGCTCAGAACAACAAGAAAAACTGATAACTCCCCCTGGTTTGAGAAAACGATACCATTTACGTAGAGCAGCAAGAATATCTTTGAAATACACTATTGCTGTAGAGCAAAGAATTACATCGAAACTCTCATCATTGAAGTCGATATACTCAGCATCAGCTTCAATAAGTTCGATATTTTGCAAGCCTAATTCTTCAATTTTCTGTTGTGCTTGATTTAACATCCCTGAAGAAAAATCTACTCCAGTTACTTTTCCTTGAGAACCGATAATTTTTGCAACAGCAATGGCAATGATACCTGTGCCTGTTGCCATATCCAATACTTTTTGTCCCTTTTGCAGTTGAACTAAATCTAGTAGAGGGAGAGCGCGATAAATTGTATAATTGTTGTCGTAGCTAGTTCTGCTATCAAAGAAATCAATTACTTTTTTCTTATACTCTTGTTCGTATTGGCTATTTTGCATGATATTCTCAACTAAAACAATCATTTCTTCCTCGGCGTACCTCTGCGCTTGCCTCAGCGTGCCTCTGCGTTTAAAAAAATAAAAAAGGTGGGTATTACCCACCCTAAAAATTTATCCCTTCACACAAAGAACTTGCTTAAGCGTTGCTACAACTTCAACCAAATCCGCTTGATTTTCCATAACTTGTTCTATCGGCTTATAAGCACCAGGAATCTCATCTAACACGCCCTCATCTTTGCGGCATTCTACACCATTTGTTTGCTCTATCAAATCATCCAGTGTATAGACATTTTCTGCCTTATTTCTAGACATCAAACGCCCTGCACCGTGAGAACAAGAACAAAAACTATGGGCATTACCTTTACCCTTAACGATGAAAGACTTTGCCCCCATCGAACCAGGAATAATCCCATAATCTTCAGTCTGGGCGCGGACTGCACCTTTACGAGTAACGTATACATCCTCGTCAAAATGCACTTCTTTTTCGGCGTAATTGTGATGACAATTAACCTGCAATAAAGGTTTAGTTGCCTTCCCACCTGCTAAATGCTTCTCGACAATATGCTTAAAACGCGCCATCATCACATCGCGGTTGACACGTGCATAGTTTTGTGACCATTGCAAATCATGCCAATATGCTTGGAATTCTGGCGTACCAGCGACAAAGTGAGCTAAATCAGGGTCAGGCAATTTATTACCTGCCATTTTTGCTAATTCCCTGGCTGTGTGAATATGACACTGGGCGAGTTTATTGCCGATGTTACGCGAACCAGAATGCAGCATCAGCCAAACTTGATTCTCTGTATCAAGGCACACTTCAATAAAATGGTTTCCTCCACCAAGAGAACCCATCTGTTTCATCGCTTTATTTTGTAGGTCTTGTACGCCGCGATGCAAGTCTTTAAAATCATCCCAGTGTTGCCAATTGCTGACAGATTTTTCAACGTCTTTGTTTTCGTTGAATCCAGTAGGAATTGCTGCTTCAATATCCAGGCGGATTTTCTTTAGTTTCCCTTCGAGTTGTTCGGCGGTAAATGATGTTTTGATAGCGCTCATCCCACAACCAATATCCACACCCACAGCAGCTGGGATAATCGCTTCTTTGGTTGCAATTACAGAACCAACTAAGGCACCTTTCCCTAAGTGAACATCTGGCATTAATGCGACATGCTTAAACACAAATGGTAATGATGCTACATTCTTTGCCATCTTGGTTTCTTCTGGGCCCAAAGAGTGATTTGCCCAAGATAATACGGGTGCTGGTGTGGTAATTTCTAACTTTTCGTAGGGCATAATTTTTTGTATTTTGGATTTTAAATTTTTGATTTTGGATTGGGTAGATTGTACTGATAATTATCTGTATGACTTATAAACCACTATCTAGTACTTTTCCAGGGTTTGTAGTAAGCACTTTATTGCTTAGAAAATAATGACTAAAGTCCTTACTACTAACTTGCTTACCCATCAATTTAAACTTGACAGACTAGTAGTTAGTTGTAGCAATTTAAATGTTGTATTGTCTTTGATTTGGCTTGCTCAATTTTCGTGAAGCTGAAGAACTACTATTTATACTACAAATGTAACAAACAAAATTACAATCGTCAATATATACCACAGAGAGGAAGCAGATATTTACCAAATGTATTAAAATTTGTAAAGAAAATTACTCTGTTTAAATAACCTCTTAAAGTTCTGACACAATATGGCAGTGCGTCAAGATACAATCTGGGAACGTTTTTTATCCCCTGTAGTGCGTCTTTTGATTGATGAAGACGGGTTACGGCGTTACGCTGATAGTATTGACTGGGAGAAAGAGTGCGATCGCTATCGACGAGATGATGTGATACTTCCGGCATACTACAGCAGTCAAAACTTTCACGGGATTACAGGCGGATATCTCAATTACGGTGCAGCAGTTAGTTACGATCCCATTACCCAATATGTTGTGCCGCCGAATGAAACTATTGTCCGTCAGGCTTTAATTGATGCCGTCAAGGTAAAACCACGACGCATACTCGATTTAGGCTGCGGTACAGGTTCCACTACTTTAATGTTAAAGCAAGCTTTCCCCCAAGCGGAAGTTATTGGTTTGGATTTATCACCCTACATGCTGGTAAGGGCAGAAGATAAAGCTAGAAATGCTGGTTTAGATATAGTCTGGCGACACGGGAATGCTGAAAAAACTGGTTTGAGTGACGCAACATTTGACTTAGTGACAGCTTCTTTGCTATTCCACGAAACACCAGATGCGGTGTCCCTAGCAATTCTGCGCGAAAGCTTCCGGTTGCTGGTAGCTGGAGGGCAAGTATTAATTCTAGATGGGAATCAGAAGACTCTGCGTCAGTTAGAATGGCTTAATGATGTTTTTGAGGAGCCATATATTCGTGAGTATGCTGCTGGTAGCGTGGACGCGAATATGGGTGCAGCCGGATTTGAAGCTGTGCGATCGCACGATGTATGGTGGATAAATCAGGTAACTAGCGGCATTAAACCAATAGCAACCGAAAATGTCCGTCAGTATACTCCCACATCAATAGATAATGATTTGGAGGGACTTGGATCTCCAGCATTTGGCATAAGGGCATGAGTTTAAAGGCAGTTCTCTTTGATTTTAATGGTGTGATCATTAACGATGAGCCAATCCACTTGCAACTGATAGATGAGATTCTCATTGAAGAAAATCTCCAACCCCAACGCGTAAGTGAGCGTCAAGCTTCTTTAGGACGCAGCGATCGCGCTTGTTTTGTGCAACTACTCGCTAATCGTGGTAGAGTCGCTAACGAAAGCTATTTAACTCAGTTGCTATACCGCAAAGCCCAAGCCTATGTGGTGGAACTAAAAAAAATCGAGAAACTGCCTTTATATCCAGGTGTAAAAGATTTAATATTTCAAGTGCGATCGCGGAATCTGAAACTAGGATTAGTCAGTGGCGCTATTCGCCAAGAAATAGAATTGGTACTCCATCGAGCTAAACTAGCCGAACATTTTAAAATTATCGTCGCCGGTGATGACATTACCACCAGTAAACCAGAACCCGATGGTTATTTATTGGCAGTAAAACGCCTGAATAAAGAATATCCTGAATTGAATCTACTACCACACGAGTGTCTGGCAATTGAAGATACTCCAGCAGGTATCGAAGCGGCGAAGCGATCGCACATGCAAGTAGTTGGTGTAGCGAATACTTACCCATTCCACATGCTCCAGCGCTGCTGTAACTGGACTGTTGATTATCTCAGTGAGTTGGAACTCGAACGCGTGCAGAAGGTTTATTCTCAAAAACAGCCTCAGCCGTCGGTAACTGAATGTTAGAATACTCTATGGTGATGGTGTATTGAGTTAATGAGTAATATTACTCTTGACTTAGCACAGATTTTGGGGAATTAGCTCAGTTGGTAGAGCGCTGCGATCGCACCGCAGAGGCCATCGGTTCAAATCCGTTATTCTCCATTTGCCGCTCTACATAATGCTAACCAAGGCTAATAAACTTCCTTAACTAGAGTAACTGCCGACGGTAAAAATCCCACAGCAAAGCTAAATGTTTGAGCAAAGTTTTAAAAATATTGATGACGTTCTCTGGAAGGAGGCGGGTTGTACTACGGAGTTGGACTATACCGAACAAACGTCTTGGTTGCTGTTTCTGAAGTATTTGGATGATTTGGAGCAGGAAAGGGCACTGGAAGCGGAGTTAGTGGGCAAGTCCTATGAATTTATCATTGATGAAGCGCATCAGTGGTCAGCTTGGGCGGCTCCCAAGAAGGCGGATGGCACGGTAGATCATGATCATGCGCTGATTGGGGATGATTTGATTGATTATGTGAACCGCCAGCTATTCCCCTATCTCCAGGGATTTAAGCTGCGGGCTACCAGCCCGGATACGATCGAGTACAAAATCGGTGAGATTTTTAGCGAAATCAAGAATAGATTTCAAAGTGGCTATAGTCTGCGAGATGCGCTGGAATATATTGATGAGCTAAGGTTTCGATCACAACAGGAGAAACATGAGCTATCCCATCTCTATGAAGCCAAAATCAAAAATATGGGTAATGCGGGGCGCAATGGGGGTGAGTATTACACACCGCGCCCGTTGATTCGAGCGATGATTCAGGTGGTGAAGCCGAAGATTGGCGATCGCATTTATGATGGGGCTTGCGGTTCGGCGGGGTTCTTGTGCGAGAGTTACGACTATTTACGTGGGGGTAAGCTGACGACAAAAGAGCTAGAGATACTTCAAAAACATACATTTACGGGTAAAGAAAAGAAAAGTTTGGCGTATGTGATTGCGATCATGAATATGATTTTACATGGCATTGATGCGCCGAATATTATCCACACGAACACGCTGACGGAAAATCTCAGTGATATTCAGGACAAGAATCGCTTTGATATAATTTTGGCTAATCCGCCATTTGGGGGGAAGGAACGCAAGGAAGTACAGCAGAATTTCCCGATTAAGACTGGGGAAACGGCGTTTCTGTTTTTGCAGCATTTCATCAAAATCCTGAAGATGGGTGGTAGGGCGGCGGTGGTAATCAAAAATACATTCCTGTCAAATTCGGATAATGCTTCGCGGGCTTTGCGTCAAGAGCTTTTGAGTAGTTGCAATCTGCACACGATTTTGGATTGTCCGAGTGGGACTTTTATCGGGGCGGGGGTGAAAACGGTGGTGCTGTTTTTTGAGAAAGGAAAGCCCTTTGACTCCGTTCAGGGAACGCCTTTATTTTCTCAGGGAAAACCTTTAACGCAGGGAATGGCAACTCAGAAAATTTGGTATTACCAACTTGATCCAGGGCGGAATATGGGTAAAACCAATTCCCTGAATGATGATGATTTGCAGGAGTTTGTAGAGTTACAGGCTAGGTTTGCGGAAACAGAAAACTCTTGGCTGGTGGATATTGCTGATATTGATCGGGAGAGGTTCGATTTGTCGGTGAAGAATCCGAATAAGGTTGAGGAATCGACGTTAAGAGAACCGCAGGAAATTTTAGATGAAATTGCTGCTTTGGATGCGGAGAGTGCTGAGATTTTGGCTGGTATTGGGGCGATGATATGCAGTTGATAGTTAAGAATGAAGCGATCGCTTATGCTTGAATGTATATTAACCTGCATGGAGTTTCACGATGCCCCAAGCTCTAAAAGCAATTTATCATAACGGTGCATTCGTCCTGCAAACAGCGTTTGAGTTGCCCGAAGGTACTGAGGTTGAACTGTTAATTCAGCCCCTTCAAGTTGTGTCGCCACCAATTTCTAATACAGACACTAAGCGAGAGTTTCTCAAATCGCTAGTTGAACGAATGCAACAGAATCCGATTCCAGTTAATGCGCCTCAGTTCACACGATAAATACTGCACGAACATACAAGCCATGACTCTCAAAGAACAACTTATTCGAGAAATTGAACAAATTCCTGATACTCTCCTATCTGAATTATTGGATTTTTTATTGTTTATTAAAGAGCGACATATCGAAGAGGATATAACTGAGGAGGAAAAAGCTAATATTATTTCTTCCCAACTTGCTTATCAAGAAGGCGATTATTTAACTCTTGATGAATATGAGGCAAGGCTAGGATGAGCTATAGAGTTATTATTCCTAAACCTGTCCAAAAACAACTAGATGATCTTCCTGAAAAACAGCGAGAACGTCTACTGAAGGATATTCGACTCCTGGCTGATGTTCCCCGACCTAGTGGAGTAAAAAAGCTCAATGGATATGAAAATATGTATCGAATTAGAGTGGGAAATTATCGGGTTATTTATGAAATTCAAGACCAAGAAATGCTCGTTCTAATCTTGAGTAGTATTCATCGTAAAGATGCTTATTAATTTGTGAAGTCTAATAATAAGAGATTGTATGCGGTTGACAGTGAGCAGTTGACAATTGACAGACTATGTTAGTTTTCTTTTGGATATCAAATTAATTTAGGAAAAATAAATATGAAAAATATCAAAATCATTGTGGAAAAGCACCCTGATGGTTATGTTGCCTATCCTTTAGGTATTCAAGGGGTTGTAGTTGGTGAGGGCGACACCTATGAAGAAGCTTTAAATGATGTGCGATCGGCTATTTTATTTCATGTCGAAACTTTTGGAGAATCCGTATTAGAATCTGAATCCTCGATACTCGAAGCTTTTGTGGCAGAGGCAAATCTATAATGGCAAAGTTTCCTGTTGATGCCCCTAAATCAAAAGTAATTAAGGTGCTTGAGGGTTTTGGATTTTCAATAGTTAGAGAAAAAGAGCATATTTCTATGATTAGACAAAATCCTGATGGCACAACTACTCCTTTAACTTTGCCAAATCATAAACTTATTAAAGGTTCTACTCTCAGAAGTATCTGCACTCAATCTGGTATTTCACGGGATGATTTTATTGCTGCTTATGAACAACTGTAGAAATATAATGGCTTTGAATGTGGAGAGTGCAGAGATTTTAGCGGTAATTATGCAGTTGACAGTGAACAGTGAAAAGTGGACAGCGAAATAATGAAAGAATGGAGGAAATTGCAGTTAGGTGATATTGCTGTTATCAGTTATGGATATACAGCAAAAGCTTCTGTCGAAAATATCGGTTTAAAGTTTCTCAGAATTACCGATATTCAAAATGATATGGTGAACTGGTCTAGTGTGCCATATTGTCAAATTAATGAAGATGATTTACAGAAATATAAACTGATTGATCAAGATATTGTTTTTGCAAGAACTGGCGCAACAACTGGTAAAAGCTATTTAGTTTGTGATCCACCAGAAGCTGTAGCTGCATCTTACTTAATTCGACTGAGAATACAAGACCCAACTGTTTTGCCTCAATTCATATCTAAATATTTCCAAACAAGCGAATATTGGAATAATATATCTTCTGGAATATCTGGGAGCGCCCAAGGGGGATTTAATGCTTCAAAACTATCAGCATTATTCGTTCAAATTCCACTTCTATCTGAACAAAAGCGGATTGTGGCAATTTTGGATGAGACGTTTGAGGGGATTGATAGAGCGATCGCAAACACCGAAAAAAACCTCGCCAACTCCCGCGAACTATTTGAAAGCTATCTAAATGCCATCTTCACCCAGAAAGGCAATGGCTGGGTAGAGGCGAGGTTAGGCAATCTTTCCGAAGTCCAAAGTGGTGGAACACCTTTGCGATCAAAACCTGAATATTGGGGTGGGCAAATAGCATGGTATTCATCAGGTGAGTTAAATGATCTATACACCACTGCACCTGAAAGAAATATTACAGATAAAGGTCTAGAAAATTCAAATGCTAAATTATTTCCCAAAGGTTCTTTATTGATTGGAATGTATGATACAGCAGCTTTGAAAATGTCGATTCTGGATCGTAAAGCGGCTTTTAACCAAGCAATAGCAGGAGTAAAACCGAATGATAAAATTGACCTGATTTTTATCCTTCATGCCATTAACTTTTTGAAACCTGAAATTTTGAGTCTCAGAAGAGGGGTTCGTCAGAAAAACCTTAGCCTTCAAAAAATAAAAGATATTGTTATTGCAGTACCAGAATTACAGGAACAGCAAAGAGTCGTTCGACAGTTAGCATCTATGAGGGAAGAAACCCAACGTCTCGAAGCCATCTACCGCCAAAAAATCGCCGTACTCAACGAACTCAAACAATCCATCCTGCAAAAAGCATTCACTGGCGAACTCACCGCAGACACCGCTAACCAAACAACAAAAGCCGCTAAGGAGGGAATTGCCGCATGAAGCCGGGATAGCTGCACTAGACTAGAAGTAGGTTGAATTGACTCGATATTTAACAACACTATCACCATCTATGAAAGCAATTGAAACCACAGCGACAATTAATGAGAGTGGACAACTTACGCTCGATAAATCGCTGGGATTCATCAAACCACAGCGCGTTCGCGTTATCGTCTTACTTTCCGAAGATGACGAAACCGATCCAGATGAAACACCTACAGAAGTTGTTATAGAAGGCATTCGCCAAGGTTTACACGAAGCTTTAACTGGACAAACTATTCCCCTCTCAGAAATGTGGTCAGGCATCGATGCAGAGTGAACCATCGCCAATCCAGATCGCTCTTACACCTCGTTTCAAAAGGGATCTTCGAGAACTTGCCAAACGCTATCGTTCAATTCGTACCGATCTCCAACCCTTAATCGAGCAACTTCAAGCAGGTGAAATCCTTGGCGATAGAATTGCTGGAGTTAAATATCAGGTTTTCAAAGTTCGTCTCAAAAATAGCAACATCCAAAAAGGAAAAAGTGGAGGCTATCGAGTCATTTATTATCTGAAAACTGATGAAGGAATTATACTCACTACAATTTATTCCAAATCCGATATTTCAGATGTTAGTAATGAAACAATTGAATCCGCGATCGCGCAATACGAGCAAGAAATTCAAATAGCCGATAATTCAGATGCATGAAGGGATATGCTTCCCTCGATCACAAATTGACACGACTTAAGACTAAAGGCTTTTTCCCGCTTTCACCCTGCACCTTTAGTACAGATGTATCCTTCTGAGTCGGGTATATCTTTAAGCGTTTTTAACGAGTATTATTATAAAAGTGGTATCTTTATTGCTGAATACCTGACCGTATTACCACCCAAATAGTTGTTACAGGCTAAACTGCAAGAAGCGATCGCCACTGCCCGCTGCCGACTGCCATATTCCAAAGACGAGCCATAATGAACGAAGCCGAAACTCGCGCTGAACTAATCGACCCCGCACTCAAAGACGCAGGCTGGGGCATCACTGAAGGCAGTCGCATCCGCCGCGAAGTTATCGCCCCTGGTCGCTTGATTGGCAATGGTAAACGTGCCCAATCAGACATCGCCGATTATGTTCTCGTCTATCGCGGTGAAAAACTTGCGGTCATCGAAGCCAAAAAACGCGGATTGCCCGATACCGAAGGCTTAGGACAAGCCAAAAAATACGCCGAAAAATTGCAGACGCGGTTCGCTTACTCCACAAATGGCATCGGACTTTATCAAGTAGATATGTACACAGGTGCAGAAGGCTACGTCAACCAATATCCTACCCCCGACGAACTGTGGGATGTTATCTTTAGCGAAGCGAACGAATGGCGCGATCGCTTTGCCGCCGTTCCCTTTGAAGATATGAGCGGCACAAAAGAAGCTCGGTATTATCAACACAACGCCATTAAGCACGTTTTAGAAGCGATCGCTCAAGGAAAAAATCGCATCTTGCTAACGATGGCAACAGGCACAGGTAAAACCTTCATCGCCTTCCAACTCGCATGGAAACTCTTCCAAAGCCGATGGAACCTAAGCCAAAAGCCAACCCGCCGCCCTCGCATTCTGTTTCTCGCCGATCGCAACATTCTCGCCAACCAAGCTTATAACGACTTTTCGGCATTTCCCGATGATGCCCTAGTTCGCATCGACCCCGAAGCCATCAAAAAACGGGGCAGAGTCCCCAAAAATGGCAGCGTCTTCTTCACCATTTTCCAAACCTTCATGACTGGACAAGACGAAGAAGGCAACTCCACCCCAAAATTCAGCGACTATCCCCCCGACTTTTTCGACTTCATCATCATCGATGAATGTCATCGCGGCGGAGCCAATAACGAAAGCACATGGCGCGGCATCCTCGAATATTTTTCACCAGCAGTCCAACTCGGACTCACCGCCACACCAAAACGTGAAAACAATGCCGACACCTACGCTTACTTCGGAGATCCTGTCTATACCTATGCCCTGAAAGACGGCATCAACGATGGATTTCTCTCACCCTTCAAAGTTAAGCAAATCGAAACCACCCTCGATAAATATATCTACAGCAGCGAAGATGACCTTATTCAAGGCGAGATAGACTCAACCAAAACCTACACCGAAACCAACTTTAATCGCATCATTGAAATCGAAGAACGCGAACGCTATCGAGTCCAACTATTCATGGAGGCGATCGACCAGAACCAAAAGACTTTAGTTTTTTGCGCCAACCAAGATCATGCTCTCGCCGTCCGCAACCTGATCAACCAAATGAAGATTAACTCCGACCCAAATTACTGTGTCCGCGTTACGGCCAACGATGGGAAACTCGGCGAACAGCACCTCAGCACCTTCCAAGACAACGAGAAAACTATCCCCACCATTCTCACCACTTCCCAAAAACTTTCCACTGGTGTTAATGCCCGAAACGTTCGTAATATCGTATTGATGCGCCCCATCAATTCCATGATCGAATTTAAACAAATCATCGGTCGCGGTACGCGAGTATTTGACGGGAAGGACTACTTCACCATCTACGATTTCGTTAAAGCTTACGAACATTTCAACGATCCTGAATGGGACGGCGAACCCCAAGAACCTGTTCTCGTCAAAATTTCCAGAGGCGGGGAGGAATCAGATAAATACAATGTCTCCACAACAGATAGAGGCAAAAATAGAAACGAAAGTACAGAAGTTCCCCGCCCCAAAACTATCAAAATCAAACTCGCTGATGGCAAAGAACGCACCTTCCAGCACCAGATGTCTACTAGCTTCTGGAGTCCAGACGGTAAACCCATGAGCGCCGCAGAATTTGTGGAACGTCTCTTTGGTGAAATTCCTGAACTATTCAAAGATGAAGACGAGCTACGAGCAATATGGAGCCGCCCCGACACCCGCAAAGCCTTATTAGAAGGACTCGCAGAGAAGGGCTACGGGGAGGAACAACTCACGGAGATTAGTCGCCTGATCGATGCCGAGAAAAGCGATTTATATGATGTGCTGGCTTATATTGCCTATGCCTCTCCACCTATGAGCCGCCGAGAGCGCGTCCTTGCTCACAAGTCCTTAATCTTCTCGCGCTATATCGGCAAACAGCAAGAATTTCTCGACTTTGTACTAGAGCAATACATCAAAGCAGGGGTGGGGGAACTTGATCGATCTAAATTACCTCAACTGTTAGAGTTAAAATATCATGCTGTTCGTGATGCTGTTGAAGAACTAGGGAGCGTTGCGAATATCAGTGAAGTATTTATCGGGTTTCAGCAGTATTTGTATTCACAGGACATGGCAGCTTAATTGAACAGGTCTCTACAATTAAGCACACCAGTTAGATAGTTAACTTAAAACTAGATAACTATCCCCTTATATACTTGAAGAAAAATCCAAAAAAAAGGAGCCTGACTCAGACTCCTTAATAAAAAACTGGTAATAGAATTGTGACTACTTAACAGTCACCTTACCGCCAGCTTCTTCGATGCGCTTCTTAGCATCTTCAGCAGCATCCTTAGCAATACCTTCTTTAACTGCCTTAGGCGCAGCTTCTACCAAGTCTTTTGCTTCTTTGAGACCCAAACCGGTCAATTCCCGGACAATCTTCAGCACGGCAATCTTCTTATCAGCTGGTACTGATTCGAGAATCACTTCAAACTCGGTTTGCTCAACAGCTTCTTCAGCAGGAGCAGCAGCAGCACCAGGGCCTGCGAACGCTACGCCAACGGGTGCAGCAGCACTCACGCCAAAAGCTTCTTCAATTTGCTTGACTAACTCAGAAGCTTCCAGCAAAGAAAGGGTTTTCAGTTGTTCTAAAATTTGATCGGTTGTAGCAGACATTGATATAACTCCTGTAATTTTGATTATTTATTAGTCATTAGTCATTGGTCATTAGCTTTTGAACGGCAGTTGCTCCACTTGGGGAGACCCCAAGACCGCACTGCCTCCTCTTGACTGATGAACCATGAAGCCTATTCAGCAGCAGTTTCTGTGCTGCTATCGCCTTCAGTAGCTGTCTCGGCGCTGCTATCTTGGACAGCAGCAGTTTCGGTGCTACCACCACTTTGCTCTTGGTCAGCCACAGCCTGCAAAGCACGAGCCAGTGAACCAGGAACTTCGTTGATACCCACAGCAATCTTGGTAGCCAAGGCGTTGATAGCCCCAGCAATTTGGGCGATGAGTTGTTCCTTAGATGGCAAGTCTCCTAATACCTTGACATCAGGTTCTTTGAGTAGGCGACCTTCCAGTACACCACCACGAAGTTCTGTTTTCTTGGTGACTTTTTGGAATTCTTGGTATGCCTTAATTGCCGATGAAAAATCTTCTTTTACCAGCAAAAAGGCGGAAGAACCGTTGAGCAATTCCGACATAGGCTGCCATTTTTCATCATCTTTAATGGCAATGCCCATTAGGGTGTTCTTCGTCACCTTACAAACAGTACCACTGGGACGCAGACGCCGCCGTAAATCGCTAATTTCAGCAACAGTTAGTCCCTGATACTCTATTACCAGTGCCAGAGTTGACTGACTCAAAGTTTCTTTGAGGTCAGCTACTATCTCTTTTTTATTTTCTAGTGTTCTACCCATTCCAATCTCACCTCCTTAAAATAATCGGTGAAGTGCCCTACTTGTACGTTTTTTCTAAACCTGAACCCAAACAACAAACCCCAGCTAATCTAGCCGGGGTCGAGTATTAAGACTCTTAACGCCATAGTTATCACACCTTTATGGGTGGTAATTCTGACTATTAGAGTTTTAACCTCGGCAGGATATTTAAGCTTTTAGCACCTGCTGTCTCCGGCTTTGCCTATTTAATTGCTCAGGGGGAGTGGGGAGTGGGGAATAGTGAGTGGGCAAATTATTTTATTCCCTACTCCCTACTCCCTTTTACGCTGCTTCGCTCAGTTTCAAATCTCGTAGGGCGGTGACATCAATTTTAATCGATGGCCCCATTGTGGCTGACACATAAAATGTGCGCCAATAACGACCTTTAGCTCCTGAAGGACGGTTACGGTCAATCGTCTCCTGCAATGCCTTCAGGTTGACTAACAAATCTTCCGGCGAGAATGTTGCCTTACCAAACATAACATGGACAATACCAGTTCGGTCAGCTCGGAATTCTAATTTACCAGCTTTGAATTCTGCGATCGCACTTCCTAAATCAAATGTTACGGTTCCACCTTTGGGCGATGGCATCAAACCACGCGGCCCAAGCAATTTACCCAACTTTGCCACCTGTGGCATCACATCGGGTGTGGCAATCAGCTTGTCAAAATCCATTCTACCTTTTTGGATTTCGTCAATCAGTTCTTCTGAACCGACTATATCAGCACCAGCGTTGCTTGCTTCGTTTACCTTTTCGCCTCTGGCAATCACCGCCACCCGGACGATTTGTCCTGTACCTTTGGGCAGTGCTACCGTTGTCCGCAACTGTTGGTCTGTATACTTAGGGTCAATTCCCAGCCGGATGTGCGCTTCCGCAGCTTCGGTAAATTTAGCTGTTGCTGTATCTTTGAGAAGGGCTAAAGCCTCTAAAGGGTGATAGTCCTTGTCTTCTACTTTTGCTTGCAGTCCTTGCAAACGACGCGATACTTTTGGCATTTTGTTCTCCTGGGGTAATTCCGAAGCCTCGCCTCTCCCCCGATAATTTTTGGTTACTTGTCCTTTGTCCTTTGTCCTTTGTCTTTTGTCGCTAGTTTTTTACTAATGACTAATGACCAATGACCAATGACTAATCCGTGATTGTTACACCCATATTTTTAGCCGTTCCTGCCACAATCTTCATTGCCGCGTCTATGTCGTTGGCATTAAGATCGGGGAGTTTCGTTTGGGCTATTTCTTGCAATTGGGCTTTGCTAATTGACCCAACCTTCTTTTTGTTGGGTTCATTAGAGCCTTTTTCAACTTTCGCCGCCTTCCGAATCAGCACTGATGCTGGTGGCGTTTTGAGTACAAATGTAAAACTCCGGTCTTCAAAAACCGAGATTTCTACAGGTATCACCATTCCAGCTTGGTCTGCTGTTTTGGCGTTGTATTCTTTGCAGAACATCATGATGTTAACGCCATGTTGACCCAAGGCGGGCCCCACTGGCGGTGCTGGGTTGGCTTTTCCAGCATTCAGGGCCAGTTTAATGACCGCCACTACTTTCTTCGCCATTTGTATTTAACTCTGTTTCTCTACCTGATTAAATTCCAGTTCTACTGGTGTATCCCTGCCGAAAATTGAGAGCAAGGCTTTAAGTTTACTCCGTTCTGGAGAAACTTCAATCACCTCGCCTTCAAAATCTTTAAATGGGCCAGAAAGCACCATTATCTTATCACCAGTAGCCATGTCAATTTTGAGAACTGGCTCTTGTTCGCTGGTTTGTTTGAATATACGTTCGACTTCTGAAGAACTCAGTGGTATGGGGTTCACATGACCGCGACCCTTACTACTACCACGCTTTTGTTCTGCACCGACAAAATTAATTACATGAGAGGTGTTTCGTACCACCTGCCAGGTATCATCATCCATCATCATCCGCACCAGCACATAGCCAGGGAAAACTTTTTCTTCTGTATGCTGGCGACTGCCATCTTTGCGGATTTTCACCGCCGGTGTTTGCGGAATTTCTACTTGGACAATTTTGTCAGCTACATCAAAAGTTTGAATGCGTTGCTCTAAGTTAGTCTTTACACGCTTTTCACAGCCTGAGGCTACTTGCACTGCATACCAACGTGCTTCTTTTGACGCTGCTTCTGCTGTTTCTCCTGTTTCCTCTGACTGCAAGGTGGAGTTGCGAGGTTCGTCTGTTGCAAAAGTCATCAGAACACCTGTTTTGCTGCCCAACTAAACAATCCATCGACCAAGTATATCAAAGATGCCGAGAGTGCCACCATTAACAACACAGCCGCGGATTCGCTCACTATCTGTTTCCGACTGGGCCAAACTACTTTTTCAAGTTCTTCTTTGGTTCCCTGTATGAAGTTGTTAAAGCTAAACCCATTTGTGGTTTCTGGCAATTCTGCTTCACTTTTTTTGGCCACGACCCTTAATTCCCCCGTTTGTCACTCAATTTTGGTCATCCAGGTTTGCAGTTTCGACTCTATTTCACTTACTGAAAGCAAAACAACTACAAATACAATAAGTTTACCCGAAATTATTATCGCTAGCTGCTAATATAGCAGTTGCGTAATTATTTCGGGCTTTGTTTTTTGCTCTTGAGCGCGCCCTGGAGGACTTGAACCCCCGACATCAGGTTTTGGAGACCTGCGTTCTACCAACTGAACTAAGAGCGCACAAGCTGTTTTTCATTCAGTTATTGCGCTGAACTAAATTTTCAGTTTAACGCAACACGCGATTTTTATCATACCTCAATTTCGTCGATAAAACAAGTTAGCGGCAGATGCCGCTTAAGATTTCTCCCATACTATTGAAGGACGAATCACAAAGGGCGGTCAAACCGTTGCTTGATCCGGGTTGCCTTACCTACGCGATCGCGCAGATAATACAGTTTAGCACGGCGTACCTTACCACGACGTAATACTTTGATGCTGTCAATCCGGGGAGAATGCAACAGAAACACCCGCTCAACGCCCACACCTTGAAAAACCTTACGGACTGTAATCGTTTCGTTGATGCCACCATTGCGCTTGGCAATCACTACTCCCTCGTAGGGTTGTACGCGGTATTTATCGCCTTCCTTGATTTTCACTCCGACTTTTACGGTGTCGCCCACATAAATGTCGGGCAGATTCGATTTTAGCTGTTCCGCTTCAATCGAGCGGATAATCTCTTGAGCGCTCATAGTCTTTGGTGTCTGCTTAAAAAAAATCTCACGATCATCAATGATAAATCGATAATCCTATTTCAGTCTACTTGTTAGGATTGATAATTTTACTGATACAACAGCCTAAAGTTCAAAGCTATATTGCAGAATGCTGTCACACAGGGGTGAAATTTATGAAATTTAGCGTCGTTATCAGTACCTATAATCGCTTAAATTTGCTGCAAAGAGCAATTGAATCGGCTCGTAACCAAACAATCGAGTGTGAGGTGGTTGTTGCCGATGACTGTTCTTCTGACGATACCCAAACCTATATTAAAAGTTTAGGGGACAAGGTTGTTTACCATCGTAACGAAGTGAACCTTGGCCATGCAGCAACGGTAAATGCTGGAGTTGCCAAAGCTAGCGGCGATTGGATTAAGTTTCTAGATGATGACGACTATTTAGCGCCTAACTGCATAGAAGAGATGGCTAAGGCGATCGCACTTCGTCCTGATGCTGTAATCTGCTCTTGTGTGGCGGCTCAGGTGGATGAGCATGAAGTTGAACTCAGTCGCACTCCCCAAGTTGGCCCTGGTTTAGCTTTTTATATCCCACAAGCTGATATTCACTACGGTATGCTCTTAGAGCTTGTACCCTTTGGCACGCCTGTACAAGTAGCTTCCCGACGTGATGCTTTTCTACAAACAGGTGGTTGGGACTCCACACTCGATGCTAACTGTGATGATATCGATTCCTGGATTCGGATTGCCCAGTTTGGCGATGCTATTTTCCTTAATCAGTGTCTTGCTTACCGCACTGTCTGGCCAGGTGCGTATAATCAAAAGTTTTCTTTGTCTCGACGGTTAGCTACAAATATTTTGATGAAGGAAAAAATTTATGCCTTAGTAAATGAGCAACATCGCTCAAAAATTCCTCATTTTCAGGATATAAAAAATTACCTGAAACTCCATTGGATTTTAGTAGCACTGAAGCAAAAAAATATCAAGAGTTTTCTTTCAATGATAGATCCGTCTATAATTTCTCCTCAGTCTTGGAAGTTTTTGCTAACTGCTGCCTCATCACGCCGCTCTCAGGGAAACAATTCTCAGGTTCGCAAACTTGTGTTAATTGAGTCGTAATTATGATTTCTGGCAAAATTCCCGGAGTGTCGTGATGCCGTTATTGCAATCGCCATCATCTGTGTCCCCAGTATCATTCACTGTGAATGTCGCCAGTACTCCCAATACGGTTCGGATAAGATCCCCCCGCCTGTGGTGACCCCCGATAAATTGGGGGTAAACGAGGAAATTAGCCCCCCAATTTATCGGGAGGTAGGGGGGATCTTCGCAGGGTAAACAAGCTAAGATCAGGCAAATTGCTACTTTTGTAGAGCCAGAAGAGTATTTCAGGAGAGCAAAGAAGGCTGTAGCGACTTAAATAGCAGATTTAGTCTTGAGAATTTTGGATTTTTACCCCGATTTATCGAGATGTTAATGAATAAGTCTTTAAGCTAAGTAACTGGTTATAAGCGCTCTTGGTCAGTAGCAAGTGGTAAATTTCACGCACTACTGACTAGTTTTGAGTTGTCATTAGACCTCTTGCAAAAGTCGAACATACGCCCGAAAATAAATTTTCGGGCTAATAGCTCAAGTCGGTTTAAACCGACTAATAACAATAATTTTAGTCCGTTTAAACGGACTTTTGCTATAAGAGAGGGACTTGAGTCCCTGGCGGATCAAGGATTTTCGCAAAAGGTTTATTGAACACCTCAAGAATTATGTTGATTTCCACTCAGTTACTTATCTTTATTTTTTATACATATCTCAAAGATTATGCGAATCATCCATATTTTGAACCACGTTCAAGAAATAGGTAACGGTATTGTGAATGTGGCTGTGGATCTGGCTTGTTTACAAGCTAAATCTGGTCATGAGGTAGCGGTTATTTCGGCTGGTGGTGAATATGAGAAATTACTAAATATATCTGGTGTAAAACATTACCAACTAGACCAAACTAGGAAACCGATAAGTATTATTAAAGCATCTGTGCGTTACCTGGCGATCGCAGCAGAATTTCAGCCGGATATTGTTCACGCACACATGATGACGGGAGTCATCCTAGCCCGCATTTTTAAAGGGTATAAATATGCTTTAGTTTCCACAGTCCACAATGAATTTCAGCGTTCTAGTCTGCTGATGGGTTTAGCTGACAGGGTAATTGCCGTCAGCAAAGCTGTACGAGATTCTATGGCACGGCGCGGTATTTCCGAAAACAAGTTACGGGTAGTATGTAACGGAACTTTGGGCAGCCCCCGCACGCGACAAATACAAGATTATCAACCTTTACCATTACAACGTCCAGCGATCGCAACTGTAGCCGGGATGTATCAACGCAAGGGAATTGCTGAGTTAATCGCTGCCTTTGAACAAATTGCCTCAGATTTTCCCCAAGCGCATCTTTATTTGGTAGGAAATGGCCCTGATAAACAGCTATTTGAGACACAGGCACAAGCAACTTCTGTAAAAGAACGCATTCATTTTGAAGGCTTCCAGGCGGAACCTCAACGCTATCTGATATCTTGTGACATATTTGTGCTAGCTTCCCACCGCGATCCTTGCCCCTTGGTGCTTTCGGAAGCTAGGGAAGCTGGAACTGCGATCGTTGGCACTCAAGTAGACGGGATTCCTGAAGCTTTGGACAATGGGGAAGCAGGACTTTTAGTGCCAGCAAAAGATAGTAATGCTTTGGCTGGAGTTTTAGTGCAATTACTGAGTAATGCCGATATGCTACATGAGTGGAAACAACGGGCAAATCAAAACCTAAACTGGCTGAGTGTTGCCCGCGTCCATCAAGAAACACTGGCAGTGTATCGTGAATTAATTACAGAGTCAGAACGTTAACAGTGTAGCGATCGCTTTACTTTTAAAGCTACACCTAAAGCGCCAAATACTAATACACCCAAAACATTAGTTGATTCAGGAACAGCAGTGTAATAACTAGCCACTCTGATCGGCCCATCTTTATCCTCTTGCTCTGCTGGCACTGGTGGAATGATTCCAGCACCTGGCGATACATTGGGGTTGGTGGCGAATGGATTGTAAAACAGCGTTCCGTTTGGGATTACGCCACCACTAAAAGTGATGATGTTATCTTTTATGGTAATGTCTCTAAAAATATCCTTTAGATCAGGATTATTAGAGTAACCAATCTTGCCATCTCCATTAACATCTCCCCACTGCACTGGCTCATTATTAAATACGGGAGTAGAATCTGGATTACTATAGGAAAGCGTTTTTAAATCAAAGACCAAGCTTTCTATATCGTACCCAGTGTCATTTAGAAAGTTATTAGCTACATCTGAGACACCATATTCTATTACTTGTCCTGGTTGAAACTCTGGCCCAAGGGTTCTTGGATTTTTCGTTTCGAGTACGTCTTCATTTTGAGTTGTCACGATGGGTTCTACCAAGATGAAGGCTCTCGCTGGTGTCAAAGACAAAAAACTAATTCCTGCTGCTCCTAGAACAGATAAGGCTATTTTGGTTGCTATTGTAGTCATATTTCTGTCCTCTTTATATTGGTTGAGAGAATACTATACCGCGTGGGTTAAATCAAACAGCAAAAACTTACTTTTTAAACGCTATCTACCTGCTAGATAAATAGCGGTTAATGTGTGCCTGCTCAGTGATTTTATATTTACTCATAGGTTGATTTATAAAGCAATTATTGTAATGCTTTATCACGATAACTAGTAAGTTCACGCAATCTTTATAAAAAATCTAAATTAGAAGTTATGCGTTGACAGATTGAGCAATATGTGAATTAAAAAAATTTGATTTAGATTCTCAGTGTGCAAGTATGCTGACAAAATTTAATTTGTCGTTAGGATGCCAATCATGAAATGGTTAGGTATACTTTGTTGTCTTGATAAGTGCCTGCTGGGGCATTTATTCCTAAAGTAAAGTTGACGTTTGTTGTTAAAGTCACCTCACTAATGGTTCTGCTGCGGTTATGGCGCAAGGGCAATCTAATATCTAATTTAATTAATAATTACTAATTCATAATTGCAATCATTGTTGGCTCTGAACCCACCACTGATTGTAGACCACTGAAATCAAAAAATGAGCGTGCAAGTCTCTACCCATAAAATTTATGAATTATGAATTATGAATTAATAATTATTTGGTCAGCTAGTTAACGATGCTACAAGCTTTACTTTAAAGCAAGTAAACGGCTTGTTATTGTTTAATAACTCCCTCTCCCCACCCATCACCAGATTCCAGCCAGCCCTTTGCCAGTTTTGCCCTGACGAAGGGCTATTTAATGCCCTTGAAATCCTGTGGATAAACATCATGGGGGTAGGGCAGGTTGGGTTATGGGCAATGAATGGAGGAGTTGGGGAGAAACAAACTTGATAAGGAAGGTTGAGTATTAAAGGACAATACGGTTCGGTTAGTATATTTGGCTCTCGGAGATCCCCCCAACCCCCCTTAAAAAAGGGGGGCTTTTCCTCCTATTTACCCCCTTTTTAAGGCAGGGCTGTTTCATTTCATTTCAGACAGGATTTGTCAAGATGGTTAGCGAGAAAATTGTAAGTAAGGGTGACGATAAGATGAATATTTAAGCACTTAAATATCAGTAAAATAGTTCATTTTATTGGCACGCTGGTAACAAAATAACCAATTTTTAATTGCTAGAACCCTTGATTTTTAAAGCTCTTTCGGGAATGAAACAGCCCTGCTATTTACCCCCTTTTTAAGGGGGTCGCCGTAGGCGGGGGGATCTTAACCGAACCGTATTGTATTAAAGGAGGGGTAGTTTTGTATTAATCCCTATCAAGAATTCAGATAAATTTTTTCGTAAATCCACGCAACCAGATGAACACTGGCTTCGCCCAATTCCCACCTAGTAAATCGTGCAGCAAAATATAAAAACAGGGGATGATAAATAGTGTCAGCATTGTTGCGATCGCCATCCCAAAGAAAACTACAATCCCTAAAGGCTGCAAAAACTCAGAACCTTCGCCAATGCCCAATGCCAAAGGAAACAGTCCCAATATAGTGGTGACTGTAGTCATGATAATTGGGCGCAAGCGTTGAGGAGCAGCTTTCATGATCGCAATTTGGCGAGTACAACCAACTTCATCCCGAATTTGGTTCGCTAGTTCCACCATTAGAATCCCTGCGTTTACCACAATTCCCACCAGCAGAACGACACCAACAATTACAGTTGCGCCAATTGCAGTTTGGGTAATGTAAAGTCCAAAAATTCCTCCAGCTAACGCTAGTGGTACGGTGAAGATAATTACCAACGGGTCAATGAGCGAATTGTATTGCACCGCCATGACTACAAATATCAGGAACACTGCCAACGCTCCCAAAGTTTTTAAAGCATCCTGAAGTTGCTGATTAGTTTCTTGGGCAGAACTAGGCACAATTGAAACGCCATCAGGTAAGTCTATATCTTGGAGTACCTCATTGACTTCTGCGATCGCTTCACCAAGACTAGCTCCCTCGGTGAGATTACCTGCCACAATAAAAGCTTGACGCTGATTAATCCGTTGCACCTCACCAGGCGCTTGACCTTCTTGAATGTTTGCAACATCAAAAAGGCGGATTAGTTGATTGTTTTCTGTAAATAGCGGTAATTGCTCTAGCTGGGAAGGACGCGCAATTGCTTCCTTATTTAGCTGCACCCGCACATCAACTAAACGATTACCACGTTGAATTTGCGTGGGAACTGAACCTTCAATTGCTGTTTGAACTGTTGCACCAATTTGTTGGGCGCTCAACCCTAATGCCGAAACCCTTTCCCAGTCTGGGCGAATTTGGATTTCCGGTTGCCGGGGGTCGGCATCTGGTCGGAATGTCGCTAATTTTGCCCTTTCTTGCAATGCTTGCAATACTTGTGCGCCTGCTTGTGTTAAGTTTTCTTCATTCTCACCTTGCAGAATCACGTCAACGTCTGACCCTTGCACTGGAGAATTACTCAAGATTAAACCCCGCACCTGACCAGGATTAAGGCGCAGCAGAATTCCTGCTAAGTTGAGTTTGTTAAATTCCTGAGTTACTTTTTTGACGAAAGCTTCTACATCTGTGCCTGGTTTTAGATTGATGGTGCTGCTGGCACGTAAAGGATTCTCTGTAGTATTGCTACCAAACAAAGAACCACCCACAGTTGTGAAAGCAGACTCAGTTTCTGGTTGTTTGAGCAAAATGTCATCGACAATTTGCATAACTTTCTGAGAAGTTGCTAAAGGTGTACCGGGAGGAAACTGCGCTCTCAAGTTAGCTTGACCAGTACTGATGCGGGGTAAAATTTCTTGGGGAATTTGACCAAACATAAAGAAAGTGCCGCCGCCTAAAATTACCAAAGCAGCAGTTACTACAAAAAGCCGATAGCGTAAAACTTTGCTTAAGAAGTTACCGTATCCCCGCGTCGCATCTTCAAATCGGTGATTAAACTGTCTAAGCAGCCAAAATTCGCTAATTCTACTAGACCAGCGAATTCCCAAAAGTCGAGAAGACAGCATCGGCACTACTGTGATGGCGACGACAAGGGAGGCTGCGACTGCGAAGCTAATTGTCAGAATCAGTTCATTAAATAGCAGTGCAATAAAGCCGCCAATTAACAGGAATGGTACTACAGAAACTAAGTTGGCACCTGTAGCAGCAATTAAAGCAGATTCTACTTCTTGGGAAGCATTAATGGCACTGTCAATAAAGAATTTTGAATTTTTCTTCTGCCCCTCTGCCTCCATCTCTTTTTGATTGGGAGTCATCCCCGCTTTTTCGGAAATGTTTTCTAGGATCACAACGGATGTGTCAATTGCTTGACCGACTCCTAATGTCAGACCTGCTAAACTAAACACATTCAAAGTCAAGCCAAAGATTTTCATCAGAGCGATCGCTGCTAGAGTACACAGGGGAATCGTCAAACTGATAATCAATGTTTGTCTGAATGATCCCAAAAATAACAACACTGCTGCTGCTGCTAACAATGCCCCAGAAATCCCTGAAAAGATGACATCATTTAAAGAATTGCGGATGAAAACAGATTCATCTGTGGTCGGACTCAAAGTCATATCTGCTGGAATTAAACCCGATTGCCGTAATTGTTCAATTCGCCGCTTCACAGCATCTACAACGGTAATTGTGTTGGCCTCAGGCTGCTTTTGGATTGAAAATTTCACCGCAGGCTGACGATTCAGGTAAACAAATACTCGCTGGTCTTCTGTATCGTCAATTACCTCCGCAAAGTCTCGCAAATAAACGCGGCGAGAAGGTGCAGGGGAGGTAGAAGAGGCAGGGGAGGCAGAGGAAGCAGGGGAGGCAGGGGAGGAAACTTCTACAGAGAGGTTTTCAATTTCTCTGGCATTTTGGAAGCGTCCTACAGTCCGAGTCAATGGCTCGGAATTTTGCCCTAGAATCCGACCACCAGAAGTATCTTGGTTACGGGCTGTTAATTCATCTAAGACATCATTTAACCCCACGCCTAAAGCTTGCAATCGGTTCAAGTCAACAAGCACCCGTACTTCTTCCTCAGCACCACCAGACACATCGACTGAAGCAACTCCTGGCACGACACTGAGTTCACGGGTTAACTCTTCATCAGCAAATACGCGTAAATCTTTACCTGGCAACGAGGCAGAGGTCAATGCCAATTCATAAACCGGCAATTGGGAAGGATCGACTTTAAATAAGCGCGGCTCCTCTATCGTATCTGGCAGTTGTCCTCGACCTCGGTTAAAAGCAGCAGTAGCATCGTTTAGGGCTTGGTCAATATCGCCCCCTGGTTGGAAGTATAAATCGAGGCTTACCTGTCCTTCACGGGTGCGGGAAAAAACTTGCACTACATTCTCGGTTGCCCGTAAAGCTTCTTCTAAAGGTCTGGTGATTTCATCTACTGCTACTTCTGGTGAAATACCAGGGGCTTCTAGCCGGACGCCAATTCGCGGATAGGTAATAGCCGGTAGCAGATCGACTTGGATAGTTGTGAGAAAAAATACCCCAATGACAATTACTGCCACGGTGAGCATGAGTGTGCCAATGTGTTGGCGGATAGCGATCGCACTAAGACTAAATCCGCCATTGCCATTATTATTGTTCGCCTGTTGCATGATATTAAGTGATAAGTGCTAAGTGCTAAGTGCTGACTACTAAGTACTTTTTTCATTGGTATGGTGGTTATTACTCACCCTACTATTGCTTTTCTGAAAGAATTGAAAGACTTACAGTGTCACCTTCTTTTAACGGCTTACCACTACGAACAACATAGCGCTCTCCCGTTTGCAAACCGGATAAAATTTCCACTCTCCCATCAGCCCTTTTTCCCAACATTACGGCTCGTGCTGTTACCTTGGTTTTGCCTTCTGTGTCTTTGACGACAAATATTTCCCCACTTTGGTCTTGCGACTTTGCCTCTGCTATACCAGATGTGTTAGGTGGCGAAGAGTCCTGCTGTACATTTGTTTGCGTTTCCCCTGTACCCTTGGAGTTCTTAGTGCCTGCTTGTTTCTGAATAGCTGTTTGCGGCACGACTACGCGTTGTTGTGTCTGGTTTTCAAAATTGACTCGCGCCAGCAGTCCACTACCAATTTTCCCTTGAGTGTTGGGAATCACGACCTCTACAGGTATCAAGCGAGCTGTGGCATCGGCAGCTGGGGAAATGCGCGTAACTCTGCCAATTAATGTTTCGTTGGGGAAGGCATCTAAGCGGACTTGTACAGACTGCCCAACCTGAATTTGTGCCAGCTCTAATTCGGAAACTGCAAGGGCGACTTTGACACGGTTAAAGTCGCCAATTTTTAAGACTTCGCTACCTGCTTGCAGAAGGTTGCCGGGTTCTGTCACCTTTTCTGTGACTATACCAGTGATGGGGGATGTCAGCCGAGCGTAAGAACTGCGCTCTTTGGTTTGGGCAACCAATGCCTGTTGGGCCAATACTCTACCTTGGGCAGCAGCGACGGCTTGCTGTTCTGTACGAACCTGCTCTTGGGCTGCCCGTAGTGCCTGTGCTGCTGTTTGCGCCTGGGTACGCGCTTGCTGGGCAGTTTGTTCAGCGATCGCTCCAGCTTTGAATAACCTCTGCTGCCGTTCTGAGTCTGACTGAGCTTGTACCACTTCTAGCCGCGCCCGTTCAACGTCTGCACGGGCATTGCTTACTTGATTGGTTGCCCTAGCTACTTCTGATTTAAGGGCTGCTAATTCTGCTTCTGCTTGCTTTAATTCGGTCGAAAGTATGGCATCATCTAACTGCCCAACGTTTTGCCCAAGCTTTACCGTATCGCCCACATCTAAGTTCAAAGCCAACAACCGGGCTTCTACCTGCGATCGCACTGATACAATCCGAAAGGGTGTTGTATTACCTGTATATTCTGGTTGTTTTTCGAGCAAGTCAGTTCGAGCGATCGCCACATCTACAGGTGTTGCACCACCGCGTTCCCTATTACCAGGACTCTGAGATTGTGCATCTGCTGATTCTTTGGGCAACGAGCCGCAACTTGCCGTCAGCAGTCCTATACCTACCAAACAAGAAATTAATAAACTTCTTACAGAGGTGGAGGAAAGTAAGTAATTTTCTTTTTTACCTTTTTCACCTGTTGCACTAGTACTGTTTGCAAGAAGTCTACTCTTTAAATCTGCGTAGGCGCAGCCCGCACTTCGGCTGCGCTCAGTGACCACCCCAGGCATCGCTACCTCAGTCTTCACAACTGAATTTAACTGGATATTAATGAGCTGGTTGGAGGCTACCGGATCTGTTATTTTCACCTGCTTGTGCGGCTTATTCATATCCAAAATCATTTATTTTTCTCTTATTGGGGAGCTTTTGGGGTTAAACAGCCGTGTTTTACCAAGTAATTTTGAGAGATATCATTAACGAAAAACGGCGAGAATTCGTAAGCTGTCTTACAGTAACTTTCTGTATCAGAAATTACTGTTTTCCCATAAAAATCAAAAACTTCTCACCGCTCTACTTCTTACGCAGAGGTAGAAAATCTTCTTGCAGATAATAAATTATAAACTTAGTATAAATATTTGTCAGTTTTCTGAAATCTACCCATAGGAGAAACCTGGGTTTTTCTAAAGATATGAAACTTTTTGCCCCATATCCTAACATAGGCGGTATTACAATAATTACCCTTGTCTTTACATATTACTTTTTATTCTTGCATAAATACTTGTATTTATGGTATTTTATTTTCTGTTAAGAATATTAAAGATTTATTGCTTTTTTAGGTCTATAATGTATTGGAAAACACTATTTTTCTTACCCCCCTTGCGTAATATGGCAAGAACAGGGCGATAAGTACCATAGCAACAACAGCAAGTATGAAGTTTTTTGCCAGAAATATATTTGCATTAGGTGAGGAAGGTAAGGTGTGACATCATTGCTCAGAATCGTACAAACCACTGATGAATCCCAGATTTGGGAATTTTTCCAGGAATCAGGGGGTAAGTGGCGATGTCTACGATGGTCACTGAGCGGCTGGTGAGCATCTCGACTTGCGGACATGGAACCGGAGTCGAACCATGCCGAAGTGCGGGCTACGCCTACGCAACGACGCTACTACACCCTACCGGCGGGAGAAACTAAGGAGATTGAGAGTATAGTTACGATCGATTTTCTAGAGCAGGGCTGTGATGAATTGCAAAAGCTAGCTCAGATGCACGAGTTGCCTGATACAGGTAGTTTAACTCAATTCCGTGGGTTTAAGTCCCCCGGTTCAATAAAAATTTTGTTTTGTGTTGGGGTTAAATCCCCATTACAAAACAAAATTTACGAAAGCGTTGCGGGGCGAACGCGAGTGCGTCTCTAAGAGTTGCCCATTACGAATTACGAATTACGAATTACGAATTATTTAATCTGTGGTGCAGCAGTTGTATGGGAAAGTACAGATGTGCTAAAGACAAAGAAAGAATCGCAAGGTTCAACAATATTTGGGGTTATGGGAAACATTTTGTATCGCGATCGCGGTTTTGCCATATCCAAACCAGTCACCGCCCAGTATTATTTCTCCAACCCGAAAACACTGTGTTTGCGAACTGAATACAACGGTTCAGTGTTTGAAGAAGAGTTAAAGCTAATTGGCAGCAAATACCGCACCAGACAGACGATCATCTCTCGTGCTGGTGAGCAGTTGATGATTGGGCAATATTTAGAAAAGAGAATAGATTAGCTTCTTCCCTACTCCCTACTCCCTACTCCCTACTCCCTACTCCCTGTCTACGCAAATAATTTCAAAAATCAAAGCGGACTGCCATATAACTTTTTATAACAGTTTTGAAAATTTCCCCCAGAAAGTTAGTTGCTATGTAATCATGGGAAGTGAAATGAGAATTAATTCGGCGACAGTGTTTGTTTTTAGTATTGACAGGCTTTTCCCTTTTGGTATTACAGACTTCTCTCCGAAATCTAAATCTCTACAAACTTATGATTTTGGAGACATTTAATGTCAATTTACGTTGGTAACCTCTCCTATGAAGTTACACAAGATGCGCTGAGTGCTGTATTTGCAGAATATGGTTCTGTAAAACGTGTTCAGTTACCTACTGACCGTGAAACAGGTCGTTTACGCGGCTTTGCTTTTGTGGAAATGAGTTCAGAAGATGAAGAAACAAAAGCCATTGAAGCTCTTGACGGTGCTGAATGGCTGGGTCGTGACCTTAAAGTGAATAAGGCCAAGCCTAAAGAAGACCGAGGTGGTTCCTTCGGTGGTAACCGTGGTGGTGGTGGCGGCGGCGGCTACAACCGTAATCGCTACTAAGCTAATAAATAGGCGAAAGTCATTTAGTTGAATCTAAAAAAGGCTCAGGCAGCAATGCTTGAGCCTTTTTTATGCAAAACTTGAACTATAATTTCGGACAGTTGCTGGTTATACTGCGTCTATGATTCTCTAACCAAAGTGCCCTGATGAAAGATCATTTTCCATTGATCATTGTTCAATTTCCAGATGGAACTTCGCAGCGAATTAACAGGCTGTTCGCCAGATATATGTTTGACTATACGATAGGTTACTAAAACAACCCCTGCTGCCAAAACTAAGGTTTTAAATTCTGTTATCGATCTTTGAGTCAGGGATTCGATGGGTTCATTCTGTAAGCTGTTGATAATTTGCTGTTTATCGAAAACACGCCCTGAGCTTCCGAACTCAATAAACTCGTCAGCAAGTAAGTCCATGACATCTTTAGCTGACTTTCGTACATCCGGTTGAAGCAAACGCTCCTCCAACTCACGGAAAAGCGATTCCTCTAAATAGTCTGCTTTCATCTACATCTAAGAGGTTGTTTTAAAAGTTATATTTGTTACCCCAAATATCTAATACCCCCCTAACCCCCCCTTGTAAAAGGGGGGAAATAGTCTCTTAAAGCCCCCCAATATATCGGGGGGTTGGGGGGGTAATGTCAGAACTTGATGTGCTATACGACACTTTTCAAACATCCTCTAAGACCAAAACTATTAATTGTTGCGTTCCACTACGGGTAGGAAAGCGATTGGGCTTTGCTTTGTGATAATCAAAGCGATACTCAGCTTGAAGCTCATCGTCAGAAGTTTGCTATTTTTCAGGCATACGTTTCTTTCGTTCATAATCTTTACGTTCCGATCCCTTTTTGCTAACATTCATTAACAAAACTCCTGTAGCGAATTAGGCGATCGCTTTGGAACCTAAGTTCGATTATAAAGTCTGGTGTCAGTAGCGGGAATTTTTTACGCTCCTCGGAACTTTTTAGTCATTCTGCTACGTCAACCGATTTCTCATATCTTTAGGTGAGAGTACTAGAATCGGCGAACCTGTAAATCCATCTACATCACGAGTAACGATCGCCTCCAGCCCCAACTTCATCGCAGATGCTACCTGCACCGCATCTTCCTTCATCAGTCAACCCCAATGCGATCGCCTGTTCCAGCACCCCGCGATCCACCGCACAAATTTCCATCAGTGCCAACAATTGAGTCACTGCGGTAATGGCAACTTCAGCACTCTTGGTCTGGCGTCCAACCAAATAATGCACATCCGTAACCGTTGTTGCCGACATAAATCCTTCAACTTGACCAAATAATTATTAATTCATAATTCATAATTCATAAATTTTATGGGTAGAGACTTGCACGCTCATTTTTTGATTGAGCGTGGTCTACAATCAGTGGTGGGTTCAGAGCAAGTTCATAATTGCAATTATGAATTAGTAATTATTAATTATGAATTAGATTGACCCGATTCAACCGTCTCCAGCAAAAAAGCAGCATCCGCCACAAAAGGTTCACGCGCTAGCAAAGCATCCAGCAGAACGTTCGTATCAAATAAAACTCGCATTACAGATACTTTTGCACCAACCGGTCATCTAGCATAGCTTTCACTTCTTCATCTGTAGGTGGCAGGGTGTCAGTCTTTGCAATGCCGATCAAACTTGCAGCTAAACCCTTCGGCTTTGACGTTGGCTGAAGTTTTGGTTGGAGCGATCGCATCAATGTATTAATTAACTGCCAACGATCTTCAGCAGATAATCTCAGTGCTTGATCTTCAAGTTCACGTAACGTCATGGCAATAATTTTTAACACAGAGCATTGAGTTATCAGAATAAGTAGAAAATACCTCTATCTCAAATTTTAGCCGTTTGTGCTTCCTAATATCGTGACAATTTTACCCAAGCAGCATCATGCGATCGCCTCATAGAAGACCGCCCAGCACAGTGGCTTCTATGCCCTATTAGCAATTAATAATGAGTTGCCGATTTGCGATGATGCACGGCTGTAACGCCATCACTATCTAACAATTTGCCATTTTCGACAGTGGCATAAACTAGCCAGTGATCGCCAGATTCCATCCGGTTTTGTACGGAACATTCAAGATATGCTAGGGCAGTTGTAAGTATGAGAGAACCATTTTCAGCTTCTTCGGCGGCGACATCAGCAAATCGGTCTTGTCCTGGGCCGAATGGTTTGAGGAAGTGCTTCATCAATCCCAAATGATTACCTTCTTTAAGAATATTGAGGACAAATTTATTTCCTGTATGCGTCAGTGTTTCCACTGCACGTTCTTTAGCTACAGCTATGGTTAAACCAGGGGGACTAAAGCTAGCTTGAGATACCCAAGAAGCTAACATGGCACTGGAGCGATCGCCTTCTTTTGCTGTGAGAACACAAAGAGAACCGACAATCCGACCAACTGCTTGTTCTACATTAGTAGCAGGAAGACTTTGCGATCGCACTTTTCTAGCTTTCTTCAGGGCTTGGGCAAAGTCGGTTCCAGCTTCTTCACACAATTGTAAAGTGGCATCGTCGGGTTTGAATTTTACGCGGATGGTGTCAAAACCAAACCGATAGCCAGCATCTTTCAATTTACCTTCAATTAAATCAACTGCTTCCCCACTCCAGCCAAAGGAACCAAATACACCAGCGAGTTTATTGTTAGTAGCGGTGGAGAGTACAATTCCTAAAGCTGTTTGCACGGGTGTGGGTGCATGACCGCCAAGGGTAGGAGAACCGATGATGAAACCACCGGCTTTTTCCACAGCCGCCCGGATTTCTTCTGGTTCAGTAAATTCGCAGTTAATCGATTCTACGGCAACGCCAGCTTTTGTAATCCCACGAGCGATCGCTTGGGCTAATGTTGCCGTATTTCCATAAGCTGATGCATAAATCAACGCCACTGTCAAGTCGGCGGATGTTTGCTGTTGACTCCATTCTCGATAAGCTTTGGTCAGGTCAATTAAGCCATAGCGTACCAAAGGCCCGTGTCCAGTGGCATACATTCTCACGGGGAAATCAGCTAGTTTATCCAGCGCTGTTTCAACTTGACGGGCGTGGGGAGCCATGAGGCAATCAAAATAATAGCGTCGATCTTCGTTATATACTTCCCAGCCTTCATCAAATACCTGATCTCCACAAACATGCGCCCCAAATAACTTATCTGAGTACAGAATTTCTGTTTGCGGATCGTAGGTGCAAAGTTGATCTGCATAGCGGGGGTTGGGGGTGGGAATAAATTGTAAATTATGCCCGTTGCCTAAATCTAGGGTTTCTTCGCCCCGCATCACAAGAATTTGCAAATCTGGATTTTCCAGCGCCGCACGTAAATTTATCGCCCCGGGATTAGAACAAACAAAAGTGATTTGCGGGGCAATTTTCAACAAAGCTTTTAAAGTTGCAGCGCGGTTGGGGTTGACGTGTCCCAAAATTACATAATCTAACTCTTCGAGATGGAAACGCTGCTGCAACGCTTTTAAATAAATTTCTGTAAACGTTTCCCCTGGAGGGTCAATAATGGCAGTTTTCTCGCTTTCTATTAAATAAGAATTAGCAGTTGTACCCTTAGCAAGAGCGTATTCAATTTCAAACCTGAGCCTTGACCAACTGCGCGATCGCAGTATTTTTGTATCTGTAGCTATTGGATAAACTTGAACATCACGGGGTTTATTTTTTGACATAGGGAGTAGGGAGTAGGGAGTGGGGAGTGGGGAATAAGAAGTCGGAATCACGACTTCCTATTCTCTTTTTTAATAATGCTTTCTGACATGACTTTTGGGGTAATGGGCAATAAGAAGTAGGAAACACTACTCCCTACTCCCTACTCCCCACTCCCTATCTTAATAATGATTACCAACTTTGCGGTGATGGACAGCAGTTAAAGCATCTGGCTTAGAAACTCGTCCGGCGTAGACGGTGCTGTATACTGCCCAATGGTCGCCACAATCCATTCTACTGACGACTTCGCACTCCATGTAGGCGAGGGCATCGTTGAGGATAGGCGCACCATTTTCGGCTGGCTGGGTTCTGACTCCTTCAAAGCGATCGGCACCAGGGGCGAACCGTTTCAAAAAGTGTTTCATTAGTGGTTGGAAATTGCCTTCTTCTAATATGTTGAGAACAAAGCGATCGCCTACTTGCATAAGTGATTCAATTGCTCGATCTTTGGCTACTGCAATAGAAAATCCCAAGGGTTTGAAACTGGCTTGAGCAACCCAGGAGGCTAACATGGCACTGGATACATCGCCTTTTTTGGCAGTAATAATATATAATCCGCCGCTAAGTCTACCTAATGCTTTATCTAAGTCAGCACCAAGGGATTTCATGGCTTTGATGCTGCGATCGCGTGTTACCCATTGCCCTAAGTCTGTACCCGCTTCTTCACACAGCTTGTAGGTATTTTCTGTAGGTGTTTGTTTAATCCGAATTGCTGGAAAAACTGTTGTCAAACCCAAATTGCGGAATTTACTCACCAAAGGATCTATCGGCTCATCATCGCCACCGCCAGTTTCAAACACGCCGATAGCTTGCTTTTCTTTGGCAGATCCTAAAACTGTGCTGAGTGCAGCTTGGATGCTAGCAGCGCCAGAAGCCGGAGGTAGACCAACGATTAGCCCAGCACAACGGCTAACTAATTCCCGCAGTTCTTGTAAATCGACTTCAGATCCCAAATCGACAATTTCCACAGCGACACCAGTTTTACCGATACCGTTAGCAATTGCTTGCGCGAGGCGATCGCTATATCCATATTCGGAAACGTAAAATATCCCAATCGTTGTTTCTGCCTTGGTTTGGGTTTGGCTCCAAGTGCGGTAACGTCCAACTAGTTCCTCAACATTATGGGATAATAATGGGCCGTGTCCTGTGGCAATCATGTCGATGGTTTTCAGTTCCCCCATGCGTTTCAGGGCAGATAAAACTGAGCGTGCATTCGGCCCCATCAAGCAATCGTAGTAGTAATGAAAGTCTTCTTCGATAGCTGCCAAGTCTTGATCAAAGGTGCTATCTGAGCAATAGTGCAACCCAAAGGCATCGCAGGTATAGAGAATTTTGGTTTTGTGGTCGAAGCTGAAAATGGTATCTGGCCAATGTAAATTTGGGGCAATCACGAATTCAAATTCATGACCATTACCCAAATCTAAGCGATCGCCATTTTTCACAATCCGCCGTTTAAATGGCTGATGTACGAAATCCTCAAGAAACTGAATCGCCACTTTAGAACCGACAACGGTAATTTCTGGAGCCATTTGCAGCAAATCTTTAACTAAACCGCTATGGTCTGGCTCGGTGTGGCTGATAATCAAATAATCAATATCTGTTGGCTTGATTAATCCGGTGAGCGTATCGAAGTATAGTTGACGAAACTTTTCGTGAGAGGTATCAACTAAGGCTGTCTGCTCTCCACGAATGAGAAACGAGTTATAGGTCGTACCGTTTTGCAGACCAAACTCAATATCGAAGCGATCGCGATCCCAATCCAGAGAGCGGATAACCGTCGTCTCTTGAGCGATTTCCACCTGCTGTATGGTGAACCGTTTTTCAGTTTTTTCGGTGAGCGCTACCATAACTCCCCTCCTTGACACAATGAGTATTTGTTCCTCTAGTTTTATTGTGACATGGGATGAATGTTAATTTTTATTAAAAAACCTATGACTGAGTTAAAAAAGTTAAAAGTGTGAAACCGCATAAGCACCCAGAACACACAGATAATATTTGGCTAGCTTTGGAAATTGGGAATTCCCGCCTGCATTGGGCGTTGTTTGTTGGCGAGACGCTTTACTCAGCTTGGGATACCGACCATCTACCTGAGTCTGTTATACAACACCTGGCTGAATGTCAAACCCTGAATGATTTACTAGAGAAAATTTTTCCACAAGGTGAATCTCTAACAAACACTTTGCCCCTCTGTCCTCTTCTCATAGCCTCCGTAGTTCCCAGCCAAACTGCTATTTGGCAAACTTACCCAAATACTCATTTTATTACATTAGACCAAGTACCGCTAAAAGGTGTTTATCCCACACTAGGAATTGACCGCGCCTTAGCTTTGTGGGGGGCGGGAAAAATGTGGGGTTTTCCAATGTTGGTGATTGATGCTGGGACAGCGCTAACTTTTACGGCTGCCGATGCTAATGAGTGTCTAGTTGGAGGTGCAATTTTGCCGGGATTAGGTTTGCAATTTGCAACTCTCGGTCAACAGACAGAACAATTACCATTAGTAGAAATGCAAAACTTTCCGTCTCTACCACCACGTTTTGCTCTGAATACTACAGGAGCTATTCAAAGTGGGGTGATTTATACAATCTTAGCTGGAATTAAAGATTTTACTGAAGCGTGGTTGCAATTATTTCCTAATGGAAAAATTGCGATTAAAGGGGGCGATCGCACTTTATTACTAAACTATCTGCAAGCCTTATATCCTGAGATTACAGCACGTTTGATTGTAGAACCGAATTTGATATTTTGGGGAATGCGGGAAATAGTAATGGGTAATGACAATTAAGACAAGGCTTGAATCTCAAAAATGCATGGCTTGTAACTTATGCCAATTACATCAAATTTAAAAGTAAACTTGGTGGCGATATCATCGAAAACGCTCAAGTACATCCTAATCGTCGTGCCTGGTTAGTTGAAATTGACGCACCAAACGGGATTGATGTACCACAACGAGTCCGTGATGAAAAAACACCACGTCCAGAAAAATTTAAAAAATCGAAAATTTTAATGGTAGTGGATGCAGAAACTGGAGATAGACTAAGCATGGATATCGCAGAAAATCAATAACTTAATTAAGACCTCGCTCTTATTATATTGACCCTTACGTTTATTTAATTAATATAAATAAACGTTTTTTTATGGATATAAGTTTTCTGAACCCGCTTTCCTCTAATTACTAATTTCTTTTAATAAACTCCCGAATCTCAACCGCTACAACCCCAGCACAAGATTCTGGTAAGTCATTTCCGGCATGGGCAATCATTTTCAACTCGACTTTGGGCATCAGTTGAGTATAAACTCGGCTCTTAGCTAAAGCATCTGGTGTATCTTGGCCACCTTGTAAAATAAAAACCTGCACATCTATCATGTAAAGCCGCTTTTGCACTAATTCCGCCTCAATTTCTGCTTGTCGCCTTTTGAAGAGTAACTGGCAAGCTATGGGGTAACGCAACAATTCCTGACGTAATTGCAAATCCTGTGCAATTTTTTCGTGCCAACCTAAGATTTTAGTGAAGGGAGTTAGCGATCGCAGCAACTTAACTATAATTGGTGGATAATTCAATAATCGCCGCATCTTCTGGCAATACTCTTCTTGTCCTGCTATCTCTACACCCTCTGGTGCAAGCAGTACCAAACCATCAACTTTCTCTGGATACTTTAAAGCATAACTAGCAGCAATCCAACCCCCAAGAGAATGCCCTACTAAATAGACTTTTTCTAGCTTGACAGCTTGCAAAAACTCAGCTAAACACTCTACTTGTAAATCTATCGAATGGTGGATATTCGGATTTTCTGATTCACCAAACCCTAACAAATCAAGTGCAAAGCAATGGAAATCTTGTGAAAGAGACTCCATCACAGATAACCATTGACTGCTCTCATTCCAAGCACCATGTAAAAAAATTATAGGAGTTTTTTCACCGACTTCACGCCAGAATATCAGCCCTTGAGAGAGCTTTATCCGCGAGTTACGGAATAGTGTATTCATTTTAATTTAGTAGTTAACTTTTAGCATCATAATAAATAGTCATTAGTCATTAGTCATTGGGCATTGGTCATTAGTAATTAGTTTGGGACAAATTACAAAGAGAGAAGTGTGAGCCGAACGCGAAAGCGTCTAGTAGAGAAGCTTCCTTAGATCGTATACTTTGGCGGCAAATGACAAATGACTAATGACAAATGACTAATGACTATTTATTGTTATGCCAGTGTTGTCAAGCCATTTAAGTAGTCTTGCAACTGCCGAGTATGGTCGTGAGACATCTGTCCTGAAGGTAGCAAATTGGGAGAGAAAGCTTGGATTTCCATGACTTCCAAAGTATCTAGAATCTCCATTGTCCCATGTACCTCGGCTTCAACCACAACACAAATTGAATGGATTCTGGGATCACGGTCTGGTGCGGAGTAAACTCCTACCAAACGATTAATTTTCACCAATTCTAGCCCGGTTTCCTCAATCAATTCCCGGCGGACTGTGTTGGGAATATCTTCTCCCCAATCCACCATACCTCCAGGCAATCCCCAAAGACCGTTATCACGCCGCCGGATCAGTACAATCCGACCATCGGGTAAAATTGGGATAATACTAGTGCCAGTAATGGGATGACGAAATATAATACCCAATACTGTTTGTCCAATACGCCATAAGCTACGTGTGGACTGGACAGCTGCCGGAAAAAAAGCAATAACGTTCAATCTTCAAAATTTTTGTATTGTTTTCTATAGCTCTCTAGCACTTACATAAACTCAACTAATAAAATTTTTATTTAGTTTTGTTTTATACACATATGTTTGTGGCTTGAGATTTTATTCTCGCGATTTACGTAGAATATTATTGATTCTAACATTAAGTTTCAAGAGAAGCACTGTATTCATATATACATAAACTTTGTTAAATCAGAAAGTTTTTCAGTTTAAAACTAACATTAGCCTTGTCCAAACTAGCAATCACTAATATTTTTCAGCACACATTAAAAAAAATAATCTGAATGATAAGTTTTAACCCAAAATTTAGAACAGACAATTAAGCGGGGTTTGAGACCGTCACCTAATTCTTGATAATATTGATTAGTTTGTTCCAAGAACAACAACTAGTTAGCTAATTTACATCTATTTGACAAATTTGAATCTAATAAAAAGTATTTTTCGTCTAGCTGGTGGGGATAGTTCTAAATTATTATTGACAGAGCAAGGTTGAATGCGATAGACTAGTACACTGTTTAAAGCGTATTTATTGCTGCACTAGGCTACAAGTATATCAATAACATTGGTAACTGATATTGCCTACGTGATGCCTAGTTGCTACTTTTTTGTTGTTTATTAATGAGGTGAACATGGCCAAGCGCCGTAACCCAAAAAAAGAAAAGGCGCTACGTAACCAGGCGTATGCCAGAAAGTTTCGTAAACGGACTACGACAGGAAGAATGCAGAGAAGGTTCCAACAAAGACCACCGAAGAGTGAAGAAGAAGAAGGCGCAGCAGCAGCTGACACTGAATAAGCTGTCTGCTTAAATCCTTTTTATTTAGATTATTTATTTTTTAGGGCGCACATATGTACGCCCTTATTTATTAATCGACAGCAATTTGAGCGCGGGCAGCTATGAGTGCTTTCCTTACCTGTGCAAAGCCAGTACCACCGTAACTGTTACGGGTTGCAACAACTTGACGAGGAGATATCGCTTCATAAATATCGGCTGCAAATCCTGGGTGGAATTGTTGCCACTCTTCCAAGCTCAAATCTTTCAGAAGTTTACCTGCGGCATCACAGGTTTTTACTATCTTACCCACGAGGTTGTATGCTTCTCGGAAGGGAACTCCCCGCGCGGCTAAATAATCTGCTACATCGGTAGCGTTGGAAAAATCTTCTGTCACTGCTTGTTCTAAGCGTTGAGTGCGAAATTCTAAACCTTCTCTCAGCAAAATCGTCATTGCTTCGAGAGAGGCTTTGACTGTGTTGACGCTGTCAAACAAACCTTCTTTATCTTCTTGCAGGTCTTTGTTATATGCCAGTGGTAGCCCCTTCATAATCACCAATAACGCCTGGAGATGACCGAATACACGTCCTGTTTTTCCCCGGACTAATTCTGGCACATCAGGGTTTTTCTTTTGGGGCATGATACTGGAACCTGTGGCACAGCTATCTTTAAGGGTGACAAAGCCAAATTCTTGAGATGACCAAAGAATGACTTCTTCTGCAAGGCGACTGAGGTGAACCATAATCAAGCTAGCAGCACACAAGAATTCGATCGCAAAATCGCGATCGCTCACTCCATCAAGGCTATTAGCATAAATATCGTCAAAATGCAATAGTTTTGCTGTGTAGTGGCGGTCAATCGGGAAAGTAGTTCCCGCCAAAGCACCGCACCCTAAAGGTGAGATATTTACGCGGCGAGAAACATCTCCTAAGCGTTCCCAGTCGCGTTGGGCCATTTGAAAGTATGCCAAGAGGTGGTGAGCTAAACTCAAGGGTTGGGCGCGTTGTAGGTGGGTATAGCCAGGAATCAGGGTTTCAACGTGCTTTTCGGCTATATCCAGTAAGACACCTTGAAATTCTCGCAATTCGCTTTTGATTTGTTGGATTTGGTCGCGGAGGTAGAGTCTGGTGTCAGTACCAACTTGATCATTACGCGATCGCGCTGTATGCACCTTTTTACCCACATCGCCGACAATTTCTGTCAATCGTCGTTCAACTGCAAAATGTACGTCTTCAGCATCGACACCAGGCTTAAATTTACCCTCGCGGTACTCTTGGCGAATTTTTTCTAAACCTGCAACCAGTTGCTCTCCTTCTTGTTGGGAGATAATGCCCGTGTGAGCAAGCATTTTGACATGGGCTTGAGAACCAGTCAGGTCATATTCGATTAATTCAATATCAAAACCTATACTGGCATTAAAACGAGCGATCGCCGGATGCAACGCTGATTCAAACCTCTGGCTCCAAGTTTCTTCTTTGGTCATAAATATTATGAGGGGAGTGGGGAGTGGGGAGTGGAGAATGGGGAGTGATGATTTAGGAAGAGAGGAAGACAATTTTGCTGATTTCCTACTCCCTAGTACAGACGCGATTAATCGCGTCTCTCCTTACTCCCCACTCCCCCCTAAATTCAACCGTAACTAGTTAGATTCCGAATCATATAACCAATGACTAAACCAATCAACAATGCCCACACTTGACCTGTTTGTATAAAGTGACGCCAAGATTTTTCAACCTGACCCATCAAGTCTGGATCGGTAATTGTTTGTGCTAGTAGTGCTGTCAAATTTACAGGCAAATCCCAATATAACTGAGATATCAAATCGCTGTAATGGCTCATATTTGGTGGTTATAAGTTAAGGGTGGCAAAATTCAGCATCAGTTTATTTTTTAGATAAATTCCTGATATTTACTGAAATCTTGGGTGTAACTTTAATGTCTTAACTCAAGATGCAGCAGATGCCAACCGCAATTTCTCGGCAGTCCGCAAAATTTGCCCCGCCAAAACTGCTGCACCAAAACCATTATCGATATTTACTACACCTACTCCCGCAGCACAAGAGTTAAGCATTGTCAATAAAGGTGCTAAACCGCCAAAACTTGCGCCATAACCAATGCTGGTGGGTACGGCAATCACAGGACAACTCGCTAAACCAGCGACAACGCTGGGTAAAGCGCCTTCCATCCCCGCTACGACAATCAACACCGATGCGGACTCAATCAGGTGGCGGTTACTTAATAAACGGTGAATCCCAGCAACACCAACATCCCAGAGGCGCTGTACCTGAAAACCAGAAAGTTCAGCAGTGACAGCAGCTTCTTCAGCAACGGCTAAATCGGCAGTACCAGCAGAAAGAATGCCAATTTCACCCGCAAATTGTGGTTCGATGGTAGGGGGAGCGATCGCACAAATTCGCGCCGATTCGTAATATCGCAAACCGCTAACTTTTGATTCCAGCGCGGCATAAACTGCTGGTTCAATGCGAGTTGCCATCACCACCGGATTACGGAGGCGCATCACCTCCATAATTTGAGCAATTTGGTCGGGAGTCTTACCAGGCCCCCAAATCACCTCTGGGAAACCAGTTCTTAGCTGGCGATGATGGTCGATTTTGGCAAACTCACCTACAGATTCATAAGTTAAGTCTTTGAGTGAGTCTAATGCGGTATCTGGCGTAACTTTACCATTGGCAACCGCTTCGAGGAGCGATCGCAAACTTTCATGTTGAGACACTGATTCTGTTGTTTTGATTTTATAAATTTTCCCAAACGTGCCACCAAGGGCAGAGATTTTAATACTTTAAACTCTATTCTGTTACTTTCAGTTCATATTTGTTCCACAACGTTCCTTTTTGGGAACCAAGTGCAGAGAATTTGACGTTTTGAATGCGATCGCGCACTGCTATCAAAGCTAAAGGATTCACTAAATAAATGTAAGGCAAATATTCCTGAGAGAGGCGTTGCGTTTCGGCGTAAATCTCTTTGCGCTTTACTTCATCTAACTCTTGTGCCGCTTGAATGTAAAGACGACCAATTTCCGCCTCCCAATCTGCAACTTGCCAACCAATAAGTGGTTCTTGCCCTGCTTGAAGTTTCTGATTGAAGGTATGTAGTCCACCTGACGGTAGCCAAACATTAGCCCCGTCGTTTGGTTCAATCCCTCCAATAAAGCCTAGCAGATAACATTCCCAATCGAGGGAATTAGAAAGCTTGTCTGTAAGGGTATTGAACGCAATTGGATTAAAATCAACTTGAATGCCAATTTTACTCAAATCTTGCTTAATTTGCGCTCCCATTAACACACGAGTTTTATTTTCAGCATTTGTTAATAAACTGAAGCGCACCCGATTACCATCAGCATCTAGTAACTGTTTATTGGCATTATATTTAAAACCTGCACTTAATAGTAATTTTTTAGCTTTTTCTTGATTAAATTCATAAACTTTCAGACCTTTTTCTGGAGGAAAGTAGTAAGGACTTTGAATTTCTATCGGCGAATTTTGCAACACACCAATCCCCCGAAAAACATTATTTAGCATTGTTTGACGGTCGATTGCATGGGCAACTGCTTGTCTAAAAGCAAGGGTATTAAACCAACGGGATTTAATTGAGTCAATTACAGGCTGTCCGTTTTGCCGCCGACCTTTGTTGAGATTAAATGAAATATAAGTATTGGTGAATTCCGGGCCTCCATTGTAGATAGTAAACTTTCCCCGCTTTTCTTCGCGCTTAAGTAGTGAAAAGTTTTCAGGAGAAACAGTAACTGTATCTAATCCTCCAGAGCGAAACTGAAGAATTATTGTATCTGTAGATTCAATAATTTGCCAAACAATACGTTCAACATAAGGTAACTGATTCCCTTGGCTATCTTTGCGCCAGTAATAAGGATTGCGCCGAAATACTACACGCTGACTGGAAGTATAACTTTCTATTTTATAAGCACCGTTGACAATAATTTTACTGGGTTCTGTATTCGTTCCCCAAGTAGATAGAAACTTGGGATTACCTTTAGCATCTTTAGATTTCAATGATTCAGCTAAAGCATGTTTTGGCAAAATGCCAACTGAATTTGTTGATGCTCCGGTTGTGGTGGAAAGGAAAGGAGCAAAAGGCTCAGGTAGAATAAATTCAATTTGGCGATCGCCTATTTTTCTGATTTTAGGAAAACTACCACTAGAACCGATTTTCAGACCATCTTTCCAATCGGTAGGAATCTGTGGATTGAAAATCACATCTTCATAGGTAAAGATAACATCATCTACGGTAAGTGGTTCGCCATCTGACCATTTTAAGTTTTCTCGCAAAGTAAAAGCGACTCGCTTTTTATCATCAGAAATATCCCACGATTCCGCTAAAGCTGGCTCTATTTTGCCTGTAATTCCATTGAGGGTAGTTAGTCCTTCAGTCGTGAACAGAAAAACATGAGGATATTCCTGATTGAAGGCGTAGTTAAAAGTTTTCGGGTCGCCGATAGTGCTTGTAACCCATTGCGATACTTGCGCTGCCTTACTCTTAAAATTAGTTGGGTTACAACTTATAAGAGCTATCTGACAAATAAAGAATAGACTGAATATTGCTAAAACCGCAAACCCACGGTGGCGGGTAGGCAAGAGGGTAAAAATCATAAAACTCGAAGACTAAACTGTTTGCATAATATACCTCGTGTTCAGCCTTGACTGCATAAAGGGAAGTGAGGAATGGAGGGATGAGGAAAGCAGGGGGAAGGGGGGAAGAGGAGAATAAAAAATTACCTCTTGTCTTTCCCCTCTGCTCCCTGCTCCCTGCCCCTCTGCCTCTTACCCATGCCCATGAAAATTAAGTAGCTTTTTTCTCTTCTACTACTTTGAGTTCATAAATATTCCAATTGTAACCTGCTGTCGCTGAGTATTTTACGTTCTCAATAGTATTACGCACGGCTACTAAAGCTAGGGAATTGAATAGGTGAATAAAAGGCAGATACTCTTGTGAGAGTTGTTGTGTTTCTGCATAGATAGCTTTGCGTTTTGTTTCATCGAACTCCCTTGCCCCTTGAATGTAGAGGTCTTCAATTTTCTGTTCCCAATCGGTAGCTTTCCAACCGACTGTTGGGGATTGTCCCGCTTGAGCTTTCTGATTAAATACATGAAAGTTACCTTCTACAGACCAGACATTGAAACCATCTTGTGGCTCAATACCACCAGTGATGAATCCATACCAACACTCCCAATCTAGGGTGTTAGAAATTTTTTCTCCAATAATACTGAAGTCAATAAATTGTAAATCAACTTTAATACCTATCTTGCCGAGATCCTGTTGGATTTTCGGTGTGATTGTGGGTTTATTAGTAGCAATAGCCATTATTGTGAAGCGGACTCGATTACCATCGGCGTCTAACAGTTGACCTTTATCATCGTATTTAAATCCTGCTCCTAGTAAAAGTTGTTTAGCTTTTTCTGGATTGTAGTCATAAGTTTTTAAACCTTCTTTTGGAGACAAATAATAGGGACTGGGAACAGAAATTGGAGAGTCTTGCGGTTCACCCAATCCCCGCAAAGTGTTGTTGATCATCGTTTGGCGATCGATAGCGTAGGCGACAGCCTGTCTAAAAGCAACGTTGTTAAAAATGCGGGACTTAATAGGATCTACAAGAGGCTTGCCATTGCGACTACCTTTGTTGAGATTGAAAGTTATAAAACTTGTCCCAGAGTCAGGCCCAGCATTTTTAATAGTAAAGTTACCTTGCTTTTCTTGACGCTTGAGCAATTGAAAATTTCCAGGGCCAATTTCTAGTAAATCTAACCCTCCAGAACGAAATTGCAACAAAGCTGTATCAGGCGATTCCACAATTTGCCAAATTACACGCTCAATATATGGCATTTGTTTTCCTTGTGCATCTTTCTGACGCCAGTAGTAAGGGTTGCGCCGAAATATTACGCGTTGATTGGCTGAATAACTCTCGATTGTGTAAGGGCCATTAACAATAATTTTTTTGGGGTCTGTGTCGGTTCCCCAAGTGGACATAAACACTGGCTTACCGTCAGAGTTTTTGGCTTCCACTGCTGCACGTAGGGCGTGTTCTGGTAATATTCCTACCCCTGCTGCAATCGATCGCAAAAAAGGAGAAAACGGTTCTGGTAGAATAAATTCTACCCGGCGTTCATCGACTTTGCGGACTTTGAAAAAAGCCTTACTGATACCAATGCGAAGACCATCTTGGGTATAAGTGGGAATGCGCTTGTTCATGTAGATGTCATTGAAAGAGAAAACGACATCATCGGCTGTTAATGGCTGACCATCCGACCACTTCAATCCTTCTCGCAAGGTAAAGACAAACCGTAGTTTGTCTGGGGAAAGTTCCCAAGATTCAGCCAAAGCTGGCTCAATTTCCTTAGTTATTCCGTTTTGAGTAGCTAATGCCTCATAAGTGAAACCAGAAATATTGGGAGATTCTTGGATGAGGGCGTAGTTAAAGGTTTTAGGGTCGCTCAAAGTAGAAAGAACCAATTGCGGAACTTGTGCAGCTGCGGTTTTAAAGTTAGATGGATTGCACGCGGTAACTGTAATTGCTGTTGCCAAAGCCAGAATTATTGGTAAGCAAAAACTTTTAATTGCCAGAAATATTTTTCTAAAAAATTTCATACTTTTAATAAGCGAATAGTGTAATTAATTTAATTGAGATTGTAGCCAACCAAGAAAGTTCTGGGTTTTATTGAAATATTGAATACCACTATCTCGTAAAACCTCTATAACTTCACCTCTACCAAATTCTTTAGAATTGTTACTTAAAAATAATTTATTTTCATTGGGATGTAACCCAGCATGAAAAATTATACACTCCAAGATTATTCTATCTATAATGTGCTTCTCAAAAATTGCTCTATTTAAAGTTCCTTGAAAAATACCCGTAGTTAATGTAATCATTTCTGATTTGATCGCCAGCTGATTAAAAGCTACATTAAAACGTTCTTTAATTTCGTTATTTCGTTGAAAAAAGCTAGTTCTTGATTGTTCTAGGCAAGACAGCAGTAATCGTGCATTATCTGAATTATCCCGCTTTGCTTGATTAATTTGTATATCTAACTTGCGGAGGAAATCTAGATTATATTTTTCCTCTTGTTCCAATGTTGTCAATGATTCTACAAAACAAATACTTGGCACTACGAGACGTAAAGAAGACGGTGTATTTTGCAGTAATTCTTGTGCTTGTGAATCTTGCCCTTTAGCAATACTCATCAAGAAATTAGTTTCAACGTAAATTATCACTACACAACATTAATAAATTTCTGTTCTTCCGTCTTCTACTAATTGCAATAAACCAATTTCTGCAATTTCCTTTGTGAAAGGTGGTATTTCCCATTTCCAATGATATGCCAAATCGTGCAACCAAGCTTCTGTAAGACCTTTAAGGTAAAGACTAAATATGCTTTTATCGCGGAATTCTGGCTCGTAATGACTAAGCACATCAGCAGTATTAAGACTGATAATAGGCTCTGATAAATTATTGCCATCCCATTTAAAAATTAGAATTTTATTTACATCAACAAGCATAGCAAAGGAAATCGCTATTTTTGCTGCTTGTAAGTAATCAATCAGCCGCAAGATAGCATGTTTTTTGACTTTTATTTCTTGAAAATTGAATGGTAAACCTTTGACTTCAGCTATGAGAACAATTTGTCCTTCTTTGTCTAAAGCAACAATATCAGGAAAGTCTATATCTTCTATGTTTGTAGCTTGTATGGCTCTAAATTCCCACCAAGTTAAGGTTTGTTTGTCGCTATAAATCATTGATTTCTATCCTCATGAGTCTTCAATATATTTACCGATGGTTTCAAAGAAAAGTTACTCTGAAGCCACTAGCAAAACGACAGCATAAGCACATATACCTTCTTCGCGTCCAACGGGGCCTAATTTTTCGTTGGTGGTAGCTTTGATGCCAATTTGATTTGATTCTAATTCTAAAACAGCCGCTAGTTTGTCGCGCATATTGTGAATATGCGGTTTTAATTTTGGACGTTCTGCTACTACCACTGAGTCAATATTTCCCACCTGCCAACCTTGATCCCGAATCAGTTGATGTACTTGATTTAATAGTACTAAACTATCTGCTCCCGCCCATTTAGGATCGCTAGGCGGAAAATAATGACCAATATCCCCCAAAGATAATGCCCCAAGCATGGCATCCATAATCGCGTGTGTTAACACATCAGCATCACTGTGCCCTAACAAACCCAATTCATGGGGAATTTGAATTCCACCTAAAATCAAAGCGCGATCGCTCACCAGTTGATGAATATCGTAGCCGTTACCAATACGAATTTTAGTCATTTGTCATTAGTCATTAGTCATTAGTCATTTGTCATTGGTCATTTGTCAGGAGTTAAAAATTATTATTCTCCCCCTGCCTCCCCTGCCTCCCCTGCCTCCCCTGCTCCCTGCCCCCTACTCCCCCTGCTCTAATTTCTCCAAGAGATCGGGGCGGCGATCGCGGGTTCTTTGAATTTGTTGTTCGTAACGCCACCGGGCGATCGCGGCGTGATTGCCACTGAGCAAGACATCAGGCACTTTCAAGCCGCGAAAATTGGCAGGACGAGTATATTGGGGATAGTCCAATAACCCCTCCTCAAAACTTTCTGCTGTGAGGGACTCTGTTTTGGCTACGGTTCCTGGGATAAGCCGCACTACGCCATTAATCAAAGCCATTGCTGGAATTTCTCCGCCAGTCAGAATAAAATCGCCTAAAGATACTTCACGAGTTACCAAATGTAGCACCCTCTCATCCACTCCTTCGTAATGCCCGCAAATAACTACTAACTGGTCATAATTTGTCGCCAATTCTTTTAAAAGAGGTTGATTGATTGTTTGACCCTGTGGACTCATCAAAATTACTTCTCTTCGGGGTAGAATCGGCAGCGACTCCACAGCCTTAAAAATAGGTTCTGGCTTCATTAGCATCCCCACACCGCCGCCGTAGGGTTCATCATCTACCTTCCGGTGCTTGTCAGTGGTAAAGTCCCGTGGATTAACCAGATGCACTTCGGCAATCTGTCTGGCTAAGGCTTTACCTAGCAGACCAGAATTGAGAACAGAGTTAAAACAGTCAGGAAAAAGCGTAACTATATCAAAGCGCACAGTTATTCGTATTCAAGGACACTAATCTTAAATTTGAATGTCTAGCAAACATCAACAAGCCAAAGTCGGGTCAAACTCCAGTTAAACTTTATCAATAGTATCTAAAACTACCAGACCTCTTGGATTTTAGATGGGATTAAAAGTTTTTCTAATTACTTAATTTATGTTTAAATGTTGTCACAAGTACATTTAAATTAATAATCTTATCAAGTTAACAACTTCCAGGATGCATCGAGCCAGCCTCAGAAAAAAGCGTAGTCTTAACTGCTCGTCCTCAACCCCAAAGCAGGAATTTAGCCCTATAAAGACTATTTTGCCCTGCTGCAAGTGGACAGGTGAAAAACAAGGCCCTGGCTTTGAGGAATGGGAACGAACACGTTTAGACTGAGGTAACGCGAGCGTTAAACAAAAATTTGGAGAGTGGCTTACCCAGTTCCAAACTTCCAAAAAGTGTCCTCTCAAAAGTTGCAAAGCGCAAAAATCATGGCTGCAACTGATCCTTGTTAAATTCACCTGAAGTTGTTGACAGGAGAAACACAATGCCGCAATTACAAGCTAAATCGCTAGAAATGAGGACACCCCAAGCAACTAAAACCGCCGTTCTGGTTATCGGAGGTGCAGAAGATAAAGTTCATGGGCGCGAAATCCTACGAACTTTTTTTGGACGCGCCGGTGCTAGTAAGGCTTATATTACAATTATTCCATCTGCCTCTCGCGAACCCGCCATCATCGGTGGTAGGTATATTCGCATTTTTGAAGAAATGGGTGCTCAGAAGGTAGAGATTTTAGATATCCGCGAACGGGAACAGTGTGAATCCTCCCAGATCAAAGCATCCTTAGAAGCCTGTAGTGGGGTATTTTTGACAGGAGGCGACCAGCTGCGTCTCTGTGGTGTATTGGCAGATACGCCAGCAATGGAAATTATTCGCCAGCGTGTGAGGGCGGGGCAACTTACCTTAGCAGGCACGAGTGCAGGAGCGGCAGTGATGGGACATCACATGATTGCTGGCGGCGGTAGTGGAGAGTCGCCAAATCGTTCCCTGGTTGATATGGCAACGGGTTTAGGGTTTATTCCCGAAGTAATAGTTGACCAACACTTTCACAACCGTAATCGCATGGGACGGCTGATTAGTGCGATCGCAGCTCACCCCGATCGCTTAGGTATTGGCATTGACGAAGATACTTGTGCAGTATTTGAACGTGATGGTTGGTTACAAGTTATGGGTAAAGGCAGTGTCACCATTGTTGATCCCACTGAAGCCACCCACACCAACGAACCTCACGTCGGTGCTAATGAACCATTAACCGTGCATAATTTACGTCTACATATCCTCAGCTACGGCGATCGCTTCCACTTGTACCAGCGCACTGTGTTACCTGCTGTACATCGGATCTCCAGCTGACGGGATAAAGTATCTGAGGTTACACTGAGTTGGCCACAAATTTTAGATTTTGGATTTTGCGTTCGCGTAGCGTGTCACAGACAAAAGTTGTAAGGAGGGTTTCCCCACCTAGCAAGCTTTTCAAGAAGGATTTTAGATTAAAAGAGCTTTTTGGCAGATGCCGCCAGAAAGTAGGCGAAACAAATCTAAAAAACCTCAAGGACTCGTTAAGACTTTGCGATCGTAAATCTAAAATTAAGAGAGCTAAGTACCCTAATTGTCTCTTTTAATCCAAAATCATAAATCTAAAATCCAAAATCGGTTGACCGCACATTTATTTCTTGTTGTAGAAAAATGATGAGAATAGTATGTAAAAAGAAAAAACTGTTTGCAACGAACAGTTTGGCGGTCAATTCCAGTAAGAAACTAGAATTTTGGTTCCGAATCTCCATCTACCTATTCCCATGAGAATCCTCAAGATCCAGACCTTACGCGGCCCAAACTATTGGAGCATTCGACGCCACAAGCTGATCGTCATGCGCCTCGATTTAGAAAACCTTGCCGAGACGCCCTCGAATCAAATCCCTGGCTTTTATGAAGGACTAGTTGAGGCGCTGCCGAGTCTGGAGGGTCATTATTGTTCTCCTGGCTGTCGTGGTGGTTTTCTGATGCGAGTCAAAGAAGGCACTATGATTGGTCATATCGTAGAACACGTAGCCCTAGAACTCCAGGAATTAGCTGGTATGCATGTTGGCTTTGGTCGCACCCGCGAAACTGCCACACCCGGAATTTACCAAGTAGTGATTGAGTATCAGAATGAGGAAGCGGGACGCTACGCTGGACGAGCCGCAGTACGGCTGTGCCAGAGTATCGTTGATCGAGGCCGTTATCCCAAAGCAGAACTAGAGCAAGATATCCAAGACCTAAAAGACTTCACCCGTGATGCTTCCTTAGGCCCCTCCACTGAAGCGATCATCAAAGAAGCAGAAAAAAGAGGTATTCCCTGGATGTCTCTGGAAGCCCGCTTTTTGATTCAGCTAGGCTACGGCGTGAATCAGAAGCGGATGCAGGCCACAATGACGGACAACACCAGCATTCTAGGCGTAGAACTAGCTTGCGATAAAGAAGCCACTAAACGCATCCTCGCTGCTGCTGGTGCGCCAGTACCCAGAGGTACAGTGATCAACTTCTTAGACGATTTGGAACAAGCCATTGAATTGGTTGGCGGCTATCCCATCGTCATCAAGCCCCTGGATGGCAATCATGGACGGGGGATCACCATTGATATCAGAACTTGGGAAGAAGCTGAAGCCGGATACGAAGCCGCCAGACAGGTCTCCCGATCAATTATTGTCGAAAGATATTACGTTGGACGCGACCACAGGGTACTAGTGGTAAATGGCAAAGTAGTAGCAGTAGCCGAACGCGTCCCGGCTCATGTCATTGGCAACGGCAGATCAACCATCTCCGAACTAATTGAGGAAACAAACCTTGACCCAAATCGCGGTGAAGGACATGATAACGTCTTAACCAAGATTGAACTAGACCGCACCAGCTACCAACTCTTAGAAAGGCAAGGCTATACCCTAAATAGCGTGCCACCCAAGGGCACTATTTGTTATCTCAGGGCAACGGCAAACTTAAGTACAGGTGGTAGCGCCGTAGACCGTACCGATGAAATTCACCCAGAAAATCTTTGGTTGGCACAACGGGTAGTCAAGATTATCGGTTTGGATATCGCCGGACTCGATATCGTCACCACGGATATTAGCCGTCCGCTACGGGAAGTTGATGGCGTGATTGTCGAAGTTAACGCCGCTCCCGGCTTTCGGATGCACGTTGCCCCAAGTGTAGGTATCCCCCGCAACGTCGCTGGCGCAGTGATGGATATGCTGTTTCCTAACGAGCAATCTAGCCAAATTCCCATCCTTAGTATTACTGGCACTAACGGCAAAACTACTACAACCCGACTACTAGCACATATTTATAAACAGACTGGGAAGGTAGTTGGTTATACTACTACTGATGGAACATATATCGGTGATTATTTAGTAGAAGCTGGCGATAATACAGGCCCCCAAAGTGCCCACGTTATCCTCCAAGATCCCACAGTAGAAGTAGCGGTACTGGAAACGGCTCGCGGTGGCATTCTCCGCTCTGGATTGGGCTTTGAAGCAGCAAATGTGGGAGTAGTATTAAATGTAGCCGCCGACCACTTAGGAATTGGCGATATAGATACTATTGAGCAGTTAGCTAACCTCAAGAGTGTAGTAGCGGAAGCCGTATTCCCTGATGGCTACGCGGTACTTAACGCCGACGATCGCCGCGTTGCCGCCATGTCAGAAAAAACTAAGGCTAATATTGCTTACTTCACAATGAACCCCGACTCGGAATTGGTGCGAAAGCACATCCAAAAGGGCGGAGTAGCAGCAGTATATGAAAATGGCTATTTGTCAATTGTTAAAGGAGATTGGACACACCGCATAGAAAGAGCAGAAAATATACCTTTAACAATGGGCGGACGTGCGCCGTTTATGATTGCCAACGCTTTAGCAGCAACTTTGGCAGCATTCGTACAAAACGTCACAATTGAGCAGATTCGTGCTGGTTTGAAGACCTTCCGGGCTTCAGTTAGTCAAACGCCAGGACGAATGAATCTATTTAATTTAGGCAACTACCACGCTTTGGTTGACTATGCCCACAACGCAGCCAGTTACGAAGCTGTAGGTTCCTTTGTTCGGAATTGGACTACAGGGCAACGGATTGGCGTAATTGGTGGGCCAGGCGATCGCCGTGACGAAGACTTTGTGACCTTGGGCAAACTAGCAGCCCAAATTTTTGACTACATCATCGTTAAAGAAGACGATGACACTAGGGGAAGACAACGGGGATCGGCTGCCCAGTTGATTATTCAAGGCATTACCCAAGTTAAGTCTGATAGTCGCTATGAATCAATTTTGGATGAAACACAAGCGATTAACAAAGGCTTAGACATGGCACCAAATAACAGCCTAGTGGTAATTTTACCAGAAAGCGTGAGTCGGGCAATTAAATTAATTAGAGGGCGTGGTGTAGTTAAAGAAGAGATACACCAACAAAATACTGGTACAGCGATCATCGATTCCCAAAATGGGAGCACACCTTCTTCTGTTGTTAATACATTGCTGTAGTCAATAGTAGAGAGGCGATGAGTCGCATCTCTACTATTAACAGTTGCTGTGCTGTAAATATTAAATTCCCCACAAAGAGTTGACTATTTTTCTTGTTCTGAATTGGTTTCGTCATTCGGAGTATTCACTCCTTCCTTAAAACCGCGCAAGGTTTTACCCAGTGCGCTTCCCAGTTCGGGAATTTTTTTCGGCCCAAAAATTAGAATAGCGACGATCGCAATGACGCTGACTTCTGGCCATCCCAGTCCAAACAACATACACAGATCCTCTCAATAATTTTTAATTAACTGTTCTCTATCAAGACTCATCTCTATAAACGTCTCTACGATGTTTCACTTTAATCACACTCACTAATAGAATCGTATCAAATATTTGATAAATTACTCTATAATCACCTACTTTAATTCGATATAAAGATTCTTCATCTGCCAATTTTTTAACACCCACTGGACGTGGTTCTATTGCTAATTGTTCAATTTTTGAGTCGATACGTTCTTTAATATGGCTTGGTAGTTTCTTCAATTGTTTATTAGCACCCTTGGTAAATTCAATTTGGTAAGTCACGCGGTTTATTTCTTGTATTCATCCCAAGATATAGTACCGTTAATTTTTGCGTCTGCTATTTCAGCACGAGCATCTCTAATATCTTCTTCATCCTCTAAAAGTTCTAAAACTTTTTCTAAAGTGCTTTCGGGTGCGATATTTAAATGTTTTTGAATTAATTCCATTAGGAATTGTCTTTTGCTTGTAGTTCCCATTTTTAGACCTCTTTCTGAATTCTGCATTCTTCTTCATTCTCGCGTAATTGGCAAACCTAACCACTCACTTAATTCATGAGCTAACCATTCAAGTTCTACTTCGGATTTAATACCGACATCGTTTCCACTAATCTGATATTTTTGCAATCCTGAGCAAATATATAATTGTGCTGGAACGGCAATTCTAGTGCCTTGAGAGCCTTTAGTAAAGTGTTTTGGAATGTAAACCAACTTATTAATACTTTGCCTTCGAGATGGACGGGGACGCTCAAACTTCCAACTAAACAACTCCCAGCTTAGGGCAATTTGTTCTGCATTCAGGCGTAAGCAGATGCGTCCAAACAAACTAAAGAAAAATTTATACACCATCCGAAAGCCAGCAATCCAAAAAGTAAGTGAGAACAAGGCAAAGGGAATGTTGGTAGGAAAAGGGGCCGAGAGAACGCTAATTGTCCAAAGCAGGATAAATGAATTCCAGGCGATCACAAATAAAGCTGTGAATACTATTGATGGATGGAAACCAGCTGGTGGAATGATAATTTCTAGAGAATCCCAATTTTTGGTTAGTTGAATTTTACTCCCGTCTGGTTTGCTGCCAACTAAAGTAGGTAATGTCGCTTGTGGTTTATCTAAGGCTGCGATCGCTTGGACAGCAGAACTAAAACGCCCTTCTAAACTGGGTTCAATCATCCACTTTAGCCAATTGCTAAAGCTGGGACTCACATTAGCAGCTTGTTCAAACTGAATGCGAAAGTCCTTTTGGGGTAAATCGGCTGGGTGACTACCCGTCATCAAATAAATTAAGGTTGCGCCTAAACTATAAAGGTCAGATGCTGCAACAGTGCGTCCGCCAAATTGCTCTGGTGGCATATAGCCATAGGTTCCTACCACAGTTCTTGTCCCAGTTTCTGTGGCGAGGACTGTCTGAACTGAGCCAAAATCTACCAAATAAACTTGACCAACACTATTACCAGAACGCTCCCCTAATAAAATATTGCTAGGCTTAATATCACGGTGAATTACAGGCGGATGTAGCTTATGTAGGTAAATAAGAATCTCTAAAAGCGCTTTGGCTATCTGTTTGACTTCAGCTTCTGTAAAAGTTCGCCCACTTTGTAAATATTGTTCTAAAGTTTTTGCTGGGATATAAGTTTGTACGAGTGCAAATCCCTTGATGGTTGGTAAATTTACCTCAAAATAGTTTAAATACTGAGGAATTAAGGGATGTGACAAAGATTTTAAAGTTTCAGCTTCTCGCTCAAATAGCTTGAGTGAATCCCATTCAAAGTCATCACCAAAAGAGAGTAACTTAATGACAACTAATTCCTGAGTTTGCAAATCACGAGCTAACAAAGTCCGCCGCCCTGCTTTTTTTCCTAGTAGCTGCTGAACTTCGTAGCGTAGACGCCCAGCGTCTTGTCCTTGGACATCGCCTAATATTTCGCCAATCATTATGGTTTCTTATAATGCTACGTTTGAAAAGTTTTTAGAGCTTATAGCTTTTCAATTTGGCAAATCCATATCTTTAGTATAATTGCGTAATTCTATGCCCTCCCAACTTTGGCCTTATATAACCCCTGGTATTCCCGATGAATTGTTTGAACATTTGCCAGGTATTCCCCTAAGTCAGCGAGAAGTCCGACTGCTGTTAATTGCCCAACTGCGACTAAAATCAGATTCTGTGTTGTGGGACATTGGCGCAGGGACAGGTACAATTCCGGTAGAGGTGGGGCTATTGTGTCCAAGCGGAAAGATTATCGCTATAGAAAGGGATGAAGAAGTAGCTAATCTGATCAAGCGTAACTGCGATCGCTTTGATGTTAAAAACGTCGAAGTAATTGAAGGTAGCGCCCCAGAGTGTTTACACGATCTTAAAGTTATACCTCACCGCGTTTGTATCGAGGGAGGACGGCCCATTCAAGAGATTCTGCAAGCAGCATGGCATTATTTGCCCCCATCCGGTCGGGTTGTAGCCACAGCTGCTAATCTAGAAAGTCTGTATGCTATTTCTCAGAGCTTTTCTCTGTTAAGGGCTAGAAATATCGAAGTCGTTCAGTCTGCGGTTAACCGCTTAGAGACGCGTGGCTTTTCTCAAACCTTTACCGCCGTTGATCCCATTTTTATCCTTAGTGGTGAGAAACTAGACTAAATCCAAAATACTTCTATGCCTTGGTCTCGGATTATTAGTGGAATTGTTGCGATCGCTCTTGCTCTTTCGGCAACCCTTTTGGGGGGTTGGTACTTTACCATCATCTTTGCGGTTATCATCTTTTTGGGTCAACAGGAATATTTTAATTTAGTACGAGCCAGAGGCATCGCTCCCGCCGCTAAAACCACTATGGGTGTCAGCCAAGTTCTGTTGGTAATTTGTACCCTTGATGGCAGTTTAGCTGACGCTGTGATGCCAATTGCTGGCACACTTATTTGTTTTTACCTGCTGTTTCAGCCCAAATTTGCCACGATCGCTGATGTTTCCGCTTCTATTATGGGGCTATTTTACGTAGGTTATTTGCCGAGTTACTGGGTGCGATTACGGGCAATTAATAGTGCTGCTTTTAGCAATCTCTCTTTCGGAGGTTATTGGCCCACAACCTGGACAGATTTCTGGGAAAAGGCAAATTCTGCTTCTTTACCACAAGGTTTTACAGCAACACTGCTAACTTTTTTGTGTATTTGGGCAGCAGATATCGGCGCTTACACTATTGGCAAATTCTTTGGGAAAACCCGTCTGTCTGATATTAGCCCGAAGAAAACTGTAGAAGGTGCTGTCTTTGGCATTACTTCAAGTGTTGCTGTAGCCATAGCAGGAGCCTATTATCTGCATTTGCCAAGATCCCCCTTCACTGGTTTAGCATTGGGTTTACTGATTGGCATTGCTAGCCTTTTGGGGGATCTTACCGAGTCTATGCTCAAGCGAGATGCTGGAGTCAAAGATTCGGGGCAGTTAATCCCTGGACACGGTGGTATTTTAGACCGTACTGATAGTTATATTTTCACTGCTCCTTTGGTTTATTATTTTGTGACATTGCTGTTGCCGCTACTGTAAGGGTTTTTAGTAACAGTTAAAGTATTGCACTGGGCCACATCCCGCCCGGAACTTAAGTTCCGGGCTAATAGCTTAAGTCCACTTAAGTGGACTAAAATTCTTGTTTAGTCCTCTTGAGAGGACTTAAGCTATAAGCAAGAGGAATTCTATTCCAAGGCGCGATCGCAACGAAGCGCAGGATTGTGTTTATCCTCCCTTCAATGCAATAACTTGGAATAGAATTCCAAGGCGAGATCGCAACGAAGCGCAGGATTGTGTTTATCGTCCCTTCAATGCAATAACTTGGAATTCTATTCCGAGGCGCGATCGCAACGAAGCGCAGGATTGTCCCCCTGCTCTCTCATCCCCTGAGAGCCGCTATATCATTTAAAATAATGTATTAGCATTTTTTAATTTCTAATCATTAAGGGTTAACGTTAATCCGCCCACGACACACTAGCTTGCCTGGGATCAGTGTTAGTTCTTGGATATCGACATCTGAGCCAAGATCCAGATTGTACTCATGATTGTCCTCTAATATATCTCCCTGGTCGGGCTTGATTTTTATATGTGCTAGTTGCAACTCATGCCCACTGAGTAACTGTGAGCTTAGACAAATCTCTACAGGAGTTGTTTCACTATTGGTTACTCTCATACCTCGCAGTATAATTTGGTTGTTCTCAAGAATAATTTCTTGCCAATTTATTGGTTGTGACTGTGGGCAATGTGTTGGTAAAACTTTAACCACTAAATCACTCAAAGCAGTCGATAATAAGTCAGATGAGAGAGAAGCATTAAGATCCTTCTCGTCTACGATCAAATCGCCAACCACTGGTACTGTTTCTAACAATCGCAGGGACTTTCCCTTGAGTACAGAACCGATATTTATCCGAATATTTTCTGCTATTAATTGAATTTGTGTAATTAGGAGACCTTGATAAACTGCATGAGTAGCAAAAATAGATACCGACGGGATACGCCCAGAGAGAATTTGGCGATCGCTCGCTTTAATCTCCACTTCTAAGTCCGATATTTGGCTCACTTGCGCTCTTAACCAGAGCTTTAGGGCTGTTGTGAGTACCTGCGTAATTATGCGGATTTTATTTGCATTTGTTGTTTGAAAATTTTGCTCTGGCATGTAACCAATCTGTTTATGAGTATTTGTTTAACAACTGAACAGAAATTAAATAAGTCTTAAATGTAACATTTATGCCTACTCACTACAAAATACAAATATCGTTTAATTGTTAACAGTAAATAAGCAATTCCACATGGAGGCACGGTTACAAAAAATTCTCGCTCAATGGGGTATCGCCTCACGTCGTGAAGCTGAAGAAATGATTAGGCACTCACGGGTGCGGATAAATGGGGTATTGGCACATCTAGGTCAAAAAGTTGATCCCGAAAAAGATGCGATCGCAATTGATGGTAAGCCTGTATCTAAAAAGCAGCGTCCGGCTTTAATATATTTATTGCTGCACAAACCAGCAGGTGTGGTTTCGACTTGCTACGACCCTCACCGCAGACCAACAGTCCTGGATCTACTACCGAAAGAATTACGGGAGGGTACAGGTATTCACCCAGTTGGGCGTTTAGATGCAGATTCTACAGGAGCATTAATCCTGACCAATGACGGAAATCTGACATTTGGACTAACCCATCCCCGCCACAGTATTTCCAAGACATATCATGTTTTGGTAGAAGGACACCCTCCAGAAACAGTACTGAAAATGTGGCGTCAGGGTGTGATGTTGGAGGGTAGAAAAACCAGACCCGCTAAGGTACAGCTAATAGAACATCGTGCCGAGCAAAGCTTTTTAGAAATAGTCTTGCAGGAGGGAAGAAATCGCCAAATTCGCCGGATAGCTCAACAGTTAGGATACCCAGTAATCAAGCTGCATCGGACTGCTATCGGCCCAATTCAATTACAAACTCCAAAAGAACCTTTTTTGTCAGAGGGTAAATATCGTTCCCTCAAAGATCATGAGATTCACTTTTTGCAAGATCAGATAACGCAACCTAATTATTGATTCTGTGGAGTTAAGGAGTGTCAGTAGGCATGAAATGGCTAAGAAAGAAGAATAATTTGCAGCCATCAATTTCATTAGAGCAACAACGAACCGAAAAGTTGGCTGAAATGGGCGCTCAACTTTGGGCATTGCGTCAAGAACAGGGATTATCTCTAGAGCAAATGGTTGCATTAACCAGGATTCCCCGGCGATTATTGCAGGCGATCGAAGAAGGTAATTTAAACGATCTGCCAGAACCAGTCTATATACAGGGTTTAATCAGGCAATTTGCCGACGCACTAGGGTTGAATGGAGTAGAATTTTCTGGCACTTTTCCGATTAGTTCTGCACAAGTGAACCCTCAAGGTATGGGGAATAATTCACCCCTTAATCAACTACGTCCGATTCATCTTTACTTTCTTTACATATTGCTAATTGTATGCTCTGTAAATGGCTTATCTCAGTTATTAAATAACGCGGTACTACAAGCAAATACAAGTAATAGCCAAAATCAGCCATCCCCAAAACAAAAGTCCATTGTTAAACCAGAAATAGCCCAAATAAAAGAGTCAGTGGAGGTTCAATCAGTTAACGATACCCTTAGCGCCGTCCAACAGGGAAAGGCTGTACAGATTGGTGTCACTTTAAAAGCGTCATCTTGGATTCGCGTAGTAGCCGATGGCAAAACCGAGTTTGAGGGTACTCTCCCAGAGGGAACTCACCGGATTTGGAAAGCCCAAGAGCAACTCACAGTGAAAACTGATAATGCTGGTGGTGTGTTAATGAGCATCAATCAAGAGAAAGCCAAGGAAATGGGAGAACCGGGGAAAGAGGAAGAAGTTAGAATTGCTGCAAAACCTAAGTTTTGAAATATGGGGCATGGGGAAGAGGCAGAGGGGCAGTTCTTGCTGGGAGCAGAGGGGAATGAAGAAGCAGGAGAGCAGGTGGTCGCCGAGCGTAGCCGAGGTGGAGCAGGGGGAAAAGGGGAAACTTTCTCCCCTGCTCCCCGCACCCTGCCCCCCTGCCTTATTGTGCTTCCGGGGCGCGTCCATTGAGTCTGGTAAGAACTTTCAAGCGATCGCCTAATTCCTCTCTCAGCGCTCCTGCTTGATAGCGCCACTCCCAGTTACCCTCAGCAAGACTGGGAAAATTCATCCGCGCTTCGTTTCCTAATCCCAAAACATCTTGCAAGGGAATAATCGCTTGGTTGGCTATGGAACTCAAAGCTAGGCGAATTAAATCCCAGTGGATGCCTTCAGGACTGATAGAACCTAAATAAAGCCATAAGTTATGCTTTTCGTTATCGCTGGCTGAATTGAACCAGCCTACAGTTGTGTCGTTATCGTGAGTGCCAGTATAAACTACAGCATTTCGCGGGTAATTGAATGGCAAAAATGGATTACCGGGATCGGAACCAAAGGCAAACTGTAAAACCTTCATTCCAGGAAATTCATACTTATCTCGCAGGGCTTCTACCTCTGGTGTAATTACTCCCAAATCTTCCGCCAAGACGGGTAGCTTACCCAACTTCTGCCTAATCGCTTCAAAAAAAGCATCTCCAGGAGCTTCTACCCATTTGCCATTCATGGCAGTTTCTTCGCCTTTGGGTACTGACCAATAAGCCTCGAAGCCCCGGAAGTGGTCAATGCGAATTATATCTACATAATCCAGCATTGCCTCAAAGCGCTGTACCCACCATTTAAAGTCTTGTTTTTGCAATTCCTCCCAGTTATAAACCGGGTTGCCCCACAATTGACCGGTGGCGCTGAAGTAATCTGGTGGGACTCCCGCCATTTGGGCAGCAACTCCAGTCTCTTCGTCTAAGCAAAAGATGTCGGGATGCGCCCACACGTCAGCACTATCATGAGCTACGTAGATGGGGATATCGCCGATAATGTCAATACCGCGCATGTTGGCGTAGTTTTTCAGGTCTGACCACTGCCGGAAAAACTCAAATTGGACGAACTTGTAATAAAAAATCTCTCCATTAAGCCGATGCTCTACCTGAGCTAATGCTTCGGGTTGGCGCTTGACAAATTCTGGCTCCCATGTATGCCAGCTTGCATTTTCGTGGGCATCTTTCAGCGCCATAAATAAGGCGTAATTATCTAGCCAATAGGCTTTACTGTCGCAAAAACCTGCAAACTCGTTTTTTTGGATGTCCGTAGCATTTGTTCTAAAGTTTTCACAGGCTTTTTTGAGTAGCCCAATTTTAATCGGCACAACCTGGTCGAAGTCTACCTTTTCTACTGGAAATCCTGGTAAATTAGCAAAGTCTTCTTCAGTTAGCAAACCCTCATCTCGGAGTTTTTCTGGGCTAACCAGCAAGGGATTTCCTGCCATTGCTGAGTAGCACATATAGGGGGAATTGCCGTATCCAGTGGGGCCCAAGGGTAGAACTTGCCAATATTGTTGATGGGTCTCTTTAAGAAAATCGATGAAGCGATAGGCTTCTAAGCCTAAATCTCCAACGCCAAATCGGCTGGGAAAGGAGGTAGGATGCAGCAAAATGCCACTGGATCTAGGAAAAGGCATATTTAACCTGAATTATGAGAGGGAGCAATTATCTGATGGACACGCTATGCGATCGCATCGAATTTATCACGGAACAGTATTTGCAGGGTAAATCAAGTAAACTCATTTTGTTTGTCCTTTGTCATTTGTCATTTGTCCTTTGTGAATAACCAATGACTAATACTTCGGCTACGCTCAGTACAAGTGACTAATGACTAATGACCAATGACCAATGACTAATGACTATGACTTACCGAAATCCTACACCGACAGTTGATATCATCATTGAACTAGTAGATCGACCTCATCGGCCAATAGTGTTAATTGAAAGACATAATCTACCCTTAGGTTGGGCTATTCCGGGTGGTTTTGTGGATTATGGGGAAGCGGTGGAAGTGGCGGCGCGGCGAGAAGCCCAGGAAGAAACGGGTTTACAGGTGGAGTTAGTTGAACAATTATTGGTGTATTCTGACCCTGATCGCGATCCGCGTCAGCATACCATTAGCATTGTGTTTTTGGCGACAGCGACGGGGGAACCTGTGGCTGGAGATGATGCTAAGGGTGTAGGAGTTTTTGAGTATTGGCGTGTGCCTGGTAATTTATGTTTTGACCACGATCGCATTTTGCGGGATTATTGGCGATATCGGCATTATGGAATACGTCCGAGGTTGGGATAGGAGGGACGAACCGCAGAGGCGCAGAGGGCGCAGAGAGAAGAGGGGAGAGAAATATCTGGAATTCCCCAACGTACAGTTTTTGTAAAAGGTTGGTATCTAAGAGGTACATCACTAAAATTCAGCTGGGAAACGGGTTTTGTAAACAAGCTGCAAGCACTCCTCAAAATCATCCCCTTGCCACGTTCCGGCAAATTTTAGCAAGTCTTCTGCTTTAGAGCCTCTAAGAGGATGTTTGAAAAGTCCTCTTATCGGTAGCAAAACGTTCTAGACCCTCCTAAATCCCCCGATAAATTGGGGGACTTTGATTCCGGTTCCCCCCTTAAAAAGGGGGGCTAGGGGGGATCAACAAGTGCCTAAAATCACAGCCAACCACTTTTCAAACAACCTCTAAGAATTGGTGTTGCTTCCTGTATTTCTGGTTTCGTTTTATGACTGGAAGTATGATCATTTTTTTCCGTTGATAGGTCAAGAGATATTTGCTCGGTTACTGGTTTTGTTTTGAGAAAACGCAAAAAATCTAGGGTTTGGGCTAGTAGAACATCTGAGGATGATTCAATTTCTTGGAGTAGTAGTTCTTTAATATTCATCCTGGTTTATTCATAAATGATGTTTTGCAGTCTGTCGTAACAGTATTATACGAGTGCGATCGAGATGCTGACCTGACGCAATACTGTTCGGTTAAGCCTAAAAAATAACTCCAATGTAGGTTGGGTTGAGGAACGAAACCCAACATTAAGTAAGTCGGCGCAAATAAAGCTAACTGGTGTTCGCGTAGCGTCTCCGACAGGAGAAGGCTGTCATTTGTCATTTGTCCTTTGTCATTGGTAAGGGTTTCAGGTGTATTTACTTTTCGTAATATAGTTCTGTTTTTTTCCACCGACTTACTTATCAGGGCTGGTGATGATGCTAAGGGTGTAGCAGTTTTTGAGTCTTGGCGAGTGCCTGGTAATTTATGTTTTGACCACGATCGCATTTTGCGAGATTATTGGCGATATCGGCATTATGGGATACGTCCGAGGTTGGGGTAAGAGGGACGAACCACAGAGGCGCAGAGAGCGCAGAGAGAAGAGGGGAGAGGAATATCTGTGACACAAAGTTTTTGTGATTATACCTACGGTGTCAACTTTAAAAATGCTGACCTCACTGGTGCGATAATGCCAGATGGAGAAGTCTACAAACCGATCGCTTCTGAAGCGGAAATCGGTAAACAAGAAACATCGTTAGAGAAAGTAATATCTATGACCCGTAAAGTAATTAATACTGATAATGCACCCGCACCAGTCGGCCCTTATAATCAAGCGATCGCAGCTTCTGGTCAATTTGTATTCGTCGCTGGACAAATTGCCATCGATCCCCGCCTTGGTGATGTCGTCTACACTGATGATGTTAAAAAACAAACTGAGCAAGTATTAGCTAATCTTGAAGCCATCCTCACAGCAGCCGGAGCTACTTTTCAAGATGTCGTGAAGACCACTGTATTTTTAGCAGATATGAATGATTTCGCGGCGGTGAATGCCGTTTATGCTAAATATTTCCCAGAAAATACAGCCCCAGCGCGGGCTTGTGTGCAGGTATCGCGCTTACCTAAAGATGTGTTGGTAGAAATTGATGCGATCGCTGTAATTAGCGGTTAGTGCCAATACACTCACAAAAGAAGCCTACAATACAAACAAACTAGGCTTTATTATTGACTTTTGTTCTTAAAAGCTATAAATCTTTTTTAAAGGTTAATTAAAATTAATTAGCAAAAAAACTGAGAAAACTTCCTAATGGAGAGTTGCAAATGAGTGTGACGAAAAAGAGCTTATTGGGTGCTGGCGCGGCATTTGCAGTACTTACAGGTTTAGTAGCCAGCACAGTAGGGGCTATGCAGGCAACGATCGCCAACCCCACCACTAATCAACAGACACCACGCTTACTTGCCCAAGGGGTGAAGACTTTAACAATAGTTTTTCCCAGTCGTGCTGATTCTACAGACTTGCAAAATAAGGCAAATGCGGTAGGAGCTTTTTTATCGAAAGAGTTAGGAATTCCAGTTGTCGCACAAGTTGGTGATGATACAGCTGCTGTGGAAGCTTTGAGAGCAAATCGGGCTGATGTAGCTTTTTTAAGTAGCCGTCCGGCTTTGAAAGCGAAACAATTAGCAAACGCCAGTTTGTATCTAGCCGAAGTTCGTTCCACTTATTCTGGAAGATACACCTATAGCTCAACATTTGTTGTCCCCAAGAATAGTCCCCTAAAAACTCAAAATTCAGCTAAAGCCACTTTAGAACAACTGCGGGGCAAGAAAATTGCTTTTACTTCCCCTACTTCTGGCTCTGGGTTTATTATCCCTGTCGCTGAGTTGGTCAAACAAAAATTTGTACCCAACCGCGATCGCTTAGATGGTTTCTTTGGTCAAATTTCTTACGGCGGCAATTACAGCAAAGCCTTGCAAGCTGTTGTGCGCGGTCAAGCTGATGTGGCTGTTGTGTCAGAATATGCTCTCAATCCACCTTATATCACCGCCCAAGAGAAGAGTAAGTTACGGGTTTTGCACAAAATTACTGGTGTACCTGCCCACGGTATTGCCATTGATGATGATGTTCCCACTCCAACACGGGAAAAAATCATCAACGCCTTACTGAAATTAAATCAGTCGCAAAATAATAAATTGCTAACCGACTTGTATAATTCCACAGAATTAGTGCGAATTAACCACGATCGTCACCTAGCAACTATCCGTGACGCTCTGCAAATTGCTGGCATTGAACCATAATTCAGTTAACAGTTATTCAGTGAACATCTTGAATAACTGTTAGCAGATGTTTTAAAAGTGGTCGGCTGTAAGTTTAGGCACTTCTAGATCCCCCCTAACCCCCCTTTTCAAGGGGGGAAGCGGAATCAAAGTCCCCCTTTTCAAGGGGGATTTAGGGGGATCTAAAACGTTTTACTAACGACCAAAGAACTTTTAAAACATCCTCTTAGCAGATAAATAAATTTCTATGAATGATTATGTTATTGAGTGTCATAACCTAGAGACAGCTTATGCTGCATCTCTCAATCGTCCTATCCTCAACGGGATTAATTGCCAGATTAAACGGGGTGAATTTGTCGTTTTGCTGGGGCTAAACGGTGCTGGTAAGTCTACATTACTACGATCGCTAGTTGGATTAGTGCCATCAGTGAGAGGAGAATTGCTCGTCAATAATGTTGAGATGAATCCCCGAACACTGCCAAAAATTCGGCGCGATGTTGGCATGTTATTTCAAGGTGGCGGATTAATTAGGCAGTTATCAGCACTGGAAAATGTCTTGTGCGGATGCCTTGGTAAAAGAACAACTTGGCAAACACTGCTTGGATTTTCCAAACGCGATCGCATGTTGGCACTAAATTTATTAGAACAATTAGGACTTGGAGAGTTAGCTTTTCAAAAAACCAGTCAATTAAGTGGCGGACAGCAACAACGAGTAGCGATCGCCCGGACTTTAATTCAATCACCGCAAATTCTCTTAGTCGATGAACCCATCACTGGGTTAGATGTTATAGCATCTCAACAAGTCATGGAAACTCTATCCCAATTGCACACTCAGCAAGGCATGACTATTGTCGCAGTTTTGCACGATTTGGGAATCGCAGAAAAATACGCCCAACAAGCGATCGTCTTAGATGCTGGACGCGTCGTTTACCAAGGACTTTGTGACAACTTACAAGCTAAATTTGCGAAAGTTTCCGCTTGAGTGGGATTTGATTTAATTACGAATTACGAATTACGAATTACGAATTATTTTAATACACTATGAGTTCCTTTTTTAAGTTAAAACGCTTACGTTTCTACCCTTGGCTGAGTTCTCTACTCATCTTATTAATTGTCGTAGTAGTTTATGGTTGGGCTTTGCGAGGACTCAAACTCGATTTTGAACTGCTACGTTCTAGCTGGCCATATATCACCGATTTTATTACCCGGTTATTTCCTCCCGATTGGAAAGTTTTAGATATTGCAGTTAAGGCACTAATTGAAACTGTACAGATGTCTTTATGGGGAACTACCATTGGAGCAATTCTTTCTGTACCGATTGCTATAGCTAGCGCCAGCAACATTGCGCCTGGGTGGTTGCGATCGCTAGCTAATTTGCTGCAAAATACTGTACGTTCTGTCCCCTCAATTATTCTGGGGCTAATTTTTGTTGCCGCCACTGGCTTAGGCGCACCAGCAGGAACTTTAGCTTTGGGAATCTATACCATCGGCTACCTTGCCAAATTTTATCAACAGGCAATTGAAGCGGTTGATCCGCGTTCTCTTGAATCCTTGCAAGTTATCGGAGCTTCCAAGCTACAGATTGCTCAATACGGCATTCTCCCTCAAGTGCTACCACTGGGATTAGGTTACACCTTTTGGATGTTTGAGTACAACATCCGTGCTGCTTCTGTCTTGGGTGTAGTTGGTGCAGGTGGTATTGGCTTTCAATTAAAAAGTTACATCGACGGGTTCGAGTACACCAAAGCAACAACCATGATGTTAGTGCTTTTGGTAGTCGTCACAGTAATTGATGCTTTTAGTAGCCAATTACGTCATCGGCTCGATTCGATGTAACAAATTCTTGGTGTCTTGGCGTTAGCCTGTCTTGAAAACTAATGCAATTGCCTCTACAACTTTGGGAATACTGAAATAAAGTACCCTAAAGGAGTATTAAAAATGCCAGAAAATCGCATCAGTGCCAGCCTAGCCCCAGCAGACAAAGAAGCAGTCATGCAAGCGATCGCTACAATTAGAGAAAAGTTACCGTTTTTGGTAGATTTAACCCCTGAAGACCGGCGAACGATGCTGAAGATGGGAGATAAAAGTCGGGCTTTTGTTAGCAAAGCCTTAGAAGTGGCCACACAAAACCCTAACTTTTTGCCTCGTTACTTTGATTTAGAAGAGATGCGCCGGGACTTGGAAATATATGAGGACTTATATCCGGTGCTATTGTCTCTAACGCAACTGCAAGAATTGGTGGATGATACCTGTATAGCTGCTGCTAGTGAAGCGTATGCAGCAGCATTAGCTGTTTATAGCTATGCCAAAGCTAGCGGTGATGTCGCAGGTTTGGATGCAGTAATTGATGAGATGGGACGCAGGTTTAACCGCCGTTCTAAGAAAAAGCAATCTGAAGTCCCAGTTAGCTAAACCTTGAAATAGGCAATTATACGAGTTGTCAACTTGCTAAAATACAGGTCATTTGTAGGGGCATAACATTGTTATGCCCTTTTCGCGTCTTACAATTCAAAGATTTTTGAAACCCGCGAAGGCGGGTTTTGTCTGTGTAGCCGCGACTTCTAGTCGCTAGGGCATTTTTGAGCCTCAGAAGGTCAACATCGAGCCTCAGAAGGTCAACATCGAGCCTCAGAAGGTCAACATTGAGCCTCAGAAGGTCAACATTGAGCCTCAGAAGGTCAACATTGAGCCTCAGAAGGTCAACATCGAGCCTCAGAAGGTCAACATTGAGCCTCAGAAGGTCAACGTCGAGCCTCAGAAGGTCAACGTCGAGCCTCAGAAGGTCAACATTGAGCCTCAGAAGGTCAACATTGAAATTAAATCAAGGTTACGCATAAAAATTAAGTAGCTGAACAAAAATATTTACAGTCATTGCGTTCGCCCCTGGCGTTCCCGTTGGCGCAGCCTCTCGTAGAGAAGGGTACGAAGTGAAGCAATCCCAATCCTTGCGATTGCTTCATTACGCTTCTTTGCGAGACGCTCCGCGAACGCTCCATTCGCAATGACATTGTGTAATTAATTCTGTCTGACTACTTACCTAGAAAAAGTTTGATAAATTCCGAAATACACCTTGTATATTTAGTAGTTATCCTGTAAACATTAAGCATCTCAAAATTGAATCTGGTCATGAACCCGCAAAACAAGCCCAAGAGTCTACAAGATATTCTTAAGCAGCGCCAGCAATCAGGTTTTGTGGGTCGTGAAGACCAGGTAAACCAATTCCGCCAAAATCTAACATTACCCCCAGAAGACGATCGCCGTCGTTTTCTGTATAACGTTTGGGGTCAAGGCGGAGTTGGTAAAAGTACCCTGCTACGACAGTTTCGCAAAATTGCTGACGAAGCAAAAATTATCTCGGCTTACATCGATGAAGCTGAAAAAACTATACCAGAAGTCATGGGTCGTTTAGCTGAAGAGTTGGAACGGCAAGGTCACAAACTAACGCAGTTTACAGAACGCTACAAAGTTTACCGTCAAAAACGCCAAGAATTAGAAACTGATCCAGAAGCTCCTCAAGGCTTTTCAGCTTTTGTAGGCAAAACTGTAGTTAAAACTGGTGTGCGTCTGGCGCGTCAAGTTCCCGTTGGCGGTGCTGTCTTTGACTTTGTAGATGAGGATGCTTTGGCTACCCAAGCCGGAGAATGGGCATCTTATGTTGCAAAGAAAATAACAAATAAAGACGAAGTGCGCTTAGTTCAAGAACCTGTAGAAATCCTGACCCCGCTATTTTTGCAAGATATTTTTAAAATTGCTGAGAAAATTCCTGTTGTTTTGTTCTTTGATACTTATGAACGCACTGGGGAATTCCTAGATAACTGGCTACGAGAAATTTTGGAGGGTCGCCACGGTGAAGTATCTCTCAATATATTGATAGCGATCGCCGGTCGGCATGAATTAGATAAAAATCATTGGACACCTTACGAGGGGTTAATTGTTCGTTTCCCTCTAGAACCCTTTACAGAAGAAGAAGCCCAACAATATCTAACTCGCAAAGGCATTACAGACAATCGCATTATTGAAGTGATTTTACGCCTTTCTGGAAATTTACCCCTGCTAGTGGGAATGCTAGCAGATGCTCATCCCAATGACCCTAACCAAGTAATTGAGCCTAGCAGCAGTGCTGTAGAACGCTTTTTAAAATGGGTTGATCACCCCAAGCGGCGACAAGTTGCTCTCGAAGCTGCCATTCCTCGGTGTTTGAATCGAGATGTTATAGCTAAGTTGAGAGGAGAAGAAGAAGCTGATGAGTTATTTACTTGGCTAAAAGAAACATCCTTTGTCAATGAACGTACCGACGGTTGGGCTTATCATGATGTTGTTAAAACCCAAATGTTACGCCACAAGCGCCTTTCATCGCCGCAAGGTTGGGCTGACATACATGGTAAGTTAGCAGAATATTATGACAGCCTGCGGAACGATCTGCAATTGGACGAAGAGAATAAACAGCGCGATCCTAGCTGGCAAAGTCACACTTTAAATGTGTTGTACCACAACTTATGTCAGTCACCGCAAAGGAATTTATCTGTATCTCTCAATGAATTTCTTGCTGCACTCAAAAATAAACGCAAATTTGCCCAACAATATGCAGAAACGATGCTTCAGGCTGGTAAAGATGCGGATTCTGCTGAAGTTCAGCGTTGGGGTGAGCAATTAGCTAGTGGGTTAAAAGCTTATGAAGAAAAACGCTATGAAGTTCCGGCCCAAATGCTTACAACTTTTTTGAGCGATGCTAATCTTGAGGCCAAGTGGCGTGCAGTAGCTTTAGATTGGCGTAGTTATATTTACTCCCAATCTAATCAATACTCAAAAGCTCTGGAAGATTTAACCGAGGCTATCAAGTTAGCGCCTGAAGAAGTTGAGTATTTAACAGTTCGAGGGATGACTTACTGCCAAATGCAGCGCTACCCCGAAGCACTACTAGACTTTAGCCGTGTTATTGAGCTTGACCCGAATTATCAATGGGCGATCGCCAATCGGGGTATTACTTACCGTCGGATGTACCGTTATGATGAAGCATTGCAAGACTGTAACCGGGCTATTGAACTTGACCCCAATGACCAATGGACACTGGCACATCGAGGTGTCACTTACTGCTATATGCAGCGTTATCTTGAATCACTCCAAGACTTAAACCGCGCCATTAAACTTGACCCGAATTATCAATGGGCGATCGCCAGTAGAGGTGATACTTACCGCTATATGCAACGTTATAATGAGGCACTGCAAGACTTTAACCGTGCCATTGAACTTGACACCAATTTCCAATTGATACCAGCCACGGGATTTAGGGGTCTTATTTACCGACGAATGCAGCGCTACCATGAAACACCGCAAGATTTAGACCGCGCTATTGTACTTAACCCAAATTACCAATGGGTACTGGCACGTCGCGGTGATACTTACCGCCAAATGCAGCGCTATAGTGAAGCATTGCAAGACTTAAACCGTGCTATTGAACTTGACCCCAAAGACGACTGGTCATTGTTTAAGCGGGGTTCTATTTACCTAGTACTTCAGGGGTACAACGAAGCTCTTGCAGATTTCAGCCATGCTATCAATTTAAAATCTAACGATGATTGCTATTTGTACGATCGCGCTTTAGCCTACCAAGCCCTTAACCAACCAGATAAAGCACAGGCTGACTTAGCACTTGCCATCAAGCTTGCTAAACAGCATTACGAAAAAGATCCCAAAAACTGGAATAATGCCTTTAACTTAGCCCTTTACTATTTAGCTGCTCAATATACTCAACCAGCAGAGCAGTTATATCGCTATGTTTTATCTCAAGGTGCTTCCTTAGAGCGTATCCATGCAGCTATCCAAGACCTAAATGATTTTTTAACCGTGTTCCCTAACCATGTGCAGGCTACATCTATGCGACAGTTGTTGCAGTCTTCTCTAACTGACGTTGTTTAAAATAATTCGTAATTCGTAATTGAATTACTTGAGGATCTAGACCCAAACTAATTTCAGACCACCAAATCGCAGGTTTTGGTATGTTGTTCCACCCAGGGCTATTTCATTCTCATCTAGCCCACCTCAGAATAAATTCTGAGGCTAATAGTAAAAGTCGTCTTTAGACGACTAATAAAGGCTTTTAGTCCACTTTAGTGGACTTGAGCTATTAGCCCGGAACTTTAGTTCTGGGCGGTTTATGTCTAGAACGAAATAGCCCTATTGTTCCACCAATAATTACGAATTACGAATTACGAATTACGAATTAGTTTTTGTCGCCAATTTACCCAGACGCTTCAATACACGCAAAACTGTATACAACTCATTCCCAGGATTGAAGATGTAGAATAAGCGAGACAAGGCATACTTTGGTGTATCTTGTTTAACCAACTTCACGAAAATAAAGCTACCGCCATTGGTAATTAATCCGTATATTGGTTTATCCGTGTTAGATATTGCCAGCATATAAGCTAGCAGCTGTGCTTTACCAACTTCTACAGAAAAAGCTGCTTGTTTGGACTCTATGACTATTACTACTAGCTGTTCAAATAAAATTAAAACATCAATCTGTCCTTTGACCGTTACGCCTTCATCATCAGCAGTAACTTCTACAGACTTTTCAGATTTGACATGAAACGGCGATAAATAAAAGTCTGCTAAATCTAGCAAGGGAGACAGCACCACCATCTTGACGGTGTTTTCTAACAGAGGAGGATACTTGAGTAAATTGGCATAACTGGCCTTAACTCGGTCGAGTTGTTGTTTTTCCGTGTTGGTTATTTCTGGTAAGTTATCTTGCCACTCTCTAAAAAATTGGTCATCCTCAACCAATTGCAGTCCAAAGCTGTTCTCTAACTCAAGCAGGGTAATTTCTTTAGCCTGTATTGTTTGAACCATAATTCCAAAATATTTTAGTAAATGATAGTGAAAGTAAATGTGCTTTTAGGCGAAACTAGAGAAGGTAGCACAAAAAGTAAAACCACGCTTGAACGATCAAAAATGAAATCAACAGACGAAAGAGAACAATTAATTAAAGATATCAACGTACTGTTATATCAAGCTTATGACAGTACTTTAGAGGATGTTTGAAAAGTCATGATTGATGTATCAAATATTTTTTTACCCCACCCTAACCCTCCCCGATATATTGGGGAGGGAACCGGATTTTATTGTTTCCCCCCTTTATAAGGGGGGACTAAGGGGGGTAATAATTCGATTAAAATCACAGTCAACCACTTTTCAAACAACCTCTTAGATGAAATTTACGCACTCTTAAAAAGAATCGATGATCTAAACGACGAAGAAGACTTAAAAGCCATTAAAGAAGCTAGGGAAGATATACGCATTAATGGTACTGTGTCTTGGGATGAAATTAAAAACGAAATCAACAAGGATGTTGCGTGAGTTACGAAGTTAAATTTTCAAATTGCCTTTACATTATGCCCGTTTCATGACATTGTGTAGGCGTAGGCGTAGCCCGCCGTAGGCATCGCTAGTCAAATCTCTTGATACGCTGAAATAAGAGTTTAGAAAAACTAATCCAGTTTTCCGGTAATTAACGATGCCAAAACTGACATTGAGCGATGAACAAGTAATTGAATTAAGTTTTGCAACTACCGCCAGAGAGTAGACGATTAGTATTATTAGCTCTAGCAAAGGAAAGTGAGCAAGAGCGGGATTCTCCTATGGAGTATGCCCAAAACCAATTACGGAGCTTGTGTGCTGAACGTGGTTTAAATTGGGACAGTATGTCAGAAGATGAACGTGAGTCATTTATAGATGACTTGGTGCATGAGGACAGATAGTGCTACCAATAGTTGCGATCGCTAAACCCAATTGCATACAAATATTAAGCGATCGCTACTACTACTTTGCCTTTCTTATGACAAATCGTAGGCGATCGCTTAATTTGAAACTCTTACAAATACTGGACTAAAGCCCAATGCCGAGTATTAATGGAACACACTTGATGAAGATATTATGAAGCTTTATCATTAAAATGTCAAGATTTCGCTATTTTTTTCAGCAAAACTTAGCATTAAATATCGCCGCTTCCCTTAAATTTTCAGGCTGCGTTTCTAAACTCTTGTCACCAAAATGCTTATCCATCAACGCTGGGACATGTGTAGCTTGAATTCGGCTATGGCGCGTTTTATCTGGCATAACTAGGTTAGGCCCAGCTTTACAATTCTTCATACAACCAGTGCCCTTGATTGTAACTTGGTCTTCTAAACCGCGATCGCTTAAAGCCGCCTCCAACGCCTGACAAACTGCTTTACCACCGCGTTTCATGCAATCAGATTTTTGACACACCAAAATCGTGGCTTTAGTTTTAGCTGGTTTTACCTTGGCATTATCAATAGATGGGGGTTCTTGTGGTGCAGCGATGGTTTGAACTGTCGCCATTTCAGAACGCGCCGCCATCACACGTTCAGCTTTCAGTGTAACTTTGTCTTTTTTTATATCGTATTCTTTATAACCAACAACTTGCAGCCAAGTCCCTGGTGGTAAGCGCAAGTCAAAAGCAGCCCGTAAATGTTTAGCGAGTTTAATATAAGACTCACCCTCATGAGTCCCCAGCATTAAGCCTTTAAGCTTATAGCCATCTTTAATAACAAAATCTATAAATCTGCCCTCAAGGCAAAACTGCGATACTTCCATACTGTGAGATGCACCCATTTTTTAACCTCCTTTTAATTAATACAACCTATCAAGCGAGATATTCTCAGCAGCTAAAGATTAGAACTGTTGGTAGCGATTTTTCCAGCAACACTCAAGAGTCCAAATTTGGTCTTGACGGGAGGCTGTTAATCGCCGTATCACACTCCAAAGTTGAACAGCTGTCATAGGAGAGCCAATTTCAACTTTCAATGGCTGGTTAGCCGTACAACTACAGGGAATGTCTAACTCCTTTAGGCGTTGATAGACTTGCCAGCGATCTGCCCAATTCACCTCTACAAGGTGGTTGCTTTCTATTTCTGAACTAAACGATTTCAAGAGAATTGCCCTCAAAGTGCAACAAACTTGCAGTAACTACCGCCATTTAACTCTCTGCTTTTTGAAAGTCTGAGGAGTTTAACCTCTTAAAACCAGCATACCTTAAGTGCAAACAATTCTCAGTAATTTTGGAAAAAAAGTCAAATTTTTGCAGCCATCCCATATTCAGAGGGGGAACAGGCAGAGGGGTACAAAGCTTGGAGCAGAGGGGAAAGAGGTAATTTTTATTTTTTATTCTCTCTTTTGCCCCCTGCCCCCTGCTTTTATTGATAAATATGCACATTTAAGCTGGGATGTCAATGAGAATGAGAAAATTATGCAATTTGATGAGCGTGCCATCATCCAGCCGACAATAAACTTGAGATTTTTAGTAAGCAAAAATACAAAATCTTGTGATGGCGAATTGGCTTGCTGTTCTTATTAAAATGTTAATATGTAAGCAATAAGCAGTTAAAATCTATAACTGTGAAAAAGAGAGGAACACAATGTCTGAAACGCAAACTTTGTTACGGAATTTTGGTAATGTATATGACAACCCTGTGTTGTTGGATCACAGCGTAACTGCTCCAGTGACAGAAGGATTCAACGTTGTATTAGCTAGTTTCCAGGCACTATACTTGCAGTACCAAAAGCATCATTTTGTAGTTGAAGGCTCAGAATTTTACTCTCTGCATGAGTTTTTTAACGAAAGCTACAACCAAGTACAAGACCACGTTCATGAAATTGGAGAACGTTTGGATGGACTGGGTGGCGTGCCAGTAGCGACCTTCAGCAAGTTAGCAGAATTAACCTGTTTTGAACAAGAATCTGAAGGTGTATATTCCTCTCGCCAAATGGTGGAAAATGACCTAGCTGCCGAACAAGCAATCATTGGCGTGATTCGTCGTCAAGCTGCTCAAGCAGAGAGTTTAGGCGATCGGGGTACACGCTATCTGTACGAAAAGATTTTGTTGAAAACTGAGGAACGTGCATATCATTTGTCTCACTTCCTCGCTAAAGACAGCTTAACTTTAGGGTTTGTCCAAGCTGCTCAAAGCTAAAACTCTCATAATCTAGATTTGTCTACCTAGACTGAAAGAAAAAGTTAGCAGCACTAACTCTTAAAATATTATAAAAAATGGCAGAGGATGGTATTCGTATCTCTCTGCCATTTTTAATCTAAGTAAACATATTTTCATAATATTTAACGTTGCAAATATTTAGCAATTAGATAGTTAATAAATATTTTTAGCTAAGAAATTTATTTATATTTAATAATTAGATAGGTATATGCCAGAATAAATAACCATCTGTTGCCAAATCTCACCAACTTAAATAATAAAGATTCGCAAAAACTTTAAAAATTTTAGCATCGTAATTAAATAAAATTAGAAATACAAAATAATCATTGGGCATGGGGCATTGAAAAGAGGGACAGGGGCAGGGAGCTGCTCTTGCTGAGGGGAAAGAGGTAATTTTTATTCTCCCCCCTGCCTCCCCTACTCCCCACAGACGCGATTAATCGCGTCTCTACCCGCCCCCTTTGTCATCAAACTTAGAAAACTTAATAATAAAAAGCACGAGAGGGGATAAAGACCCTTAAAATAATCAGGATTTGTATTCTCGTATTTCAAGGCAACGACTATGCCCCGCCGTGATGACCTCCGGAAGATTCTACTGTTAGGCTCTGGCCCAATTGTGATTGGACAAGCCTGTGAGTTTGACTACTCTGGCACTCAAGCCTGCAAAGCGCTGCGAGAAGAAGGCTATGAAGTGGTTTTGGTCAACTCCAACCCTGCAACAATTATGACCGACCCGGAAACGGCCGATCGCACTTACATTGAGCCGTTGACACCGGAATTGGTCGAAAAAGTCATTGAGAAAGAACGCCCTGATGCTCTCCTGCCAACGATGGGAGGACAAACCGCCCTCAACATCGCCGTTGCTTTAGCCAAAAATGGGGTGTTGGAAAAGTACGGCGTTGAGTTAATCGGCGCTAAACTACCAGCCATTGAGAAAGCCGAAGATCGAAAACTTTTTGGTGAGGCAATGGCAAGGATCGGAGTAGCTGTATGTCCCAGTGGCACAGCCGAATCTTTAGAAGAAGCCAAAGCTGTCGCCCGCAAAATTGGTACTTATCCCCTAATTATTCGTCCAGCTTTCACAATGGGTGGAAGTGGCGGCGGTATTGCTTACAACCAAGAAGAATTTGAAGAAATGGCACAGGTAGGTATAGATGCCAGCCCCGTTTCGCAAATTCTCATTGACCAGTCTTTACTCGGCTGGAAAGAATATGAACTCGAAGTGATGCGTGACTTGGCAGATAACGTGGTGATTATCTGCTCCATCGAAAACCTTGACCCTATGGGCATCCACACCGGGGACTCCATTACCGTCGCTCCCGCGCAAACCCTCACTGATAAAGAATATCAAAGGCTGCGGGATATGGCAATTAAAATCATCCGCGAGATAGGGGTGGAAACTGGCGGTTCTAATATCCAGTTTGCTGTTAATCCGGTTAATGGGGATGTGGTTGTAATTGAGATGAACCCCCGCGTTTCCCGCAGTTCGGCTTTATCTTCCAAAGCCACGGGTTTTCCCATCGCCAAAATGGCAGCAAAATTGGCTGTGGGCTACACCTTGGATGAAATTAAAAATGACATCACCAAGAAAACTCCCGCTTCCTTTGAGCCGACAATTGACTATGTGGTAACAAAAATTCCTCGCTTCGCCTTTGAAAAGTTCCCCGGTTCAGACCCAGTGCTGACAACCCAAATGAAATCAGTCGGGGAAGCAATGGCAATTGGGCGCACATTCAACGAATCCTTCCAAAAGGCGCTGCGATCGCTCGAAACCGGACGCGCTGGTTGGGGTTGCGACAAAGCCGAAAAATTACCCAGTGGTGAACAAATCCGCGCCCAACTGCGAACACCTAACCCCGATCGCATTTTTTCCGTGCGCCATGCCTTACAACTAGGAATTAGTGCTGAGGAAATCTACGAACTGACTGGTATTGACCCTTGGTTCCTAGATAAATTTCAGCAACTGCTAGATGTCGAGAAATTCCTCAAGCGGACACCTTTACAGCAATTGACAAAAGAGCAACTTTATGAAGTGAAGCGGGACGGATATAGCGATCGCCAGATTGCTTATGCCACTAAAACCACCGAAGATGAAGTTCGCGCTTACCGCAAGTCACTAGGGATTATCCCAGTTTATAAAACCGTAGATACCTGCGCTGCTGAGTTTGAAGCGTTTACCCCCTACTACTATTCTACCTACGAAGAAGAAACAGAGGTAATGCCCGCAACCAAGCCAAAAGTATTGATTTTGGGTGGTGGCCCCAACCGCATTGGGCAGGGAATTGAGTTTGATTATTGTTGTTGTCACGCTGCATACGCTTTGAAAAAAGCGGGGTATGAGACGATTATGGTCAACTCTAACCCAGAGACAGTTTCGACAGACTACGATACCAGCGATCGCCTTTACTTTGAGCCGTTAACAAAAGAAGATGTTATTAACATCATTGAAACTGAAAATCCAGTCGGGGTAATAATCCAGTTTGGCGGACAAACACCACTGAAATTAGCATTACCTTTGCAAGAGTTTTTGAATCGCAAGAGTCAGGAGTCAGAAGTAGCGGATGATTCCTCCCCAATTTGTACAGACGCGATTAATCGCGTCTCTACCCACTCCCCACTCCTCACTAAAATTTGGGGTACATCGCCAGATTCCATCGACATGGCAGAAAACCGGGAGCGGTTTGAAAAGATTCTTCAACAGTTGAATATTGCCCAACCGCCTAATGGTATTGCTCGGAGTTACGAAGATGCGCTGATTGTCGCCAAACGCATTGGCTATCCGGTGGTGGTGCGTCCCAGCTATGTGTTAGGGGGACGGGCGATGGAAATCGTCTATTCTGATGCTGAGTTGGAACGCTACATGACCTTTGCAGTACTAGTGGAACCAGAACATCCGATTTTGATTGATAAGTTTTTGGAAAATGCGATCGAAGTCGATGTAGATGCGATCGCCGATCATACCGGACGCGTGGTGATTGGTGGCATCATGGAACACATTGAGCAAGCAGGGATTCACTCAGGAGATTCCGCTTGTTCATTACCTTCCATTTCCCTGTCACCAGCAGTTCTCAATCAAATTCGCACTTGGACAGTGCAGCTAGCGCAAGCGCTGTCAGTCGTGGGGTTGATGAATATTCAATTTGCCGTTGTCGGTGCAAGCAGTTATTCTCCCCAAGTTTACATTTTGGAAGCCAACCCCCGCGCTTCGCGTACAGTTCCATTTGTTTCTAAAGCGACGGGGGTACAGTTAGCGAAATTAGCATCCTTAATTATGTCGGGTAAAACCTTAGAGGAGCTACATTTCACCGAGGAAGTCATTCCGAAACATATTGCTGTAAAAGAAGCAGTATTACCCTTTAATAAATTCCCAGGAACTGATACAATATTGGGCCCAGAAATGAGATCCACTGGTGAGGTGATGGGGATTGACAGCGACTTTGGCCGTGCCTTTGCCAAAGCGGAAATGGGTGCTGGGGAGCGTTTACCACTAAGTGGAACTGTATTTGTATCAATGAGCGATCGCGATAAAGCGTCTGCCGGTGGTGTGGTGAAAGAGTTTATCGATTTGGGCTTTACAGTGATGGCTACCCTTGGTACACGGCGAGTTCTTCTCGAACAAGGTTTAAATATTGAATTAGTACTTAAACTCCATGAAGGCCGTCCCCACGTCCTAGATGCAATCAAAAACCAGAAAATCCAACTTATTATCAACACACCTTCAGGGGAAGAAGCCCATACTGATGCTAGGTTAATCCGTCGCACAGCCTTAGCTTACAAAATTCCCATCATTACTACCATCGCTGGCGCGAAAGCTACCGTCGCCGCCATTCGTTCCTTACAGAATACGACTTTGGACGTAAAAACCATTCAAGAGTATTGCCCGATTGCGAGGGAGTAGGTATTGGGTAGAGACGCGATTAATCGCGTCTGTGCAAAGTGGGGAGGTAGGGGGAGAAGAACTATTAATTGTTGTCCAATTCCCCAGTCCCCATTCCCCACTCCCAGCAAAAATTAAGTAATTGTTATAAGAGAATGACTATAGTTCTCATTAGAGATACTTTAACAAATATGAGGAAAATTATTTGAACCTGAGAATTTCTTAAATTTACTTCTAGTCAGCCTGGAGAGAAAGGGCGACGTTGCATCAACTGGAACAACCAGGAAATTTAATGTCGCCATATAGCCAAAATATTCTCATAAATGTTACAATTGTTAATATGGCTCCAATAGAAAAATGTTTAAAAAGCGATCTTTTATCTAACTGTAGATACTTGTGCAAAGTAGGAAATAGCTGTAACTTTTAGCAGTTAAGAAGCCTAAATTTGATTATTATGAGCAGCCGAGTTTCTCGGATGCGTAAGTTGCAAACCATAACATAGGTTCCCAGTCTGACTGGGTAGCACCCTAAAAAAGCATCTATCCCTTAATGACCCTACCGCCAAACCCATCATTACCAAAGAGTAGCGCCATGAAGACCGCTCAGACAGCCACAGACCTCGTGCGGACTTACCTGCGTGAGATTGGCCGTGTGCCACTCTTAACACACGAGGAAGAGATTTTCTATGGTAAACAGGTGCAACGTTCCTGCACTTTGCACGAATCAAGAGAATCTCTTGCCACCCAGTTAGGTCGTCAACCGACTTTAGAAGAGTGGGCCAAAGCGACAAAGCTAGAACCAGCAGAGTTGAACGAAGCGATCGCTGATGGTGAGATTGCCAAGCGTAAGATGGTAGAAGCCAATTTGCGGCTGGTAGTCTCCGTTGCCAAAAAGTACATAAAGCGCAACGTTGATTTACTGGACTTGATCCAAGAAGGTAGTATTGGTATGCAACGGGGCGTAGAAAAGTTTGACCCTACCAAAGGGTATAGATTTTCTACCTATGCCTATTGGTGGATTCGGCAAGCTATTACTCGTGCTATAGCCGAAAAAGCCCGCACCATTCGGCTGCCTATCCATATCACTGAAAAATTAAATAAGATTAAAAAGGCACAGCGCCAATTGTCTCAAAAGTTGGGACGCGCTCCGACAGCTGGTGAGCTAGCTGAAGAATTAGAATTGACCCCCAAACAAGTGCGAGAGTATCTAGAAAAGGCACGTTTGCCCCTTTCCTTGGATTTGCGGCTGGGTGATAATTACGACACCGAACTTGGAGAAATGCTGGAAGATCCAGGAGCATCTCCAGAAGAGTTTGTCATGCAATCTTCCCTATCTTATGACTTAGATCGCCTGATGGGTGACCTCACGCCACAACAGAAGGAAGTGATCACGTTGCGCTTTGGCTTAACTGATGGGCAAGCCCTGACGCTGGCTAGAATTGGTGAAATCCTGAACATCAGCCGAGAACGAGTCCGGCAAATTGAGCGGGAAGCTTTAACCAAACTTCGCAAATCTAAAGCCAACATGGGTGAATATTTGGCAAGTTAGTCATTAGTCATTAATCATCAGTCCTTTGTTATGAGTTATTTACAAAGGACGAATGACCAATGGGTGAGAAAATACGCTGACTTTGGTACGGTTACGCCTACTTCCACTCTGAAGCTAGCTTGTTACATTAGTTGACAGGAAGACGAAATAGCTAGCTAAGTCTAATCCAAAACAGACATTTAATATTCAAATCACAAGCACCGCAGCTAGCAGTGGTAGTTAAGGAGCTAAAATAATGAATAACCCATCCAATCGTGTCTCAGAATTTTTCAATAGCGAATCAGAAACTAGCGATTTACTATGGCAGTATGTTAAATCCTTGAGTCCGGAAACAGTTACCCAACTATCTAAACCCACGTCTGCCGAAGTTTTTCAGGTAATGGAACGGAATATTACAGGACTATTGGGTAATCTACCTTCAGAAAACTTTGGCGTTACTGTAACTACCAGTCGAGAAAGTCTAGGTCGGCTTCTTGCTTCTGCTATGATTAGTGGTTATTTCTTGCGTAACGCTGAACAGAGAATGGATTTTGAAATCGCCCTACAAGGATCTGAAACCAATAGCAGCGAAATTGACTAGAAATGTAATGGTAAATTCAATATTGTTGTTGGGTTTATAGCTAGTCACAGTCATGGCGATACAAATTTAAAATAAGCCTCTGCGAAATCTTTGCCCCTAATTCCCAATCATACATCAGTTAAATATTTTTAAAATATCCAAAACAGTGACAAATTAAGATTGAAATTTAAACGCATAGGCGCTTTGCCGAACCGCCTACTAGGAGTGCAGAGGTTTGGAATGTGGTTCTCTATGAACTTATTTAGTTTGGTAATCAGTTCAACTAGAGGCGTATCTCTAAATGATTAATACACACGCGTGGGTAAACTAACGGCGATAAATCTTATTCGCAATAAATTCAAACTCGGCAGAGTTCACACTAATCTGCCGAGTTTTATTATGAGTCAAGAGGGGACTTTGAATCAAGGGGTCGAATCCTATAAGTGAATTGCTCCTCCTGGCTCCTGGCTCACCTCGACTGCGCTCGGCGACCACCTGCCTCCTTCAACTCTGCCCATCTCCCCATAAACTATGAGTAAAACCAACTCTCTCCCACCCCATAAAATCATTGGTGTTGCAGTAATTTGGAACAACCAAGAGCAAATTTTAATTGATCGCCGTCGTCCAGAAGGAGCAATGGGTGGTTTGTGGGAATTTCCTGGTGGTAAAATTGAGCCTGGTGAAACTATCAGCGAGTGTATTCAACGAGAAATTTCCGAAGAACTGGGAATAGTAATTGAAGTAGGAGAGCATCTGATTACTATTGACCATACCTATACAGACTTGCGCGTTACCCTCACAGTACATCACTGCCGCCATGTTACAGGTGTTCCCCAACCTTTGGAATCCGATGAAATTCGCTGGGTAACGTTGGAAGAACTGGAGGAGTTTACTTTTCCTAAAGCAAATATTCAAATTATTGCTGCTTTAAAAGGGATGGGGAGTAGGGAGTAGGGAGTAGGGGAAACAGGGAAGGATGAAGAAAAAATCAATTCAAAATTCAAAATTAAAGAACTTCTACCTTCTGCCTCCTCTTTTCAATGCCCAATACCGTAACAATCTATTAATTGCATCAGCTTGAGTCCCGCAATTTTCTACAATAAGCGGAGGGACTTTGATTAAAGGTGTCAATAAATAAATGCCTAAAACCGTTGCCGATGTGATGAGCCGCGATCCAATTGTCGTCCGCGTGGAAACTCAACTGAATGAAGCTATCCAAATTCTCGCAGAACGGCACATCAGCGGACTACCTGTTGTGGATGATGTCGGTAAATTGGTGGGTATTATATCAGAAACCGATTTGATGTGGCAAGAAACTGGTGTTACTCCACCTGCGTACATCATGTTTCTTGATAGCGTTATCTATTTAAAAAATCCTGCTACTTATGAACGTGACTTGCACAAGGCTTTAGGGCAAACCGTTGGGGAGGTAATGAGTAAAAACCCGATCGCTATTTCCCCTGATAAAACTTTAAGGGAAGCCGCTACAATCATGCACGATCGCAGCGTTCACCGATTGCCAGTACTTGACGACACGGATCAAGTAATTGGTATCCTCACTCGTGGTGATATTATTCGGGCAATGGCAGCAAGTCAAGATTAGTCATTTGTCATTTGTCATTTGTCATTTGTCCAGAGTTTTTTGACTGTTGACTAATGACTGTTTTTTACACCTATGAAAATCAAGGATAACTAAATGAGTATTACTCCGGAGTCTGTTAAGGAATTGCTCAGTTCTGAGAATTTAGGCGATCGCTTACGCGCAGTAAATCAAATCCGCCAACTGGAACCTGCGATCGGCTTTGAATTAATTCAAAGTGCTATTGGCGATAGCAATTCCCGTGTGCGTTACTCGGCAGTGAGTCAAATGGATACACTCGGAACACAAGATTTACAGTTATCCTTAGATATCTTGCGCGATCGCTTGCTTCATGACTCCGAAGTAGATGTACAAGCAGCAGCAGCAGACTGTTTGGGCGCTTTGAAGTTACGTGAAGCTTTTGAAGACTTGCAGCACCTTTACCATACAACCGATGAATGGTTAATACAATTCAGTATTATCGCCACATTAGGAGAGTTAGGCGATCCACGAGCCTTTGAACTACTCAAAGAGGCGCTTTCATCAGAAAACGAATTAGTCCAAACTGCTGCTATTAGTTCTTTGGGTGACTTGGGAGATTTACAAGCAGTTCCTTTGTTGGCTCCCTATGCTACCAATCCAGATTGGCAAATTCGTTACAGAGTTGTACAAGCCTTGGATCGTTTGGGTAGTGCAGAAGCCAAATCTATATTAGAAACTCTGGCTGATGATGAAGTAGATGCGATCGCCAATGAAGCGAAACAATCTTTGCAGTCAGTTTAAGTCTATCTCAGATTAAAAAATTCACCAATAAATAGATTTGTGTGACAAAAGAAAAAATTCGACTTGGTTGGAAAAATTTTGCATTCCAACCAAATCGAATTGATAAATTAGAGTTACTTTTAGTTGCTAAAAGTAACTTTTTTATATTCAGAATTAGGTCTATTGAACGAAACTTTTGCGGCGGCGAGACATAGCCATTACTGCACCTACTGCACCCAAGCCTAATAATACGGCTGGTTCGGGAACTGTACTTACCGCAAGACCTTCAAAGGTTGCATTAAACGTTTTACCACTATTGTAAGTTCCTTCTGCATCAGTATCTTGAGTAACAAAAGTGATGTATCCTTCTGCATTCGTTTTGTTACCAGATCCATCATCAAAGAATCCAAGGTAATTCACTCTTACATTTGTTCCTGCATTCTGTATAGAGAATGTCGGTGTATCGAAAGATGTCAAACTAAATGTATTTGCTCCATCTGTGAGAGTACCAGGGGTTGCAAATACACCTAAGTCAAGAAAAAGAGAACCAGCTGCCAAAGGGTTAGTAGTAACGTTAAATATGCTAGCTGCGTTGAATGCTGTAAAATCTCCACTTCGTAATCCTAATGAGGCTAAAGCAGGGCTAGAATCAAATTGTAAGGATGTTTTTGACACTGTAACCGTAGTTTCAGGAAACCCAGCACCACCGTAATTAAAACCACCTTTGAGTGCAGCAGCTTGTGCAGAACCAGCAGAGGTAAACATCCCAGCAGTAGCTAAGGGGATGGCAGCAGTAACGGCTAGAGTTACATTTAGTAATCTAGATTTAAAATTAATCATTATCGTTTTAGGCTCCTAGTAATAACCTTAAATCAGAGCAATTGCTTTACTTTTAATCTCAGTAATTTATGAAAAATACTGTCAGTGAAAGCAAAATTTGCGTGATGTATTTCTGATCTCCATAAAATCACATAGACTTAGAGCCTGCAATATTTACTGAGTGGTCTTCATCACATCTTTAAGGCATTACTATGCTTCATGAAATTTTAATTTCTTATATATGTGCGCTTCGTAGATTTCAGCCTCCGTAAGGTTTAGATTGTTAGCAATACCTCTGACTTTAAGAAAGGCTGTTTACATAGTATCAACAAAATAGTAATTTTATATACCTATAATTACTCAACCATATATATACAGGACTTACGCAAAATACCTCTCAAACTCTTATTTCTCCGTGTCGCGCCAGTTGCTTCTCCCAAGGGGAGACGCTGCGCGAACAAGTCTCTTAACCGCAAGGGCGCACTGGCTTCTCTGTATCTCTGTGGTTCGATTTTCCGTTACCTGTGCGTAAGTCCTAATATACTTATAATTACTCAAGCATATTTTAAATAAATGGAGTATACAGTCTATCTATAATCTCTTTAGTTACAAATATTTAGTGAAACGGTTCCTCTCGTAGAATAAATGGGAGGAACCACTGTATTTGTTTACTATGGATAGTCTTTGTTATCAAATTGAATGTTTGTAATAAGTAGCTAACTGCTAGCTATTTATTACTCTTATCAAATGTGTCAGACCTTTGAAATGCTAAGAGCCAAATACTTGTGGCCAAGTTGTCACAACGAAAACTACAACGGCTGCGATCGCTAACAACCCTTGAATCAAATTTCCAACCAAAGAGCCGACTACAATTCCTATACCCGCCTTAACCGCTAACCCGAATTCACGTCGGTAAAGATACTCACCGATAATTGCTCCCAAAAGCGGGCCTAGTAAAATTCCTAATAGTGGGCCACCAAAAGGCAACGTTGGCAATAATCCCAAAAATCCCACCACCAAACCGACAATTGCGCCAATTTGCCCCCACTTGCTAGCTCCAGCTTGTTTTGCTCCCACATAACTAGCTAAAAAATCCACTCCAACACTGAGCAGCAAAACTATAACTGTCACAATTAGGGGAATCTTGATAGCTGCAAAGGAACTACTAACGATTCCCCAGACGATAATTGCAATTAAAATTAAGCTGCTACCAGGAATGGCAGGAACTACAGCACCAATGATACCCACAAGCATTACAGCAAGTAATAGCCAATAAATAATTTGCATAGATAGAATTGTAATTTTCTAAATTTCCCAGTAGTAGGGGCGCACAGCAAGCTGTACGCCCCTACTGCATATTGTATCTGGGTAAGATGGTGATAAATACTTAAGACTTTCAACCTGAACTAAATATGATTTACTGGTTCAATCTGGTAAAATCTCCCTCTAGATCGCTCTTGGCTCGTCTTGGTAATTGTCGGTTGTGGGGACTAATTAATTTGCTCTCCAGATGCGATCTATATTTAGGACTTACGCAAAAGTAGACGCGCTCTGGGGCAATTCATGAATCCCAAACCCTTAACCACAGGCGTAATGAAGGTACAAGCCGTTCGTACTGAGTAACTAAACTTCCCAAACACTCCAAGATAAAGCTCAAAACCCATGACGAGAAAAATTTTAACTGGACTGAGTTCAGCAGCCTACGAACACCCTTTTGATCGCAAAGCCTTGGCTTCTTTGCAAAATATGCCCGGTGTCTCGCTGCTACTCAAAAAAATTAATGAATACGGCATCGATCGCTTACTCAGACTACAAAGCCTTGGTAGTGAAATCAGAATTTCATCCCGTAATTTTCCCCAATTGCATGAAGCATTTGTAGAAACCTGCCAAATTCTTGATGTTGCTCCACTTCCTGAACTGTATCTGTTTCGAGGTACAGGTCATATTCAAACCTACATTGTTGGCGTAGAAAAACCCCTTATCGGTATAAATTTAGATGCAATGGAGTGGCTTGGCGCAGATGAGTTGCTTTACGTTTTCGGACACGAAGTCGCTCGCATCAAGAGTCAGCACATGGTTTATCACCAAATGGCAATTGTTATGCCAAGTTTGAAAAATTTGTTGAACAGTACCACACTGGGGGTTGGTGGCTTGGTAGCTAGCGGAATGGAACTGGGTTTGTATAATTGGCGAATGATGGCTAGGTTCACTGCCGATCGGGCTGCAATGCTTGCTTGTCAGGATATCGACGTAGCAACTACTACACTGATGAAACTCGCAGGTTTGCCAGATGAGTATTTGACTACTGCTGTAATTGAAGATTTCGTTGTCCAAGCCCGTGAGTTTGCATCCAATAACTTTGACACTGTTGATAAGGTCACCAAAATATTAAGCTATACAGAACTTGGGCTTTCGTGGGTAGTTATGCGGGCTGGCGAGTTATTGAAATGGGTTGATTCAGGAGAATATGAAAATATAATTCAACTGAAAAATTTAAAGACACCGGAAGAAGCAGCAGAAAAAGAAGTAAATACACCCGAAGAAAAAGAAGGGTGGAATTTTTTGACTTCTTGGTGACTTAATAATTCGTAATTCGTAATTCGTAATTCGTAATTAACTATATAGCGTTTCCTAATATAGTGAGGTTTTGATGTGTACTTCATGCATCTGGGAACCACTATAAAGTCGAGCTAAGAGTAACGGCTAATTTATCAGCAATTCCGGCAATCCAGTTTTCATCTTGTTTGGTGTAACTGCGAGGAGCATTCGCGCCCAAAATTAGAGCGCCTTGGTTACCAATAGGTTGACAAATTACACCTTGAGTATTTTCTGGTAAATAATCAAATTCAAATCTACCTGGATATACTTTTAGCGCAACTAGATAAATCGGCTTTTGTTTTTCGAGTACCTGTTTTAAGATTACTCCTAGTACAACTTCAGATTTAGTACCTAGAATCCCGCGACGCAACAAAACTTTACCTTGATAATAAACCACCAGCGATCGCGTTACTGTATTAGTCAACAATAAATGAGATGCCCAGGCTAGCTCTGTTTTCACGGCTTCAGGTAAATCTGCTGCTAGTACAAAACCAACTTCACCAATTAGTTCTACAGTATCAGGCGATCGCGGCTGAACTTGCTGCCAAATTAAACCCGTCAAAATTAACACCGCACTCAAAATCACGCCCACCACATCACCACGCGATTGAGACTGGGTTAATTCCGGTGTTAATAAACGGTTAATCAGCAAAAGTACAGCGCCTAGCCCACCCACGACAATGGGTAGACGCTGCAAAACTTTATTAGTCATTAGTCATTAGTCATTAGTCATTAGTCATTAGTCATTGGGAATAGGGAATAGGGAATAGGGAATAGGGAATAGGGAATAGGGCATTGATTATTTGCCTAGTCTCCCTCATCTCCCTCATCCTCCCCTGCTTCCCCTGCCTCCTGCCCCCTGCCCCCTGCCTCCTGCCCCCTGCCCCCTGCCCCCTGCCCCCTGCCTCATCTCCTCACTCCTCCCCTGGTTCAATAATTCGCTGGAAAAGATAACCAGTACCTCGTGCTGTAAGAATCAATTCTGGGTTGCTAGGATCATCTTCTAACTTTGCCCGTAAACGGGATATATGGACATCCACTACGCGGGTATCAACATGGCGCTCTGGTGTGTAACCCCAAACTTCCTGCAGAATTTCTGAACGAGAAAAAGCTTCTCCAGAGCGACTGACTAACAACTCTAGTAAGCTGAACTCCATACCCGTCAATCGAATCCGCTCATCGCCTTTGTAGACTTGTCGCTTATTGGTATCGATTTTAATGTTAGCGACATGGATTACCCCAGAACTGGGAATGCCAGAAGCACCGTTTTTGTCTACTCGCCGCAACACTGAGCGAATTCTAGCTTCTAGCTCTTTGGGGGAAAATGGTTTAACTACGTAGTCATCAGCACCCAATTCTAGACCGGTGATGCGATCGGCCACATCCCCCAAGGCTGTTAGCATAATAATGGGGACATCTGATTCTTTTCGTAATTCTTGACATACACCATAGCCGTCTAGCTTTGGCATCATTACATCCAAAACTACCAGGTCAGGATCAGTTTTGCGAAAAATATCTAATGCTTCTTCCCCGTCGCCAGCCGTCACTACATCGTAGCCAATCATTGAAAGGCGCGTTTCCAAAATCCGGCGAATGCTGGCTTCGTCATCTACCACCAAGATTTTTTCTTTATGGCTTTCCAAGTTTCTCAACGCTCCTTCACTAAAAATTTACATGATTAATTTTTAATACCATAATATTAAGATATCATTCCATCAATTGATTTGGAAAAAGCTCTAAATACTACTATTATTGGTTTTTAGTTTTTTTCAAGAATTAAGTAAATATTAAGATTATTTAATAAGATTTAAGAATGCCAAAGCCAAAAACCTTTTTTGTGTGTAATGAATGTGGAGCAGAATCGCCCCAATGGTTTGGTAAATGTCCAGCTTGTGGCACTTACAACTCTCTAGAAGAACAAATTTCTATTCAATCCTCAGTAGATGTACCCAGCCGGGGGGGAGTGAGTGGTTGGCAATCAACTCAAACTAATGGCAAATCTCACGCTAAACCAGCTAAAGCGCGAGCCTCTTTAACATTTAACCAAATTACCGATCGCCAAATTGCCCGATGGGAGTCTGGTTATGGAGAATTGGATCGAGTGCTTGGGGGCGGGGTTGTCCCTGGCTCTATGGTGCTGATTGGCGGCGATCCGGGTATTGGGAAATCGACTTTATTGTTGCAAGTATCTAATCAATTAGCACAGAAATATCGCATTCTTTACGTAACTGGTGAAGAATCGGGACAGCAGGTAAAATTACGCGCTTCTCGTTTGGGAGTATCAAAAAGCCTAAATGTGGTTAATGATGAGAATACCACTGTGGTGCTAGATGCGACACTTCCAATAGACCCTGACAGTATAGGTGCAGATTTATATGTACTGCCAGAAACAGATTTAGAAGAAATTTTACGGGAAATAGACTCTCTCAAGCCAAACGTGGCGGTGATTGATAGTATCCAAACGGTGTTTTTTCCAGCGCTGACTTCTGCACCAGGTTCAGTAGCTCAGGTACGGGAATGTACAGCAGCATTGATGAAGGTGGCGAAGCACGAAGATGTCACTATGCTGATTGTGGGACACGTTACCAAAGAAGGAGCGATCGCAGGGCCGAAAGTTTTAGAACATTTAGTAGATACGGTGTTGTATTTTGAAGGCGATCGCTTTGCCTCTCATCGGCTATTACGGACAGTGAAAAACCGCTTCGGTGCAACTCACGAAATCGGCATCTTTGAAATGGTGACAGATGGACTGCGGGAAGTTGCCAACCCCTCAGAGCTATTTTTAGGCAACCGTGACGATCCGGCCCCCGGTACTGCCATTGTCGTTGCTTGCGAAGGGACTCGCCCGATAGTTGTAGAATTGCAAGCTTTGGTGAGTCCCACCAGCTATCCCTCACCCCGTCGTGCTGGTACTGGCGTAGATTACAACCGCTTGGTGCAAATTCTTGCCGTCTTAGAAAAACGGGTGGGAATTCCCATGTCGAAATTGGATTCCTACGTTGCTTCTGCGGGTGGGTTGAATGTGGAAGAACCTGCGGTAGATTTGGGAATTGCGATCGCAATTGTAGCGAGTTTCCGCGATCGCATAGTCGATCCCGGTACAGTATTAATCGGTGAAGTTGGGTTAGGCGGACAAGTGCGATCGGTTTCCCAAATGGAACTGCGGTTGAAAGAAGCTGCTAAGTTGGGATTTAAACGAGCGATCGTGCCAAAAGGGACAAAATTTCCCGACTTAAATATTGAGATATTACCAGTATCTAAAGTAATAGATGCGATTATCGCCGCCATCCCCCATCAGGAATTGACAGCAGACGATTTAGAACCCGATGAAGAAGAGTAACTGCTGGGTACTGGGAAATTGTTCCAAATTTTCGCAGGGTTCAAAGCAAATTCCATAATTTTTACGAGTAAAAACTCAGTCCCTAATCCCCAATCCCCAGTCCCCGGTCACTTTTACACACCAAAGGACAATCCACCATGACAGCCTTCACCCAAGACTACCAAATCACTTGGGAAAAACTACCCGATGATTATAAACTGCCAGATGACCCAGTAGACAACATCAACCAACCAGCCTTAGCTGCTGCACTTACAGAAAGCCTACAATTAGCCGGAAAAATTTTAGCTAACACCCTAACAACAACTAATTACGGCATTTGTGCCACCCTAAACAACAAAATGGTCATTAAAGCCCCTGATTGGGTTTTTATTGCCAAAATTAATGTTAGTAGAGAAGAAGTAACACGCAGTTACACCCCTCAACTACAAGGTGAAATTCCCGTAATTGTGATGGAATTTATTTCCGATACACAGGAGACAGAATATTCTATCAAAGCGACATATCCCCCAGGAAAATGGTTTTTCTACGAGCGCATCTTAAAAGTGCCAAACTACATTATCTTTGAGCCAGATAGCGGCAGTTTCGAGATGTATCGCTTGCAGTACACAGAACAGTACTGCAAGAGCCTGATGAAAATCAACGCTACTGGATAGTGGAAATGAATCTTTACCTTGGGGTGTGGCAAGGTACTCGTGAAAATCGCGCAGGAAAGTGGTTACGGTAGTGGGATGAACAAGGAAACCTTTTGCCTTGGGGTACAGAATTAGCCGAACAGGAACGCCAACGTACCGAACAGGAACACCAACGCGCCGAACAAGAACGCCAACGCGCCGAACGACTAGCGGCACAATTGCGGGCTGTGGGAATTGAACCTGAAGATTAAATTTCTTGTAAATAATTTAGGATTGCTAGGTTTAGTTAAAAATTTGCTAAATCTAGCATTTTTTTATAGCAATGAAATTTTAAATAACTCGAATTTGGCCTAATTTATTGACATTAAAATTTGGGAATTATTGATAAAAATTTTTGATTTTATAGTTGACAAGTATAATTTTATACATTAATATACAAACATGATAAAGGCGATCGCCCAATCCCGCAAAGATGAATGCGATCGCCCTTATCTGGCCCCCTTATCAGGAGTTAACTATCATCATGGCACAACCAGAAGATTCCGCCCAGTCAAAGTTAGAACAGTTCTTGAGTGAAAATTTAGATACACCCAGCGTCAATCAACCAACTCAAAAGCCATTTCCTCAAAGAAAACCAGTTAAGCATGTACTGATTGGTTCACCCAAAGCCGTTACCAGTACAATCCACTACTTGCAAGTAATTGGGTACGCCAGCGTCGGGGAATGGAGTCCACTGATACTCACAGGCAATTCAGATGAGGTAATGAGTATTTTAATCCGGCAAATTCTGATGCAATAACCTATATGTAGAGACGTTGCAATGCAACGTCTCTTAGTTTTTATCTATTTTCTGTTCCCAACTCTCAGTTTCTTGGGATTTTTGTGCCTCATTAGCAATCATCCCATTCATGTAAGTAACAATTACGATTAATTCCCCGATCGCTTCCAATTCCGCCGTTTCTTCTGGCGTGAGAGAGTCTGCATTTTTTCCATCTACAAGTTCTTGCATCCGAGCGTGTAATTCATCTGTAAATTTAAATAAATTCAGATGATTGACCTTTTCGATGAGAACACCATTCTCTAGCCAGAATGAGGGTTTAACAACTGCGATCGCCATAAGTTTATTACGATTGAATACACTGCTTATTGTAGGCTGCATCGGCATTGCATAAAGTTTAGCTTGGGAAAAGAAGTCGTTGCAAATTAGGAACATGGTATTTGATTGGGACGAAGAAAAAGCCAGAAGCAACCTTGCCAAACATAATGTTTCTTTTGATGAAGCTACTTCTGTATTTGACGATCCGCTCTTTTTAACCTTTGCCGATCCAGAACACTCCCTTCAAGAGCAACGTTTCATTATTATGGGAGAATCAGCCAAAGGGCGATTACTAGTTGTCGCTTATACTGACCGTGCAGGCACCACGCGCTTAATTAGTGCCCGTCCAGCTACCCGTAAGGAACGCAAAGCTTATGAGTCAGACCTTTGAAATGGATGATGACTTACGTCCTGAATACGACTTTACTCAACTCCCAGTTATAGCGCGGGGTCAAGGGCGCAAACGATCCACCCTAACTGTCCAGTTAGATCCCGATGTAGCAGCAATTTTTCCAGATTCTGGGGCAGTTAATGAAGGGCTGCGCCTATTGATAAGATTGATTCAACAAACATCATCCCAAACAGGTGTACAGTCTGTAGCTGTATCAAAAGAGGCATAGATATTAGCCTCAACTGCGTAAAAACCTCGCATAACCCCAATGCATCCGACCGCCGAAAGGTTATCTGCGGCGGATGATTGGGAACGTTAAAGTAAATTTAGGTTTGACATACCCCAGATGAATTATTCTCGCTTTTGCTAATCACGCTCCCCTATCATATTGTCGAGCAAAAGCGATGTCTACGACGGGCTATTCGGCGTCGCCCCATTTAGTCTAAAAATGCGATCGCCATAGGTTGATTACGATTGAATACACTGCTTATTGTAGGCTGCATCAAAATTGCCTCAAATATCCTTTGCCAAAAACTGAGATTTATGATGTGCAAAAATAAAATATCAGTAAAACTACGGTTTTGACCAATGGCGTGGAATCCAGGGCAGGAGTTATTTGGCGATCGCTACATAATCGAGAGAAAATTGGGTGAAGGTGGCATAGGCATAACCTATCTCGCCAGGAACCAAAGCGATGAGTTGCGTGTAATCAAAACTCTTCTGGACAAGTTTTTTAATGACCCTAAATGGATACCGCACTGCAACAAGTTACGGCAAGACTTCCGGGATGAGGCTTTGCGACTGGCTTTGTGTCACCATCCTCATATTGTGCAGATAGAAAATGTCTTTGATGAAGGTAATTTTCCCTGCATGGCAATGGAGTACATCGAAGGTGAAGATTTGGGGAAGCGAATCACCAACAACAAAGGGGTGTTACCAGAAGCCGAAGCACTGCAATATATTAGGCAAATTGGCGATGCTTTGATATTGGTTCATGAGAAAGGCTTGCTGCATCGGGATTTGAAGCCGAGTAATATTATGATGCGTGCGTGTAAACCAGAAGCAGTCTTAATTGACTTTGGTATTGCCAGACAATTTATTCCTGGTGGAGTCCAGCAGCATACTCAGAATCTCACTCCCGGTTATGCCCCACCAGAGCAGTATGTCCCCGATACTGAATGAGGGGAATATATAGATGTTTACGCCTTAGCTGCAACGTTGTATGCTTTGCTGACTGGACAGTTGCCAATGCCAGCACCAGCTAGATTACAAAATTTTACGCTGCGATCGCCAAAAGAGCTTAATTCCAGCATCAGAAATATTAAAATTTGGCGACACAGCTAGTCTGGCAATAACAGCGTTAAATAGTATTAATACTTGACAAGGTATTTCGCTATTAACATAAACTGCCTAGAAATTTATTTTCGGTTTAATAACGCAAGTCGATTAAAATGTAGAATTTGTAGGAGTTAAGATTAAAGCATATATGAACGTCAGGTTGCATCCCCATGCACAAGCACGATTAAATGAACGTGGGGCAACAGAAGCAGAAGTTATTGCCACAGTCGAACATGGTGTTACTTTTCCTGCTCAATTTGGTAGAACTGGATTTAGATGTAACTTTCCCTCCAATGCTGAATGGAATGGAAAGTTTTATACTACTAAAAAAGTTGAAGTAATAGCTGTTCAAGAAGAAGAATATTGGTTAGTTATTACAGTTATCGTCAAATACTTTTAAAGGGAGAATTTCAATGAAACTTACTTACGATCCAAGATCCAACATAGCTTATATCTATCTCCAAGAAAAAACTGCACAAGTAGAAACAATTCAAGTCAGTGACGAAATGAATGTAGATATTGCTCCTGATGGCACAATTTATGGAATTGAATTGCTCAATGCTAACCACCAATTAGGTGCTGATGAACAGGGTAAGTTAATCGTAGTCAATGAAGCGTTAGGAGAATCGACCGAAATTAAACTATTACTATAGTGTGAATAAATCAAAATAGTAAGTGGAACTCGCAATCAATCAGATGTCATAAAAATGCCAGAAATTACTAAAAATTACGTCATGAATGAAAATCAGCAACCTATTGCTGTACAAATTTCTATAGCTGACTTTGAACAAATTTAATGATGAACTGCAAGCACGGATGGAAGAACTGTTAGAACGAAAAAAAGCTGATTTACTAACTCCAGAAGAAATTATCGCACTTGAAGAAATTGGAGAACTAGATAGAATTTTCACCCATATCAATGCCATGCTGGTAGCTCAACACAATGATTGATGATGCTACTAAAGAAATTAGACTTCTTGCAAAAATCCTTGAATCACCCCTCCCCAACCCTCCCCGATGTATTGGGGAGGGAGCAAGATTTCAAGTTTCCCCCCTTTATAAGGCAATACAGTTCAGTTAGCGCCAAAAACCATAAACTGCGTAGGTTGGGTGGAGGAACGAAACCCAACCTACGACGCGGGTTTGTTGGGTAACACTTAAGTTCCACCCAACCTACGATTATCCTTAACCCAAGCGTATTGCTTTATAAGGGGGGATTAAGGGGGGTCTATTCCACTTATGCAAGAGGTCTATTGTTCGGAAACGCGCCAATTATCTGTGTGAGTATTGCCATTCTCCAGAACGCATTTCCACAACAAGATTTACAGTAGACCATTTGATACCAAAATCTATTGGTGGTTCTGATGAACTTAATAATTTAGCCTTGGCTTGTCGTCGTTGTAATGAACGTCGCTACAACTTTGTTGCGGGATATGACTTAGAGACTAAAGCAGTAGTACCTCTATTTAATCCTCGTCAACAAATTTGGTCAGAGCATTTTCTGTGGTCAGCAAATGGTAGGACAATTATCGGAGTTACCCCCATTGGTAGAGTAACCTGCAAGCGACTCGATCTTAGAGGTTGTTTGAAAAGTGGTTAGCTGTGATTTTAAGTACTCGTTGATCCCCCCTAGCCCCCCTTAAAAAGGGGGGAATTAGAATCAAAGTCCCCCTTGAAAAGGGGGATTTAGGGGGATCTAAAACTTTTTGCTACTAACAAAAGGACTTTTCAAACAGCCTCTTAACGACGAACGCTATCCAGAAGATGACTCCATTCAGAGTGCGCGGGGTTTTTGGGTTAAAGCTAGCTTACATCCTCCTCATGAAGATCCCCGACTTACTTAGTCGCTACGATTCTCCTTATCTAAACCGTATTGCTCTTTAATCTACAACTGTTTAGTTCTAAACACAAACTTTTTAACTTCAAACGAAAACATTCTCACTTCAAACCGGAAATTTCTCGTTTTCAACCAGAACATTCTCACTTGAAGCCGGAAAGTTCTCGTTTAAAACCAAAACATTCTCACTTCAAACGAAAATATTCTCATTTGAAACAAGAACGTTCTCGCTGACAACAGCAAAATTTAAGCTCTGAACTGGGAGTTTTTCACTTGAAACTGAAATACCCAAGCTCAGAGCTATAAATTTTAGGTTTTTAGGTAGAAGCGTTGAGTTAATTTCTCGACTTATGAACTTTGTGGTTGCACTTTTTTAGCTTTCCGGGCAAATCTGCGTCCTAAATCATCAACCATTGACTCTAAACCAGAGCCTTTACCACTGGCTTTAGCATAGTTATATATCATCAAACCCGCCGCATAAGCTTCGCTACCAACAGCCACAGAAGTATCATCCACCAGTTCTTGCAGTTGCGTCAACGACAGCAAAATGGGATACAGGGCTTCAAATAATTCGATATCTTGGCGCATATCATTCAAGTCAAAAGAACGAGGTAAAAAGTCAGGGTTTTGTGTGCCGATTTCCAATGCCTTACTCACAAACGCCCGACTCTTATCCCCCAGCTTGGGTAAAGCTTTACGCTCCTCGGTTGTCAAATCAATCAAGAACGGTAACTTTTCACGGATAGTAGTAATAGCTTGCATCACGGCTTCCCTGTCTGCGGAGGAAAGTTTTGCACTGGCTTTATTATCTGCCATTTTTCATACGCCCTTAATGGTACTAAATTTCAGTATTCCCCAAGTAATTTAGAAAGTAATAGTTATTTATAAGCAATTAAGAAAATTTTTTATACCTTTAAATAAGTGATATCTCGCTAATTACCAACCTTGAGCAAGTTTCACGATTAGAGTCCAGTGGCATTTGACCCAAGGAAGCCGAACATTTAGAGATAATAGTAGCAGAGGTAATCTCAAAATTTGGCGTTAGCAGAGCGGTGCGCTAGCACTTCGCAGCTAGTTGTGGAATAACATTATTACTTCTATAGGAATCTTATTTGATTGCGTGAAAAAACTCAGTACACATCTATTCGCTTCTGTTACCTATTCCCTATTCCCTTTTGGAAGCTGTGAATTTAGCATAATCAGTACGGTAGAGCCATAAAAGTAATAGCCGAAAAATATCAAACCCAATTTTTATTATGACTTCTTCTCCCCATTACATCCCTCAATCTGATCCGCCGCTTCCTCCTTGGGAAACGCTACCAACGATGTATGATTTACCAAGTGACAACCCAGAGGAACCAGGCTTGCCAGACGATTTCCACTTTTTACAACCCTTACTCTTATACTTAACTTTTCAGCCGATTAACTGGAATTCAGAATTAGTTTACAGTGCTGCTGATCTTAATCTCTACTATGATTTACAGCATCCTTTGTGGTATAAACGTCCAGATTGGTTTGGTGTGGTAGGTGTAGGAAAGTTATACAAAGGGCAGGACTTACGGTTAAGTTATGTAACTTGGCAAGAGCCAGCAAATCCCTTTGTGGTTGTTGAGTTATTATCTCCAGGTACGGAAGACGAAGATTTAGGTACAAGAAGAGAAAGTGCAGCAGATAAACCTCCTAGCAAATGGGAAGTTTATGAACGAATTTTGCGGATTCCCTACTATGTTGTTTTTAGTCGCTACACTAATGAACTTCGGGCTTTTCACTTAGTTGGCGGTCACTATGAACCGATGAACTTGACTAATGGATACCTACTAATGCCAGAGATAGATTTAAGTTTAGGCTTATGGCAAGGTTCATTTCGAGATATTGAAAAGTTATGGTTAAGGTGGTTCACTTTGGCGGGAGAATTAATTCCTGCACCCACAGAGGAAGCTGCTGCTGCAACTGAACGAGCTATTATTGCAGAACAAGAAGCTACAGAAGCGAAACAAGAAGCTACAGAAGCTAGACAAGAAGCTGCTCAAGCCAAACGAAAAGCAGAACAATTAGCAGAACGTTTGCGTCAGTTAGGCGTGAATCCTGATGAACTAGATGAATTATTGTAGTTTCAGGAGTCTTTTCTAATACGCAGCAGAATTTTCTGATTTTGAGGAATCACCTGTACTGAAAACTTTGATAGCCGATGCCGAAGCAGCTATCTTTTAACAATATTAGCTCTCAGAAAGATTAATTTTTGAGAGCGATGTCTACGACGAGCTGCGCTAACGCATATTCATCACTTGAAATACATATAATAATTTCTTCGGCAAGTCTATAGCAAACCTCAGTTTTTCTGAGAAACTATGATATCACGCTATATCCTTAACTTAGTGTACGAAAGCTCAGTGCCAATAGAGTTACTAGGGGTAAGATGTGGTGAGGGTGCGAATCTAAAAAGCGATGTCCAGAGCAGTCGCAGAGATTACCGCAGACACTGATTATGTTCCGGCTGCTAAAATACGTAAGTATGAGTAGTATGATCGAACTACTCAGGTAAAAATTGTCTATTTGGTCACACAAGACCGTAGAAAGATTGTAGAAGAGTGTATTTCCTTGTCTTGACACTGATGCTAATCTCAATTTTAGGGATGTTATAAGCCAATATCAGCTAGAGTTTCTGACTTTCAGCAAATGAGAAAATCTATCAATCATAAAATCGCAAGGAGTGCGATGAGATGTCACAGTCCCCTATGACAAGACCAGAAATAGCTGCTGGAACTCTAATCGATAACCGCTATATTATCCAAAAACTTCTAGGACAGGGAGGATTGGGGCGAACTTACTTGGCATTTGACACTCGTCGGTTTAATGAAGCTTGTGTTCTCAAGGAGTTTGCGCCCATTGGCACAGGGGAGAGTGGGCTGGAACAATATCGCAACTTATTTAAAAGAGAGGCAAAAATTCTTCATCAATTGCAACATCCTCAAATTCCCAAGTTTTTAGCTTGCTTTGAAGGAGATGGTCGGTTATTCCTAGTACAAGAGTATGTTGACGGTAAAACATATTCTAGGCTGCTGGGAGAACTTCAACGTCAAGGAAGAAACTTTTCCCAAGAAGAAGTTATAGAGTGGCTAAAAAATCTGCTACCTGTTTTGGAATATGTTCACCAGCACAACATTATCCATAGAGATATTTCGCCTGATAACATCATGTTACCTGATGGCAAGGATCTGCCAGTGCTGATTGATTTCGGTGTAGGCAAGCAAATTGCTGACATGAATGAAGGGAGAAGTTCTAACAGCCAGGTGACCTTTGTTGGCAAAATGTCCCTTGTCGGCAAAGTGGGGTATGCTCCCCGCGAACAGATTAGCTTGGGTTTATGTTCCCCCTCTAGTGACCTCTATGCTTTGGGGGTAACAGCTATTGTACTACTTACAGGTAGAGATCCATCCTTACTAATGGATCAATATTCCTTAGAATGGAACTGGCGTTATTATACCTATGTTACTGATGGGTTCGCTCAACTACTCGATCAAATGTTGGCAGATAGACCTAACAAGCGATACCAAACAGCTAGGGAAGTTCTTATAGATTTAGAGCGGATTGGAGAACCAGAAGTGGTAATGTCTCCTGCAATCATGCTTGATGATTTGCCCCCCACCGTATTTAATCCTGAATTTCAGGCTATGTCGGCAATATCGCCGTCATACAACCAACCTGGAGAAACAATTTTTAGTTCACCTACTTCACCGGCTATTCCGCAAAATGGGCGAATTAAAGAACAGCAACCTTCGCTCCAACGAGCATTTCTCAAACATTGTCAGCAAGAGTTAGCTTACCACATCGGGCCAATGGCAAATCTAGTTATGGAAGAAATATTAGATGAAAATCCTTACATTTCACCTGACCAATTTGTTGAACTCATAGCCAGGGAAATTCCTGACTTTCAAGCAGCTTTTGAATTCAAAAAAAGCTTATTCTCGTAAAGAGCAAATAAGCGCAGCCAGTTTTGTGGTTGAGTCTAAATCTACGTTGCACAACTGAATTACGAATTACGAATTACGAATTACGAATTATTTTAGTCCCCAATACCTCCCTGAGTGCGTTTGATTCTTTTCATTGCCATTTCTAAACTTAACTGCATCCGTTTAAAGGCTTTAGCTAAATTACCGATTTCATCATTAGACATCTGCTCGAATTCAACATCCATATGTCCAGTACTAACTTCTTCGGCGATGCGAGTCATGCGTTTGAGAGGCATAACAACTTGTCGATTCAAGAAATAGTTTACTAACAGGATAGTAGCTATAAAAATAGTTGATACAATTAGAATAATTAGTAAGGAAGACTGATGGGCTTTGTTGATGACGTTATTTGCTGGTACTGTAATAATCTGAGCGCCGACAATTTCATTCAGCTTCCACCCAAATCCATTAGATGTACCATAAAGATTAATCATACTTGGAGGTGCAGCTTCGGGTACACTATGACAGACCAAACAGCTTTGTTCAGAAATTGGTAGCGGACGAGCAATGTAAAAGATATCGCCACCAGGAATTGAGCGAAATCCACTCAATTCTTTAAGGTCTGATTTATTTCTGAACTTATCTACAATTTCCGTCTCAAAAGCGTCAGCCTTATCCCGAAGATTTGTAGGATTGAGAGTTGCTTCTTTATAAAAGAAGTCACGGTAGTCTGGTGTTTTACGTAAAATATCAAATACCTCCCGTGCTGAGTATGCAGGTACACTTTGCGGCAAAAACTCAGTTTCCAATTTATCAGCTAACTCTGGATTAACTTGAGTATTGGTGTATTTACGAACAGAACTCATGGTTTGCATGAGCATAAGACCTGTTGAGCTAATATCTTGTTTAGCATTCTCTCTAAGCAGAGAAGAAAGAGCAAATCCACTCAAGGTCAAACCGAATGTCAGAATTACCAGTAGTAAAATTGTAAACTTTTGTTTCAGGTTCAGATTCTTTAGCATAATTTCACATTACCTACAAGTCAAATTATTATGACCAAATATCGCTAAAGCCATCGTTTGCTTTAGCATGAACAATCAAATAAAATTTTGGTGTAAAGGTATAGTTTAGCTAAAACTATTAGGGTATACCCAACTCTATATTAGTAATTATTGAGGTTAATGAAAATGTTCTCTAAGTAACTTATTCAAAAAGCTACAACACTAATGAAAATTGAATTTCCAAAAATTCGTGTTGGCTGAACTGAATACCGTGCCAAAATAAATACCAGGAATTGTCAAATATTACTAATGGTGTGGAATGCAGGAAAGTCTTTATTCGGTGGACGCTACATTATTGAAAGCCAACTAGGCGAAGGCGGAATTGGCATTACTTATCTTGCCAGAAATCAACGGAATCAACTGCGAGTGATTAAAACCCTCAAAGAAGAAATCCTGAATCACCCTGCCTGGATACTCCACCGAAACAAGTTACGGCAAGACTTCCGTGATGAAGCAGTTCGACTGGCTGTGTGTCACCATCCTCATATAGTACAGATAGAAACCATCTTTGATGAGGGAAATTTGCCCTGCATGGTGATGGAGTACATCGAAGGCGAAGACTTAGGACAGCGCCTGAGACGGATGGGGGTGCTATCAGAAGCAGAAGCGCTACTGTACATCAGGCAAATTGGGGACGCTTTGACGCTAATTCACTCTAAAGGGCTGCTGCATCGGGATCTCAAACCACGTAATATTATGATCCGCATTGATAAATCAGAAGCAGTGCTGATAGACTTTGGCATCGCTAGAGAATTTATTCCCAATATGATCCAAAGGCATACAGTATATCGTACTCCTGGTTTTGCCCCACCTGAACAGTATGAATCAGAAGCGCCACGAGGAGAATATATTGATATCTACGCCTTAGCTGCTACTTTGTATAATTTACTTACCGCAGTTATACCGACGAGTGCAGATGATAGACGTCACAATATTAATTTAGAACCACCACAATATTTTAATCCTAAGATCAGCGACAGGGTAAATCAGGCTATTATGTGCGGCATGGATTTGGAGTCAACCTATCGTCCCCAGTCTGTACAGGAGTGGTTGGATTTATTGGGGCCTGATACTGGCGATAAGATAGCACCAATATCATCTACCTTGGTGATAACGCCTAAACTTAAACCACCTCCACCTGTTGTATTAGCTCAACAGAAGTGGCAATGTGTACAGACCCTCAAAGGTCATTCTAGTATGGTTCATGCGATCGCCATTAGCTCAGACGGGCAATTGATTGCTAGCGGCAGTAATGACCATACTATTAAACTTTGGCAACTGGGTACTGGCAAGCTAGTGCGTCAACTGGGTCGTTGGTCTTCTGGTCATTCCAGTATGGTTCATTCCGTCGCCTTTAGCCCAATCTCTCCAAACCTTTCTTATCAAGGGGAGTCTGGCAAATCTGCGGGAGTTGCAAACCAGAACCGGGAAATCTTAGCTAGCGGTAGTTGGGATAACACCATCAAATTGTGGGATGTAAACACAGGAAAAGAAATTTGTACTCTTACTGGTCATACTAATTGGGTGAATTCCGTTGCCTTTAGTCCAGATAGCAAATTTCTGGCTAGTGGTAGTGCTGACAACACAATTAAACTGTGGCAAGTACACACAGGCATAGAAGCCCAAACTCTCATAGGCCATTCTGACTCAGTTTCATCAGTTGCTTACTCTCCAAGAACGCCTGCAACGAATAGCAAGGATAGGCAGCTTGTGGCTAGTGGCAGTGCTGATTACACCATCAAATTATGGCAAGTATACACAGGCAGAAACATTTGCACATTATTAGGCCATTCCTTCTTCGTCAACGGTATTGCCTTTAGCAAGGATGGGGAAATTATCGCCAGTGGCAGTGGTGACAACACAATTAAACTGTGGCATGTAAATACAGGCAAAGAAATTTGTACTCTCATTGGTCATTCTGATTCAGTTTGGTCAGTTGCCTTTAGCCATGATGGGCAATTTCTCGCTAGTGGCAGTTGGGACAATACTATTAAACTGTGGCACGTACACAGTGGCAGAGAAATCAGCACACTTATAGGGCATTCCAATTACGTTAGATGCGTCGCCTTCAGTCCCGATGGTCAAACCCTAGTTAGCGGTGGCGATGACGACGCTATCAAGATTTGGCGACGGGGATAATAGATAATTCGTAATTCGTAATTCGTAATTCGTAATTCGTAATTCGTAATTTTGAATTAACATCTCTCTGTGCTGAGTGTGGTTCGATAGTTTTAAACCTACAGATAGAAATGCGATCGCTCAAAAATTGTCACAATAATGACGGCAACCGTTATTTTTGAACAAGAATTAATATTTATGGGCTTTGGTATTGGTGATTTATTCTGGATTTTCCTGCTTCTGACTTCTTTGCAACCCCTTTGGCAAAAACGTCAAATAGAATATCGCCGCTTGCGTGCTTTACAACAATTCCAGCAAGAACGCAATAGTCGGGTAATTTTGCTGATTCACCGCCAAGAGTCCCTTAGCTTTTTGGGAATTCCCCTATCTCGCTACATTACTATCGAAGACTCAGAACAAATATTGCGAGCAATTCGCCTTACACCCCCAGATGTGCCGATTGACTTAATTTTGCACACTCCTGGTGGTTTGGTTTTAGCTACAGAACAAATCGCCAGAGCATTAATTCGCCACCAGGCAAAAGTTACAGTCTTTGTCCCCCACTATGCCATGAGTGGCGGTACAATGCTTGCGATCGCTTCTGATGAAATTATTATGGATGCTAACGCTGTCTTAGGGCCAGTTGATCCTCAATTGGGTAACTACCCAGCAGCAAGTATTCTAAAAGTAGTCGAAGATAAACCCATTAGTGAGATTGATGACCAAACTCTAATTATGGCCGACCTTTCACGCAAAGCAATTGGGCAGGTACAGAGGTTTGTACGGACTCTGCTAAAAGACAGTATACCCAAACAAAAAGTTCTGCCAGAAAATATCGAATCGATTATCGAAGCCTTGACAACCGGCCGCGTCACCCACGACTATCCCATCACTATAGAAGAGGCAACAGAAATGGGGCTGCCCGTAACAGTCGGACTGCCCCATTCTATTTATGATCTCATGGATTTGTACCCACAGCCACAAGGAGGCCGACCCAGCGTCCAGTACATTCCTATGCCTTACAATGACCGTCGTCCAATTCTACCTATACCTAAGGGCAGACCCTTAGAAGAACCAAATCAAATGACTTGAGAGGTTTTGGGATAGGAGTTTTTTGTGACGACTAGGGTGTAGCTGTTGGTGTAGCTGTCGGGGTAGCTGTCGGGGTAGCTGTCGGTGTAGCTGTTGGTGTAGCTGTCGGCGTAGCTGTCGGCGTAGCCGTTGGTGTAGCCGTTGGTGTAGCCGTTGGTGTAGCCGTTGGTGTAGCCGTTGGTGTAGCCGTTGGTGTAGCTGTTGGTGTAGCTCTCGTTCTACCTCTTGGTGTAGGAGTCGGTGTAGCTGTTGGCTGACTGAAGACTGTCTTTGCTTCTTCATTCAGCCTTTGGCGGAGTGCTAAATTAGCAATTCCAGTTTCTTGCAACTGATATTTCTTCTGATACTCCTTCACCACTGCTTCCGTGCGGGAATCATAAAAATGATCGCGCGAAAGGGGAGGATTTGGCTTTACCACTGCATTCAAATTTGTGTGCAGAATTTGAATGATGCTAGCAGCAAAACCTTGGGTTTTTGGCCCTGCTATCCCATCAACTGGTTTTAGCTTATAACCCGTTTGAAATTCACGAATTGCCTTTTTAGTTTCCTCATCCGTCAAAGCACCATTTGTTACCTTGACGTTATAGCCTAACCCTCGCAACACAGCACGGAATTGCTGGGGGGTATAGCTACGTTGAGAAGCTGCGAAACCTGTGTCTGCAATTACGACACTAGCAGTTATCAGGCAAGTAACAGCAAAGTTCGCGCTTGATTTTCCAAACCCACACCACATACTTAAAACTCCTTTGAGTTAAATCAGCAGGATTATAAATGTTAACAGCTGCATTTTAAGTTTGTTTAATAACTTTTTTTGCGCTTTTTTAATGTTTTTTGAATAATTTGTGATTTATTTTTGTCAAATTTAACTTTCTATACAAAAACTAATTTGCGTCATCCATCAAAAGGAGTATCTTGTATTAGCAGAGATACAGCCTCATTTGAATCGAATCCACCCCTTGAACACTGAATTAGTGTAGTGCATACATCTGTCACCTGTGTCAAGCTAGAGCCAGGGCAATCTAAGATGTTGCCCGAACGGAGCGGCTTTTGACCTTCGTTCAAAATTTATCCTGTTAGCGGATAGCTAAGGTTTAGCCCATTCTGGCTCACCTCGACTACGCCCTTCGGCGACCACCTGGCTCCTGAATTCTGTTTCGATAAATGAAAAAGCTTATATAGCGCTTCTCACTTAAGTGCAATACAGACCTAACCCCCAACCCCTTCCCTACTAGCGTTGGGGAGTAAGATTCAAAGCCTCTCTCCTTTTAGGAGAGAGGTTTGGAGAGAGGTCAAAGTGTATTGCTTCTATTCGAGAACGGCTATATTCCAAACATTCAGGAAATGTATAATATATGACAAAGCATGAAAAATATAAAATCTTCTAAGCAGCAGAATCTTTGGTTTGAAAGAATTATGGCAATTACTGCCACCGTAAATTTAGGTTTAGTTTTGTTTAATTTAAGTTACGTACCTTGGCGAGATTTCTACTTGCGAAAACTTCCCCAAATTATTCAGATTTATGACCCAATAAAAGGTATTGAACCCCATCGAGACACAAAAAGTTATTTAGAAACAGTAGACGCATTAGAAGAACAAGTCAGGCAAACAGGGTTAGAGTCTTCTCAGGTAAATAACAGGCTAATACAAATAAGTCGTCTTAGCAGCGAGATGATTGACAGTAACCCGTTTGCGGGAGTGAATAAAAGTGGGACTCTGGAAAAAATCAAAAAGCGGATGCGATCGCACATCGGTAATGAATCTGCAAAACAGTCCTTTGCCACTTTTTGGAGTCAGCCTTATCTATCACAAAATGGCTGGGTTAAAGAAATTAATTTTTTTAATGAGAGCATCCGCCCTTTAATTGCCTCTAACTACTTCCGCCAAATTGGTGAAAATGGCGAATTTGTTGATAATTTCTGGATTATTGACTTACCCTTTGTGATTTTATTTGGCGTAGAATTGCTGGGACGCACTTTCTTGATCAGACGCCAACATCCTGGTTTTAGCTGGTTGGAAGCACTATTGTGGCGTTGGTACGACCTATTTTTACTACTGCCATTTTGGCGGTGGCTACGAATCTTACCTGTATTAATTCGCCTCGATCAAGTGCGGTTATTGAATCTGCATCCAGTGCGAAAACAAATTAATCAGGGGATTGTCGCTAATTTTGCCGAAGAACTCACAGAAATTGTAGTGGTGAGAGTAATTAATCAGGTTCAGGGTTCAATTCAGAAGGGTGAGTTAACGCGCTGGCTTTCACAACAAGAAAATTTACGTCCCTACATAGATATTAATAATGTAAATGAAGTGGAAGCGATCGCAGGTCTTTTAGTAAAAACAATAGTCTACCAAGTGTTACCCGAAATCCAACCTGCGATCGTTGCCATTTTGCGCCACAACATCGAAACCGTCTTCCATCAAGTCCCCGTCTACCGCAACCTCCAGAACCTCCCTGGTGTGGGACAGGCTCAAACCCAGTTAAGCGAACAACTGGCAACTCAAATCACAACTAATCTTTACAAAACGTTAGTTAGTGCTGTTGAAGATCCTGTTGGCGCAAAACTCACCAGTCAACTAGTAGAAACCTTTAGCAAAGTCTTAGGATCTCAAATAAATGAAAAACACGTACTCTCAGAAATTCAGAGTTTACTTTTTGACTTCTTAGAGGAAATCAAACTCAACTACGTCCAGCGTTTGTCCCAAGAAGACATAGACCAAATTATCGAGCAAACCAGACAGTTACGAACACAAGTATCAGTTCCAGCAGTAGTGAAAAGATGAGGAAGCAGGGGGAAATCAATTCAAAATGACGCTCGCGGACTCGCTAACGCTGCGCTAACAAAATTCAAAATTCAAACATTTTAGAACTTCTGCCTCACCTCGACTGCGCTCGGCGACCACCTGCCTCCTCTTTCCCAATGCCCAATCCCCAATGCACGACTATAAAAGAAATGCGCTAAACTCGAATTAGGCGAATCATAATTGGTTCGTCACAATACTTCTTGGAAGATATACCTATCGCAGGAAGTGGGTCAGTGCCCACTTTTTTTATTGAATTTTCTCATGGCTCATCCTTTAGTTACACAAATTATTGATTTGGCGACACCAGTGGCAGAAGAACTGGGATTGGAAGTGGTTGGCGTGGTTTTTCACACTAACCAAAGTCCACCAGTGTTGCGGGTAGACATTCGCAATCCTGAGCAAGACACCGGGTTAAATGATTGTGAGAGGATGAGCCGTGCTTTAGAAGCCTCCTTAGATGCTGCCCAAATCGTTCCAGATGCATACGTCTTGGAAGTGTCTAGTCCTGGGATTTCGCGGCAACTGGTAACAGACAGGGAGTTTATTTCCTTTAAAGGATTTCCTGTCATCATCTCCACTTCGCCACCCTACGACGGACAACAAGAGTGGACTGGTCAGTTGATTCGCCGGGATGAGACAGCACTTTACTTAAACCAAAAAGGTCGTGTAGTCGAAATTCCCCGCTCCCTAATTACTAAGGTGCAGCTAGACGAGCGCCGATAAACAAAGGGCTAAGGGTGGTTGAGTTAGAGATTAGAACACCTTGGCTCAAGGCTAAAGGTTAGGGACTAAGGGCTAGAGATTAGAGGCTAGTGTAAAACTATTCTCTAATCTCTGGCTCTAATGCGTAGTTTTCAGTCCCCACTCCCCACTCCCCAGTCCCTAATTTTTAAAGGAGATTGCTTATGTCAATGGTTACTTTACCTGGATTAAAAGAATTAATTGAAAGTATAAGTCGAGAGCGGAATTTACCCCGTCTTGCAGTTCAATCAGCTATTAGAGAAGCACTACTCAAAGGCTACGAACGTTATCGTCGCGCCCAAAATTTAGAACGCAAACAGTTTGACGAAGATTATTTTGAAAATTTTGAAGTAGAACTCGATATTGAAGGAGAAGGATTTCGCGTTCTTTCCACCAAAACCATTGTCGAAGCAGTTAATAACACAGACCATCAGATTTCCCTAGATGAAGTTCAACAAGTAGCTCCCGAAGCGCAGTTAGGGGACTCTGTGGTGCTGGATGTGACCCCCGACCAAGGAGAGTTTGGTCGGATGGCGGCGATGCAAACCAAGCAGGTACTGGCGCAAAAATTACGGGATCAACAGCGCCAAATGGTGCAAGAAGAGTTCCAAGATTTAGAAGGAACTGTCCTGCAAGCAAGAGTCCTACGGTTTGAGCGGCAATCAGTGGTTCTTGCAGTTAGCAGTGGCTTTGGTCAGCCAGAAGTAGAAGCCGAATTACCGAAGCGGGAACAGCTGCCCAACGATAATTATCGGGCAAATGCCACCTTCAAGGTATATCTCAAAAAAGTCTCCCAAGGTCAGCAACGAGGGCCACAGTTGCTTGTGTCTCGCGCTGATGCTGGTTTGGTGGTTTATCTTTTCGCCAACGAAGTTCCAGAAATCGAAGATGAAGTGGTACGGATTGTTGCCGTAGCTAGGGAGGCAAACCCCCCTTCCCGTTATGTAGGCCCCCGGACTAAGATAGCAGTAGATACCCTTGATCGCGATGTAGACCCAGTAGGCGCTTGTATCGGAGCCAGGGGATCGCGAATTCAAGTGGTAGTCAACGAATTACGTGGTGAAAAAATAGATGTAATTCGTTGGTCGCCAGACCCAGCAACATATATTGCCAATGCCTTAAGTCCAGCACGGGTAGATGAAGTACGCCTAATGGACCCAGAATCCCGGCAAACTCACGTACTAGTAGCTGAAGACCAATTGAGTTTAGCCATAGGCAAAGAAGGACAAAATGTCCGTTTGGCAGCCCGTCTGACTGGTTGGAAAATAGACATCAAAGACAAAGCTAAGTATGACTATGCAGGAGAGGATGCCAAATTTCTGGCTGTAAGAACAAAATATCAATCAGAGGAAGACGATCTTGAATATGAGGAAGAATTCGAGGATGAAAATCAGGACGGATTAGAAGAGGAGGATACTTTTGACAATGATGATGAATAATTGATTAAATTTGTAAAGTTTTGATACTGGAGATTGTAGTCTCAGTCTCTTGGATTATTTTCTCAAAAGCTACTTGGTATGAGTAAAAAATAGTAATAATAAACTTCTTTTTACATCCAGAATGCTGGACTGAGATCACCCAGAAGCGATGAAACCAAATTATCGGCGCTGTATTAGTTGCCGGAAAGTAGGGTCAAAAGATGAGTTTTGGCGGATTGTCCGCGTCTTTCCATCGGGAAAGGTACAATTAGATCAGGGCATGGGGCGTTCTGCCTATATTTGTCCGCAAACGAGTTGCCTACAAGCAGCTCAAAAAAAAAATCGACTAGGGCGATCGCTACATGCATCAGTGCCAGAAACACTGTACCAAAGCTTGTTGCAACGTCTAGCCCAGAGCAATACCCAAAACCAAATTTAATTGGAACAACTTTGTGACGTCATCACCAGAGGAATGGTGCGAAAGCCGAAATCGCGCTTTCATGACACCCTCTGTTGGTCGTTAAGGTTAGTGCCAAAATAGTAAATGGGTGTAAAAGGCATTCGGCTCTCCAATAATTAAGAGGGGCGAGGCAAGATTCCCAGAACAAGATGTAATCGATTGTGTTGTGGAAGACTCAGAATCACCAAAACAAGAAACTACAAAATGGCAACCTGGTAGCGCTCAGGCGCAGTTCGGCGTCAGGGGTTCCTATAAAAATCTTTTATTTAAAAAATTTTTATGGGTGTCCCTCAACCATCATTCCTGGTGGGGATGCCATTATTAAACCGAAACATCTCTCTTTCCTGATTGGAGGCACCGGCAAAAACTGAACGGCAGTCTAAAAACAGTAATCCAAGGATGGAGATGTCGCACTCCCAGGCAACCATCCGCTAAAACTGTAAATTAAAGGGGAAGAGTGGATGAACAACGGCAAAGTTAGAATCTATGAATTATCAAAGGAATTGAATTTGGATAACAAAGAGCTATTAGCAATTTGCGACCAGCTCGATATTGCGGTCAAAAGTCATAGCAGCACGATTTCAGAATCCGAGGCAGAAAGCATCCGCACAGCTGCGGAAAAACTCGCAGCAACGAATGTCTTTGCCAAAAAGGAACTACGTACAACCACCCATAAACCAAACTCACCACCAAACGGCGGATCTGCCCGACCTGCTGCACCCCACAAACAGCAAATTTTGGAAATACGCAAACCCAAAATATTGAGAAATACTACCCCCAACGCCCCAGAGGCGTCAGTTGCTACCAATACCCAAGCTGCCTTGTCTGAAGCTAATCCTCCCTCTCCACCACGGCCTTTCGCTACACCAGTCTCACCCATGAAGCCGGCAGCACCAACTCGACCTGTGCCCCGGACTCAATCTGAGACTCAAGAGCAACCTCCTGTCACAGACTTGGAACAAACGCCAAATCCCAATCAGGCATCGGAAAAAATAGCATCCCAAAAACCAGAAAAAATAGTTCCACCCAGACCGAAAGCGGAAAAACCGATCAAACCGCAATTAGTTGCCCCTCCGGCAAGACCTGCGGCAGAAGAAGCCCAGGTGGCAGATGAGCCAGTATCTCAGGCAGACAAACCGATCCTCAAACGCGACCAACGGCAACGACCCGTCGAAGGCGATCGCGAACAAATTAAGCCAAGAGTTGCTAAACTGCCAACTGACCAGTCTGTGCAATCTGCACCACAAAGAACAAGTCGTCCTACCCCTGCACCCACTAGACCAGAGCAGAGGGGCAGTAGACCATCTGCACCGTCACAACTAGGAGAGGGGCAACGACCCAGGCCAGCCCGCCCTGGCGAAGCTGTAGCAGCCGCAATGCCGATCGCTACTCCACCCAGGCAGATGTCAGGAATAGCTGGCAAATCTCAAGGATTGGGTGATGAGCCAGTCGTAGCACCCGATCTCCTCGATTTGAAACGCCCAAGTCCACCTCGCCCCACCAAAGGCGGCAAAAAGTGGGTAGAAGAGGAAATAATTGACGAAGTTAAAGAGAAGGCTAAAGCTGGCGTTAAAGGCAAGCGGATCAAGCCGATATTGGATGATGAGTTTGAAGAAGATTTGCTAGATGATGACGATCTAGACTCACCAGCCACCGTCCAAGTCAGCCTTTCCATTGCCCGTCCTCCCAAACCCAAAGCTACTCGACCTGTGCAGATGCCAGGTGCAAGCCTTGCTAGCGCCCCAACTGCTAGAGGAAGTAGAAAGCCTGGTTCTAAATCTGGTTCTGGCCGTGACCATCAGAATAACCGTCGCCAACAAGAAGCCGATACAAAGCGTGACCGTCCCGAAAAGGTCGTGATCACAGGCCCGTTGACTGTGCAAGAACTGTCTGATGTTTTAGCCGTTCCCGATACAGAGATTGTGAAAATCCTGTTCCTTAAAGGCATGGCGGTGAGTATCACCCAAAATCTGGATATTCCCACAATTACCCTAGTAGGAAAAGAACTAGAAATAGAAGTCGAAACCGCCGAGCGAGAAGCAGAAGCTCGGAAAGTTACGGAAATGGTTGGCGCAGAAGACCTAGAATATCTCCACCGCCGTCCGCCTGTCGTAACAATTATGGGTCACGTAGACCACGGTAAAACAACCCTGCTCGACTCAATCCGCAAAACAAAAGTGGCTGCTGGCGAAGCTGGCGGGATCACTCAACATATTGGTGCATACCATGTGGATGTGGAACATGAGGGTCAACCGCAGCAGATAGTCTTCCTGGATACCCCCGGTCACGAAGCCTTTACAGCAATGCGGGCCAGAGGAGCGCGGGTAACAGACATTGCCGTGTTGGTAGTGGCTGCTGATGATGGTGTGCGTCCTCAAACCATTGAAGCCATTAGCCACGCCCAAGCTGCGGGAGTGCCAATTGTTGTTGCAATCAACAAAATTGACAAAGAAGGGGCACAGCCAGAGCGGGTTAAACAAGAACTCACCCAGTATGGTTTGACCTCAGAAGACTGGGGTGGTGAGACGATCATGGTTCCCGTGAGCGCCATCAGAGGTGAAAACCTGGATACGCTCTTAGAGATGATTCTCTTAGTAGCAGAGGTTGGAGAACTATCTGCCAACCCAGATCGTACCGCCAAAGGAACTGTAATTGAAGCACATCTGGATAAAGCCAAGGGAGCAGTTGCTACCCTGCTAATTCAGAATGGCACCCTGCATGTGGGAGATATCTTGGTAGCTGGTTCGGCCTTTGGTAAAGTCCGGGCGATGGTGGATGACAGAGGCAAGAGAGTAGATATTGCTTCTCCTTCCTTTGCTGTCGAGGTACTAGGTTTAAGTGATGTGCCAGCAGCAGGTGACGAGTTCGAGGTCTTCGAGAACGAGAAAGAAGCCAGAGCACTTGCTAGCGATCGCGCAGACAGACAACGCCTATCCCGTTTGTTACAGGGTCGTGTTACCCTTACAACCCTGTCGGCTCAAGCCCAAGAAGGCGAGTTGAAAGAACTCAACTTGATCTTGAAGGGAGACGTACAAGGTTCCGTAGAAGCCATTGTGGGAGCGCTCAAGCAAATCCCGCAAAACGAAGTCCAAATTCGGATGCTCTTGGCTACTGCTGGGGAAATCACCGAGACAGATATCGACTTAGCAGCTGCCAGTAACGCTGTAATTATTGGCTTCAACACCACCTTCGCCAGTGGTGCTAGACAAGCCGCCGATGAAGCGGGTGTAGATGTTCGTGAATACAACGTAATCTACAAACTCCTAGAAGATATCCAAGATGCCTTGGAAGGTCTTTTGGAACCAGAGTTGGTGGAAGAACCCTTGGGTCAAACCGAAGTCCGTGCCGTCTTCCCAGTCGGTCGCGGTGCGGTTGCCGGTTGCTACGTTCAATCCGGCAAGCTAGTTCGCAACTGTAAAGTCAGGGTGCGACGTGGCGGTAAGGTGATCTTTGAAGGCGTCCTTGACTCCCTAAAACGGATGAAAGAAGATACCCGTGAGGTCAACGCCGGTTATGAATGCGGTGTCGGCATGGATAAATTCAATGATTGGGTTGAAGGTGACATCATCGAAGCCTATCAAATGGTTACGAAGCGCCGCACTCTCACCTTAACAAGGTAGTGTTGAGGGTAAAATGGTTAGAAGTTAGGAGTGATAAATTAGGAGTTAGGAGTTAAAGACTGCTAATTCCTAACTCCTAACCCTTAACTCATAACTTTTTATATATGCATTCATTTCGCTCTGAACCTATTTTGTGGATTCACGTCGCTGGATTAGCGACGTTGCCTGTTTTTTTAGTCCTCTGCTTATTTTTCCTGTCTGTAGGCGAGCCGTTTTTACCAATGTGGATGGAGCTATTTTTAGTTGCTGCCATTGGTATTCTCCCTTTGCTATGGATGCAGTTGCGTCGCCCTTTTTATATATTTGCTCTTTTAGGAATAGCCCTAAAGCCAGAAAATCTGACCGAGCGGCAGCGAAAAATTCTCTGTTTAATTAATACAAAGTTAAATCGTATCCTGGCATTAGTAGCAGCAGTATTGTCGGTTTGGGTGCTGTGGCAGCTTTACCAAATTGCCCCATTAGTAGCAAATTCAGCTAAATTTCTCCCACAATGGCGCAGCGTTGCATTATTGTTTGCGGGTTTAGCATTTTTGGGCAGCAATCTATTTTTACAAATACCTGTGAGTGTAATGCGAGTTTTAGTGACTAATGACACAGAATTCGCTGGCATAGAGCCATTATCTTTAGAAAAGATTAAGCAGGATTTTACAATTTTAGGAGTACGGGTTAATCAAATCGTGCCCCGGTTGTTGGAATCTTTGTTTAGGATTAATACAGATTCGTAGCAGCCCGTAAAGTATATTATTTCACTTTAAAGGGCTAGAAAGGGGAGATGAGGGAGATGAGGGAGATGAGGGAGTCAAGGAAAAGAATTAATAACCAATGCCCCATGCCCAATGCCCAATGCCCAATTACCGTTGAAGTTAAAATAAAGGAATGAGAAACTATGACTCAAATTCCAGCTTCTAGCGATCGCCAATTTTCTGCTGATACTGAAATTTGGTATAGCCTCAAATGTGCGATCTCCACTAGTTCCGGTTTTCAACGCTGGCAACTAGAACGCGATGCTCAATTACACGGGATTCGCTTGGAACAGCAGGTACAACGGTATTTAAGGGAAACTTTAGAAACTTTAGCTTACTAAACACCAAATAAATCTTGTAGGCTTGTTTGCAAGCGGCGGAGTTGACGGTATGCACCCTGCAAGCGTTTTCCATCAACTTCCACTTCATTTGTGGGATAATTCTTAATAATTTCGATTAGCGACACCTGCCCGTCTTGACTCGCAGAAAGTACTAAAGCGGCTCGCAAAGCCTGCCGATCTGCTCTCCGAGACGGTGTATAAATAACTTGACTAATTTGATCCAAAATAATATTACCAATCCGGCTATTCAGCACTCTATCTAAAAATACAAGGTTTACCTTCACCGGCTCTGTCAAATACTGACGGATGGCTTTGGGATCTTGTCGCGCCAAAGCAAAATTAACTCGTAGTGAACGTGAAAGTTCACCTGTTTGGGCAAAGGTAGATAGCTCCTCCACTGAAAGTGATTCACGGAAGATACCATAGTTTAGCACCACTCGTTCCGCAGCAAAGACAGGCGGGGACAAAAGTAGAAGGCAGGTACTACCTACTAAAACTAAAGCGCGACGCAGCCCCAAAAATTTAAAACGCATTTCTCCCGATTCCCAATAGGTTTGCTTTTGCTGTAATGATATTCCAGCACAATGAGTTGCGGCATCTGGCTTTAGGGAATACAAAAAAATAAATAATTCACTAGGCAGGATGAGCGCTTAGACAAGGCTGGGAGAGACTTGTTGATAAACAGTACATCGGGAGCATCCCAATGCAAGCAAGAACATGTAAGTCAAAAGCGAACGAAGCGACAGCGTAGTGTTCGCGCAGCGTGTCGCAGACAAGCAATCCCATATCTTGCGATTGCTTCGCTCCACTACGTTGCGCTCGCAATGACAATTTATAACCTGACAGGACTTACGCAAACAATAGCCGAAACCCTTATTTCACGTAGGGGCAATTCATGAATTGCCCCTGAGCGCGTGTACTTTTGCGTAAGTCCTACCTGAGTTTGATATAACTTACACATTTGGGATGCTCCCCAATACATCTGCCTCATCCCGAAAGCCCCCAGTAGAGTGGGCGCGAAAATCCAGTTACCATATCAATTAACAAGACTTAGGGCAAAATCTCTTTGTTAAAGGTAGATAAACTTCCGCTAGAGTGTACTAGTAGTCTGCCAAGGCAAGTTTACTGCGTGAGAAACTTTTTAAACAAACATCTTTTTTTCTCTGACTCTGTGTTCTCTGTGCCTCTGTGGTTCGTTCTTTTACCTTTCAAAGTTTTCTTGACAGAGTACTAGTAGAATTTTATAAATAAAATAATATAACTAATGTATAAGTTCTGTGATCTATCTAAGGAATTTAGCTGAATCAGTGCTAATCATCCAGTATAGTTTTGCATGGGTTTTACAGCAGCTACAATGGCTGCTTGCTACCTTTAACCTTGTTCGACACACCGTAATTCAGCACATCACAGACGGAAAAAATGAAATACCGGGGTTTTCACATTTCTCTAGCGGAGATTTTTCGCCTTCTTTCTAGCAGTCATCTCAGATATACTTTACGCGTGGGAGCCGGACTAACGGCAATGCTTGTTGTCTCTAGTGGGTCAATACTACTACCTGACGAGGTTAATGCTGGTGCTACTCATCCAGAAGGTATCGCCCCAACTCTCACAGCGCAAGCTCCTGCAACTGCCGCAGTGATTTACGTTAACCCAGCAACTGGTGCAGATAGTGCTGGTGCTGGTGCAACCTCGGCTGCACCCTACAAAAGCATAAGTTTTGCTCTAAGTCAAGCCCAAGCAGGTGCAGTTATTCAATTAGCACCTGGGAACTATAACCAGGAAAGTGGCGAAACCTTCCCGCTCTTGCTGAAACCAGGGGTGACACTGCGGGGTGATGAAGCTACTAAAGGTCAAGGGATATTGATTACAGGTGGAGGTTTCTACACTAGTCGCACCTTTGCCAGACAGGACATTACCATCCTTGCCGACCAAGATACCACGATCGCTGGTGTCACCGTCACCAACCCAAATAGCCGGGGTACGGCTGTGTGGGTGGAGTCAACTAATCCGATTATCAAAAACAGTACTTTTACTAACAGTGTCAGAGAGGGTGTTTTTGTAACGGGTACAGGCAATCCCAAAATTGAAAGTAACCTCTTTGTGCAAAACAAAGGGAATGGGATTTCAGTTGTTAGAGCTGCTCAAGGAGAAATTCGGAATAACTTATTTCAGGATACTGGTTTTGGTCTAGCGATCGGTGGCACTTCCACACCCCAAATTGTGGAAAATCAAATTATCCAAAACCAAGACGGTCTTTATATCTCCGAATCAGCAAAGCCCGTATTGCGTAAGAATGTCATTCAGAACAATAAGCGGGATGGTGTAGTAGCGACTGTCAATGCTCTACCCGACCTTGGTACCAACGAAAATCCTGGTGGAAATCTTATTCGCAATAACACTCGTTATGATGTGAACAACGCCACAAAAACCAGTCAAATTCTCGCTGTTGGCAACGATATCGATCAGAAAAAGATTTTCGGCTCAGTAAATTTCGTTGCTGCAACTGTTGACGCACCGCCTGGAGGTCCTGTCGCCTTTAAGGATGTGCCAGCAAATTACTGGGCAAAAGCTTACATCGAAGCTTTAGCTTCTCAAAATATTATTGCTGGCTTTCCTGATGGCAGCTTTAAACCCAATGATCCTGTAACCCGTGCTCAGTTCGCCACTATTATCACTAAAGCCCTAACACCACCAACTAAACGCACAGCAATTAAATTTAAGGATGTAGCAAGCAATTTCTGGGCTTACGCTGCAATTCAATCTGCTTACCAAAGTGAATTTGTTTCTGGTTATCCCGATGGCACTTTTAAGCCACAGCAGCAAATTCCCAGAGTGCAGGCGTTAGTAGCTTTAGCTAATGGTTTGGGCTTAACTGCGAATGATCAGAGTGTCCTTTCCTTTTACACCGATGCTGCCCAGATTCCTAAGTATGCGATCGCTCCTGTTGCTGCGGCAACTGCACGGCAACTAGTGGTCAACTATCCCACAGCGAAGCAACTAAATCCTAATCGGGAAGCGACTAGAGCCGAAGTTGCTGCCTTTGTTTACCAAGCACTCGTCAATGCTGGACGTGCCCAACCAATTCCTTCATCCTATTTGGTAACAGTTCAGTAAATGCCTAGTACCGCTATGCGTAATTCGTAATTCGTAATTCGTAATTCGTAATTCGTAATTCGCAAGGATTCTAGATATTTGAAAGGGGTGGTTTATTTCCGCCGTACTGTACTAGTTAGCAAATTGGAAGCGCCAGACTAAAAAATTATCAGTCTGGCGTTTCCAATATTGTGAGTTTTATTAATTTTAGGGGTTTTTAAATATAAAATTTGGGGTCTTTAAATATAGCTGACTCCATTTGAATGTGATTGGTTTTATGGTCAGGGTCTTTATATTGGCTGACCCCGTTTCAACGATTTCTAGTTTCTCAGAAATTTTTGCTTTTTGAGATTTCCTAATAATTTTTTTATTTTTTCTCTTTTGATATTTTCATCTTCATCAAAGCATTAATAAATTTGAAGAATATAAAGATATATAAAAGGAAAGCAATAAAAAATTAACAACTAAAATTTCTCCCTTCAGGGATTAGGATTTTTACCCGATTGGGGGCGTCGTTGCCGACGCTGCTCCCAGCGCCAGAGGAAGACCATTAAGGCAACAATTCCTACTTGGAGAGCTAAACTTGGCATTGCACTCTCAACATTGCGTCCGGCAAGCACTTGGAAGAAAAAGACGAATGCACCGAGTAAGCCAGAAGCACCGAAAGCGATGTAGAAAAATTGTCGTAAGCCGCGATAAGGAGCGGCTATTTCTGCTTTGAGGCTGGCGTATTGTTCAGGGTTAAGGCGATTTTTGCGATTTTGATCTACCATGATTAAATCATGTTATACTCTTAGATTGTGTACGCCGATGTGGCTCAGTGGTAGAGCAGCTGATTCGTAATCAGCAGGTCGTGGGTTCAAATCCCATCATCGGCTTTGATGAAAGTATTACTCAACACTAAAGTTTGACATAAATTTTTGTACACTGACAAATTATCTGTCATCGGTGAATAGATTAATGTCGTTGTGACTATTTAATTGTCGTCGTGACAAATTAATGTCGATCAAATGCTAGTGACAGATTAATGTCATTTATTCACAGAGACTAGAACGTAGGGATATTAGAAGTGAAGCATAAACTGGAAACTTATGTATGTCAGTATATCTTGAAGTGAACTACCTACACCGACCTGACGGTACGGTGTAGGCTTCCGGCTTCATTGACAGATACCCCTTTTTCTTTCAGATAGATAGTCTTAATCCGCCTCTGCTCGGCAAGAACGGGGTTCCCTCCGCCCATAGATAATATCCGAATTCCTTCTTTGCTGATGTTCAATGCTGCATTACCATCACGGTCATGATGAGCATTGCACGATGGACAATCCCATTCACGGATATCGAGCGTCAACTCATCAAGAACATAACCGCAACATGAACACGTCTTAGAACTGGGGAAAAATCGACCTATTTCTACAAGTTGTCCACATAAGTGTTTCAACTTATAGAATAAGCTCTTGTTCCCATTTGTGAACGGGCATGAGTCCTCGTTAACCCAAGTAGAACACCAGTTTCGTCCAAAAATACTAAATTTTCTGGCTCTATATGTTTGACCTTTTCCCAATAATCTAATCTTAAATTCAGGACTCAATAGTCCCTGCTTGGGTACTCCGCTTTGTTTTTTTTTACGATTTAATCCTAATTTCTGTAACGCACGACACATTGCACTTTGACCTACCCAATTGCCAGTCTTGTCTGCAAATAATTCACACAACTCTATCAATGTTGCATCGGGATGTGATTCAACTAATTCTCTCAACTCTATGTCAGCATTTGTTAGATGACTAAATTGTGGTTTTCCTCGCGGCTTGGATTGTAAATTTCCTTCAAATTTTTGTTGTTTTACAAGCTTTTGGACTAAACTCTTTGACACGGAAAATATGTTAGTTACTTTCCTGATTGAGATGTTTTTCTGAAGATGTGCTGCAACTATTTTTTCTCGAAGATCGACAGAGTATGACTTCATTTAAAAGTATTTATATTTTAATCTAGTGTACCTCATAATAGACGCAAGTGCTGTATATTCTGAGTCCAAGAGAGCTTCTCGACACTAGTATTTAAAATTACAGATATTAAGCAAAATTTTACTGGAATAGGCATTCATTACAGAGCGATCGCAAAACTTTTCGGTCTACTGAATTTAGATGCGTTTGCTCTGGCTACTCAAGTAGCTCATTATGTTTTTTTAAATAAAGGATTACACCACAGATGCCAGCCATTCCTATCAGTTGTAAAGGCTCAAGAGTTTCTTTAAGCAACATGAACGCTACAATGCCTGCTGAAACAGGTTCAAGCATTCCAATAATAGTAGCAGGAAATGCATTTATATATCTAAGACCCTCCAAATATAACCAATTCGGTAAAATAGTTGCAAAGATGCCAATAAAAATGAAATAAGCCCAAATTTTCAATGTATATTTATCGGAAAATAAATTAATTGGATAAAATAAAAATAGCCAAATGATGGATGAAAATAAAAAAGAATAAAAGGTCATTGTCCATGTATTAATATTTAGGGAATGACCGCGTTTTCCCCAAATATTATAGAAAGCAAAACTAATTCCACATAAAATCCCAACACAAATACCTGCGAAATTGGTTTTTAGAAAATCAATGTTGTATACCCCTACAAGCATGGAACAACTAAACACACTTATAATTAATAAAACGCCTATTGTAAAGTTCATTCTGTAATTATTAGCAAAAATATCGAAAACAATTACGAATATAGGTGCTGTACATTGCAGCATAACTGCAATAGCTACATTGGTTTTACTTATAGAATAATAAAACGTTAAATGAATAGCGGAAAGAATAATTCCTTGGATAACAAGAAATTGTATAGCTTGCTTTGTAACTCTTAGAGGTTTTTTGAAAGCAAGTATTAGTAAAAATAAAATTACAGCGGCTACTATGGAACGAACTACTGTTAACTCTAATGGAGAAACAGACAAATTAAAAATTACTTTAGCTAAAGCACCAGCAATCCCCCAAAGAATCGATGCTAGCAATATAAAAGTGAATCCTTTAAGAGATTGCCTCTTCATTTTCATTTACTAAATATGCCATATTAAATCTGTTTATATTAGTGTTGCAATGTGACTTATTCCAACACCATCGGTGTACTAAAAGCAGAAGGAAATCTTCCTGACCCTTAAGAACTTAATAGGATTGAGGAAGCATTTTCTTTAAGCAGATCGTTCTTTTTTACTATGAAAGGCTCTGATCTTGCTCAGAGCCAGTTTCTTGCATATTGTTACCCCGTCAACTGAACAGGTTAAGTATTTCAATAACCTTTTCGAGCAAGACCATCGATTTATCAACATGCTTATCAAACCTGGGTAGGGTTTTTTCTTTCACACAGCTTGGATCGATTCTACAGCCAGATATGGATGTTGTTGCTTTTGAAAGTTCTAACACTCTATAGTATGCTTCTTATGTAAAACAACGAGGGATAATGTTTTGTTGATTGCCGTAGTAATCAAGAATCTGCTGTTCCTGTAGTACCATTGACTCTACAAGAATTCCAATGTGCTTCTTCACTACCAATTGTTCTTCAAGTGAAACACAGGGAACCTCTCCTAGCAGAACCTTTGAGATTTGCTCATGCTCCCCTTCCTCATTTATGCAGGCATGTAGCAGGATTGGTTCATAGAATTCAGAAGGAATATCTAATGCTTTACACAGCTTCTCAAATGCCTCGTTGAACTTCTTATAAGGCTGCTCGAAAAGGAAGAGCGCAGCCTTAAAACTTAGAGGATGCTGCTTCGCAAAAACCCCAAGTGTGGAACATAGTGCAAAGGTCATTGGTAGCGGCTGCATCCGCTCCAGTTGGTCACGTTCAAATCCTACACTCTTCAATGACTCCTCAATAATGCGGTCGTGGTGCAACTCAGAAACAAAGAATTGCTGTAGGAACTCTCGAGTAGTGCGTGATTCATGATTGGCTAAAGAGGGAGCCAGCATACTAGGGCAGAGATGAACAATGTGATAGTATTCCAAAACATACCCAATTAACTGGTTTCTGGTCACAGTTCCATCAACCATCCCTTGATAGTAGGCAGAATTGGCAACTCTCCCCTTCATTCGCTCAACGAATCGGTACAAATCTCTGTAAAACTGGCGTCCACTCACGCTACCAAAAGTTACTGTAGACTGTGTTTCGGTCAGCAGTCCAAGGCCGTCGAACTCGATGAGTAGTTTTGGGATTTGCTCTTGGATTCCTGGACAGTTCCAACCCAATTGCTCTTGTGGTATTCCGCCCATCTGTAGAAGCTGTAGCAATTGAGCGGTTTCCCTTCTGAATTCAGGAGCAATGTCGATAGAACACCCTTGGTCACGATAATGAATTTCGGCTCCAGAGTCGTGGAACGTAACAAGGACATTATTTCTGAAACCCGGCTGTTTGAAGAAATCCTTTGTCAATGACATAGATACCTCTGTTGATTAAATTGCCGAAACTCGTCGCAGTAAGCTAGTCGTGGACGAGTAGTAGTTCCATACAGCCGTGAAATAATACATACAGCATCAACAGGAGAGACAAGCTGCTGCAATTCACTAATGCTGCGTGTTCCGTCCATCTTCAGGAGAAGGCTGTGCAACGTTTCCACTGACAGACCGTTAACCTCGACACAAAAATCTAGACCATCTCGAGAAAGAACAATATGATCCCTAAGGGCAGTGACCTTACACACTAATCGAGGACGCAGCACTGAGTACTCTTGCTCATTTCCTTTATAAACTTCTTTATTAACTTCTTCTTGTTCCAAATCCAAAGTGATGGTCGGAATAGCCTCATCCTTGATATTGGGAAATTTATATTTATACATCGACTAACTCCACTACCATAATAGTTTAGTGCAATGTCATTACATTCTTGGAATAATTACTCAACGTTCTTTGTGCTAAGAGGATGTTTTAAAAGTCCTGGAAGGTATACTTTTGCCGTTCAGATTTAGGTTAATTCTGACGAAAAATCAAGGTTTCAGTCATGTACTGAGATGCTTTGCAGTGCTCACCATGAAAGCAAAAGACCCTTTTAAAACATCCTCTAAGCTTACGGATTTACTTATGACTTGGAAGTATTTAGGAGCGATTAATTGCAGTCCCTTGCCAACTATAGGGTAAACATTGAGGACAAACCAGAATCTTTTTGCAAAAAACTAAAGAGTAGACGGGCATAATTAAACGTAAAATGCTTAGACCTGAATCTTGCTTTTTGCCGAAACTCATTTTTGGTTTATTTCCGCCCAGCTATTTATCCTATTACTTTAGGACTTCCGTGAGAGATTAAAATGAAGTGCTTTTTGTCAATCAGTTAAAATACTCAAAAACGTTTCAACAAGAAAGATAATCGGAAGTAGGGAGAGGGGGAGGAGGCGAGCTATGCTCGCCTCCTCCCCCTCTTTTTGATTATCATTATCTTCTAAGTCTTTGATTTAACCTTTTGCTTTACTGGAGTTTAGACTAATCCATGACAAAATGACTCAGCAGCACTGAGTTGACAAGCTACACAGATGAAAATCAGTAGACCGAAAACTTCTGCGATCGCTAAAAAATAGTAGTGTATGATACCGTTTTTTGAGAAATGTACAAAAGGTGATTGTGAGGCATGAATAATAAGATTCACTTATAAATAAGCCCCGAAAATCAACCAAAATCAGCCAGATGGTAAACAAACTTCGCAGGCTACGCCATAGTTGTGGTCTACTGCTTGACGTAAAAACTCTCTTCTTCTGTTTAAGAGTAAATAGATAAGAAAAAACCTGAAAGCGTGCTTCTTTTTAATCGGCTCAGATAATGCCACACTAGATAAATCCATATATTAATAACTAAAAAAGCTAAAGCTACAAAGAGAAGCCGGCGGAGTGGGATTTTTAATAGTAGTTTTTATCCGGCACTGGTTTTTCATTCGATAGCTGCTTTCAATCCCAAAACGGAGGCGATAGTCATCATGTATAAGCTGCAAAGTTAACTTAACTTTATAGACAGCATAAACAAAAAATTCCCGACCAAGCGAAAAGTCTTTTACCATTTTTATATGTACAAACTATCCATACTTGAAAAGTTACTGAACCATATTTATCGCTGTTTAAAGTGTAAGTAGTTTTGTAACTACGCCGACCTCTAATTAATTGTCTAGTACCTCCCGATTTACCTCGAATAATAGCTGGCATTTCAAAGGGGATATCGAGAGATTGCAACCATCTGATTACTGGCACACAAAAAAATTCTCGATCTAAATACAATCGCTCAATTCTCAGATTCAAAGGCTCAATTAGTGCTAAAAGATAGGTAATAATTGCAACTAAGGTATTTTGTTGTTGAACAGCTTTGATAGCTAAAGTGACTCGTTTATTTTTCTTAATTACATAGAGAGTCGCGTAGGCGTAAAAAGAACAAGTACCACTTTTAGCTTGACTTCTATAAATAAATGGTGATTCTAATGCTGATGGTTCACCATTAATTTGGAATTAAGTTAAAATCGATAGCAATTTTTTGTTTACCTTGTCGAATTCCGTCTGGTAAGCGGCTTTGAAGTGCAGCATTTAAGTCGGATTCTAGAGAATTTATGTCTGTATATTTCTCTAAATGGTAACGAATATCGTTGCTTGTCGGAACATTTTTTAGGACTTTGGTAGTGTTTTCAATGCTATCCCTTTGTGTGGCTGCCCGAATTAAAATTTCAAAAATATTCTGTTGTTCACACTGACCTTGAGTCTGAATTGGAATATGTTCTGTTAAACAGTAGTTGTTTCGTTTAAGGTTTTACTATCAGTTAGAACTGGCTCCGTTACATTCATAACCAAACTAAATAATCCTCTAAATCAAAAATTTGCTTCTTCACCCCAATACTTTACAAAAATTACAGGATACATCACTAGAACTATGTTCTGGTGCGAAAGCAACCCTTACCTTTTTGGCTAATTGATTAATTTTACTTATGTAATAGCTCTCAACGAGTTTTTCACAAAGCGTATTAAAAAATACAGTTTTTTAGGCAATAATCAGATTCACAGGTATCAATCATAGAGCGATCGCAGAAAAAAAATCGCCTACTAAATAAAGTGAACCACACACAATTATTAAATCGTCTGTGGTAGCGGTTGAGGTTGCGGCAAGTAATGCTGTGAATAAATCTGGATGTATTTGGCGATCGCTTAATTGGGGACAGAGGCTATCAGCTAGGTTTGCTAAGTAGTCTAAATCAGCAGAAGTTCTACCTGGCCAAGATTCTATTGGTATTGGTACTAGAAAAAGGCGATCGCCTGGCCGCAGTAGGGCGGTAAAAATATCAGCATGATCCTTATCGGAAAACATTCCCATAACCCAATTGACAGGCTTGGGGTTAACTTCGTCTAAGCTATCGACATACTGGCGAAGAACTTGGGCGGCGGCGGTATTATGAGCGCCATCAAGTAATAATTTATGGTTGTTCCAGGTAGTCCATTGCATCCGCCCCGGCCATTTAGTTTTTGCCATACCGTTAGTTATGGCTTCTTCAGAAATCTGCCAACCCTGTTGTTGGAGAATTTCTAAAGCTGCTATTGCCAAAGCTGAATTTGCTAATTGAATTTGTCCCGCTAACGGCAAAGGGTATTTAATTAATTTTAAATTTTGAATTTTGAATTTTGAATTTTGAATTCTTTCATACTCTGCCCATCCTGTAGCGATTTGACGGGCGGCTTGAGGCGTAAAAATCGGGCATTGTAATTCTAAAGCACGCGATCGCACAACTTTCTCTGCCTCTGGTGGTAATGCTCCAACCACAACGGCACATCCAGATTTAAGAATACCTGCTTTTTCTCTAGCAATATCAGCAACGGTAGGGCCAAGTTGCTGCCAGTGTTCCCGGCTAATGGAAGTTATGATCGTAACCAAAGGTTCCAAGCAGACATTGGTAGCATCTAAGCGCCCTCCTAGTCCGACTTCTATCACTGCTACATCGACTTTAGCTTGTGCAAAATACAGCCAAGCCGCCGCCGTAATTACTTCAAACTGGGTTGCCGATTCGTCTTCAGGGCGAATAACCGCTTGGACTTGTTGGAATAATTGACTCAATTCCTCAGAAGAAATTGGCTGTTCATTCAGACAAATACGTTCCGTCCAATCGACTAAATGGGGGGAAGTATAACGTCCTGTACGATAACCAGCCTCAGTAAGTACTGAGGAAAGATACGCACAGACTGAACCTTTACCATTAGTGCCAGCAACATGAATTACCGGGACTTGGTGATGAGGATTACCAAGATTTGCTAAAAGGTTGAGGATGCGATCAAGTCCCAGATGGACACCAAAGCGTTGCAGGGGTTGTATTACAGAGTCGATATCCAAGGAAGGGGGAGTGGGGAGTGGGGAGTGGGGAGTGGGGAGTGGGGAGCAGGGGGCAGGGAGCAGGGAGCAAGGGAGAAGGTTTTCCCCTCAGCAAGAGCAGCACCCCGCGCCTTTGCCTCTTTTCAATGCCCCATGCCCAATGCTCAATTAATCATTATGAATAAAACCGACTGCCTCTGTGAAGAGAAACAGCCGATTGCAGATTGATAACATTGAGCCGAATTTAAGGGGAGCATCCCAATTTTGCACGAAGGTGTAAGTCAAAAGCGAATGAAGCGGTAGCGTAGTGTTCGCGCAGCGTGTCGCAGACAAGCAATCGCAAGATATGGGATTGCTTCACTCCACTACGTTGCGCTCGCAATGACAATTCATAACGTGGTTTTGATATAACTTACACATTTGGGATGCTCCCGATTTAAGCTTCTCTATCCAAAAAGCCTTGGATTTGTCTTAAAGCCGCAGCGCCAATATTAAACGCTGCCCAGCTAGCAGCAATCACAACTGGTGCTAAAACGATCGCTATACGGAAATCGATATCCATATCTAGAACCCCTCTTTTAAGTAGAAATTAAAGTTTTGTCAACTGCTCTCATTTTTATTTTTAGCTGAAGTGGGCAACTTTTCCAACTAGATATGTAAAGAATGATTAAATTATTGGGTATTGGGCATTGGGCATTGGGCATTGGACAATAATTAATAATTCTTCTCCCTCTGCTCCCCCTGCTCCCTCATCCCCCACTCCCCACTCCCCACTCCCCACTCCCTAAGCCTTGCTAAACCCGATATCAGTACCCTTACCAGCATGAACTAAAGCTAACTTTTGGTAACGTTGGGCGTGTTCAATCAGTTCTGCGGCTTCAGCCTCTGTTATTTGCCGTAATACTTTCCCAGGAATACCGACAACTAGGGACAAAGGCGGTACATCCTTGGTTACCACAGCACCAGCACCGATAATGCTACCAGCGCCCACTCTTACCCCGTCTAAAATCACTGCGCCAATGCCAATCAAACTTCCACGCTCAATATAAGCAGAATGTACCACAGCGCGATGCCCTACGGTCACATGATCTTCTAAAATTGTCGGAAAACCAGGATCGCCATGTAAAATTGCACCATCCTGAATATTTGTGCATTCGCCAATTTCAATCCGTTCTACATCTCCCCTAACCACTGCTCCATACCAAATGCTCACCCCTGCTGCTATATTTACCGAACCCATAACAACAGCATTGGCTGCGATAAAGGCAGCTTGAGAAAAATCGACAGATGTCCAGTAAGAAGCGGTAGACACGATAGAATATGAATATGGTACCCAGGAACACTGGAGAAACTCCAACCTTTGAGGCTGGTTGCACAACTAGGATATCACAGCGTCAAGCCTCTACAGTGAGGAAAACACTAGTGAAGAATGTTCCTGCCACAACTCCGTGTCTGTGCAGCAGTGAGCAAGTAACCCAAAGTGGTAGAGCCAAAGTGTATAATCCAATACACTAGTGCTGGTGAAGACAAAATTATGTTTGTACGCACTTCATGATGAATCCAGGCTTGCAGTACCCTATGTTTGGGCCTGAAATACAGTGTCCCCATTGTCGCCAGACTATTCCGGCGCTGACATTAACAGATACCTATTTGTGTTCGCGTCATGGCGCGTTTGAAGCTAATCCTAAAAATGGAGAGTTAATCCATTTGCAATCGGGGCGTCATTGGCGGAGGTGGAATAATGAATGGTATAGACAGCATACTCATCCCGATGGTATTCGGTTTGAGATTCACGAAGCATTAGACAAGCTCTATACCCAAGGCTTTCGAGCAACAAGAGTAATTATTGCTCGACGCTATCAGGAATTGATGAGCGGCTACCTAGAACGCAGTACACCTTGGCGTTCTGGACAACCAGAAGCTACTGCTGCACGTTTGTATGGCCTACCTGTGGAGTTTAGCCCTGATACCTCAGATGATCCCTGTTGGGAAGTAATTAATTTTGACTTGGAAAAAGAGCCTGGTGTCCCTGTACGCTACCCTTATTTCAGGTTGTTTGAGTAATGGTCATTTGTCATTAGTCATTTGTCATTAGTGAATAACAAAGGACAAGTGACTAAGGACTAAGGACTAAGGACTAATATGCACCACGCTTCTATTCGGACTGCGAATATTCATCGAGCGATCGCCTTCTACGAACATTTAGGGTTTACAATTTCGGAACGCTTTACTACAGGCTACACCCTAGCTTGTTGGATGGAAGGATTGGGCGGCAGAATTGAACTAATACAAATTCCCGAACCAAAACCAGCCCCAGATGCCTTTGCTGACGAGCATTATGTGGGGTATTATCATCTCTCGTTCGATTTGACTGAGATTACATCAGATTTACCTAGCTGGTTGACAAATTTACAAGAGCGTGTATCACTAGCTGCTGAGAGTCAAACTGAAGAATTACAACCGTTGAAAGTACTTTTAGAACCGACACAACAGCAAATAGGCGATCGCATTTACGAAGTGGCTTTCATCGCCGATACCGATGGCTTACCTCTCGAATTCATTCGGGTTTTAGCAAAACTCCCATAATTTAGCTTTTTTATTACCTTTCTTGCTAATATATTGTTTTTCTGTATTGTTACTGAGGTAACAGATTTTTTGGACAGATTAAACTAACGTCACTTCCCAAAATAACTATGTAATTTAATTTACAGATATATCTGCTAAATACATGTATGGATTTTCCAGATTTTATAAATATCCCTTGCCATTATTATTTTTAAGCTTATGGCTAGTAGCAGTTTTTTTGTTAAGCAATAAACCTGCTCATAGCCAACATGCAGCCATATCTAACAAAGAAAAATACCAATCAACCTTGCTAGCAAAAAGAATAATGCCCTCAACACTGACACAAAATGTCCGTAAGACAGTGCTGGAGAATGGTCTAACTGTCCTGACAAAGGAAGTGCATACTGCGCCAGTAGTGACGGTGCAGGTGTGGTACAAGGTTGGCTCACGCAACGAAGAACCGGGCGTGAATGGGATTGCCCACCAGTTGGAACACATGATGTTTAAAGGTACTCTAAACCGTCCAATTCAATTTGGCCGTTTGTTTAGTGCTTTGGGTAGTGATTCCAATGCTTTCACCAGCTATGACCAAACTGCATATTACGGTACTGTGGAACGAAACAAGCTGAAAGCGCTCTTAGTGCTGGAAGCTGACAGAATGCAAAATTCCCAGATTGAGCCAGAGCAACTAGCGAGTGAGAAGCGGGTAGTAATTTCTGAGTTGCAGGGTTACGAAAATAGCCCAGAATATCGCCTCAACCGCGCCGTCATGCAGGCGGTGTTTCCCAATCATGCTTATGGGTTGCCTGTAGGTGGCACTAAAGCTGATGTCGAGAAATTTGAAGTTGAGCAGGTACAGAAATATTACCGCAATTTTTACAGTCCCGATAATGCCGTCTTAGTGGTTGTTGGAGATTTTCAAACTGCAAATACCCTAGAAACAATTAAAGAGGTGTTTGGCAAACTACCCAAGAGGCAGGGGGCAGGGGGCAGGGGGCAGGGGGCAGGAGTTATTTCTCCCTCATCCCCCTCATCCCCGATAGTATTGCGAGAACCGGGGGCAGGGCGGCTGTTACAAGTTGTGTATCCGCTACCGGATGCAAATCAACCAGATGTGCCGGCGCTAGATGTGATGGATTACATTTTGACTGAGGGACGGAATTCTAGACTTTATCAGGCATTGGTGGAATCAGGTTTAGCTAGTGAATTAACAGCGTCTGTTACCAGTTTGCGAGAATCTGGCTGGTATGAGGTGTTGGTGACGGCTGGTTCTAAACAAGATTTGAAAAAAATTGACTCAGCGTTGAGTAGCGCGATCGCTAATGTAGCAGAAAAAGGCGTGACCTCTGAAGAAGTTGAACGAGCCAAAACCCAATTAACAGCAGATGTAATTTTGAGTAACCGTGATATCACCTCTCAAGCAATGCGCTTGGGCACTGATGAGACAACAGTTGGTGATTATCGCTACACAGACCGCTATTTGGCAGCTGTTCGTCTGGTGAAGCCGACGGATATTGTCGCTGTGATTAATAAATATTTGACAAAAGGAGCCAGGACAGTAGGCTTTTTTGAACCAACCCAGAAGCTGATAACAGAAGTTGGTGATAAACCAGACTCAGCCCAAACTACAGAAAACTTCTCTCCTGGCGCACCTGTGCTTCCTTCTGAAGTGATGAAATACTTACCGCCTGTGGATTTAGCTACAGATGCCTTGCTTGGCGTCGTTGGCATTAGCGTTCGCGCAGCGTCTCGTAGAGAAGCGGTAGCGAGTCCTCCAGCGTCAGCCTCTGTCTGCGACACGCTATGCGAACGTAGAGAAGACATCGCCCAAGTATTACCACAGGAATTTAAATTTACCAACGGATTGCGGTTATTACTGTTACCCGATCATAGTACTCCCACCGTTACCTTGAGCGGTCACATTCAAGCTGGGACGGAATTTGATCCAGAGAATAAAGCTGGACTAGCTGCTTTTGTGGCAGACAATTTGCTAAATGGCACTAATAGCAAGGATGACTTAACTATTGCCAAAGTCTTGGCAGAACGAGGGGCGAGTCTCGACTTTGAAGCCTACCGCGAAGGTGTGCATATCGAGGGTGATAGTTTAGCTCTTGATTTGCCGATACTCCTTGAGATATTGGCAGATGTTGTAAAAAATAGTACCTTTCCAGTCAAAGAGTTGGAATTGCATCGCCAACAAACTTTAACTGACTTACAACAGGAATTAGATGAGCCATCAGAAGTAGCCAGAAGAATATTTGTTCAGTCAATTTATCCGAAAAAACATCCTTTACATACTTTTCCCACAGAGGAGAGTTTACAGCAGATTCAGCGCCAGGATGTGATTGATTTCAAAGCTAAACATTATCGTCCAGACACGACAGTGTTGGCGCTGGTAGGAGATTTTGATCTAGACATTGTGCGATCGCTGATTAAAAATGAGTTTGGTAACTGGGAAGTTAGCGGTCAAGCACCCACATTAAAATATCCTCCGGTATCAATGCCGCAGAAAATAGTCACTGTCAACCCAGTATTACCAGGTAAAGCCCAAGCCGTTACATATATGGGTTACACAGGCATTAACCGTTATGATCCTCGGTTTCACGCAGCCTTAGTATTGAACCAGATTTTGGGAGGTGATACCTTATCTAGTAAACTGGGTGCAGAAGTGCGCGATCGCCAAGGTTTGAGCTATGGAATTTATAGCTCCTTCCAAGCTGGGAAGAATGCAGGCACATTTTTGATAGAAATGCAAACTAGTCCTGAAGATAGCAGTAAAGCGATCGCTAGTACCCGCCAAATACTACAGCAAATCCATCAACAAGGTGTTACCGCACTGGAAGTAGAAACAGCTAAACGCACCCTCATCAGTAACTACAATGTTTCCCTGGCAAACCCAGAGGAATTAACAGATAGAATTTTGATGAATGAGGTGTATGAACTAGATAAAGAAGAATTGCACTTCTTCACTGACAAAATCCAGAAAGTCAGCCTTACCCAAGTTAATCAAGCGGCTCGTGAGTTACTCCACCCAGATCAAATCGTAGTCGTTACTGCTGGGCCATCTGTGTTAGCAGAGAAAAGCATTAGGTAGTGCAATGTCCAAGCTATCTGATTTTTCACGTTATGTGGAATCCACGAAAACCTAACCCCCTAACCCCCTTCCCGAAACGGGAAGGGGGAAAATTCAAAGTCTCTGACGCCACGTGCTTCAAGTCGGGCTTTGCCGCCCAACGCAGTGGCTCCTCCTTAAAGGAAGAGAGAAATAGAAGTGAGGTTTTTCAGATACCGTGAAAAGTCAGGCCAAGCTATTGAGGGTTTGTAGTAAGCACAAAGCGTGCTTAAAAAACAAGGACTAAAGTCCTTACTACAAACTTCCTTACCCATCAATTTAAATTTGACCAGTAGTAGAGATGGGCATTAGGCATGGATAATATAAAGAATGGGTAATGTGGTTTTTCTGCTACCTATTAATAGCATTGCCTTTTAAGAACTAGTGATGAAAATTTACAACCATTTATATCAAATTGTAATTGCATCTCTTACTTTCCCCATTACTGCTTGGCTGCAAATTTTACGGCGTAACTACGTGATATTAACGTTGTTCCTAAGCTTAAATTTCATCGCTGCTACTCCAGCAATGGCGGCAAATTTGTCTGGGGATTTGCTTAAGCAACCAGCTACAGAAATTACAGTTAGCTTGGGTAATTCAGCCAACGAACTCAAGTTTGAGCCAAATCATTTGGGATTCGAGGCTGGCAAACGCTATCAACTACGGCTTACCAATCCCAGCCAACTAAAGCACTATTTTACTGCTAAAGATTTTGCCGATGGCATCTGGACACAAAAAGTCCAAGCAGGCAAAGTAGAAATCAAAGGAGCCATTCACGAACTGGAACTTAAGCCGGGTGCTGAGGCAGAATGGGTATTTGTACCCCTGAAATCTGGCACTTATGGCTTACGTTGTCCAATACCAGGACATACGGAAGCAGGTATGACTGGAGAAATTGCCATCAAGAATTAAAAATTATCCGACTCAGTATTTGACTGCGATCTAATGTTTCAATTAAAGGAAATTTATCTCAGTCCCATAGTGTGCAGCGAAAAATAAGTTATAGCAATTTTGATTAAAGCTCAACATCTGAAGAGTAGCTGAACGTGTTATTATATATACGTTAGCGGCTAAACTGGAAGAATCCCTATCAGGGATTAAAATAACTTAAATTATAGATATTATTTCTCAACTAATCTAGAGAAAGCATTGATACTTCAGCGTCAGAGCCACCAGTAATTATTAATTTCCCATGAACATTTTCAGTAACTTACTTCCTCAAGCAACTCAGCCTGGAACATCGAAAAAGCAACGCCGAGGAATTGAAATTAAATCGCCGCGTGAAATTGAAATCATGCGGCAATCAGCGATAATTGTGGCAACTGTCCTAAAAGAAATTTCTGAGCTAGTAAAGCCAGGAATGACCACGGCTGATTTGGATGCTTATGCAGAAAAACGTATCCGCGAAATGGGTGCAACACCTAGTTTTAAAGGATATCACGGTTTTCCAGGTTCTATTTGCTCCAGCATTAACAATGAAGCAGTGCATGGCATTCCTAGTCCTAAGAAAGTGATTCGCGTGGGGGATGTATTAAAAGTAGATACGGGCGCTTATTACCAAGGCTTTCATGGTGATTCGTGCATTTCAATTGCTGTTGGTGAAGTGACGCAAGAAGCTGCTAAATTAATTCGCGTAGCAGAAGAAGCTTTATATAAAGGCATTGAGCAAGTTAAGGCTGGTGTATACCTGCTTGACTTAGCTGGAGCAATTGAAGACCATGTGAAATCTAACGGCTTTAGTATAGTCGAAGAATTCACTGGACACGGTGTCGGGCGTAACTTACACGAAGAACCTTCAGTATTCAATTACCGTACCCGCGAGATGCCAAATGTTAAACTCCGTGCGGGGATGACGCTAGCAATTGAGCCAATTTTAAATGCGGGTTCTAGACACACCCGAACATTATCTGACCGTTGGACAGCAGTCACGGTGGATAATTCTTTGTCGGCTCAGTTTGAGCATACAGTGTTGGTGACAGAGACTGGTTATGAGATTTTGACTGACCGTTCTAAGCTGTAATTGTTAGTTGTAATTATCTGTTTTTAAGAGAGGTGAAGCGTCAAAAGAGGGCGATTTGCCTCTTGATTTTTTACGACAATCGAAAGGCTCAGATTTGTGGCTTCTGATACCATTTGACTTTAATAATGATACAAGTACGCTGGTAGGGGCTTGTCTTTGCCCATTGGTGTCAACTTAAGTCAGAAAGCTCATTCCACAGTCATTTTACCCCACACGCTATCCGGCTCCACTTGGGGAGACCCCAAGACCGCACTGGCTCCCCAAAATCTCCCCTCCCCGTTCCCGGTGAGGGGAGATTTTGTCGTTAGACAAAAGCGGGGTGGGGTGACGACGGCTTAATTAGTAATTGAGTGGACTTGATATAACGTCATTGCAAGGGTTTCACGTTAAGTTGACACCTATGGGCAATGCCATGCCCCTACGAGAAATTTATTTACATGTATCAGGATTTTCGTGAATTGGTATCAGAGAAATCAGAAATACTATAATCGTTTTTTAGTTTTGGATTATTTGCCTGATAGCCGCATAGTTATTTTTATAAATAGGAAGTGTTTCTTTAGCTTGTATAGAGACAGAAGTATTTTCTGGGATCGCTTCTAATAAATTGATTGCTTGCTGCCATTTATCTTGTGCTTGCTGCCAAACTAGTAGCGGATGAGGTGGATTTTGGACAAATAAATTAGCTTCCATTGCTAGCTTTTGGGCTGATTCTAAGTTTGCTAAGGCTTTTTTTTCAACTAAGACTCTTTGACTGATAGATTTATAGTTAATTTGATAATAAACCAATTTTTTCTTGGCTCGGTCAGAAACTGATGTTTCATTAGGAATACTATCTAACAAGTTTATTGCCTGATGCCATTTGTTTTCTGCTTGTTGCCAGACTTTTAGAGGATGCGGTGGTTTTTGAACTAAAGAAGCAGCCTTCATACCAAGTTTTTGAGCAAATTTAAAATTCGCGATCGCACTCTCTTCTTGAGTTAAACTTAGACTCATCTGCTGCAATTGTGGACTTTGCTCTCTAATTTTCCAACCACCAAAACCCAAGATTAATAAACTTGAGGCTATGAGCAAAGCCGAAGGTACTATTTTTTGTGTCGAAAACTTTGGTACTATTTCTACATGCTGGCTAATAATTGGTTCTTTATTACTTTCCTGTTCAATCTTTTTTAGGGCTTGTTCTGCCTGATCCCTGAAAGTATCACCCTGGATAATTAAAGCAGCAATTTGTTCTTGGAAATAATCACAATCATTGAGAATATCTGTCAATTCTTGAAATTTTCCCTGACTCGATATAATTAATTCGTGGTCATCATCTAACCACTCTAAAGCGAAGCCAGATTTCCCATAGAAAGCAGACACACCTAATAAAATATTTAATAAACTACGGCTAGTTTTAATAGTATTAAAAATATAATTTAATTTTTGCTGTAAATGTAACAACTCATTTTGAGAATTGCTAATCTTTTGAATTTGACTTTGTAACATATTATAGTTACCACAGTCTAAGTTAATCTTTAAGTTTTCAACAATTCCCTGAAATTTTGCGCGGAGGCTGAGATGATTAATATCAGAATTTAGTTGATTGACCAACTGAACATCACTGAGAATATCAGCAGCTATTGCCTGCAAAAAATAACCCCACTCAATCCAGACATCAATTTTGGATTGTAGTTCAGTTAATGAAATTTTAGTTTTTGAGTTGCCAAATTTTTCTACGATCGCAGGATCTACTAATCCAATACTAGGTATAAATAAAGTAGCAACAGTACCTATTCGAGGAAGTGTAGCGATCGCAGAACTTTTGATATTCTCAAATTTCAATTCCTGAGCAATTAATTTGTTAATATTCCGTAGTTGTTCCTGAGCATTATTGATCAGGATAATTTGTTCCATGATTTGATTAGAATCGCCAATAGTCAGTTTTAGGCTCTGAATCAGTGTTGGCAATTCACTAACAAGTATTTCTAGGTTAGCCATAAATACCCCTTAGGGATTTGTCGAAAGTTTATGCGAAACAATTAAAATGGCTTGAAAAAGAGGAAAGGGAGAAGGGAGAAGGGAGTAGGGAATAGGGGGAGGCAGGGGAGACAAGGGGACAAGGGGTGAGAACTTGCAACAAGTCTTTCCCCTTGTGCCTAATTCTCCTTGTCCCCAAGTCCTCTTCACCATGCCCCCTTCAAGAACTGCCTCTTCCTTGGGTGGCAAATCTCAGCAGCTATAAAATGTATAGTTCCCGGAAATCCTGCTAAAGTAACAATTTAAGTTTTAAAATCCCAGAGAAAGCCAAAATTACCCATTCACTAACCTATGAATGAAGTTGATTTAGCATTTACCCCAGCACTAGAGTTGGCGCAATTAATTCGTCGCCGGGAAGTATCACCCCTAGAGTTAGTGGAAATATATTTAGAACGGATTGGGCAGTTGAATCCCCAATTAGGAAGCTATTTTACGGTGACGGCAGAATTAGCCATCGCAGATGCTAAAGCCAAAACAGAATTATTGACAACTACCTCAGAACTACCGCCATTTTTTGGTGTACCGATTTCTATTAAAGACCTCAATGCTGTAGCAGGTGTTACGTGTACTTATGGAAATCCAGCATTACTGAACAATATCCCTAATTATGATGATGGGGTTGTAACGAGGATTAAGCAAGCCGGTTTTACTATTCTCGGTAAAACAGCCACTTCAGAATTAGGTTCATTTCCTTACAGCGAACCTACGGGTTTTCCCCCAGCCAGAAATCCGTGGAATCTAGAATACACCCCTGGCGGTTCCAGTGGTGGGGCGGGGGCGGCGGTAGCAGGGGGATTGTGTGCGATCGCTCAAGGTTCTGATGGCGGTGGTTCAATTCGGGGGCCTGCGGCTTGTTGCGGTTTAGTTGGGCTAAAACCATCCAGGGGCAGAGTGAGTAAAGCACCCGTAGGCGAACGCCTCGCTGGAATTGCCGTCAACGGCCCGATCGCCCGGACTGTGGCTGATGCTGCTGCCCTTTTGGATACCATCTCTGGCTATACAACAGGCGATCCTTACTGGTTGCCAGATCCCAAACCATCATTTCTCGTCGCTACTGGGACAAAACTTGGTGCTTTGCGAATTGCCTTTGACACTAGCATTTCTCCTTTGGGAGAAGCTGACGCTAACTGTCAGGAAGGTGTCCGCCAAACAGTCGAGTTATTAGAACAACTCGGCCATCACGTTGAACAGAAATCTCCAGATTTTAGTGGCTTAGTTGAACCATTTCAAATTGTTTGGCAAGCTGGGGTAGCTGCATCAGGACTTCCTGTTGAAGCCTTGCAGCCAGTGAATCGCTGGTTATTTGCACGCACAGGTTCTGTTGCCCAATACCTGCAAGCAGTTTCTCAAATGCAAATAGTGGCACGGCAAATTGTGGCGTTTTTCGATACCGTGGATGTGCTGGTATTGCCAGTTTATTTACACTCACCTATCCGCGTTGGTGAATGGGCATCTCTGAGTCCAGAAGAGACATTCCAAAATATTATTGAGTGGGTTGCCCCTTGTCCGCCTGCAAATGCAACTGGACAACCTGCGATCGCAATTCCTGTAGGCTTTGATAGTAATGGTTTGCCTATGAGTGTGCAGCTAATTGGTAAACCTGCGGCTGAAGCCACACTGATCAGCCTAGCAGCACAATTAGAAGCGGCTAACCCTTGGATTCATCATCGTCCAGCCTTTGCAATATAGCAATCCTAAATCATTTGTGAAAATTTCTGTTGATTCTTCTCTCTGTGTTCTCTGCGCCTCTGTGGTTCGATTAAAAAGTAATTTCCACAACTCAGATAGGATTACTATATAGAGCTAATCATGCAGGCATCCCTAGAACAACTTTCACAAATAATTGTGTTTGCAGGTTTAGAAACAGCAGAAAAAATAAGTTTGCAACCTTACACTCAGGTGCAACGGTATCGCAAAGGAGAGATTATTCTGCATGAGGGCGATGTCTTACCAGCAAAACTCTATGCTGTTGTCAGTGGATCAATTCAAGTTACAAAAACAGCAATGACGGGGAAGGAAACGATTCTCCGCGCCCTAGCTGCTGGGGAAATTTTTGCGGCTCCTGCTTTGTTGGGAAATGGAATTTCTCCGGCAACTGTGACTGCTGAATCTGATTGTGAAATACTCACTGTAGAGCGAGATGCTTTATTAAAAGCTATTGGGCAAAATCCTGAAATTGCATTACGAATGCTGATGGTTTTTAACAGTCGGATTCAGCAATTACATGAAACAGTCCACGGCTTAGTTTCTGAAAGAGCTATTGTTCGACTTGCCAGATTAATTCAATATTTTGCTGCTGAATCTGGAACGGAATCAACTTCAGAAGGCGAGTGTTTAAAAGTCAAATTATCTTATTATCGCATGGCTCGCAGTAGCGGCATTACTTACGAAGAATGTGTGCGGTTAATTAAAAGTCTCAAGTCAGCAATTGCCTATAGTCGGGGAGGGACGATTACAATACTTGATGCAGATAAATTGGATGCGTAGTTTACCGCCGCAGGCATCGCATTTTTTAAGACTCCATAGATAACTAATTACTATCTGCGACTTTCTCAGAAAGTGTGAGCAGAAATGTCAGGTTTTCTTCACTCGTGGTCAAGGATAGCGTAAAGAAAATTGTCGTACCATCTGCCTTTGATTAATTCTTTTTCCCGCAGATGACCCTCACGACGCATACCAATTTTTTCTAATACCCTTACAGAAGCAACATTCTGTGCAACACACCAAGACCAGATACGATGCATTCTCAGTTCTTCAAAGCCGAACTTTAAAATGGCTTGTGCTGCTTCTGTTGCATAACCTTGTCCCCAATACTGAGTGTTTAATTCATAGCCGATATTTGCTTCCCGCATTTCCGGGTCGTTTATACGGATACCACAATTACCAATAAGCTGATTTTCTGCTTTGAGGATAATAGCTAACTGAAACTTTGTTCTTGGTTGCTCTTTTTGCTGACCAATAAACATCTGGACAAACTCACAAACATCCTTTTGTGTGCGATGCGTCCAATAGCTGTAACGCAAGTACAAAGGATCAGATTGATAGGTAAAAACCGCCTGCCAGTCTGACTCTACAAAGTCACGCATTAGCAAGCGGTGTGTTTCTAAGATCATGTCTTTTCTCTATACGCTTATTGCAGACAATCTAGAAATTTTAAATTTTACATTTTGCACCTTGAGGAGTAGCATCAGGATAATAGGTAATGATTGCTTTTTCTTCTCTAACAAAAACTGTAGGAAAGGATTGACCCGTTTCTCGGTCACGTACATTATAAATACACGCTCCTTCATTATTACCTTGGAGTTTAAATATTCTGGTGGCATCTAAAAGCATTTCTTCGGCATTGCTGAGGTAGCTATACCCTTTGATGACATCTGTTACTGTCCTATTTTTCTGCTTAATTACTACACCCATTGTATAAATGACTCCAGGAACAACTTCCTCTCGTCCCTGATTATTTGGCAACCGTCCGCCTATTACTTCATTTTGTAGTTGTAAATATCTGCCGTTAAAATGTAAGCCACCAATATCATTGGCGTTATATATTTCACCACAAAATATATGCTCAAACCCTCGACGTTGGAACCAAATATTGCTTAAATCATCGAGAAATTGTGCTTTATTATTACGTCCAGGACGCAGTTCACCCCCGCTAGCTTGCTGAAGTTTCTGTAACACATCTGGATAATAAGATAACAATTGTTTAAAATTATTAGAACTAACTCTTGTACCAATAGGGCCGCAGAGTTTTAGTACAGCCTTGTCAAAAGGATTTAGGAACGGTGGAGGTGGTGTGATATCTGCCTGTTGCCCTGCGGGGAAACGAACAGGAACTGGGTTATCTACATTATCAAAAAACGGCAGAAGTTGCGTATTTGACTGAGACTGCGCCTTCACTGAATTTTGCCAGCAAAATGAGGAAACCAGTAGCAGAAAAGCAAACACATTTACCATCTGGTTTGATCTATTGGTTAGAGGATTTGGCTGCATAATTTTTAGATTAATTACTTAGACGGCAATATTACATCAAGTTTAATTTAAGGGATAGCATACATTAAAAAAAAATCGTTTTTTTTTAACTAGTTCCGTGGGTTTAAGTCCCCCGGTTCAATAAAAATTTTGTTTTGTGTTGGGGTTAAATCCCCATTACAAAACAAAATTTACGAAAGCGCAGCGGGGCGAAGCCCATTACGAATTACGAATTACGAATTACGAATTATTTAATGTACTGGGTTAATGAATTTTTTTAAAAGTCTGTTTACTTGAAATTTTAAATTATTGATTACCTTGTCTTAAACTAATTAAAGGTGGCGCGTAATATCAATTATGTATGAAGATGTGCTAAATCATAGCGATCGCTTCTGCTAGAATACTTAGTTGCAATATAATTACTTTGTAGAGCAGGCGATAAACCTGCTGTTTTTTTAATATTTAATTAATTGTCAAAAATGCCTTTTACTTATAACCGCACAGTTCGTTTTCAAGATACTGATGCTGCTGGGGTAGTTTATTTTGCTAATGTTTTGGGTATTTGCCACGAAGCTTATGAAGAATCTCTAGAAGCATCAAGTATTAATCTCAAAGATTTTTTTACTAATCCATCTGTAGCTTTCCCCATTGTTCATGCTAGTGTCGATTTTTTGCGCCCTATGTTTGGGGGGGACAAGTTACTAATTAGTTTAATTCCCCAAAAAATAGGTGGTGATAAGTTTGAAATTACTTACGAAATTACAGTGGCTGAGGTGGTAGTCGCTAAGGCTATTACTAGGCATGTTTGTATTGATGCAAGTAGTAGAAGTAAGCAGGAATTACCTGATGAGATTATTCAGTGGTTAGAAACGAACCGCAGAGACGCTGAGAAGCCAGTGCGTTGCGGTGAATCCAGCGCTGTAGGCGGGTTTCCCGCCGTAGGCGACTGGTGTTAGCGTAGCGGTAGCGACGTAGGAGCGTCACCCGAAGGGGGGTTCCCCCCGTTGAAGCAACTGGCGCGGCGCAGAGAGAAGAAAGTCTAGAGAGATTATGTGATGGGATTTTGGAGGAATTCTCTGGCTATTTGCTGTAATTGTTGGCGGTTAATTTTACCTTGGGAGTTGCGAGGTAGATTTTGTTGGGGAATCCAATATTTTGGAATTTTAAATTTGCTGAGTTTGTCTTTGAGTAGGGTTTGGATTTTTAAGGCAGAGGTATTTGATTTTTTGGGAATGTAAATCGCTGTTAAGGCTTGTCCCCAGTGTTTATCTGGGATGCCGATGACACAAATATCGGCAACCAATTGAGTTGCTTGTATAGCTGATTCAATTTCTGCTGGGTAAATATTTTCTCCACCTGTAATAATTTTGTCGCTGTTACGTCCGACAATATTTAAATGACCTTGCTCGTCTAAAAAACCTAAATCATCTACTTGGAAATCAGCTTGATTTTCTCTGGTTATTGGATAGTACCCAAGGGCTAAAGATTGAGCCTGAATGGTTATATTTCCGATTTGACTGGAATTTAAAATATCGCCTTGCTGATTGCGAATAGTTACTTTTGCATGGGGAAGAATTTGACCACTACTAATTTTACCACTGAGGAAATCATCTGGTTTGAGGGTAGCAATTTGAGAGGCGGTTTCTGTCATGCCATAAGTAGGTGCTAACCGGATGCGATGAAATCTGGCTTTTTCTAGTAGTTCGTTCCATGCTGGCGCACCTCCCAGAAGTACAGTATTAAATTGGGTTAGCCATTGAGTTAATTCGGGATTTTGCAGGAGTCTTTGTAACTGCGTTGGAACTAAAGATATTAAAAATTCTGATTGTTTAATATTGAATATTTGACCTGTTTCTACTGCTTTAAATGGCAGAATAGCCAGTTTACCCCCGGTGGTGAAAGAGCGCATAAATTGCATTAAACCGCTAACGTGATATAGCGGTAATACACAAAAAGAATTGACTCGCTTTAGTTGAAAGTATTCTGTAAATCCTTGTACAGATGCGATGAGAGTTTCCCAAGTATGGATAGCAAATTTAATCTGCCCCGATGAACCACCTGTGGGAATCAGGATGAGTGGGGAGTGGGGAGTGGGGAGTGGGGAGTGGGGAGATGAGGGGGATGAGGGAGATATGATAGTAATTTCTTCGCAATTCCGATTCCCTACTCCCCACTCCCCTTCGGCTACGCTCACGGCAAGCCTATTCCCTATTCCCCAAATAATATCTGGCTGTACTAAATCAAAGACTTGCTGCCATTCTTGTGTTCCCCAGTCGGGGTTACAAAGAAAAACTGGACAATTAGCTGCACAAGCGGCAATGAAACTTGCTAAAAATCGTACTGGTTCGCGTTCAGCTAAGATGATTTTTGGTGGTATTCTACACGCTGATAATTGTGTTAGTTCTAAATATAATTCTTGAGCTATTTGATTAAATTGACGGCTGTTGTAACCAATAAGCCAATCATCCTGAGTTAGGTTATTAAGACAGTTTAAAGGTTGTTCCATAGACTTTGAAGCCACGTTTCTTCTTGTTCAAAAAAATGGTCAATGCCAAAACCAACTGCCCTATTGTTTCGGGATAATTCTGCTGCTAGCCGGAGTGCTGCAAGTCTACCGATCGCAGTTTCAAATACTGATGAAAATACAGTATCAATTTTATGCTGGTGGCAAAACTTTCTCAGACGAGATGGCGATCCGACTATCCCAGGCTTAATCACAAAAATCCCTCGCCAACCTTGTTGATAACAGGCGGCGAGTTGCCTAAGTGTAGCGACAGATTCATCTATTGCGATCGTAATTTCATAACTCGTACTCAATTCCAACATCTGCTGAAATTGCTCAACGGGTAAGGGTTGTTCGATAAATTCAATTTCTACAGCTAGTTCTGCATTCGCCTTGAGATTGTCGCAAGTCCGTAGCCATAAGTTAGCTTCCTCATAGGTGAGTCCACCGTTGGCATCTAATCGCAGTTTGGTAAAGTCTGGTAAGGTGTCTATCAGTGACTTCAAAATTTCTAGTTCATCAGCAATCGCATACACACCAATTTTCCACTTAAACGTGTGATATCCCTGCTCCCACAACGTTTCCCATTGATTTAAAGCCGCTTCCCCGGCTGGTAATAAGGCACTGTAGAAAAGTGAGTTGGGAGTAGAGACGCGATTAATCGCGTCTATACAGGAGTTAGGAGTTATAAAATTATCTCCCTCATCTCCCCCACTCCCCATCTCCCACCCTGACTCAAAGCCAAATTGACAAGCAGGTAACTCATCTGGGATGGAGAAAATTATCTCGTCTGTGATTTCTCTTGGGAGTTGGCGACAAAAATCTAAAGCTTGTTCTAGGGTTTCGGAACCGAACCAGCTAATGGGTGCAATTTCTCCCCAGCCGATTTTACCTGATTCATCGGTAAGCCGGAGGATAATCCCCTTACGGATATCCCAATTACCATGATTGGTAGTCAGTGTTCGCAAAAATCTTCGCTGATAAGGACGAAATTCAAATCTGTAGCCATTAGTCATTAGTCATTTTCCCTTTGCTCTAATGCCCAATGCCCAATACAACTCTTGGAGAGGCTGCGCCAACGGCTTACCTCGGCTTCGGTTCCATCGAGCGACTTGTATTGACTTGTACTGAGCGCAGCCGAAGTAGCGTAGTCGAAGTAAGTCGAGATGCTCGGCACAAGTCGCTCAGTATAAGTGCCCCATGCCCAACTAAAGCATAAATCCCAGTCCAAGCAGCAAGCAAGCCCAGAAATGCACCGCTACGGCGATGAATTTACAGTTACTAACTTTGTCTGGCTGGTTGTGATTTTCTTGGACATGGCGGCATAATTTGACAGCAAACGGTAAACTCACCCAACTCAATAACGTCCAAGCTGGAGAAATTCCCAATAGCACAAATAGCAAGGTGAGGGGATAAATGCTACCAGTAAACCAAACTAGGAGTTGGGCCCCTTTTTGAGTTCCCAGACGGACGATAGGCGATCGCTTGCCTGCTGCTATGTCATCCTTAACTTGGTGAAAGTGTGAGCAAAACAAAATTAAGGTTGTGACAATCCCGACAATGACTGAGACTGCTAAACTTGTCATTGACCAAGTTTGGGTTTGGCTGTAGTATGCTGCCTCTACTGCTAAGGGGCCAAAGGCAAAAAAGCAAAGAATCTCGCCTAAACCCTGATATCCTAAGCGAAAGGGAGGCCCTTGGTACATATAGCCTAAACCACAGCATAGTAAAATGATGCCGATAACAGTTAGGTCTTGTTGCCAAAGAGCGATCGCTAATATGCCCAGCAACCCCAAACCTAAACACAAATTTCCTATCCAAAATATTAATGACTTATTGTCTGTTAAGTTAACCAGAGAATGGTGCTTATTTTGATCAATACCTGTTTCGGAATCAAAGACATCATTACTGATATTTTCCCAGGCGAGAATTAAAATTGCCGCAGCTACAAAAGTAGAAAATACTGTACCATTAAAATTTTTAGTTTCAGCAAATGCTACTGCTGTTCCTACCCAAATGGGCATAATGGCAACGCTATACATTGGCGGTTTAATCGCTGCCATCCATAACTTAGTATTGGGATATAAAATCTGCTTGGTTGTCATCAGTCGTGATTAATTAAATTGCCGGAATATTACTCACACTTGAGATTTTATAATTTAAAGAGACGCTAGATATTCATGAGCTAAAAACAACTGCCACTTTGACTGTGGCTCGTTAAGCTTGTGTTGTTAACACTCCACTCTCACGTTCCAGGCTTGGGCTGGAACTGGCTTGTCAGGGTCTGGGAACACCATAAACAACGCAAATCCTACGCTGGTGAAATGACAACTTAATATGTTACCTGTAGAAATACGACCACGATTAATTACACTTTAGGAAGTTAACTTAAAAAAAATTTACTATAGATCCATGACAGTTTCACCATGTCGTAGCAACCTCTTTGTACACAAAGATTTATATCAATTTTTGGTAGCAGTGCAAGAAAAGTGCGTCAAAAATAATTGCAGGCAAATTGTCAGTATCTCTCAAGAGATCGATTTAGTTGACCCTTTACTTGTATTAGATAAACTTACACAAGCAAATGAAATAAATTTTTACTTTGAGGACAAAAGTAAAGGAGAAGCGATCGCGGCAATTGATGCCGTGGCAAAGTTACAAATTGATGGTGTAGCTCGTTTTACTCAAGCTGAACATTTTATCAAATCTTGTCTAAAAAATATAATTAACTTTGGTAACGTTAACCAAGGTTTTTCTGGGCCTCACTTTTTTTGTTATTTCAGCTTTTTTGATAAAAATGCCCAAGTAGATTATCCGTTTCCATCTGCTACCATCTTTCTTCCCCGTTGGCAAGTAGCTGTTAAAAATCAGCGTTGCATATTAGTAACAAATATAATTATCAATGAAAGTGTAAATATTCAAAGATTATTGGAAAATGTGCAAAATAAAATTGAATTTATCCAATCTTTAGAATATTACTCTGCTAATATTGATTTTTTTCCAGCCAAGTTATACAAGAAATCTGTCACGAATGCTACTGGGTTTAAACGTTCAGTAGTATCTGTTTTGGAAAAAATTAGGTCTAGTCATTTAAGCAAGATTGTCCTAGCAGATATATTAGATGTAAAATCAAGCAACCAATTTGACTTAGTTAAATCCTTAAATAATCTTAGGCAAATACATCCTAATTGTTATATTTTTTCTACAAGTAATGGCAAAGGACAAAATTTTATTGGTGCAAGTCCAGAAAGATTAATTAGTATTAATAATCAACAGTTAATCACTGATGCTTTAGCTGGTTCTGCACCACGAGGTAAAACCCCTGCAGAAGATGCAGCTAATGCCAATCGCTTGCTTAATAGTGAAAAAGAAAAGCACGAACATTCACTGGTGCTTGATTTCATTACCCAACGCCTATGCCAGCTAGGTTTGTTACCCCAAATATTAGCACCACGGCTGCGACAATTATCGAATATCCAGCATTTATGGACACCAATCAGTGCTACAGTTCCCGCTAACATACATCCATTAAAGATTGTCGCGCAATTGCATCCTACACCAGCCGTTGCTGGTGCAGCACGAGATGTAGCCTGTGCCGAAATTCGACGTTATGAAAACTTTGAAAGAGGTTTGTATGCTGCACCTCTGGGTTGGATAGATTCTCAGGGGAACTGCGAGTTTATTGTGGGAATTCGTTCAGCATTAATTGATGGCGATCGCGCGAGATTGTATGCTGGTGCTGGTATCGTGGCTGGCTCTGATCCTAACAAGGAGTTTGCAGAGGTGCAACTTAAACTTCAGGCGTTATTGAAAGCGTTAGTTTAAAGTTAATTACTAATCTTGTATGCCAGCTAAAGATATTTACCACAATTCTGTTAGAAACGCCCTTGAAAAAGAGAGTTAGCATATTACCAATGATCCATTTATCTTAAGATGGGGTGCCAATACAGTTCAGTTAGCGCCAAAAACCATAAACTGCGTAGGTTGGGTGGAGGAACGAAACCCAACATTTTCGCGGGTTTGTTGGGTTTCACTACGTTCCACCCAACCTACGATTATCTGATTTTGCTGTTACATAAATTTTAAATCTGGCGATCGCGCGAGATTGTATGCTGGTGCTGGTATCGTCGCTGGATCTGATCCTGACAAGGAGTTTGCAGAGGTGCAACTTAAGCTTCAGGCTTTGTTGAAAGCATTAGTTTAACATTCAAAAAAGGACGTTTTTAAACAGACTATTTGAGTTGATTTTAATTATCCAAAGAATTGTAGGCAAGATTCAGTTTGGTGGCTGACTCTTCTAATAAGCGTTGTTCATGAGCATTTCTTGGTAATACCAGTTGGCGCTCAATACCTTGGGAGCTAATAATACATGGAAGTCCAAGAACAACTTCACTACCAACTCCATACTTAGAATCTGCTCTTACCGATACTGGAAATATCTGCTTTTCATCTCGCAAGATGGTATCAACTAACTGACAAACTACTGTTGAGATGCCATAGCTAGTATTTCCTTTACGTTCAGAAATGTTATAGCCTCGCCTACGGGTTAACTCTGCGTACTCTTCCTGAATTTGCTCCAGCGTTGCTCCTTGTGGGATAGGAAATTCAGTTAACGCAATTACCCCAATAAATGCACTAGACCAAACGATAAATTCACTGTCTCCATGCTCTCCAATTACATAAACATGAACGTCTTGTTTATTAACGTTCAGTTGCTTGCCAAGTTGATATCTCAGTCTAGCAGTATCAAGAACGGTTCCCGAACCAAAAATTAGGTTTTCTGCTCTTGTGGAATTGGCGATTGCAATCCGTGTTAATACATCCACTGGATTGCTAACAATAAGTACGATTGAATTTGGTGCAACTCGATCCAATTCTTTTATTGTTGAACGCATGATCTCTGCATTATCGCTCAATATATCTAATCGGCTTTGTCCTTCTTTTTGCTGCACCCCAACAGTCACGACAATCACATCAGAATCAGCTAAATCTTCATACCGATCTGACGCTATAATTTCTATCTCTTTAAGTAGAGGAATAGTGTCTTCAATATCCCATGCTTGCCCCTCAGCTTTTGATAAGGTTCGGTCAAAAAGGACGACTTTTACACATTTACCGAGTAGCACTAAAGCATTTGCTACGTCTGCACCCACATTCCCCGCACCAATGACACCGACCTTGGATGTTTTGCTACTCATGCCAAATCTATTTTTTTGTAACTGGCCCGATAGGTTAATGTTAACTCCAGAACTAACCCTTTCGAGTCAAGATTCTTGAAGCGATCGCTTCGTCTCAAAGATTTGATGTGTTGACGCATGACAGAATTGATGAGTGTTTTGTGTTCGACACTCTGGAATTGAAACCAAGCTATCATATCTGGATCAATCTGAATTAAGTTCTGTGCTTGAGTTGCTGGCAATCTCAACATTGCCTTCTCGAAAAACTCATCGTTTAATAATGGAATATTCAGAATAATCAATGTCGTCATCTGACATCGATTCCAATGCTTCCCAATTAGGATGTGAGATATTGTTCAAATCGTTGGCGCTCATTATGTTTTAGTTTCAGTATCGTAGATGCTTTATGAAAATCGAAGTGGTAAAAGCTACTCAACAACAGAAGTCAGTGCTGTGTAATTTAATGGAACTATACCAGTATGACCTGAGTGAGATAGAAGCTAAAGATGTAGATACCTGCGGCTTGTTTGGTTATCGATATCTTGATTACTATTGGACAGAACCTGAGCGACATCCATTTCTGGTTAAAGTTGACGAGAAACTGGCAGGGTTTGTACTTATTAATCAGCACACCTATCTTTATCAAGATAACAATGCTATGTCTATTGCTGAGTTCTTTATCCTCAAGAAGTATCGAAGTCAGGGCATTGGGGAACAGGTAGCCACTCACATTTTCAACCAGTTTCCTGGCAGTTGGGAGGTACGGCAGACTGCTTTGAACTTAGGCGCACAAGTTTTTTGGAGTAAGGTAATTAGTCAATACACTAATGGAGCTTTTAACGAGGTTTTCTTAAATGATCATCGATGGCATGGCCCAATTAAAACTTTTGACAATTCAGATAAACTATTAACATAAAAAATACACCGGATAAATCGGTGTATTTCTAGCGTTACTAGAGCATATACTTTTGATGATGTTTTACACTAAATCCTGATGAGTAAAAGCCTTTGCATTAGCCCCAGTGTAAGTAGCTACAATATGACCATCGCCAGTCATTTGATATTTATATGTCACTAATCCTTCTAAACCAACGGGGCCGCGAGGAGGCATTTGTTGTGTACTAATCCCTACTTCTGCACCGAAGCCATACCGGAAACCATCAGCAAATCTGGTAGAACAATTGTGGAATATATTGGCTGAATTTACCAATCCAAAGAAGGTTTCCACTGATGTTGAATCTTCAGTAATAATCGCGTCAGTATGACGAGAACCATATTCGTTAATATGTGCGATCGCACCTTCTAAAGAATCTACAATCTTAATAGACAAAATAAAATCGCTGTATTCTGTTTCCCAATCTATTTCTGTTGCAGGTACGATATTAGGCAAAAGTTCCAATGTGCGTTTATCACCTCTTAATTCCACATGGCGTTCTTGCAAAGCATCGGCAACTTTTGGTAAAAATTCTCTAGCAATAGAGGCGTGAACTAGCAAAGTTTCAATGGCATTACAAACAGCCGGATATTGCGCTTTTGCATCTACTGTAATCGGAACTGCTTTAGAAATATCAGCCGCTTTATCTATATAAAGATGACAAATACCATCGGCGTGACCTAATACAGGAATCCGTGTATTTTCTTGCACAAAGCGGACAAAAGAATTAGAACCTCTAGGAATAATTAAATCTACATATTTATCTAACTTCAAAAGTTCTAGAGTTTCTTCTCTAGTTGTCAACAACTGCACCGCATCAGGGTTAACAGCAGTTTGAGATAATCCTTGTTTAATTGCCTTAACTATCGCTTCACAAGAACGCACCGCTTCCTTTCCACATTTGAGAATCACACCATTTCCCGATTTGATTGCTAAGGAAACAATTTGAATCGCCGCTTCTGGACGTGCTTCAAAAATAATTCCCAAAACACCTAAAGGACAAGTAATTCGCTTCAGAATTAAACCACTGTCAAGTTCGCGGTGAATCTGTACTTTACCGATAGGATCAGCTAGCTTACCAACATCTCGTACCCCAGCGATCGCATCTCTTAATTTATGTTCATCCAACTGTAAGCGTTTATAAAGCGGTTTGGGAATTCCTTCAGCAGTAGCAGCTTCACAATCAGCAACATTTGCTTGTAAAATTTCATCTTTAGCTGATTCTAAAGCTTGAGCGATCGCTTTGATCGCTTGATTTTTTGCCTCAGTAGAGAGAATCGCTAGTTTACTTGCAGCTTGGCGGGTTTGCCCTGCGATCGCAATTAGGGGAGAAGCAATGTTAAGAATAGTCATAGTACAAATCTTTACCTTTTCTTTATCTTATCAATCTGAGTTCACCATTGCTTATCGTCTTCCCCCAATCGGGTGAACCATTTGGGTAATCAATAATTAATCTGATCGGGTGAAGCAAAACTTGGTTTAAAACATTTATTCTGTGATTATCGAACGCAGACAAATTAAAGGTACTAAACTTACAGCACCAAAAATATTATAAGTATTGTTACAGAGCTTGTTTGAAAATCTTAAAAATGATTTATGCGTACCGGAGGCTAGAGAGACATCGTAATGTATGTTTCTCTAGTCTTTTCCTTAAGTAAATAATTTATACTGCTGATATTTGAATTTTTACGAAATTGTGATGACGAACGCTGGATCTATTGAGTATTGATGGATCAAATACCACTCCTATGCTAAGGAGATCCTATGTCATTGCAATCGGGATTAGAAGCCTTAAAAGAAAAACGTTATCAAGAAGCAGTTGAATTACTAGAACAATTCTGCCGCGATTGCGTTGAACGTGATTCCTCAGATTATCTTTCAGCACAGATGTGGCTGATTAAAGCCTATCAAGCCACAGGCGAAATCGAAAAAGCCAAGATTTTGTGTCAAAAGTTAATGATGAGTGAAAACCCACAGGCTCGCAGTTGGGCAGAACAAGCTAGTCAATCCTTCCGCCAAACGCCAGCAACCCAATCTAACGCCAGCCAAAAAGCTGGTCGCGCCGCTACTACAGGGATGAAATTAGCAATGGGGGGTGTGGGTGGTAGTTTGGCGTTAGCTTCTGGTATCACTATGACCTTGCTATTTGGCATGGTCTTCGCTTTAGGTTTGAGTTTAGTATTTATTTTGGGTAGCGACGATCCCCTCCAAGGGCTAGCGATCGCTATTGGTATTACCCTAGTTTTTAATATTGCCGCCTTTTTCCTGTCTCCATTTCTCATGGACTTAACCCAAAGCTGGCTTTACCAAACTCGCTGGGTAGAGTTAGCCGAAGTTGAAACCCTCAGTCCAGAGACAGCTAAGGTTATTCGCCAAATCTGTGAACAGAAAAAGCTGAAAGCGCCCCGTTTAGGCATCATTAACGACCAAAACCCCACGGCTTTTACTTATGGCTCATTACCTAACAGCGCCCGTTTAGTGGTTAGTCAGGGACTTTTTACTTATCTGGATGACGATGAAATTGCTACCGTCTACGCCCATGAATTGGGGCACATCGTCCACTGGGACTTTGCAGTGATGACAGTAGCTTCTACCTTAGTGCAAATTTGTTACTTGATTTACAGCACAGCTAGAAGATTTGGGCGTGGTGGCGATAGCAAAATTAAAGATGCTATGCAAACTGCTGGTCTAGTTGCCTACGTGTTTTATATCATTGGTACTTATCTATTGCTGTACCTCTCCCGCACACGAGAATACTTTGCTGACCACTTTGCAGCCGAAAGTACAGGTAATCCTAATGGATTATCCCGCGCTTTGGTGAAGATTGCCTACGGGATATTAGAAGAAGGTTCACGGACACAAGAACCCAGCCGTTTAATTGAAGGAACTCGCGCCTTGAGTATTTATGACCATAAAGCCGCCGCTTGCACAGGAACCGCCTACCGCATTACATCCGATACTCAAAAAGTTGGTCGCGTCTTTTTGTGGGATATGTTTAACCCTTGGGGCTGGTGGATGGAATTAAATTCCACTCACCCATTGACAGGTAAGCGAGTTCGTGCATTAAGCACCTATGCTGAACAGTTGGGTTTAGCGACTGAGTTCGATATGGGGCGAGTTATTGGAGAAGGCAAAACTCTGAGTAAGAGTAGGCTTTACGGTAACTTCTTTTTAGATGTTGTGCTGTACGGCGCTGAAACTATAGGTTTCTTCGTTGGCTTGGTAATTGGTGTGATTCTGTGGTCAAGTTCTCCAAACACAGGTTTAGCATTTGGTGCGCCACTAATTGGTTTAGGGATGGGGATTATTGTTAAAGCCTTGGTGATGTTCCCCGACTACAAGCAAGCAGCAGAAACTGATATTCTCACCCTGATGTCAGACCCCTACGCCAGTCCGTTGCGCGGACAACCGGCAAAACTTGAAGGTCAACTAATTGGTCGTGGCGACGCTGGTTATAAGTTTGGTTCCGATTTAAAAATTCAGGATCGTAGCGGAATGCTTTATCTGCATTACGCCTCACGCTTTGGCCCCATCGGCAATTTCCTGTTTGGGATGAAGCGAGTCAAAAGCTTGATTGGTGAACAAGTGGGGGCTGTGGGTTGGTTCCGTCGGGGTGTTGCACCTTGGATGGATCTGATTCAACTCCAAAGTGAAAATGGCACCATTGTCAACAGTTACCATCGCTTTTGGTCATTCATCCTTGGTGGTGGATCGATTATCCTGGGAGTGGTCTTGATTATGTTGTTGAGCAGCTAGCTGAGTTTTTAGCCTGCTGTCAAAGCATTTCTCAGTCCATCCAAGCTTTAATTTGTCGGGAGGTAGTTAGTAACTGCCTCCTTAAATCACAGCCAAATACTTTTCAAACAACCTCTAAGACTAAATATCCCCGATTTTCCGAGTTTTGACAAATTAATCCGAGGAGTTTTAAGTGACAAAAAACAATACAAAAAAGGCTGTGGCTCAAGCTATTTCCACAGCCGTTGCTCTGGGTTGGGTAATAATGCAAGTGGAATCAGCACAAGCTGCTACCTTTGTGGTTAACAATCTCAATGATAGTGGCGTTGGCTCGTTGCGAGACACCATCAACATTGCAAATAACAATGACGTAGTAGAGTTCTTATTGGGAAGTCATCCCAGTACAATTAGCCTAACAAGTGGGGCACTTGCGATCGCTAAAAATCTAACTATTAATGGCCCAGGTACTAACTTACTTACCATCAGTAGCAATAATCACTTCCCCGTATTTGACATTAACGCCGCCGATGTTACATTTTCTGGGCTAGCGATCGCTGGTAATATCAACGCTTACAATTCTAGTAACCTAACGTTTATCAATAGCACCATCAGCGGCGACAATCTGAAAATAGATAACCCTACTGGTGAACTGAGGCTTATTAATAGCACTATTAAGGGTAACAATAGTGTGAATATCAATGCTAATGAGCTGACGCTGACCAATGGTAGTGAGGTTAGGGATCTAAGTAACATCGGTAACGCCGGCGATTTAACTATCTCTACTGGTAGCCTAACGATTCTCGATAGCGCCAACATCAATTCTGGGCAAATCAGCAATGGTTCAGGAGGTAACATATTTGTCCAAAGTCCAATTCTTATATTGAGATCACTACTCCAACCAAGCACGATCGCTGGTGGTACTAATAATTCAGGAGTAGGAGGCAACATAAGTATCGACGCCCTTAATGGTTTTATAATCGCAATACCCAACGAACCAAGCGATATCGCTGGTGGTAGCAATAATTCAGGAGGAGGAGGCACCGTAACTATTACAGCCAGTGGCATTATCGGGACAAGAGTACTCGAACCAAGTGCGATCGCTGGTGGTAACATTAATTCAGGAGCAGGAGGCACTTTAACTGTTACAGTCAGTGACGTTATTTTACTGAGAAGAGTACCCGAACCAAGTGTGATCGCTGGTAGTATACTTGCTGGTAGTCTGGCTTGGCTAGCGAAGAGAAAGCAAACAGCATTTCGCAAGGCGAAGGTATAATTCAATACGCTTGGGTTAAGCATTTTTTTCTTCTCTCTGTTCCCTCTGCGCCTTTGCGGTAGCCTGCGGCAAGCCGATGCAGCGTCTACGTTAAAAAATTTGACCTTGATAAAGAGTTTTACCCTTAACCCAAGCGTATTGAGGTATAATCACGTATTAAAATAAATCTGCAAATAGTTAAATACGAAGCCCGCTCAGATTTCTCCTGCGCGGGCTAATTATTTTATGGGCAATTAGTCGGACATTTAATGTCCCTGAAACTAAAATACTTCCAGGAAGCTTTATTAAGCCTCAACTTTGACACCCTTCCAGAAGGCGACATGGCCTTCAATATTCTTAGCTTTCTCCTTGGCGCTGGGATAGTACCAAGCAGCATCTTTATTGATTTGTCCATCAACGTCGATACTGTAGTAGCTGGCGACACCTTTCCAAGCACAACTGCTGTGAGTGTTACTTTCTGTGAAGTACTGCTTGTTAATGGTGTCAACAGGGAAATAATGGTTGCCTTCTACAACTACGGTATTATCACTCTCGGCTAAAACTGCGCCATTCCAAATTGCTTTCGGCATAAGTGAGTTTGCAAATAAACTATACACTTAACATTTTGACACGATCAGCTTATTTTATCCTCCTTAACGCCTAACTGCTCAAATGAATGCTAAGTAAGGTTGATAGAAAACTTTGCGATGCCAATATTAATTATAATCACTTTTATTTATCGAATTAACAATTAAATGTATTTGTTTTTATCAGAAGGATTTTCTAGCATATTGGTATGCAAAGTTAATCAGCTAAAACACAGTTGAATTTGAGTTTATAGCGTAAGGAAAAAAATATATATAAGAGAACATCATAATTACCTATATGTGAGCGATCGCACCTTCTAAAAATGTTAGCAAGCAAGATATTGCATGTTAATTGTTTTTGCATTTTATAAGTTTTTATTTACTAACCTGTCTCCGAATTTCCAAATTTTGATATTTGGAGTAATTTGACTCAGCCGTTTGGGTAATTTAAAAATAAAACTATTCAGATTAATTCAACATTTTTAGGACTCTATTACTAAATTAAACTGAATAATTGTACTTTATTTTAGTTGAGAATAACTCGATGAAACTTTCAAAATTGATAAGTTATGCACAGATTTTTACTTGGATTAATCTACCTAAAATCACTAAACTTCATACAGCCAATAGTAAAAACAGTGGCGCATCAATAAACACAGCCGTCAACTCTGAATCTAGTTATTCCACGAATGTAAATTACCTCAAACCTTTTGATACTGCTTTTATTGCCTATCAGATGATGGGTCTTAGTAATTTTGAATGATCTAAGTTACCTCTGTGCTTTCGAGTTGTAAATTAAATCATTTTAGCAATTACAGTTTTTGCAGCTTTTAGTAAATCATCTTGACTGACGAATTTATGAGGAAAAAATGAACCGATATCGTGGCTTAATACCCAGAGGGTGAGATTGTTCAAAAATAGGATTTTATTACTAGATAACACTAATTAACCTACTTCGACAGAGGAGAAACTTATGAAACTTACAAATTTGATCAATTCTGCACTTATCGTTGCTTGTATTGCTTTTCTACCTGAAATTGTTGGCGCTCAAACAGTTAATACTAACAATAGTGGCGGACAAATCAACACAGATGTCAACTCTAATACTTTACGTACTAATTCCCCAAATGTCAGCTATCTCCAACCTTTCAATACTGCTTTTTTAGCTTATCAAGGTTATTTGAAAGAGCAGGGTATTCCTAGTGGGAGCGCTTTGATATCTGAATACCAAATAGGAAACCTGACTGCAAAAGATGTAGTTCAGGCTGCTGTCAAGGCTAACAAGTTAACAGCAGAAGCTTTAAATGATCCAAGTTATCTCAATGTGGTCGAGTTGCAGTTGAGATCATTCAGTAATACCAATGATTTAGATAACTAAATACAGATTGGCAAAAGTTCGTAACGCAATACGGTTGAGTTAAGCCCAAAAAATAAAAATGTGTAGGTTGGGTGGAGGCTTTGCGTAACCCAACATCCTGATATATGTTGGGTTGCGCTCCGCTCCACCCAACCTACGTCTAATGCACTATTTTGAGTAGACAGTCCACTACGTGCATTTCAAAAATCAAATACTAGTCCTATAGTATCGCCTCACTTAATCATGTTATACCAATTCTGCATGAAGATGCACATAATAAGACCCCCCTGTAGTCCTCCCGATGCTTTGGGGGGACGGCGTAGCCGGGGGGTAAATATATGCAGCTTCACAAAGAAACGGTATTAGGACTTACGCATAAGAGATCCCCCAACCCCTTTAAAAAGCAATACGCTTGGGTTAAGGCTAAAATCCTTTGTTAAATTCAATTTTTTAACGAACCTTATTAGGCGCAGAGAAGCCAGTGCGCCCTTGCGGTTCCCCGACTTGAAGCAACTGGCGCGACACCGAGAGAAGAAAGAAATGCTTAACTGAACTGTATTGGGATATGTGCTTTCCCTGCTCCTGTGCTCGCTACTTGCTCATCCGATTCGGCAAAATCACTGCGTCGGCAATTTTGGGTGTGTAGTTGAGTACTTTGCTACGATGCCAGAAATCTCAGGGTTGTAAAGTCTCAAATAATTCCAATAGTTGCCAAATACTTGACGCACATAATTTTTGGTTTCATCAAAGGGAATTTGTTCAACAAACTCATCTGGGTCTTGTGTAGTTTGAGTTTGCAGCCATTTGGAGACATTACCGGGGCCAGCATTGTAACTGGCGATCGCCAGCAACGAGTTATTGTTATATTGATTGTGGGTATGACCCAAATACCATGTACCCAGCATAATGTTATCGTTGGGATTTTCTAGATTTATTGTTTTGAAATCCACCTTGATTTGCGGGGCGATCCATTTAGCTGTACTCGGCAACACCTGCATTAAACCAGTAGCATCAGCGATGGATTTGATTTTTGGCTCAAACCGTGACTCTTGACGCATCAGAGCAGTTACTAGCAGAGGATTAAGTTTACGCTCAATAGACCACTTTTCAATCTCCCGGAGATAGGGAAATGGATAACGCGCTTGCCAGTAGGTGATTTGTTTGCTCAGAGTCTCATATTGGGCAACTTCTGCTGGTATTTCCCGATCTTCCAATTTAGAAATTTTATCAATTCCTATGAGATTTTCTCCCTTTGCCAGTCGCATCAACCCTTCAGTAAATTGCTCTGCTACAGTTGGCTGAATTTTATTCTGAAATTCTGTCTGCCATTGTAACCAGGCATCGCGGTTTTGACCCAGCAGATACAATTCTTTGAAAGTCTCAGAACCAGCAGGTGGTACTGGACGCTGGGGTGTGATTACTTCGGGGTTCATGACGCGCACGTTGTTAAAGTTGCCAACATTTAGCCCCAGCATCGTTGCGGCTCTCCATGCATAGTATGAGTAAGGAAACTGGCTAACTACATACTCATAAGCAGTTTGAGATTCCTGCTGTTTGCCTAGTGAAGCTGCCCATTTCCCTACCCAAAAGCCTGCTCTCGGAGCCAAAATACTATTGGGGTTGTTGTTGACAATTGGTTCTGCCCATTGCCAAGCACCGACATAATCTTTAACTTTGGCTTTATCTTGGGCAATTTTCCAACGATACTCTGCCGCCTCGTCAGAATCGCCGTATTTGGCTATGAGTAATTGCCACGCCTCACTAGCTGACTTTTGATTATTAGTAGCTCGGAGAGTTTTAGCTTTTTGTACTAGTGCAGTACCAGCTTGTTTGGGAAATTTACTAATTACCTGCTCAAGATAAGGTAAGCCGTCTTTAGGTGTTTTTGCAGTTTCTGCTAACCGTAGTAGTGCAGTTCCAGTTTCCTCGGTATTGGGAAATTGCTGCACTAATTGTTTATAGGTGGCGATCGCTTTTTCTTTATCTTTGCCCCCTATCTGTAACCCCCGTGCAGTGCGGTAGAGGTTACGCGATGTTTTGGGTGCTTTGGCATAAGCATTCGCGGCTTTGAGAAATTGATTATTTTCCCAATAGCTTGTACCAATGAGTTCCCAGTCTTCGGGTTTCAGGGTAGGCTGTTTTACTAGCTGATCCAAAACGCCGACTATGCCAGGTTGGTCATAGGCATATTTAGCCAAAATCAATTGTAATTGTGGCTGATTGGGATTTTCTTGCAAGCGTTTACGAATGATTTCCCAAGTCAGAGGGTTGGAAGGAAATTGAGCGATCGCTATTTCCTGTTGCTTCGGTTGGGCAATCAGATATAGTGCTTTCACTGTGGCCGCTTCTTTGGGATACAGTTTCAACACACTTTGCCTGAGATCCGAGGCTTTGCCGTCTTCGCCCAGCATAGCCTGTGCCTGCGCCTGTTTCAGTAAAATATAGGGCGCGAGGATAGGATAGTCTTTCTCTAGCCCTTGGAGTAAAGCCAGCGCTTTTTGCGCTTGGGTTCTTTCAATGTAATCACTCGCCAAAAGATAACGAGCGCGATTTCGGTCTGGCGATCGCGACTGTCCTGCAATCTCTGCTAGTTTTGCCGCCCGTTCTGGCAGAGATTGTGATATCAGTGGAAAGACGGCTGATTGAGCAATGCTATCCTCTGATGTTTGCTCTGCTTTATTCTGACTCAGTTTGAGCCATTGCCCCAGAGACTTGCCAATCTCAGGTGCTGATACCATTGCCCCAGCTAAAAAGGCAAACAGTGCCGCACCCGCAATTATCGAAATTTGCTTTTTCTGTAGTTTCTTCAGCATGAATACCCGCTGAAAAGTTCCGGTGAATTTCTTGAAACTTTAACACTCCTAGCCATCAGTATTACCAATTTTTAATTTTAGATTTTTAATTTTATGTAGAAAAATACTAAAAGGTACAGAGCAACTAACTAACATTTTATGGAGACAAATAAATTTATTCCTTATTTCAGAGCAAGCGACTTCAGTCGTGGGGTAATAATTACGAATTACGTTAGCGAAGCGGTAGCGAGTCATCGAGCGTCATTATAAATTACGAATTATTTTGACTCCACTGCATGTTTAGCTTTCTGCACTTGGAGTTTTTTCCATAGAGCCTCTTGACCGGGCTTAGGCGGTATCGCGGCAATCTGACTAAGGCGATCTCGGTTCCGTTCTTGCCAATACTGCCGGATTTCTTCTGCTGTTTTCAAAACTTCTTGATACTCAGCTTCAACCTCAGTACGATTCGTCTCAATGTAAGATAGAGCCGACTCCAGTTGCTTTTTTGTCAATGGAAGCCAATTCAAGACTAATTCTGGTGGTCGTCCCGCTACGAGATGATCCATTACGTCATAAATGGTAATGCGAGTGCCTGCGATCGTCAATCCCCGCTCTGTACGGATGATAGCTGTTTGTTCAGTTGATCCTAGAGTCATACCCTCAGATCCTTGAAAATTGATTGCATACTATCCTAGCAAAAAGTCGGGTGGGCATTTGCTTACTACATCTGAGTGAAGCGATCGCTGACAAAATACTACTATGCGTAGGCGTAGCCAGCCGTAGGCATTGCTTCCAAAATACTACTATGCGAACGCCGAAGTAACAAATGCGATCGCCGAAGTAACAAATGCGAACGCCGAAATAACAAATGTGAACGCCGAAATAACAAATGTGAACGCCGAAGTAACAAATGCGAACGCCGAAGTAACAAATGCGAACGCCGAAATAACAAATGCGAACGCCGAAGTAACAAATGCGAACGCCGAAATAACAAATGCGATCGCCGAAATAACAAATGCGATCGCCGAAATAACAAATGGAGTCGCCGAAGTAACAAATGCGATCGCCGAAATAACAAATGGAGTCGCCGAAGTAACAAATGCGATCGCCGATATAACAAATGGAGTCGCCGATATAGCAAATGGAGTCGCTGATATAGCAAATGCGGCGCTTTCAATATATAGCGGTTCCCATTCAGATGCGGTACAACATCACATCACGAGGTGTAGGGGCACGGCAGTGCCCATAGGTGTCAACTTAACGTAAAAGCTATGTCCCGCAAGGAACTGAACTTCCTTGGCTTTTAGCGGAAGTCTTCTGTTGATGACTAAATATAGCCAAAAATCTTTAGTCTACTTCAGTAGACTTTAGCTATCAGCCTTGAACTTTAGTTCGAGGCGGGTGAGGAAGCTAACAGTTAAGCTACTTTTAGCTTAAGTTGACACCAATGGGCAGTGCCGTGCCCCTACGGGTGTACCTCACGTAAACGAGAACCGCTATAAGCGCGTTTTTAACCGTGGTGAAAAAGCTGTCCGCAGTCGCCTAAATTAGAGATAATATTTCCAAAGCAATAACTCTCAAAAGCCATGACTCAAGCCATACCCAAGCTAGTAACCTTTGAGGAATTTGTCGATTGGCTACCCGAAATTCAACGAGTTCGCTACGAACTACATAAAGGAGAAATTGTTGAAATGGCGCAACCAGTAGGGGAACACGAAGAAGTTAAAGGATTTCTAGGTATCAAAATTGCTGTTGAAATCGAACGTCTAGGATTGCCCTACTTCATGCCCAACCAAGTTATAGTTAGACCTCCTGAAAAAGATTCGGGTTACTTACCAGATGTGTTGGTGCTAAACCGTGCAAATCTGGCAAACGAAAAATTATGGAAAAAAGAATCTACTGTTAGTTTGGGTGCATCAATACCTTTGGCAATTGAGGTTGTATCAACCAACTGGCGAGACGATTATTACTTGAAGTATGCTGAGTATGAAGAGATGGGTATCCCGGAATACTGGATTGTCGATTATGCTGCCTTGGGTGGACGTAATTTTATCGGCAATCCCAAACAACCGACAATCACCGTGTGTAACTTAGTTGATGGGGAATATCAGATAAGTAAGTTTCGAGATAGCGATGCCTGCGGCAACCCCTCCGGGGAACGCATTATTTCCCAAACTTTTCCCGAATTGAATCTCACCCCAAACCAGATTTTTCAAGCTGCTGTGGTGTAGCTTTTAACAGTGAACAGTGAACAGTGAACAGTGAACAGTAGAGAGTGATCTATTTATCTCGCAAGTTTTTGTCCCCCACCAAAAGGAGCAGGCGTTGGTGGCGCAACATTTATCCCCCACAGTATGCCTGATAACTGATAACTGATAACTGATAACTGATTTAAGCCTTATCGTTTTGCCAATTCTGGAGTCCGTCCCTTCAAGCCAATCATCAACTTCAGCATAAACACTTTTAATACAGGGACTCGCTGCAAAAACCATAAACCCAGGCGACGCACCACTACCACAGGTAAGAAGTTATTAGAAAACATCCGATCTAACAAATCGGTGAAACCTAAAATTGTCAGGTTCTCTAGCTTGCGCCAGCGTTCATAACCTTTAAGAATTTGAATGTCGCCAATATCTTTACCCGCTTGGTGCGCTGTTTGGATTACTTGCGCCAAAGCTGCTGCATCCCGAATCCCCAAATTTAAACCTTGTCCACCCACAGGATGGCAATTGTGCGCCGCATCACCAATTAATGCCAGTCGGGGGAGAACATAGCGATCGCTTTGCATGAGTTGTACCTGGAATACAAAGCGATCGCCTAGTAATTCCAATTTCCCCATCTGATCGCCATAGCGACGGGTAAGTTCTGCCAAAAATTGCTCATCATCTAAGGCACATAAAGCTTTTGCTTCTTCGTGAGGGGCTGTCCATACAATGCGGCAACGGTTTCCCGGTAAAGGTAAAATCGCAAAGGGCCCGCTAGACCAAAATCTTTCGTAAGCGGTGTTATTGTGGGGTTTTTCTGGTTTGACAAATGCTACGATGCAAGACTGCCAATATTTCCAGCCAGAGGTTTTGATACCAGCAGCTTGACGAATTGGCGATCGCGCCCCATCTGCTGCTATCAGTAATTTGCTGCGAACTGAGTATAACTGATCGGCAACTTTAATATCTATCGCTACTATATCTTTCTGGTATTGCGTATTTACCACTTCAGCTGGACACAGATAAGTCACATTTGCACAATCTTGGACAAACTCTTGCAAAGGCTGCAATAGCGCTTGGTGTTCCGCCACATAACCCAATGCTGTATCTATATCATCTGTGGTAAATTCCACCACATTGGGATAATCGGCATCAGAAAGACGAACTCGGCAATATTTGGCTATTTGAGGCAACATTTTGTCCCAAACTCCAATTCCTTGGTAAATTAGCGACGAAAGCTGATGAACTGCGTATGCTTGCCCTTTAGCTACGGCTGCTGATGCCACTTTCGCTTCAATCAGCAAGACACTCAAGCCAGAATCTTTTAAAGCAGAGGCTAGAGTTAAGCCAATAATCCCACCACCGACAATTACCAAATCATGTTCATATCCCCGCAAGTCTGGCGGTGTAGGTTGAGGGGAAATTTGCTCAAGCTGCGTTAGGGCCATTGTTAAGTTAGGTTACAGCGTCTTTAACTTTTATTTTGACGCGATCGCGCCCCCTTGGGCAAGTTAATTAAAAAAAAACCGTTGATTGGTAGGGATTTCAACGGGGTTAAATAATACAATTATTTTTGTAAATGATTAAGAAATGCTGAGAGCCATTAATTCTTCTGATATTTCAAAGTTAGCTGTGACATTTTGCACATCATCCAAGCCTTCTAGAGTATCAATTAACTTGAAAAGCGATCGCGCCTGATCTGGATCAGTAACTTCTACACTATTACTGGGAATCCAGCGCAATTCGGCATCAGTTACCTTAAAGCCTTGATCCTTGAGTATCTGGCTAAGGGTTTCTAAATTGCCTATGTCAGTCAATACCTCAGCCATCTGATCTTCAGTCATCTCATAAGATTGGGCACCGCCTTCAAGGGATGCTTCTAAAAGTTGTTCTTCGTCAACCACACCCTGCACTACACAAACGCCTTTTTGGTCAAACATCCAGCTAACGCAACCTGTTTCGCCAAGATTGCCACCATTTTTACTGAAAGCTACACGCAAGTCAGCAGCAGTGCGATTGCGATTATCTGTGAGGGCTTCAATTAAAATCGCTACACCACCAGGGCCATAACCTTCGTAGCGAATCGCTTCAAAAGTAGCATTATCGCCGCCAGAAGTGCCTGCACCTTTAGCGATCGCTCGTTCAATATTATCATTGGGAATACTCGCCGCCTTTGCCTTGTCAATTGCCGTGCGAAGTTGAAAATTCAGCGCCGGATCTGGTACGCCACTTCTAGCCGCAACGATAATCGCCCTAGACAACTGAGTGAAGGTTTTTCCCCTTTTTGCATCTACTACCGCTTTTTGGCGCTTAATATTTGCCCATTTACTATGTCCTGCCATAATCTGAAATTATCAAAACTCTATTTAAGATTAGGATATAAACGCTTGCAATAACCATAGCTTTAGATAATTGTGCAAGGCTAGATCAGAGTGTCTCTAAAATTTGGTAAAGGTATTTTTACAAGCTAAATATGGGCGATCGCGTCCGATATTTCCTGGTTACAATTGGATTTCTGACAATTTCGGTCGAGTAATTGAATCTGTATTGTTGGGAAAAAGTTCGCCAGCAGAATCACTCAAAGCAACCCAGCAACGTTTGGATTTGATTTTCAAGTGATTAAAGCGCGATCGCATGATTACTTATAATTTCAGTTGAACCTCAGAGGTTGTTTGAAAAGTGATTTGCTGTATCTTTGCACTTATTGATCCCCCCTAACCCCCATTAAAAAGGGGGAAACCGGAATCAAAGTCCCCCTTAAAAAGGGGGATTTAGGGGGATCTAGAACATTTCGCTACCGTGAAGAGGACTTGTTCATTCATCCTCTCACCCTGTCCTGGCGGACATCCCTCTCCTTAGTAAGGCTACGGTGTACACACAAGCCTTGCCCCGGCCATATCTTTATTAATAAATCTCGTTTAGGGACTTCCAAGAAATAAATTATCCAAATGAACGAACCACTCCAGACGCAGAGAACACAGAGAGGGGAGAAATAGAGAAGATTTTTGCGTCAGTTTTGGGATATTTTTTTATTTGGAAGTCCCTTATTAATAAATCTCGCACTACGTTTCTATCCTGCCTCGGAATGAATTCCGAGTCTGATAGCTGAAGTCCACTAAGCGTGGACTAAATGATTAGTTCAGTCCACGCTTAGTGGACTTCAGCTATGAGCCGCTGAACTTTAGTTCTGGGCGGGATGTGGGTGAATGTGACATTTTGTTTAAATCACAAAAGGTTCAAGTTCGCGGTTATACCACTCATCTTCAACCCGTTCAGTAATCAGTGGTCTAATGATAAACTTGGGTGGGCTACCATCTAGAACATCAATCCGCACACATGAGTAAGGTAGGCGGTTCTGGAAATTGTAATCATGACGACCCACAAAAAGCGTTGAATCGGCAACTTTCCGAGTGGGTTTACCTGCAATTTCCGTAAAAGTCTCCATCAATTCAGTCCCCTCTTCCCGTTGATAACGGGGACGATGACCACTACCACCAGAAATAATGCAGTTAATGTGGGAGTCAGCAAATCCGGTATCAGTTGTGCAAAGATGCTCTAAACAGTGAGCGTGACCATTTAAAATCAAATCGACTATGGGACGTTCTTTAATTAGAAAACCAAGAGTTTCTGCCACTTGTTCAAACACCCAGCGCAAGCGGTGACGAACCGCCAAGGTTTGTGCCTGATCCCACTTGGTAGCTTCTGTAACGTAGGGTGGATGGTGGAAAAAGATTACACGTCCGCGCACTTCGGAGGTGTTCCAAGATTCGATTAGTCTGCTACGCAACCATTCGAGTTGTTCAAAGTCGATCGCAGGCATTTTATGAGATGCCAATTGTTTTTCAATATCGATTTTGATCTCATTAATTTGATCTAATTTGGCGCTAAGATCATCAAGTTGTTCCGCTTCACTGGGTTTATCGGGGTTGAGGCGATCATATATTCCCAAAATCTGCAATTCTTCTCGATCTATTTCCTGGCGACGCTTTTGCAATCCCCGGCGGTAAATTTCTCCCTCTTGAGTTGCAGGTAAGGGTGATGGTGTATTAAAGGTATTAGAATCCAGTGCGAAAAAATCAATCCCGCCGTAACGGAAAGTGTAATAACGATTGGGTAAGCGGGTAAACTGTCCAGGTTCGTAACGCAAACAGCGCCCTGTGTCGGTCTTAGCAGTATAGTGTTGATCTAAATGACGTTCTAATTCTGGCGAAGACATGGCCCCTGTATAGTCCATAAATGCCCGTGCATAGGCATTACCTTGATATGATCCATGCCAGCCAATCTCAATATCTTTGTAGCGCAACAGGCGACGTAATGAAGATGTTGTTCCAGTAAATAAACGGTACATCAATGGCACATCGTAGTAATCATGATTACCTGGTACTGGTAAGAATGGCAGATTAAACACCATGTGATCATAGGGAATGTCTTTCGGGTTGTCGCCACCTACAAGAAATTCCCGGTAAGGTTCAATAAAGTTTGTCGAGTAATACTCTTGGGAACCCACCACATAAATTACATCGCCTGTGTGCAACACAAAACTGCAATCATCGCGGTGAGTCAGCATTAGTTCAGCAACTTTTCGTTGGGGGTGTTGCCGATAATGGGATTGAGTGCCAGAATCACCGATAACCATAAAGGAAAATTCTGGACTATCTTCTCTGCGATCGTCAATAACTATGCTGGTTTGATCAATTCCCCGTTGCACAAAACTTGGATGCATCCACCGCACCCGTTCCTTCATCTTTTGAATTTTTACAGGAATCGGTGGATCGGAAATCAATTTCATAAGGAAATCCCCGAAACGGCTGGAAACCACTTGACAATAGATGCGTGGAGGAAAGCCGAACGGCAGTTTTAACTGCTGTGGCTCTCCAGGAAGAATATCCTTTGAATTTGCACTCAGTTGGTAATGCGTTCTGTGTTAATCGTTTACCAGTATTTAGGCAATGTAAGCTGATTGTTTTTCTGCCTGGATCTTTTTTAGTTGGAGATTCCTTGAAGCCCCCGACATAACAAAATCCAAATTTTGGATACTTGATTACTGAACCGCGCTTAAAACCAGCGCTAATTGTCCCACCATATCTAGAACGAATATGCCCTACAGAGTGCTGTAATCTGTGAAGCTGGCGACGATGAAATTCTAATGGCACGTAAATCCCTCTCTTTTGCTGCCTGGGTCAATTCCAACTGCTATTGGTTGAGTGTTTTTATTACTTGGCTCCTGATTTAGTCGAACACAAAATACTCCTTTTTTAAAAAATCCTGTGGCTTTGCCTGATTTAATCCAACGTTTAGCTCTGCTAGGCGTTGTTGGCATCAGGGGACGGTTGTTTTGATCAACTACTGGTACAAACATTTACGATAAATCCTATTGCTAGGTATGTATATCCCATCGCTACTTTTTGCCTAAGAGGTTAAAAACTTGGGAAGCATTCTTAACGTTTTGTGGGCTACCACGCCCAGGCAATTCAGTTTAGGCTTCTTACCTGTAAGCTAGACACTTTTTTAGTCTTGCATTGAAAAGGTGGTCAGTCTTTCAGATTGCAAGCCCTGTCTCTTAAGAGCAGGGTTTGTGACGGCTGATAACTCTTGAATTCCTAACGCATATGCTGATTGTAACGAAATAATAAGGAGTGGGGAGTGGGCTTGCCGTGAGCTTGTCCTGAGCGTAGTCGAAGGGCGTAGCCGAACGGGAGTGGGGAGCAGTTCTTGAGATGAGGGAGTGAGGGAGTGAGGGAGTGAGGGAGAAGAATTAATAACCAATGCCCAATGCCCAATGCCCACTTGCCCTGAGCGAAGCCGAAGGGATGCCCCATCCCCCATGCCAAATCTTTAAGGCAAATTTTCTCGCAGTAATGCTCGAAAGCCTGCTTGTTGAAAATGCTCATCAGCAGTCAGCGCTTCAGTGATGCCGCTATATTGCATCACTATAAAAGATACGCAATCCCCAAATCCCCATTCTTTCTCTGTTTGTTCCCGATATAGCTCGAAAGCACGTTCGTAAAGTTCCTGGGAGAGGGGGACAATTTCTACTTTGGAGTCTGCTACTAGAGAATTTAATAATATGATTGCCGCTTGACGATAAGGTTGTTGGAATAAGGCATTGCCAATTTCCAACATCACCGCCTGTGTTGTCACCAAACGAGTTTCTGCCGCTTGTAACATTTTAGCCAGATGTAAGGCTCGCTCATGCAAGCGATCGCTCGGTGCAGATAAGGCAATGGCAAATGATGTATCAAGAAAGACTTCAGAATGCATGGAAAGTTTACTTACTGTATAAATATTTATCTATATTGGTAGACCAATCAGGTGGCCCATCTAAGTTGAGCGATCGCGCCGTTTGCAGAAATGATATTGTTTCATGTTCACTTGGCGGTAAAATTTCAATACTGATTCGCACGCGGGTATTGATTGGCAGTGCGATCGGTTCAGCCGGATAGAACACTTTGCCATTAAAGACAGCTGTGATTTTTTCTACCATTGTTTGCAAAAAATGCTTTTAGTCTATCCTAAGCTGGTTGTAGCAATACGAGTAGAGTAAGCGACGCAATAACTAGTGAAGATACTTATACTGATCTTACAAATTCTATCGATTTTTCAAAATTGCCTAAGCCACCGACTGAACTAATGTTAAGTGAGTTCGATGAACCTCTCCCTCTCCGACTCAGCTACCGTCTACACACAAGTCATCGAATTACCCAAAACAAAAGAAAACCCTCACCCTGTCATATCGGACACCCCTCTCCTTAGTAACTACGGTGTACACACAAGTCTGAAGTTGTTCAAGAATCTGGGTTTTACTCCACCCTAACCACTGCTTGAATTCAATGAACGATACCTCCAATTCAATAAACGACCACCCGAATTCAATAAATGACCACCCGAATTCAATAAACGACCACCCGAAATCAATAAACGACCACCCGAATTTAATAAACGACCACCCGAATTCAATAAATGACCACCCGAATTTAATAAACGACCACCCGAATTCAATATATTTATAAGAAGAATTCAGAACTCAGGAGTCAGAATTCAGAATTGAATTCTGGACGACTGGGTAATGAATATTGGTTTAAAACCTTGCCCCTTGTGGGCAAAAAAAATTAAAATATTATTCCTAATTAAAACTCTATCCCTTTATGGGTAGAGTATTCTGAATTCTGAATTCTGTATTCTGACTCCTGTTTTATACAGAAATAACGTATGTAGGCTGTAAATAAATCAGCTTTTTGGAGGTGGGCAGAGCTTAGATCCTATAGATCATAATTTTACTACTTTGATCAGAAACTCCTCACTTAGTAAAAATAATTAAAGCTAGATGAGAACTATTGTTCTATATATCCTATAATTCTTTTAATTACGGTATCTGCCTAGAAATACCGTAAATTTAGGGGTGATTCTGATGAGTAAGTCGCAACAACTGACACAATTAAGTAAATTTCTAAGTGAGGCGATGCAGGCTTATGCCATGAAAGCTTTACAAACTATACAACTCTCGTATCAACACACAATTAGAAGTTGGTTCAATAGACACACTGTGCAAAGCTTTGTGAGTCTGTTTCTCATAGGTGCTTTTTTGAGTATAGCAGTTGCCTCCTGCTCTGGAAGCAGTTCAGCTAGCAAAAATGATGTTAAGCTAAAACTCGTTTCTTTCTCTGTCACCAAAGCAGCTCATGACCAGATAATCCCCAAATTTGTCGAAAAATGGAAGCAAGAACATAACCAGAACGTCACATTTGAGCAAAGTTATGGAGGTTCTGGCACTCAAACTGCTGCTATCATTGCCGGTTCGCAAGAAGCAGACATAGTACATTTAGCACTTCCCCTAGATGTCAACAAAATTCAGCAAGCGGGTTTGATTAAATCAGGTTGGGAAATCAAAGCTCCCAGAAGTGGTATTGTTAGTAGATCGGTTGCTGCGATCGTCACCCGCCAAGGCAACCCCAAAGGTATCAATACTTGGGCAGACTTGGCAAAAGATGGCGTGAAAGTGATTGCGGCTAACCCAAAAACTTCTGGTATTGCTATTTGGGAATTCTTGGCTTTTTGGGGTTCGGTAACTCTAACAGGCGGTGATGAGGCGACAGCGCTAGATTATGTCACCAAAGTTTATAAAAATACCTCTATTTTAACGAAAGATGCCCGTGAGGCTAGCGATTTATTTTTCCAAAAAGGTGAGGGAGATGTTTTAATTAATTACGAAAACGAGGTAATTTTGGCAGAGAGAACTGGTACGAAGTTGCCTTATGTTGTACCCCAAGTGAATATTTCCATTGATAATCCTGTAGCAGTAGTCGATAAAAACGTTGATAAGCACGGTACTAGAGAAATTGCACAAGCATTTGTTGATTTTCTTTACTCAACAGAAGCTCAACGGGAATTTGCAAAGTTACAATATCGTCCTGTTAATCCCACCGTTACCCAGGAAGTAGCATCACAACATCCGCCAATTAAAACTTTATTCACATCTCAAGATTTAGGTGGTTGGGATATTATTCAGAACAAGTTTTTTGGAGATGGGGCAATTTTTGATAAAGTTCAAGCTGCAAGCAAAGCATAATATCTCTTTTTTCATGCAGCATTATCTACTTACAGATAGCCAAGCATAATAAATTCTGAGTTACTTTATCTCAATTGATAATTTATGAGCTTTCATAGCAGATTTAAGGATCGCTTTTTCCTAACATCTTTAATGTTTATTGCCAGCAGTATTACCGCTTGTAACGGCGGACAAGAATTGAAAAGTCAGGTAAGTATTGATGGTGCTGCTGTAGGTTTTCCTGTTTCTTTAGCAGTTGCAGAAGAATACGGCAGAGGCAAACCTGAAGCTAAAGTTAGTGTTGCCTCAAGTGGTACGGGTGGTGGTTTCAGTAAATTTTGTAATGGCGATATTGATATAGCTGGTGCTTCTCGTACCATTAGAGATGAAGAAATCAAAAAATGTAAAAGTAAGAATATTGAATTTGTCGAGTTGCCTATAGCTTTAGATGGCATCGCTGTGATTGCTAACCGTCAAAATAACTTCGCCAAATGTCTAACTATTAAGGAGCTAGACAAAATTTGGAGTGCAAAATCAGATGGTAAAATCTTGACTTGGAATCAAGTTAATCCCAAATTCCCTAACGAGAAGCTGAAGCTTTATGCTCCAGCTTCTGATACTGGAACATTTGATTATATGACTCAAGCTGTTACTGGTAAAGCCAAGAATGGCCGTACAGATTACACTCCCAGTCATAATCAAAATCTTCTGGTACAAGGTGTGTCAGGTGATGTATCAGCTTTGGGTTATGTCGGGATATCTTACTACATTCAAAACCAAGAAAAACTCAATTTGGTTGCTGTAGAAAGTCCTACCGGAAAGTGCGAAAAGCCAGTTCCTGTAGATAATGTCATCAAAAATATCTACACACCTTTGTCTCGTCCTCTATTCATCTATGTCAGTAAAAAATCCTTAGATAGCAAGCCAGCAGTCAAAGAATTTGTAGATTTTTATTTAGAAAATTCTTGGAAGTGGGTAGATAGTGTTGGTTATGTGGCATTACCAGATGAAGCTTACGTCAAAGTCAAACAAAAATTTGCTACTGGTGAAACTGGGACAAAATTCAAAAAAGCAAAACCCGGTGAACCAATCACAAACTTTATTTAAATAAAGCCGCAGTTATTGTAGTCTGAGTGGAGTTAAAACTTAACTGTTTATGCAAAATCTCAATTCTCAAGACGATCCTTATCTATTATCCAGACAGTCACTGGATAAAAATGCATCTGAAGATATCTCTGAAAAGATTGTTGCGATAATTTTATTTGCTTGTGCTTTAGTTTCGGTTTTGACTACCTTTGGTATTGTCCTAATTATCTTTCAGGAGACATTCGGTTTTTTCCAAGAAGTTTCTTTTGCCGAATTCTTCCTTGATACTAAGTGGACGCCTCTATTTGCAGAGAGACATTTTGGCGTTTGGCCCTTGATTAATGGCACTTTTTTGACTACAGCTATTGCAATGGCAGTTGCTATTCCTTTGGGTTTATCTTCTGCTATTTATTTAAGTGAGTATGCTCAACCAAAAGTAGCAGCAGTTTTACGTCCAGCAGTGGAACTTTTAGCGGGAATACCAACAGTCGTGTATGGTTACTTTGCACTATTATTCGTCACACCACTGTTGCGGAATATTATCCCTCTGGAAATATTCAATGCTTTGAGTGCAGGGTTAATGATGGGGGTAATGATTACTCCTACTGTTGGTTCTATCAGCTTAGATGCTATTAAAGCAGTTCCACGCTCTTTGCGAGAAGGAGCTTACGCTATAGGGATTACTAAACTGGAAACTATTTTTAAAGTAGTTCTACCAGCCGCGCTTTCTGGAATCATCGCCTCAATTATATTAGGTATTTCTCGCGCTGTGGGTGAAACAATGACCGTCCTAATCGCCGCCGGATTACAGCCAAAACTGACTGTTAATTTTGCGGAATCAATAGAAACAATGACAGCTTACATGGCACAAATTTCTGGTGGAGATAGTCCGCGTGGTAGTCTCAATTTCAAGACATTATATGCTGTAGGTGCTGTTTTGTTTATAATTACCCTAGCTTTAAATATTGTTAGTTACTGGGTTGCAAATCGCTTTAAAGAAAAATACGATTAATAAGTATGGTTACAAGTTACCAACAAGATGATTCTCTAGATTCTGCGGCAGAATTTACCGAGAATGTTGAAAGTAGGGAGACATTAGGAAAAGTATTTGAAGTACTTTTTTTGTTAGGATTACTGATTGGTTTATTTATCCTAGCATTGCTACTTTTTGATATTTTTAAAGACGGATTAGGCAGATTTTTAACACCCGGTTTTCTCACAGAAACTCCTTCTCGTTTTCCTGACCAAGGTGGCATCCGTCCTGCAATTATCAGCAGTGTTCTTTTGGGAACTCTTGTAATTTTAGTTACTGTACCTATTGGTGTGGGAGCAGCTTTATATTTAGAAGAGTATGCACCGAAAGCTTGGTGGACAGCGATTATTGAGATTAATATCAGTAATCTGGCGGGTGTACCTTCTATTGTCTACGGATTACTGGGTTTAGGAGTTTTCAATTATTTGCTTGGGTTTGGCCCCGCTTTGATTTCTGGTGCATTGACTTTATCTTTGTTGTCTTTGCCAGTAATTATTGTGACAGCTAGAGAAGCAATTCGCGCCGTCCCAGATTCCTTGAGAAATGCTTCCTATGGCTTAGGTGTCACCAAATGGCGAACTATCAGCAGTCACGTTTTACCTTATGCTATTCCCGGTATTTTGACAGGGGTAATTATCTCTGTATCCCGTGCAATCGGTGATGCAGCATCTCTAATTGTTGTCGGTGCTGTGGGTTTTCTTACCTTTAACCCTGGTTTGTTCCAGAGATTTATGGCATTACCCATTCAAATTTACAGTTACATTACTCGTCCTGAACCAGGTTTTGCTAATGCAGCAGCAGCGACAATTATTGCGTTGTTACTCTTGATTTTAATTTTAAATGGTGTAGCAATTTATATCCGCCAACGCTTCTCAATACGTTAGGTAATTAAATATCTAATTGGATACTTTCACAGATATTAGGAGATACGCTTTCATGAGTTATAGCAACAGCAGAAGTAAGTTAGATGGTGCCACAATAGACCAGGAGAATAGCGTCTTCAATGTTGAAGGTGTGAAGGTATTTTATGGGGGATTTTTGGCACTTTTAGATGTCTATCTAAAGATTCCTGATAAACAAATTATTGCTTTTATTGGCCCTTCAGGATGTGGGAAAAGTACCTTACTGCGTTGCTTCAACCGGATGAATGATTTAATCCCTGGCGCTAAGGTTGAGGGTAGACTTAATTACCGCGATCGCAATATTTACGATCCTAAGATAAACTCTGTAAAATTACGCCGCCAAGTCGGCATGGTTTTTCAAAGACCGAATCCTTTCCCCAAGTCAATATACGAAAATATTTCCTTTGGGCCGCGTGCTAACGGTTATAAAGGTAACGTTGATGAATTGGTGGAAGATTCCCTCAGACGCGCTGCTATCTGGGATGAAGTCAAGGATAAACTTAAAGAGAAGGGTACTGCATTATCTGGCGGACAACAGCAACGACTTTGCATAGCAAGAGCGATCGCCATGAAGCCAGATGTATTATTAATGGATGAACCATGTTCTGCTCTTGACCCAATTTCTAGCCGCCAAGTAGAAGAACTCTGCTTAGAACTGAAGCAGCAATACACCATCATCATGGTGACACACAATATGCAGCAAGCTTCTAGAGTTGCAGATTTCACGGCTTTCTTCAATACAGAAATTGACGAGCATGGTAAACGTCGCGGAAAATTAGTTGAGTTTAATCCTACAGCCCAAATGTTCAGTTCTCCTCAAACCAAAGAAGCTGAGGATTATATTAGTGGACGGTTTGGTTAAAATAATTCGTAATTCGTAATTCGTAATGACGGTGGGGAATGCGTTACAGTGCTAATTCTGACGTGAGTTCCATAAACCTCTCCCTGCCTTGAACTAAAGTTCAAGCCTGTCCCTCTCCGACTCGGAGAGGGATGGTTTTGCGTAGTAAAACCAGGGAGAGGTCTTTTGATTACTATATAAGCCAATACGCTTGGGTTAAGGATTTTTGGCATTGATTTTAGGTATGTAGAGACTAGCAATTGCAACGTCTCTTGCATTGGATTTGGGGCTTAACTGAACTGTATTGCTATATAAGCCGTCGAACTTACGTTAATTCTGGAAAATATGCTGAGGCTTAATAGTACTAAATTGAAGTAATATTTCAGTTTAGTACTTATACTGTGTATTATGTTTAAACCACTGTCATTTGCTTTAGTTGCAGCTACCGTTCTAGTTGCATCAATCAATAATCCCAGTGCTACTTTAGCTAGAACTTGTGCCTCTAAGTGTGGGTCGCATCCAATTCAGTTTACACCTGGGCAACACATCCGGGTTGAAGTTATAAATAGCACACCCAACCTGATTAAAATCCAAAAACCCTCTGGGACTGATGCAATATCCTTGAGTCCAGGACAGAAATTAAATCTAGAACAAATAGAGGGTACAGAGCCAAATACATCTTTGATATTTTGGAGCGAAAAGGGTTTGTCGCTACAAGCAATTGTTTCCAAACCTAACTTTGGCACATTGCGGCTGGAACTCCATCCGACTTGGCGCTCTCCTGGCGATCGCTCGTTATATATTATGGATGATGGTAGGATTAACGTGTTTTAACAGAAATGTTAGGAGTTAGGAGTTAATAAATAACTTTTTAATTAAAAACTCCTAACTCCTGTACAGACGCGATTAATCGCGTCTCTACTCCTAACTTCTAACTTTATATTGTGCTAGACCGACCTGTATCTGAACTATCAAAGCCTCGCAAGCGTTTACCCGATCAGCGCTGGCAAATTTATCCACAAAAACCAGAATTTGCCCAAAATCTGGCAGCTTTGACAAACATTTCACCCATTGTTAGCCAGTTGTTGATTAATCGGGGTATGGAAACACCAGAACAGGTACAAGCATTTTTAAATCCAGAGTCTTTAGTCTTACCTTCGCCGTTAGAAGATTTCCCAGATTTGGCGATTAGTTTGGAGTTGTTGCAAAATGCGATCGCTTCTCAAACAAAAATTGCTATTTGTGGTGACTACGATGCTGATGGGATGACCAGCACTGCTCTACTTTTACGTAGTCTCCGCACTTTAGGCGCACAAGTAGATTATGCTATTCCTAGTCGAATGCATGAAGGTTACGGTATCAATAAACGCATAGTTGAAGAATTCCACAGCGAAGGTGTGGGGCTAATTCTGACTGTAGATAATGGCATCTCTGCGTTTGAACCTGTTGCTAGAGCTAGAGAACTTGGTCTTGCAGTGATTATTACCGACCATCACGACATCCCCCAAAAATTACCACCAGCTAACGCTATCCTCAACCCCAAACTAATAGCTGAATCTTCACCTTATCGAGGTGTTGCTGGTGTTGGTGTTGCCTACATTTTGGCAGTCTCTCTAGCACAACAGCTAGGGGAGACTAAGGGCTTGATCCAGCCGATGCTAGCACTATTTACGCTGGGAACGATCGCAGATTTAGCTCCGTTAACTGGTGTGAATCGCCGCTGGGTGAAACGCGGTTTACAGCATTTACCCAAATCCAACTTGGCTGGAATCCAGGCATTAATCCAGGTAGCTGGGGTACAAGCGAGGGGAGATGGCACAGGGGCACAGGGGCACAGGGGCACAGGGGAAAGACTTACTGCTCCCTCATCCCCCTCATCCCCCTCATCTCCCTCATCCCCCTCATCCCCCACCCCCAAATCCCTCAAGCCTGAAGATATCGGTTTTCGCCTGGGGCCACGAATTAATGCTATTGGTCGGATTGGTAATCCTCAAACTGTGATTGAATTGCTGACTACAGATGATATGGGGGTGGCGCTGGAAAGAGCAATGCAGTGCGAACAAATCAACGCCTCTCGCCAGCTAATGTGTGAGCAAATTGAACAAGAAGCGATCGCTTATGTAGAAACAGAATTTGTTGCATCTCTACAGCAAGACCGTGTATTAATTGTTGTTCAACCCAATTGGCATCATGGCGTTATTGGGATTGTCGCCTCCCGCTTGGTAGAACGCTACGGCGTTCCCGTGTTCATCGGTACTTATGAGGATGAGGGACATATACGCGGTTCTGCACGCTCAATTCCAGAGTTTCATGTGTTTGAAGCTTTGGAATATTGTCACGATTTACTAGGCAAATTTGGCGGACACAAAGCAGCCGGGGGGTTCTCTTTAGCAGCAGAGAATTTACAGATGTTGCGATCGCGTTTGATTGAGTTTGCTAACCAGTGTCTTGAACCACAGCATCTCAAGCCTCTGCTCAAAATTGATGCCGAAGTCAACCTCAATCACATTAATCAGCAGCTTTATCAACAGCTTAATGCTCTGCACCCCTGCGGTATGGACAACCCCGATCCGGTTTTCTGGACACCTAATGTTCAAGTGGTTGAGCAAAAAATCGTCGGGAAAGGTCATATTAAACTGACAATCGCTCAAACTATTGATAATCAGGAGTATAAAATTAAAGCGATCGCTTGGCGTTGGGGCGACTATTTCCGCTTACCGCCGCGAGTAGATGTCGCTTACAAACTGCGAGAAAATTACTTTAACGGTAACACCACTATCGAGCTAGAATTAATAGGAGTCAGACTGCCAATTCAGCTTCAACAATTTTTTGCTTCGCCACCTACCCCGTCGAGCACCACTTTTGAATACAACCAGCGACAGTATACTTGTGGTTTCTATAAAAACGGTATTGAAGCAGAATTAAGAATTAAAAACTCTGAAGGCAAAGTCTTAGCGATGCAGCCAGGACATATAATCGGTTTACTAGGCACTAATCGTCAGAACGCCAAAGAAGTTGATATCTCTCAGCCACAGTATGACAGTATTATCCAAGCTGCCCTTCAGGCGTTATTAGTTAAGAGTTAGGAGTAGAGACGCGATTAATCGCGTCTGTACAAAAATTAGAGACGCGATTAATCGCATCTGTACAGGAGTTAGGAGTTTGGAGTTCTTAATTAACTTATCGTAAATTAAAGGGTTTAAGAGGGAGCATCCCAATGCAAGCAAATTTACCAAGATGATAGATTGTCATTGCGAATGAAGCAAAGCGGAATGTTCGCCCTTGGCGTTCCCGAAGGGTAGCAATCACAAAGTCTAGATGTTGCGATTGCTTCTCTACAAGACGCTCCGCGAACGCTTCATTTCATTACGCTCGCAATGACAAAATATGTTTTTACACATTTGAGATGCTCTCGTTTAAGCCCTCTACATTTACATTTATAGCAACCGCCACATCGGTTAGGACGCTAGATGTAAGATATACTCCATTGCATCCCGTAGACACTCATATTGGTCAAGTTGCTTGCGAATGCGACTTTTGAGCCAAGACCAGCATCGCTCAATCT
>NZ_JAIVFS010000019.1:28597-124398 GCF_020829645.1 Nostoc mirabile CHAB5784 | reverse complement strand
ATAGGTTAAGAGCGTTGTGGCAACTACGTTCGATTTAAACCCCGACTGAAAATGATCGGAGGCGGAGTGGCTCCGACTCCGCACTACGTGTAATGGTTGGGGTCTTAAACCCTTTGATTTCCGATAACGTAAAGAAAAGCAATAAATTTAACTTCAGCAACCAAGGGATGATGGCAAATTTCCTTAAATTACTAGAGTGAAGCTCACATAACTTCAGGAGTACTCACAATGAATCAGATACAACTGACTTTAAGTATTGTTTACCTGTTTATGACATGCTATTTTCTAAGCAATTGGTTAACATTTTCCCTACGTCATCCTACTTCCACTCCAGAAGATGAATTTTTATCGGTTGTGATATTTTTGGTAACAACTATCTTCTGGCCTCTGATGATCCCGATGTCTTGTTTAGAAATGCTTAAAAAAAAGCAAATAGACTTTAATAAAATGGTTCCTGTTCTCTTAGCAATATTTGTATTTAGTATCTCATATTATTTGACCGAATAATTCATAATTAATCGTCACAAATTGCATAGTATATATAAAGAGAAGTCGGAGGGTTAAAAGTTAACCTTCCGACTTCTTTATGCAACACACTACCTTCACTTCTTAGGCAGTCTATTTATTGAATTTGTAATTTTTTAACGGCGTCTACTACCGAAACCAGTTGAGCGGCGGGGTGCTGAACTACGCCCACTACCAAAACTACTACCAGAATTGCGTCTGGGTGAAGTAGCTCTGCCAGAGGGTTGCAACGTACTACCACCAAAACCAGAACCCGAAGGACGGTTATTACCTGTAGTGCTACGCGGTGTATTGCGTACAGTTGAATTTCCAGGATATGACCTTCTAATTGTCCCTGTATTGCGGAACGCAGTGCGATTTCTCACGGCTGCGGGTGCCGTATTATAGCGAGTTTGGTAGCTTTCAACTGCTTGGCCATAGCTTCCGCCATATCCACCGAAGCCACTTAATCCTCGGCCTGATTGATAGACAGGGGGTACATAATACTGGGGTCTAAACAACATACTACCAATTGCCTGACCGGCCAAGCTACCAGCCACAGACCCAGCAAATGGTGCCCAGAAGCTATTTTCTTGACGGACTACAACTGTCTCTTGTTGTCCTGTTTGGGGATTGGTTTTATTCTCGGTAACGTTGTGGACGTACTCAATTTTAAAGTCTTCCGTCAGATATAAAATCGGTTGGCCTTTATCTACCTTTAGATAGGTTTTTTTACCCTGCTTGATTTCATCATCAGTTAACCGTGCCATTTGCAAATTTTCGGTTGCAAAGGTTGGGGGATTATTGTTAAGTAAAAACAAGCTGTATTCACCAGTTGCATCGTCATAGGTAGCTTGTTGTATTTGATACTCTCCGTCACTTAGCTTCGTGTTAGTAGAAGTTTGGCTAACGTTTTTAGCTGGAGGAGTAGCTTCGTTTCCCCCACCACAAGCAACAGTTGTCATACACAAACTCAGAGCTAAAAAAACGGCTGTAAATTTACGTACTATGGTCATGATCATTGGATTATTGTCCTATCTCTGAGCTTAACAATTTCTCGGTGTAAGTAGTAAGTACGGACTACCCAACACATTATAAAGGAATCAATTCTGGATAATATTGCAACAGTTGGTCACTAGTGAGTTCATCGCCTAACTGTGCTGGCGAAAAATGCACTTGGATTGCTTTGAATCTATGTTTATAATGCAAATTTATCAATGCTTTCAAGCCTTCCTTAAGTGCCTGAACGTTAGAAAGATCAGTTTCTAACTCTGGTACTTCTCCTTCATAAGCTACTGTAATCATCACAATGACGTTACGGGTTACAGGTATAGATAAAGGTTCATTCGATCTAGAGTCAGAACTGTAACCTGGTTCACTGAGATATCTTTGGGCAGAGTCAGTAAATAATTCATTCACGTAATCTCCTGCCTCGCCTTCATCAAAAAATACGTCACCTTCGTTGGCAGCAGAAAGCCAATATTCATCATATTGCAGTAAGGTTTGGCTAATTTCTACCAATCCTTCTCCCAAAACTTCTAAATCGCCATCGGCATCGATCGCATCTCGTCCAGCACTATTTAATACTCCCAAAATTGGTGCTACCTCGCCTCCCCCTAAGTGCAGAAATAGGCGCAAGACTACATAACGAGTTCGACCAATCATTTTATTAAAGGTATCGCGCATTCTTTCCTCCCTCCAAATTTTATTTTTTACATTACTCTAATGACTAATGACCAATACTTCGGCTTCGCTCAGTACAAGTGACTAATGACTAATGACCAATATAGTGAAATCCTTTGACAAAATCCATAACCATATTTAACGAAGGCAATATATATTTTGTTGCTTCACTGGATATATCATTATAAGCTGAAGCATTGAGAGCAGAGCGATTAATAAATCTTTTTCCAAACTGGGGATTGTCATGGGCAATCAAAGTGTGGGCGCTGGAATTTGTTAAAATTATTTGGGTTGGTGCTTTACAAAAATTTAACTTTGCAGCTACTTCGATATTTTTTTTCATCTGTTTAATTGTTGTAGCCTGACTCATCGCTTGCTCTATAAGAGTATTTAATTTTTCCATGATTTGGGGTGATTTTAGCGATTTTAAATTTTGGTTTCCAACAACTTCATTGTTAATCATTTCCACTATCCTGGAAATATTCTTTTGGGTAGATACCGCATCTAGAAAGGGAAGAATCGCAATGTAAGCAGTGGAAAATAATGCTTCGTCGCTATCTACATGAAATGTGAAAACAGTTCGACGGGGCCCACTTTCCATGCTTGGGGGTTGTTTCAGCCCCCGGTATTCCTGAGCAATTTGATAATAAGCGCCAGCAAGAGCAAAATTGGCTTCGTGTTCTATGGCTGCATCAACAATAATTCGGATTGTTGGCGGTGTTTCGTTAAAAAAATCTCGTGAATCTTGGGAATGGAACTTCTGGATAATGGAGCGATCGCCTGCCGGGCTAAGATCAACCCATTCACAAATCATGCCTTCGGTTTTTAAACCAAACCTGGAGGTGGCATAAAGCTTTGCCCCAGTTAATGTTGCTCCTGTTAAGTCAGCACCAATCCATTCCGCCCTAATTAATTTTGCCTGAGTTAAATCGGCGTGGATGAAAATTGTATTCGTTAAATTGGCATTGCTTAAATCTGCGCCAATTAAAGTAGCCCCGCTCAATTTTGCGCCGCTCAAATCTGCCCACCGGAGATTTGCGCCGCTCAAATCTGCCCACCGGAGGTTCGCCCCGCTCAAATCTGCTCCGCTCAAGTTAGCATGTCTGAGAATCGCTTGTCTGAGTTCGGCATCTCGCAAATTTGCGCCGCTAATGTCAGAACGACTGAGATCACTGGCATTTAAGTTAGCCATCTCCAAGTTGGCTCCTGTCAAGGAAGCGCCTTTTAATACGGCTTCACTCAAGTTAGCGTGACGGAGATTCGCTTGGCGGAGTGTCGCCTCTCGCAGATCGGCACTGGTGAGGTTAGCCTCCAACAGATCGGCGCGACTGAGATCAGCACGAATTAACTCGGCGCGGATCAATGAGGTTCCTTTAAGTTGAGCGCGACTAAGATCCGCTCGAATCAAATTAGCAACGTTGAGACTGGCGTTATTTAAGATGGCGCTAGATAAATTTGCGCCACTCAGTCTTGCTACATTCAGCAAGGCATTGCTCAAGTTAGCTTCACTCAGATTCGCGCCGCTCAGGTTGACTATACTCAAGTTAGCATCGCTAAGATTTACGCCACTGAGTTTCGCCCCACTCAGGTTAGCTTCCGAGAGGTCAACACCATTAAAGTTTAAGACTCCTGCCGCGTATTGTTCCAGTAATTCCTCTACAGTCATCGATGCTACCCCTTGGATGCCAACTTTAAAGTTGGTATCATAAAAAACGGAATGTCAAAATCAAAAATGAATATTGGGATTTTAGGACTGGGACTGATAGGCGGATCTTTGGGTTTTGATTTGCGATCGCTTGGACATCATATCTTAGGAGTCAGTCGCCGTGAATCCACTTGTCAAAAGGCAGTTGCTCTCGGCAGTGTTGATCAAGCATCCGTTGATCTGAGCCTATTGGCAGCCGCAGAGGTTGTATTTATTTGTACACCTCTAGCGCTTATTGTGCCCCAATTTAAGGAAATGATCGCTCATTTGTCTGCCGCTACCGTCGTAACTGATGTGGGATCGGCGAAAGCAGAGATAGTCAAGGCGATTTCTCCCCTTTGGGATAATTTTATCGGCGGTCATCCAATGGCGGGAAGGACAGACAGTGGGATAGAAGCTGCACAGCGACATTTATTTGTTGATAAACCTTATGTACTAACACCGATAAATACAACAAAAACTAGTGCAATTACGGTTGTGGAGGAAATTGTGCGATCGCTTGGGGCTAAAATTTACTATTGTCAACCAGAGCAACATGACCGCGCTGTTAGTTGGATTTCTCATTTACCTGTAATGGTCAGTTCCTCGTTGATTGCTGCTTGTTTGAGTGAAACTGACCCCGATGTTTTGGAATTAGCCCAAAAGTTAGCTAGTTCAGGTTTTCGGGATACCAGCCGTGTGGGTGGTGGGAATCCAGAGTTGGGTGTAATGATGGCACGGTATAATCGTCAAGCATTACTGCGATCGCTCCAACAGTATCGTCACAATCTCGATGAGTTGACTAACTTAATTGAGCAAGAAAATTGGGCAGTTTTAGAGCAAAAGTTGAAATCAACCAGAAAGGCACGACCTGATTTTGTTGATTAGTTTTAGGTGCGTTACATTATTTACAACGCACCCAATACTGCGTAGGTTTTGCCTAAAAAAGCACGTTTTATAGTCACCAAACCGATGTACTATACAGATAAATTTACAAAAATCAACAATGGTAGAACGCCCAATTAAGAAATCGGAACGTCAGTCCCAAGGAAGCACTGACAACAATTCCGAAAATACGGATTCTATACCTCCTATTGAATCCAACCCCAAAAGCTCAAAACCGAGCCGTAATCGCTCGTCTGAGAAAGGGAAAAAAGCATCCTATGGAGAAGAAAACAGGCAGCAGGGGAATCCTGCCCTAGCACGCGGCCCAAAACCCGTTAAACCTCCAGTCAAAGTCAAAACAGAAGAACTTGAAACCGAATCGGAACCTACCTCCGAAGAGTCTCAAGACTAATATTACGACTGCTGCGTGTGATTTGGGAGGCTATAAAAGAATCTCAAAATAGTCCGATAACTGCCACCAATACCTGTCCAACGAGATATTCAAGGGCATGGTGACTCGATTGCTCATTGCTAACTAGACCTGGATTACCTGGTTCAATTGCCGCATAGCTGTAGCGTTTATCTGCGGTAACAGGCATTGTAACAATGATAGGATATCGAGCATGGGCTGTTAGTGGGTTTTGAGTTGTCGTTGTGAGAGACAATAACTCTACTACCTCAGCCCTACCTCTTCATACTCTTTTTTTGGCGAAAGTATTTTAAGTCCCAACGACTTTGTTTGCGAAAGTATTACAAAAACTTCTACAAAAGTGTTACAACACTTGAGCAGCAACAAATTATATCAAGTTCGGATAATTACCCATAATACCTGATGACTGTTGACCGTTGACTGATGACCGATAACCGTCAACCGTCAACCGTCAACCGTCAACGATTATAAAGAATGTTTATATAATAGGACTTACGCAGAAAACCTCTCAAACTCTTATTCCTCCGTGTCGCGCCAGTTGCTTCAAGTCTCTTAACCGCAAGGGCGCACTGGCTTCTCTGCGTCCTCTGTGGTTCGATTTTCCGTTCCTTGTCGGTTGTGTGCAGTCGAAGCATGGGTAGAAGCACACCGACAGATTTTGGTGCCTAAAATCTAGTTTCATACTCAACTAAGAATTGATTTTCATCCCCTAAATTAGTTGAGCCTCGCATCAAAATTTCATCATTGAGTCGATAAAGCACGTTATAACGGAAAGACTCATCGCTAGAAAGAGGGCGTGATAAAGAGGCAGAGAAATTTCTATTGATGTCAAACACACCTTCTGCTGATAAATTCAGAACTGAAGCTGTCCTTGTTTCATTACTAGTGGTAGGGGTGGGAAATATCCGAAATTCGCTGAAACCAACAGCCTGCCCGATCGCAGTAATAGTTCCCTGCAAACCACCTAAAATGGTAGAACTAGCGAAATTAGTCAGCCCTTGTCCTGCATCTGCTTGACCAAAAGAATTCAGAATCGAGCCACCCAGTAAAGCAACTATTTCTCCCTTACTACGGCTAGGTTCACTCGTCAGTTCCAGATTGTCGCCCAATTTACTAGCTGGGCCGTTGGCCCTGGCTTGAACGGTAACGGTACGTAAAGTCCCGAAGTTGCTAGCAGAAACATCGCTGACTTCAGCAGACAATGGTGATTCCAAAATTTGACTGTTCCTTGCTGATGCTTCCGGTACAATTGCGGTAAGTCGGACATCTAGAATAGGGTCAAGTCCAAGACTTGGAGTAAACCGCGCTGTTTGTTCGTAGCCTCGCGCCAAGGTAAATTCAGTCGAAAATAAGCTGAGTCGTCCTCCTGTCAAACGAATCACTCCTTCAGGAAGCGGCTTGGCTAATGTACCATTAATCGTCAAGTCACCTTTGGCGTCAAACCTCAATAGCGGCTGACTCAATGCTGCCCCTCCTGGTATAAAGTCGAGCGGTGACTGTGTGGTAACACGAATATTATCGTCTAAACTTAACCTTAAATCTGCAAACTGTATAGGTAAATTGGCTGGAGTTACTGCACTAGCGTTTGTATCTGTTGTAGTCACTGGGCTAGCATTACTCTCTGCTGTGGGTGTGAGATTAACTTTAACCTCTTCTCTATTTATGACGTTAGTGTTAGCTTGATCTGTAGCTGCTGATTTTTTCTTAGCAGTATTTCCAATGATTACCTGACCATCACTGAGCTGAATCTCTCCACCAATTACAGGCTTGAGTGCTGTTCCGCGAATTACAACATCGCCACCGACACCGCCTTCATACAGTCCTGCAAGCTTAAAATTGAGTTTGTCTGCTATTGATACTGTTAGGGGATTCGCTAGGGCTTGCTGAGGATCAAAAATTGGGAGGATACCTGATGCATTTATTTGCCCCTTATTGTAAGTGCCTTGGATACCTTGGACATTCACTGTATTACGATTAAATTGCGCTGTCCCTGTGACATTCGTTAGGGGTTCAGATAAGGCTTGAGCGCGAAAAGTTGCATTGTTGAGTGTGGCATTTCCGTTAATAACTGGTTCGTTTAAAGTACCCCGAACGTTTAAATCTACTTGTCCTTGACCATCTACCCAAGCGACTTGATTGTTGGTAAACAGGTTTAACAGTGCCAATCCTTCATTGTTCACGCTGGCGTTGATGCTGATTTGATTGCTATCTGGTTGCACTTTGGCAAAAGGCAAAGCAGCAGGTACGCTACCTGTAATTGCAACTGGTTGTGTTCCAGTTACTAACAAAGTACTGTCAAAATTCAAGCGAGCATTGTTGTAGCCAAAGTTCACCTGTCCTGTTTGCACAGGTTGCTTGTTGAGAGTCGCATTAGCCAGTGTCACTTCTCCTTGAACTGTGGGATCTTGTAAACTACCTCCCAAGGTGGCATCAGCATTTACATTACCAGTGATATCTATCGGGTATTTTTCTATAAAAGGTTGTAAAAGCGATAGAGGTAGACTTGCTACATTCAACTTTCCAGATAGTTGCTCAGTTCCTAACTGTCCCGAAAAAGCTACCACTCCTTGATTTATCCCAACACTTAACGGCGAAAGTGTGACGACACCATCAGCAAAATTGCCTTGAGCAACGACTTGGTTAATAGAGTATTCACCCCATTGCCAATTAGCACCTTGGAAATTAAAGCCGACATTTAACCCAGATTTTAACGAGCCATTAGCTGTAATTCCTCCGCTTAAAACACCCGTTAATTCTGCAAGGGTAGGTAAAGATGCGTCTTTTTTGGCTTCTTGTTGCTGTTGTTTTGTTATCGATGTTGAAATTTTTGAGAAATATTCTATTTGTGTTAGCAAATTTGCATTGGGCAAACTGATAGGCTTGGTATTAAGTACTTCTGCTCCAGCCAACTTTGGAGGCTGCAACCCGGTGCTAAGGTCTTGAAAATCAAAGATATTAAATGCTTGTAATAGTCTCTCAACTCTGGCTTGGTCTAAATTAGCTTGGAACTGAAATTGCGGGTCATTCCCTGTTTTTACATTTCCACTAAGGGCGATGTTGCTATCTGCAATCCGCAATTGACCATTAGTCAAGCTAGCAGTACCATCAGCATAATTGATGCTGCCGCGAAATTCATCTGCTGCGACTCTGGCAACACGAGGCCCTGCGATCGCAACATCTCCCGCAATGGCATAATTATTCAGATTAACAACTAAATTCCCCGATAGTTGCCCCGCCAGAGGTTTTAATTGATTGTTAGGTAAAAAGCCGCCAACCAAAGCTATAGGAAACTGTTGAGCGTTGATGAGTAAGTTCTCTCCCTCAGTTCTACCTGTGGTAACTGCATCATCCCGCTTGACTAAAAATGAAGTTGGACGATAATCTGCACCTAAGTTAAGTGCAATCCTGTCTTGCTTCCCGGCTAATCGCAGACTTGCCCCTTGTCCTCCCTGAAAATTCACGTTTCCAGTTAAAAGTGGGTCAAATGCCAAGTTACTCACATTGAAATTCCGCAGCCGGATATTACCATTAGCTTGAGGTACATCTGGAGTACCTGTAACTTGCCCATTAAAATCAAGTAGCCCCGCTAGTGCTACGTCTCCAGGAACTTGAAAGCCTGTATTTTTTAAGTTGAAATTCTGCGCCACTACATTTAAATTAAATCCCGCAATTTGGGGTGCGCCAGTTGGTGGAGACTGAATAGCGATCGCACCATTAGCACTCAATCCTGGGGTACTTGCGTTTTCAACGATAATCTGCTGTCCATTCCACTGAAATTGAGCCGTAAGCGGTTTTGCCAGCAGTGCTACCCCTTGGGAAAGGCGGATTTGTCCGGCGGCGCGAATATCTGCAAGCTGAAAAGATTGAGTTGTGCCTGCTAACTGAAGATTGCTATTGAGCCGTCCTCGCAGTTGCGGTGAGAAACGGTTGAGTTGAATTTGGGAAGCGTTGGCAAGCAGTTGCCAGCGACCAGCATCAAGGTTAATATTGCTGAGATTAACCGCACCTCCTGCTAGATTCAGCCTTGCTTGCCCTGTAGCTTGAATGGTTGAGGGTTGGAAAGAAGCAGTGCTTCCTGACAAATTCAACGCCGCATTGCTTAAAACTCCCTGGAACTGGGGTGGTATCTGTCCAAAACGGCTCAATTGCAGCTGTTGGGCATTCACAGAAGCCTGCCAGCGTTGTTGTACAACTTGACCCGTGCCCCTGATTGTACCGCCTGCCACGTTCAACACAGCATTTGGTAAGAGGATATTCTGCCCTTGTTGAGTTACAACAGCTTGACCCGTAATGGGATAGGTGGCTGTGGGCGCTTGCACCTGTGTTACTGCCCGTAGGTTGCCAAGTGAGCCGGAAATTCTGGCATTTGCTGACACATTTCCAATGGTGATGCCGGGTGAAGTGTTATAGGCTCGTGCGATCGCATCCCCTGGTAAATTTTGTGCTTGCACGTTAAATGATACTCTGCCTTGGGGTGCAAGCTGAAGTTGACCGCTAGCTGTTACTTGCCCTCCCACCTCTGGATTTGCCTGAACGCTAGCTACATTTACGTTTAATGGACTACCTAGAGAACCAGAAACTTTTGCGTTCGCAGATATACCCCCCACATTAATCGGAGTTGAGATACCGTAACCTTGAGCGATCGCATTTGCTGGTAAACCTTGAGCTTGAATACCTAAAGCTACTTGACCTTGAGGTGCTAGTTGAACTTGACCACTGGCTGTAATTCTTCCTCCTGTTGGCGGCGTTACTTGAACACTGGAAACATCAAGTTTCAATGGCTGTTTGCCAAGTGAACCAGAAACTTCTGCTTTTGCTGAAATATTGCCAACTGCGATCGGTAGAGCAACACCGTAGTTACGCGCTAGTATATCCCCGGATACACCATCAACTTGAGCATTAAAGATTACGTTATCTTTGGTTCCGATATTAGCTTGACCGCCTCCTGTGATTTGACCACCTGCTGCGGGGACTATTTTCAAATTGGAGACAGCAATTTGAGAAGCAGTTTGAGATACATTCAAGCGGAAGTCAGTATTGATGGCTGTGAAGAGAACGCGGTCAACTTGAATAGGTTTTGTATTGCTTACTGTACCGTTAACGACTGGTTGCTGTAGTGCGCCGCCCACCTTAATATTTGCTTGAATTTCGCCACTAGCGGGGACTGACGAATTTACATTCAGCGTGTCTAAGATATTTTTCGCGCTAACAGGTTTTATTTGAGCAGAGACATTAAAACCTGTTTGGGTATTAATTGTTCCATTTGCGAGAATAGGAACTTTGCCAAAGTTCGTATTCAGATTTTGTAAAGAAACTGTCTGACCTTGAAATATAAAACTCCCATTAAAATTAGAAACTTGCTGAGGAATCTTGGGAATTTTAGCAGCGATTTGATTAGCTGTAGCTGTTCCGGTAACGGCTATTTCTGACAGTTTGGGTGGAATCTGAACCCCTAAGTCAGCATCTAAACGCCCTGCTTGCAAGGCAATTGGCAACTCAATTAATCGACTTATATCAGATGCTTGTAAATTTTGTGCTTGCAGCTTGAGGTTAGTTTGTTGAGCTTTTAGTTGTGTTTCGCCAACGATTTTAACAGCGCCTCCCCTAGTGAGTTGACCATTGATGTCATAACCAATCCTTTGATTTTGATCTGAAAATCGAGCAACACCACCAAATTGATTTAATATTACTGACCCTTTCGGTCTAGTTGGTGCGGAGGCTGGCGATAACTCTATATTCCCATCTTGAATTTGAAGTGTCTCCAACTCAGTTTGAATAGCACCTTTTCCTTCCGCAGCCTTAACTTGGGCTGTAACCCAGCGACCATCCTGATCCTGTTGGATGTAAACATTGGGTTGAACTAATGTGACATTTAATGCAAGTTTTCGGCTAAGGAAGAGTTGCACAGGTGAGAACTGTACATCTAAAGCTTTTGCTACTACCTGATCTGGATCGGTGGGAGTTGCTGGTATTGATAGAGAGCTAAATCTTAGACTACTTAGCGAAAAACGTTCAACTTTCCCTACTTTTACTGGACGCCCAAGCAATTGTTCGAGATTTTGCTGTACTAATGGGGCTAAATCTTTATATATATAGCTTCTAGCCCACCAAGCACCGACTGCAATTCCAACCAGCAAAACGACACCGAGAGCCAAACTGGTACGTCCTAAGAGGAGGAGCCATAAACGACGGTTAGGTGGTTTCTGGTTATTTTCTGAATTTGGAGAGTGCGTCATTATTGTTACAATACTTTTATCTGGAATAAGCCGAGAGACAGGCTAGAACCGCAAGGCGGAAGTCAAAAGTCAAAAGTCAAAAACCTCTAATTTTGAGCTTTATGGCTGTAATAAAACGGTAGGTTTATTTCCGCCGGGCTGTGCTAATAGGAGTTGTATCAGCCAGTCACAAGCAATATATATCGAATAACAAATATTACCCGAATTAGTTTTTCTAGCTTTTCAATTTGGAGATTTAATCTAGAGTATGGTACTTAATTAGCACTTCCTCAATCTGAGCAGTAATTAAAGCTATTCTCTGCTTCACCTATTCTCTGCTTCACCTTTTGAAAGTTTATAGTCATCCAAATAGTTGTCTGACAAATTGTGCCTCCTTTCTGTTAGGCAAAGTAGATGATTAGTATGTTTTTTCTCACAATATATATATTGTGAACAACTATCTTTTGTATGAAGAATTGATATCTTAAGATAGATTTTATTTGCTTAAAGATTATTCCTCAGACTTTAGACAAGAAAACATTGAATATTAGACTACTCCATGAGAACTCTTGTATATACAACGGTGGTTATAAAATTCTACCTTGTATAATCTTACCAAGTAGTGATGACTTTGTTATCGTTTTGTGTAGGGGTAAAATCCCCATTACAAAACCTAATTGCGTTAGCGTAGCGGGGCGTTCGCTTTTAGCGTCTCCAAGAGTTGCCCATTGCCAATGGGCGAAAAAGCGAATTAGTTTAACCTTTTCCCCCGGTAAAGGTGACGCTTTGAATAAAGTAACGATTAAAAAAGGCGTAAATGCCTAAAGCTGGCAGAGTGAAGACCATAGAAGCCGCCATAATATAATTCCAATAGCTGATGTATTGACCTTTAAAGGTGTTTAGCCCCAAAGGAAGGGTAAACATTTCTGGGTCAAATAGGATAACTATAGGCAGTAAAAAATTATTCCAACTGCCCATGAACACAAAAACTGCCTGTGCTGCTAGTGCTGGTTTTGCTAAAGGTAAGACAATATGCCGGAAAATTCCAAAAGTATTTAAGCCATCGAGTTGAGCTGCTTCTTCTAGTTCTTTAGGAAAATTAACGAAAAACTGCCGCATCATGAAGATAAAAGTGGCATTAACCATGCTCGGCACAATCATGCCTTGGTAAGAATTCAGCCAGCCGATCGCTTTTAAAATCAAAAATGTGGGAATTAGAGTGATTTGCGCTGGGACTGCCAGTACTGCCAAGATTAGGAAGAACCAAAAGCGCTTACCCACAAAACGTAGTCTCGCCAAGGCATAACCAGCCATTGAATTTAACAACAAATTTAAAAGCGTGACGCTGATGGCAATCACCACACTGTTGAACAACCAGCGCCAAAATAGCGGTTCTTGGAGAAAGATTTGCCTGTAGTTGTCAAGAGTAAAATTCTTGGGGAGAAAGTTGGATTCACCACTGACAATCTCTGATAGCGGCTTAAATGATGCTGAAAGTGCCCAGAGAAAGGGAATTAAAGTAATGAGGGCATAGAGTGTCAGCAAGACGTATAACAAGACTTTAAGCCAGGATAAGCCAGAGATGTTAGTCAAATCCGTTCACCTCCAAAAAGTCGTCGCTGAATTAAAGTAATGGCAATGATCACTGCTGCTAATAAAAATGCGATCGCAGCTGCATATCCCATTTGTAAATTCCGAAACACAGCTTGGTAAATTAGCAGCACCACAGTTAAGGTAGCGTTGTTTGGGCCACCAGTACCAGCAGAAAAGATGTAAGACTGGTCAAAAAGTTGAAAAGTGCCAATTACCCCCACTGCTACCACAAAGAAGGTTACAGGCTTCAGTAAGGGAAGAGTAATGTAGACAAATTGCTGCCACCCATTTGCGCCATCAAGTTGGGCCGCCTCATAAAGTGTTTGGGGTATATCCTGCAACGCCGCTAGATAAATCACCATGAAAAACGGCGCAGTTGACCAAATGTTCATGATCATAATGCCTTTGAGCGCAACTGCTGGATTACCCAACCAGTTATAAGTAGGTAGCCCCACAAAAGCGAGAAAATCGTTTAGTAGCCCATCAGTGTTATAAATCCACATGAAAATGAGTGTTAGCACTGCTGAAGAAGTGACTGTAGGCAAAAAGTACAGGATGCGCCACCAGCTTTTACCGCGAATCCCTGAATTTAAAGTTACTGCCAGAATTAAAGCTAGGACAGTTTGAGTTGGCACAACAATGGCAACATATTCTACTGTGTTTCTCAAAGCAATCCCAACTCTTTCATCTTCAGCTAATCGCGTGAAGTTCCGAAAACCGATGAACTCGTACTCAATACCGCCAAGGAGTTGAACTTTTTGCAAGGAAAGAAAAACCGCTAAGAGAATGGGTAAGACTACAAAAGTCCCTAAGACTAGGATGGTGGGCATCATGAACATATACCCAGCCAAGTCTTCTGTGAGATTCCACCTGGGATTACTCCGCCGCCTGCTGATTTCAAACACTGTTGAACCTCCATCTAATCTCGCACTAACTAGGCTGTAGCGATCGCTGACAAAGGTTCTAAGTAGTCGTGGGGTACTCCTGAGCCTCCGTGAACACATAGCAGTAGTAGCTTTTTAGAATCTTCTTGGTCTGGTTTAACAATCCGATACCATACCTGATGACCATGAAACGAGATAAAGTCTTCAACGGCAGAAATTGTCATCATGGAGTTAATATTTTTACTTTTTAAATAAGTATACGTAATTACTCCATTGCTTTAACCTGCTGATTAGCTTCTTTTTGTGCTTGTACCATCGCCTGCTTTAATGGTTGTTGCCCCAATAAGGCGCTGACAAACTGGTTATCAAAGTTATTGACGATCGCAGATGAATACTCACCTACCTGCCACGGTGTAGCATAATCAACACCCGCTACTAATGGCGATCGCATAGGGTCTCGATCGTAGCCCAAATTCTTTGCTACTGATTTACGTGTTGGCAAAGCAAATCCTGTTCCTGTCCACTTTTGCATCCCTTCTTTACCCGTGAGATATTCAATCAACTCCCAAGCTTCGGTTTTATGCTGTGCAAGATGATTCATCACGTAGGCAACTGTAAGTAACATCGTGCCTTTTTTATCATTAATAGTAGGCACTGGTGCGGTAGCAAACTCTAGTTTGGGAAAGGTTTCAGTTAAATAAGGAATTGCCCAATTCCCCTCAATCACCATTGCCACCTTACTTTGACCAAGCATTTCACTACCTGAATTTGTCCCCACATCAGATTTTTGGGCAGAGGAACGGTCTTTTTGATACTGGTCTACTACTAACTCCAAACCCTGTAAACCTGCTGCACTGGCAAAGGTAGCATAACCATTTTGATCGACGATTTGCCCACCAAAAGCTTTAATTTTATAAGCCTGACGCGCTAATTCTGGGTTTTCTCCAAAGCCGTATTTGTTAAGTTTGCCTGTCAATTGTTTCGAGTAGTTACGTAATTCATCCCAAGTAGCTGGCGGACTACTCAAGCCTGCGGCAGCGAAGGCTTTTTTGTTATAAAACAGAGCAAGGGTGGAATAGTCTTTGGGAAGTCCATAAATCTGGTTCTGATATTTGAAGCTGTTGAGTAGGGCATCCTCGAAGTCTGGTAGGTCAAATTTGGGGGTAATGTAAGCATCTAAGGGTTCCAGGACATTTTGACTCATTAAAAAAGGAGCTTCCAGCGCATCCAGATAAAAGACATCAGGCGCGGCTTCCCCAACCAGACGAGTTTTAATCACATCCATATATTGGTCGGAGATTGCTTCATATCTGACCTTAATAGTTGGATGTTGTGCTTCAAAGTCGTGCAGTACTTCCGTCAAGAGTTTTTGTTCAACAGGAGAGCCTCCCCAACCACTGAGTTTAATGGTAACTGGGGTAGATGTTAACGGTTTGCTTGGTAATTGTAGGCTTTGACAAGCAATAATCGCGATCGCGATCGCCATTACCAGTCCCAAAAAATTAAACAATCTTTTTTTGATCACAAGACAGCTAATAGTCTCTTTTCTTTTAACTTATACCTTCTATTGCTCCCGAGTGATATTTACTTAGGGACTGACAAAAGTAGGTCGGCGTAAATAATTATTGTTGGGATAAGGCAGGGGGCAGGGGGCAGGGGGAAAAATGGTTTGAGCCTTGTTTACTTTTCTTTACCCAGTTTGGTTTTATTGTGCCGACTTACAAAAAATAAAATCAACTTCTGCCGCAGAAATTTCAAATGATTCATTACTGGAGGTAAGTGATACACATTACTAACAAGATTCCCGACTTCTCTAAGAAGTCGGGAATCAGAGCATTTCGATTACTCTTTTGCAAACCCAATCAATCATCAGTTGGATCATCGATCATTTCTGGTACTAAAGCTGGGTTACTTTTACGTTCTTCTGGTGATTGCTCCCGAATAACATCGTCTATTCTCGCAGGGTGTTTGATTTTGTCCAGTACCTCTGGATCTAGCTGCGATGGATCGCCTTCTGGACTAGACTTTTCAGCTTGACTAGGAACTGTTTCCTTATTCATCACTATTTCCCCAAACTTATACGCCAAGCTTAAGTTCTTTTGTGATGAGGTACACACTATCTTGAGGCTTAATTTCACCGAAGAGGCAGTTCTTGGAAGGGAGCTATTAGGGAACTCCAAAAAATAAATTATCCAATTTTTGGAATCACAACGACTTTCCCTCCCCCAGCTAAGAGCCCCCTGCTCCCCTGCCCTAAAAGCGATGGCAGCTGGCTTCACTGCCTTGTTTGGCGCACCTCTTGGCGGTGCAATGTTCGCCCTAGAGATTTTACACCATCAGCATATTGTGGAATATTACGAAGCCTTGATGCCAGCCATTGTTTCGAGTTGCGCTAGTTATTTGGTATTTGCAGCAATCACACATTTAGGAATTGCGCCCACTTGGCATTTTCCCCAGTACCACCTAGACAAGATTGATGATTTTGCGATCGCTATTATGTTCGGTATGATCGGGGCGGTGGCGGGATGGATTTTTATGGGCATTTTTCGGGGCTGCGATTACTTGCTTGCTCGAATTCCCAGCCCCATTTATGTACACACAACACTAGCAGGATTCGGGCTTGGCACTTTAGCAGTTTTATTACCCTTAACCCGTTATTTTGGACATGAAGAGTTAGAATCAGTCCTCACTACTAACTTTCCTGCTGTTTTTCTCTTAACTCTTGCTCTTGGTAAAATGGCTGCCATTAGCATTACAGTAACAGGTGGCTGGCGCGGTGGATTTATCATCCCTTTGTTTTTCACTGGTGCTTGTATTGGTAAAGCTGTAGCAGTCTTAATTCCGGGAATTAATCCGGCCCTTGCAATGATTTGTACAATGGCGGCTATCAATGCAGCTGTAACGCGTACACCTATAAGTACGACTTTGCTACTGTCAAAACTGGCTAATTTGAGTCCTTTTACGCCAATCCTTTTTGCCAGCTTAATTGGATTTTTTCTTGCGCCCAAAGTTCCCTTGATTGCATCTCAATTGAAGTCTCAGAGAGAAGCTACTGAATAAAAGGGTAAGTAGTAGTCTGTCAAGGGAAGCTTGAAGGGTAAAGGAACGAACCGCATTGGCGAAGCCTCTCGAAGAGAAGACGCGAAGTACGCAAAGGAAGAAGGAAAGAAGGGAAATTGATGAGTCAGTAAGTTCGTAGTAAGGACTTTAGTCCTTATCTTCTAAGCACGCTTTGTGCTTACTACAAACCTTCAAAACTAGCTTAGAAATTGTACTAGGTAGGGTCTTGTGTTAATTTACGTACAATTATTTTTTATTAGCCACCAAGAGCGCAAATGTGCGATCGCTTCTTCTTTTTGTTTGGCTTCGACTTCGATCCACGGTGCTTGGTGGTAGACGTTGGGCATATCGGTAATCAAGTTGCTGTGTTTTCTGTCATTAAAAGCTTGCTCACCATTGGAAATATGAACCAATTGCCAATCTGGATTTGTCCAAGTTTCTCGCGCTGCGTAAAACATGGATCCTACACTCGGATGATCGTAGCTATCTAAATTTTCGTGGCAAATATGGTGATGGGCATCAAATACCATTGGCACGCCAGCTTGCTGACATACTGCTAAAATTTCGTCGGCACTATAGGCGTATTCATCGTTTTCTAGAGTCAAGCGGGTTTTGATATTTTCTGGTAGTTCGGAAATTACTTTTACTAGTTGTTCAGCCCGTTGAGATTTGCCACCATGAATATTCATCAATGACCAAGGCGATCGCGGTAAGCCCAGTAAGTCAAGTATACGTGCATGTCCTGCTAAATTATTAATACTTGCTTGTACCACTTCGGGAGAATCAGAACTCAGCACTACATATTGATCTGGATGCAACACCATTCTTATGCCCAATGCATTTGCTCGTTGACCGATTGTTGCTAAATCAGCGCTCATTGCCTCTAATATATTTGCGCCGATTTCGTCTTCTAAGTCACTTAGGGGAAATATTGCTGAAGACATCCGATAAAGCTGAATTTTATTCTGCTCACAAAAGGAGAGAGCGTCATGCAAACGCTGTAAATTATGCCGATACAGTTCACTTAGGGCGCTTTGGCGATCGCTAAGGGAAAGTTTTAAGTATCGGGTGCGCGTCATTGTCCGAAAGCGCACTTGTTTGTCAGAGGTGATGCAAACTAGCCCTAAATTGGGCAGTGTACTTTTTTGGCACTGCTGTGCATTAGGTAAATTTGGAAACTCGATTACGGTCATTAACTAATAATAATTTATTGCCTGTTTTGAGCCATATTTTCATTTAAACAAGTTCTACTACTAGCTTACAAGTACCTAAAGAATGAAGTCTTAAGCCTTAGAGGTTGTTTGAAAAGTTATAAGGGGTAATATTGATCATCAAGATTACGATGTTGACCCAATTATTTATAGGATTGCAATTTTGAGTTGCCTGAAGGGCTGCGCTTGGTGAATGAACAAACACCTAATGCACCAAACGCTACTAATACGCCCAATAAAGAAGTCGGTTCAGGAACTTTTTTTGTAGTGTCAATTCTCAAAACTTGTCCTTGTGCTGGGCGATCGCCTTTATTTGAAACGTAAATAGCACCATCAGGGCCAACAGTCAAGGCCGTAGCAGACTCTAACCCATTACCACTCAGCAGCGTTGTCCGAGTTCCATCAGGGGCTATTTGCACTAAAGAACCATCTGAAATACCTTTCCACTGTGGTTCATTGCCATATTGTAAAGCATATAAATTACTTTCAGCATCAAAAGCCAAGTCACTCAGTTGGGTAAAACCATCAGCGTAAACTGTAGTTTCACCATCAACTCCAATCCGAAAAATCCTTGCTTTACCTTCTGGAAAAGGGAAACCAGTGTATTCGCTCACATATATTGCACCATCGGGGCCAAATGTAACACCTGTAGGTACTGATTGAATTTCAATCTCCTGCGGTGTTTGTCCAGATGGCGGCGCGTCAGGAGGTAGTACTTGCCCTGGTTCAGGAGCGGGGAAAATGGGATTAGTTATTTTTTGTGTAGGAAGCACAGTTAGTGACTTTAAATCATTTCCATCAAGTCCCACAGTCAAAACGTTGTTTGCAGCCGCATCAACAATATAAGCAGTATCATCCTTAATTGTAAAAGCATAGGGGTTACTAGCTATTTCACCGCTAACATCAAGCACATCAACCCCATCTGCATTATTGGCGAATTCATATTTTGCCAAATCAGCAATACTTTTCAAAGAACCTGTTTTCAGGTCTACTTTATAAAGCTGTCCCCAGCTAGGAGAATTTTTTGGAAAATCGGAAATAGTTGGATTACCAGCATACCCAATTAGAAGATAGGGATTTCCCAAGCGATCAAATTGGATATCTTGAGGCCCTTCACCTGTAGTACCAGTAGGCCTTAATGCTATTGAAGGTAATCCTGTAATTACACGTTCTTGTTTCCCATCCTTAACTCTAGTCACAGCACCACTTGTACCAGCACATGAAAGCAGACCTTCCAAACTAGGGCCGGGAATACATCGCCCATCTCCCCCCACACCTGACTCTGTAATATAGAGACTACCGTCAGGAGCAAAATTAAGACCACGGACATTATCAAGACCGTCAGCAACCACACTAAATGACACAGCTTTTGCTGGTTTTATTCCAGAAAAAATGGCAAGACAAACAGTGAGAAATGTAAAACTAAGAGCAGATTTATAAATTAAAGATAAAGGCATTGGACAATCCAAATAGGGTAGAGGTTTATTAAGTATTTTTATTAACCAATGGTTGCAATAACATGGTGCGTTATAGCAATGACCTCTTAGATATAGCGTTTCTCAGTCGCCTAAGGTACAAATTCATTTACAGCAGATTTCAAGTTGGTGAGGTAGACAAGTTAAGTCTGTTACTCAGGTATAAAGCGTGTTTTACTCCTAAATTATGCTGTATGTTATTACCGTTATTCATACCTCATTTAAGTGAGAACCGCTATATTGCATTTATTACGCCACGGATCATCCAGCTAATCGACGGTAGCGCCGACGCACGATAAAACTAGCTCCAATCAAACCTATGCTAATCAGTGGCGTCATAGTTTTTGGTTCTGGAACTTCTTGGGGAACTTCAATAGAACCGCTTACTAAAGCCTGACCCTTCAAGGTAATAGTTGATCCCAGATTAACTATGTCTTCTTCAGAAAATAATAGTGTGCTTGTAGCGTTTTTGAATATGCCTTCACCATTGGTGATATTTACGACGCCAGAACCTTTCGCTGTCAGATTTTCAAAATTCACTGAAGCACTAGCATCACTTGTTCCAAATAACTTGTTAGTACCACTACCAAATACAATGTAGCCCTGCGGGAAACCTTGGACGCCGAATACCTCTGGATTATTATTAAAAGTCAGATTTCCATTGGCATCAAGCACGGAGTATGTTAGACCCTCGTATAGTCCTAAATCATACGGGGCATCATCACTTAAACCTACCTCAAATACCTTGGAAACGTTGCCTGAGATCGGCTCAATATTAACTGTTGTGCGATAGTTGCCAGTAAATGGATATATGGTTTGTGCTGTAGCTCTCATTGCATCTGAGCAAATGCTAGTGAAAGTGAGAACCAATGGAACTAGCCACACCTGGAGTGAGCGAAGTATCATTTCAAACTTTTAACCTCAAAAGTATTGATTTTGACAACAAGTCGAATATTCAATTTTCGGAAATATGCTACTTTTGCAAAAGTCTCTCAATTCGGGTCAATTGTGTGAATTGTTCTCTAGAGAAGACAATCTAAAGATTTTGAAACTAAAAAATTAATGTAAACAGACCTTACGGTATTAGAATTTACAGGATTTAAAATGCAGTTGCAATGAATAATCTTTTGATCAACTTGTCAATTTTTTATTAGTACTGGACTGCCTTTCTAAGGAATTTAAGAATTCCACAGGTTTATTTAGGAGGGCAGAAAATTTCTCTATCTGAACATTTAGCATCCTTTCTAATATGTCCACCTCATGGGGACGACCTTCAGGTTTTGGCTTTGGTATTAACCCGCTCATCCATTCAAACTAATCTGGAGTCAAGTTGCTGGGGTAAGCTTTACTCATAGCTCTCAACGAAGAGGCAGGGGGCAGGGGCAGATGTATTTAAGTGCCTTTCTATTCATGTACTGAGATACTTCACCATGCTGACTCTGCTGGATTGTGCGATCGCACTTTTAAAGTCTTCAAATGGCGATTTAAAATAGCTATAATTCCTCTAATTGCCTTTACTCTTTGTTGTGCATCTATCGTGAGGATAATAGCGAAATATTTTGTCTTTATCTATGTCGTCGCTGATGCCATTGCCAAGCATGGGTGAGGATTTCCTTAACGTTGGGATACTGGGGATGCCAACCCAAAACTTTAGTTGCTTTGTCGCTGCTACCAACTAAAATAGGAGGGTCGCCTGGTCTGCGATCGCGTTCCTCTATTTTGATTTCTTTGCCTGTTACTTCCTGAGCAGTTTCTATCACTTCTCGGACTGAAAAACCACTGCCATTTCCCAGATTAAATACTTCGCTTTCTCCATCTTTAAGCAGATATTCCAAACCCAAAATATGAGCTTGTGCCAAATCAGTTACGTGAATATAATCCCGGATACAAGTACCGTCTGGGGTAGGGTAATCAGTGCCGAAAATAAAGATAGATTCGCGTTTACCCAAAGCAGCTAGTAGTACTAATGGTATGAGGTGAGTTTCAGGTTCATGGTCTTCACCTAGCAACCCATTGGGGTCAGCACCGGCGGCGTTAAAGTAACGGAAACGTACAGATTTTAAATTGTAAGCTGTATCAAAATCAGATAAGATTCTTTCTACCATCCACTTGCTAGTAGCGTATGGACTAATGGGATCTTGCGGATGTTCTTCGGTAAGCGGAACAAACTTTGGTACACCATAAAGGGCGCAGGTAGAAGAAAAGATAAACTTCTTAACTGACGCCGCAACCATTGCCTCTAAAAGTGTCAGAGTTCCTGCAACATTATTTTGGTAATATTTAGCTGGGTCGGTAACAGATTCACCCACGGCAATATAAGCAGCAAAATGCATTACTGCCTCTATATTGTGAGTTGAGAATATGTTATCAAGCAGGGCGCGTAGACGCAAAGCGGCTTGTCGCTAGACATCGCTCATGTCGCCAACAATCAACTTTACTTGCAAAACTTCTTCTACAAGTTCACGATGTCCATTGGAAAGATTATCCAGAACAATTACTTCATAACCTGCATTTTTTAGAGCTAATACAGCATGGGAACCAATATATCCGGCTCCTCCTGTTACTAAAATGGTTGACATAATTAAGGATTGGGGGGAAAGAGAAGATTTAGTTACTAGTCACTAGTACAGCGCGGCAAAAATCAAGCTACTATTTTAAAACTTGCAAAAGCCTTGATATATAAAACTTTTGACTTTTGACTTTTAAACGCCAGTTGCTTCAAGTCGGCAGAGCCGCCCAACGCACTGGCTCCTTTTGACTTCCGCCTTGCGGTACTAGATTCTTTCTTCCAAGTAGCGAGAAATTGCACTGTCAAGCGATGGCATTAATTCACCTCGGCTGCTACCAAGAACGCTGTAAGTTGGGCGGGGAGCAGTTAAACCAAGCTGTTCTGTGGGCACAGAAATCAGATTGCTGACACTGACTCCAGCTTGTTTAGCCGCTAATCGCGCGAAATCAGCCCAGGCGATCGCACTCTTATTCGCCAAATGCCACAGCCCACACTCGCCATCAATCAATAAATCTAGGCTGGCATGAACTAAATCTGGTACATAAGTAGGTGAAACAATTCCATCCTCTGCGGCAATGAAATTATTACCAGCACTAAGCTGACGCAGAGCGATCGTGACAAAATTATACTCATCCCACGGCCCAAAAAATGCACTAGTGCGAATCACCAGCGATGCCGGATAAGCCTGCAATACCAGCTTTTCTGCCAAAACTTTGCTGCACCCATATATATTCAGGGGAGCAACGGTATCAGTTTCGACATAAGGATTAGATACAGCACCATCAAATACCAAATCTGAGGAGAAAGTTAATAGCGGTACGTTATGTTCAGCGCAAGCAGCAGCTAGAATGGCTGGCCCTTCGGCGTTCACTTGCAGACAAACATGGGGTTCACGTTCGGCATCGTCCACCCGCACGTATCCGGCAGCGTTCACAACCGCCCACGGCTTCAACTGGGTAAGCGCCGCATCCACAGAGGCAGGATCGGTAATATCCATTTCTTGGCGCGTCAGCAGCTGATATGAAATTCCGCGCACTTCGCACAACCGAGCAAAAGCCTTTCCGAGAGTTCCTCTGGCACCGACGATCGCCAGAGGACGAGGGGAGGCAGGGGGCATTGAGGAAGTTTTTTTCCTTCCTTCCCCTATCATCGCATTGCAACTTAGTGCAGGGTATAACAGGCGCTGTTGTCGATGCCACCAGCCAGGGGTTTCAAGTAGCGGATGATTTAGTTGATGCCCATTTGCTAGATCCTGCACCATTTTAGCGATCGCTGTTGGTCGAGGATGTGGCGATTCTCCAGAGGAGACGCTACGCGAACGCAAATCAAATACCCCTGGCTCGTAGTAGCCATGAGCTTTTGTGACTAAACTATTCCAATCGTAGCTGCCAAGGAGCGCCCAAGCAGTGACAGCGCGGATATCCACACCCTCTGCTTGTAATTCCTTCGCCGCATTCCACACCTCATAAAGCCAGCGTAGCTGCTCCTCACGTGTGCAGCTGATATGAGCTTCGGTGACAGCAAGGGGCAGGTGATAGCGTTCCCATGTCTCTAGTAGCAATGTATGCGGCCCTGCTAAACCCTCAGCACAAACTCGCACCGCCTCTACATCCGCATATTTTTCTCGACCATTACCGCCATGCGTCCAAGTTGGATAGTTTTCTGTATGCTCATCCAAAAACCGTTCGCTGGTTAAATAATGGTTAATCCCTATGATGTCAGGGGGACAAGTATTTTGCAAAAATGTCTCAAGTTCAGCCTCACTAATACCACAATTCTTTAAGTAACCCCACATTGAATGAGTTGAGTTAATTCGACCGCATAATAAATCAAGGCTCAACCAACGGCGATCGTTCTCAAATTCTGCTTGATATTCTAGTTTCGGTGTACTGTAAATCTTACCTAAATCCTCGGTTTGCACTAGTTGAGCGCTAGGGTTGACTTCCCGGATTGCCTTCATTGCCAAGGCTACTGCGCGACACTCTCCCAACAAAGCACGGGCGAAAGTTAAATCATCTCGCCCGTGAGGATACCAGTGACCATACATTCCACTGAATCGCGCTGTTGTCAGTGGCTCGTTTACAGGCGTGTAATATGTCACCCAAGGGTAGCGATCGGCAACTGCACGGGCAAACACTGCTAGTTTCTCTGGAAATTCTGGGTCTACCAAACTTGTATCTCGTGGGCCACTACCATGATGCACTAATCCCACAATCGGACAGATGCCAAGTTCTTGCAAGCGCCCCAGTCTTTCATCCGCCCAAGACCAATCGGCATTTTCTAGCCCATTAGGTGCTATCTTTTCCCACAATACAGGATAACGGATAGCTTTTATCCCTAGTTCTGCAAACAAATTTAAATCATTTAAGCGCGTTGCATGACCGTTGCGTTCCAACTGGTCTAAATACTCATCACCCACGCGATTAACTGTACACTCTACACCAGCCCACACTTCCAAGGGGAGTTGTGAATTATTCTCTCTCAAGACGTTATTTATCACGTCTTTACTTGAGTTAAAGACAAAAGTCATAATTTACACAACCAAAGCTTCTATTACCTTTATCAAAACTTACGCAAACAATAGCAAAACCTTTTTTCAGGTAGGGGCAATTCATGAATTGCCTCAGAGCGCGTGTAATTTTGCGTAAGTTCTACTTGAGGCGTTGCATATTTGCGGGATGATTTTGCTAGTTTTGTGGGATGGGCATCTTGCCCGTCCCTTGTATTTCAGGGCGGGCGAGACGCCCACCCTACAAGAATCATCCCTTGATTCAGCAACGCCCTACTTGAATATTTCCGCGTTTTGATAACGCAGATATAATATCTACTATTTTTTGCGGATTGTTGACCACAAAAGCATGAAGAAAAATACAGAATTCAAAATCAATTAATGGAATACTCAGATCCAACAGTTTCTTAGTACAGCTTTGCATAAAATCGTAGCGTTTTTAATGTAAGGGGACGCATTGGCATTGTCAGCCGATGCATTAGCATTGTCAGTCGATGCATTAGCATTGTCAGCCAATGCATTAGCATTGTCAGCCGATGCATTAGCATTGTCAGCCGATGCATTAGCATTGTCAGCCGATGCATTGGCATTGTCAGCCGATGCATTGGCATTGCAGGGTATTGTCAAATTTAATTCGCTACGAATTAATGAAATGCTGTACTTAGTAACCACTAAATCATCTGCCAGTCACATAAAATTGCTAATCTGACTTTTGTAGAGACGCGATGGATTGCGTCTCTACTTTAAAAAATCGCAGCCTAAGCAATACCTGCCCATAATCAACATCAAGAAACTTAAGCCTTAACCGCTATTTGTTTGTATGTTGCCAAAGCCTGTGCCACACAATGATCCATGTTGAGATACTTGTATGTAGCTAGCCTTCCCACAAAATGCACACCTGATGTTGTTTCAGCCAAAGCTCTGTATTGTTTGTAAATTTCCTGATTTTCAGGACGTGGTACGGGATAATAGGGATCGCCCTCTGCCTTGGGAAACTCGTAAACAATACTAGTTTTCGAGTGTTCCTGTCCGGTTAGGTACTTAAATTCGGTAATCCGGGTATACAGTTGTTCGTTGGGATAGTTAATTACTGGCGCTGACTGAAACACAGGGGTGTGATGCGTTTCGTGTTTGAAATCTAATGAGCGATAGGGTAGTTTACCGTAGCGACAATCAAAAAACTCATCAACTGGCCCAGTGTAAACCATCTCGCGGCAAGGTATAGCCTTCTCGATTTCGCGGTAATCGGTGTTGAGCATTACCTTAATGTTCGGATGATTTAACATATTCTCAAACATCCGGGTAAAGCCGTGCAGGGGCATTGCTTGGTAACTATCTGTGAAATATCGGCTGTCGCGGTTGGTACGGGTGGGAATTCGGGCAATTACTGTTTTGTCAAGTTCTGAAGGATCGAGTCCCCATTGTTTGCGAGTGTAGTTTTTGAAGAACTTTTCGTAAAGTTCCTGACCAACTTTACTAATCACTACATCTTCAGAGGTACGGATGTGTTCTCTCGGTTCTGCAACCGATTGAAAAAACTCTTCTGCCTGGAATGAATTGAGGTTCATGCCATAGAGTTTGTTGATGGTGTCAAGGTTAATGGGGATGGGAACAAGTTGTCCATCTACGCTGGCTAGAACGTGATGCTCGTAAGAACGCCAGGGAGTGAACTGTGAAAGGTATTCAAATACTTCGCGGGAACTGGTATGAAAGATATGGGGGCCGTATTTATGTACGAGAATTCCGTGGTCGTCGTAATGGTCGTAAGCATTGCCGCCGATGTGGTTGCGCTTGTCTACAACCAATACTTTTTTACCGGAATGTCTCGCCAAGCGTTCAGCGATAACGCTACCAGAAAAACCTGCACCAACAACTAAGTAATCAAATATAAAGTCTCTAGTAATGATGCTTGGTGCTTCTAGGATATCTGTTGAGATGGGAGATTTCCCATTTTTACCATTAACTTTGGTATCTTGTGTGGTTGCGATCGCAGAATCTATCAACTGCATCATCGATCCCCAAGTCCGATCCCAAGAAATCTGCTCTAAGAATGCATCTACCCGACTCAACCATCCTGATGCTTTTGTATCTTCTTGCAATGCCTGTTCTGCGGCGGCGACAAACTCTTGAGTCGTGTCTGCAATTCGTACTAGCTTCAAGTCTCTATAAGGACGCACCACATCTCGAATCGAGGTAGAGACTACAGGTTTACCTGCGGCTAAATACTCTGGTGTTTTAGTCGGGCTAATAAAACGTGTTGACTCGTTTCGCGCAAACGGCAACATTGCCAAATCCCAACCCGCTAGATATGCAGGCAACTCTTTATAGTCTTTACCACCGAGATAATGAATATTTTCATGCTGTGGCAGAGTTGCTGGGTCAATTTTCACAACAGGCCCAATTATCACTAAATGCCAATCAGGACGAGCCTCGGCAATTCCAGCTAGTAATTCAATATCCATCCGCTCATCAATTACACCAAAGAAGCCAAGGCGCGGATGAGGAATATTTGCTTGGTCTGCTGGTTCTTCTTTAACGGTTCTTCCTTGTCCAAAGTGGGCTACATCTACACTACTAGGAAAGGCATAAACGTTTGGATGCTGGTTTACCTTACTTTCGTAAAGGCTTTGCCCGCCTGTAAATACTAGGCTTGCCCGACGAAATAGCTCTGCTTCGTAGTTCTTTAAAGTAGGGGATGCTCCTTTAAAGGCAGACAATTCATCCATGCAATCATAGATAACAGCTTCAGGTTCTAAATGGCTAGCCCATGCGATCGCCATTGGTGTATAGTACCAACAAATGTATTTAAAGATATTATATTCTGCAAATAACCCATCCAGCAGTACTTTTATATCTGCGTTTACTGCTTCCTCACTTAGACCTTCTGGTAAATATGGAACAACAACTATCACTCCAGTTTTGTCTTCACTAACGTCTAATCGCCCCAATGGTTCCCGGCTAAAAATTGGTTCTTCGATAAAGAACACTCTCTTTTTTTGAGCGCAGCGACTTAGAAGATGTTGTGGTCTTTGATATACAAAATTCCAACGCAGATGAGATAAGCAAACTATATCAGGTGTATCGGTAAAAGCTTTTGTTGACCGAGAGTTTTTGTTAAATGAGGATAAATTTATTGATGTCCCTAGCGATTGCGAAATTGCAATCTCCGATGATTTTGCTTCATTTACCGTTGGTGACACAAAGCTATGACTTACACCGTTGTTTTGTATTTGCACTTTATTGCTTGACATAGATTATTAACTCAACTTGTTGCAGAATCTTGGACTAACAAGTTCTCTTTACTCGTAGGAATTAATCTTATTATTTGCTTTTTTAATTACATATTCATCTATCTAAATATAGTAATTTTTAATTATTATATTATTCTTAAGTATGAAATTTTTAACGTTAAGAATACCGAACTTTATGTCAAAATTAGCTAAATATATAATTAGATATACGCCAAAAGACTTATATGGATGTTATTTTTGTAAGTAAAGATTAAAACAAAGTAGATGAAATGTATAAAGCCCTTATAAAAGATGTGGGTTTTAAACTTATCCATATTTAGTATTTATTGTCAATGGGTAAGTCCTATTATCTAGCCCTTTCAAGGTGACTGGTAAAATCTCTTTTTTCTCTCTGCGCCGCGCCAGTTGCTTCTCCCTTGGCGCTAGCCTCTCCCTTTGGGATTCGGGGAGACGCTGCGCGAACAAGTCTCTTAACCGCAAGGGCGCACTGGCTTCTTTGCGTCTCTGTGGTTAAAAAGTCTTTTATTTAACCTTATTAGGCACAGATAACACAGAGTTAAGAGGTTAAAAAGTAGTTTATTGAGCAAAATTTTTACCCACCTTGAAAGGGCTAGTCCTATTATCAAAGCTGCGTGCGGCAAGCTGTTAAAAATAATTTACGTAGACGTTAAAACCTATAATCTATAATCTATAGGACTCTTATTTGATTTTTGAAAAAACTCGCCCTCAACTCGAAAAGGCTGATTCCCTACTCCCTGCTTCCTGCCCACGCAAAGAAGTTCAGACATCAAATCGGATTGCTATATCATAACTTTAGACTTTTTGCTACTTGCCTAAACTAACTAAAATTGTATAATTTTCCTGCTTAGGACTGGAACTTTTGAACAATTGCTCAATAATATGGTTTATATCGTTTGATTGGATAAAGTCGATCTGAGAAAAAATTACTTTTTATTTGGGGTTCTAAACATACCTCAAAAAAGATGGATATTTATCGCAAGGAGAAGAGTATTGGAAATAGCGTACTTTTCCAGACATATTAGGTTCTTTGCACGATCATCAATCTCGCCAAAAAAATTTTGAGCAAATGATCTAGTGGAAATACACGCTAGTTTAGCCAAGCTTTCTTAGAAACCAATCATGATTAAACGAACCTTAGTTACTATTGCTCTCCTTGCAATCGGATTTTTTGTCTCATTGGGATACTCAGCATTACTTCCAAATAGTGAGTTTGTGAAGGCTCAAACAAATCGAACAACCCCAACCCAAAATACCCAAGTTAACGAGGTTGATCGGCAGTTCTTTATAGATGCAGGTCAAGCAGGCTTAGGTAACATCGGGCTGGGGCAATTAGCATTGCAGCGTTCAACTAGTCCTCAAGTTAAACAATTTGCCACAGCAGAGATTCAAGAGCAGACACAGGTGAAAAATGACTTGACACGGATTGGTTCACGATTGGGTGTAACTCCTCCCACCGCTCCGGCGCCAAAATTTCAAGCATCGCTGGCGCTACTGTCTCAGCTAGAGAGCGATCGCTTTGAGCAAGCGTATATGGATGAGGGTGGTGTAAATGCTCATCTAGAGAACGCAGCCCTTTTTCAACGCGAAGCGGCGCTTGGGCAAAACCCTGACCTTGTAGCAGTGGCGAATCGAGGATTACCAACCATCAGGAAGCACTTTAACACTGCTAGCGCCATTACAAAATATCAATTTGGCGAGGTTGCGCGGAGATATAATAATCTACCTAATAATTTTGGTGGATCAGCCTCTCAAGGCAATACTTCCCCTACAGCAGGAGGCGATAGCCTACCTGAGAACAATCCTTCACCTACAGGAGGAGGCACTAGGATACCTCAAGGTAATACTACACCTACAAGAACCGATCGGTAAAATCTTCTCCCATTGGCGATGCCTCATACCATTTTACTTTAATAGACCTCTTGCAAAAGTCGAACATCCGCCCGAAAATAAATTTTCGGGCTAATAGCTCAAGTCGGTTTAAACCGACTAATAACAATAATTTTAGTCCGTTTAAACGGACTTTTGCTATAAGAGAGGGACTTGAGTCCCTGGCGGATCAAGGATTTTCGCAAGAGGTTTAATAATGATACAAATACGCTGGTAAGGGCATGGCATTGCCCATTGGTGTCAACTTAAGTCAGAGAGCTTCATTCCACAGTCATTTTACCCCACACACCAGATGCTCCACTTGGGGAGACCCCTTGGCGCTAGCCTCTCCCTGGCTCCCCAAAATCTCCCCTCACCGTTCCCGGGGAGGGGAGATTTTGTCGTTAGACAAAAGCGGGGTGGGGTGACGACGGCTTAATTAGTAATTGAGTGAACTTGATATAACGTCATTGCAAGGGTTTCACGTTAAGTTGACACCTATGGGCATTGCCATGCCCCTACGAAAAATCTATATGTGTCAAGTTTTTGTGAATTGGTATTAATCCTTGGAAATCAAATTGATTTGCAGGCGATCGCCTGGGGTGTCCAAGTGGGGCCTTCGCAATATGGCCCATATTGCGTCCAAATGAGTTTATCCAAGCACATTCGCCGCGCATCCATGTTCGCCGCCCAGGCATGGTAGACAATGTACTCAGTCTGACCATCGGGGCCCACAACGATTGAGTTGTGTCCAGGCCCTTTGACACGATCAGGAAGCGAACGCAGCACCCGTGGCCCCGTTTCGTTACCGAAATCAGAGTAAGGCCCCATCACATTATCCGCAACTCCATAATCTACACCATAGTCCTCAGTTTCCCAGCGCCCACCACTATAAAAGCAATAATATCGATCTCCATGTTTACGGACACAGGGGCCTTCTAAGGTATGCCAATCAAAATGTTCACCATACATCAATCGGTTGGCTAAAAATCGTTGCCAATCGGAACGCGCCCGTAAGACGACTTTCCCAACACCGCAAAGTTTCGTCATATCTTGGAGTCGGTCTACAAAGAGGGCAGTGCCAGCACGCACGCCGTCCTCGGTGTCTAAAAAATCACGAGCATAAAATAAATACCACTGTCCATCATCATCACAGAATGGGTGGGGGTCAATGGCAAAAGAGCAAGACTCCGGGTCTACAAGTGGCTCACCAACATCTTTATAGGGGCCCAAGGGAGTATCGCTCGTGGCAACACGCAACTGATGATTCTTGTCCTCGTGTCCTACAGAGTAGTACAGGTAGAACTTGCCGTTGCAATAAGCAACTTCCGGGGCCCAAAAATTATCGCCAAGGGAAGGGTCTGGCCGCAACAGGGCGTTACCAACAAAATCCCAATTGATGAAATCAAAGGAGCGTAATAGAGGAAATACACGCAGTTTGTTAGTAGAATCCGCTATTTCGTCTACCATTCCTTCTGCTTCGGCTGCACCAGTGCCGATCGCATAGTATACACCTTCAAATTCCCAAACAAAAGGATCGGCAAAATAGCCTTTGTAGACTGGATTGGTATAAGTTAACATCTCGGCGCTCGCTATAGCGTGTTAACTCAATTCTTTAGGAAGTGCGATCGCAAAAACAACTATCTTTATGCTGGTTCGGCTTTTCTTAATTATTCTGCGATCGTAAATAGATCATGCTGTAGGGGCACAGCATTGCTCATAGGTGTCAACTTAACGTGAAACCCAAGTCATAACGTGATATTGAGTTCATTCACTTACCATCACGATCCGCATTACCCCACCCCGGCTTTGCTGACGCAAAACCTCCCCTCCCCGATGCTTTGGGGAGGGGATTGAGGGGTGGGGTAGAACGGTTGTGGGACATAGGTTTGAGCTTAAGTTGACACCAATGAGCATTGCTGTGCCCTTACGAAATATATGGTTTTTAAACTTATCCATATTTTGCATTTCTTGTCAATCAGGACTTACGCACAAGTAACGAAAAACCGAACCACAGAGGACGCACAGGAATAGGAGTTTGAGCAATACTGCTCGGTTAAGGTTAAAAAATAAAAATAGACCTCTTGCAAAAGTCCTAGATGTGTGGGACAAGTAGGTTAGAGTTGGGTAGCATTGATGACGTTGGAAAAAAGAGAGAGAGTACCTTACCTACTTCCAAACAAGTAAATGCGTACGCTCAACAAGCAAATGCTGTCGTTCAACAAGCAAATGCTGTCGCTCAACAAGTAAATGCGTACGCTCAACAAGCAAATGCTGTCGCTCAACAAACAAATGCGTACGCTCAACAAGCAAATGCGTACGCTCAACAAGCAAATGCGTACGCTCAACAAGCAAATGCGTACGCTCAACAAGCAAATGCGTACGCTCAACAAGTAAATGCGTACGCTCAACAAGCAAATGCTGTCGCTCAACAAGCAAATGCTGTCGCTCAACCTGACTTTTGACGGGATGTGGAAAAGGGGATAGACTTTTGCAAGAGGTCTAATGTGTAGGTTGGGTTGAGGAAGGAAACCCAACCTAAGAGCGGGGTTTGTTGGGTAACGCTAAAGCTCAACCCAACCTACGAATATTCAAAACCTACGCAGTATTGGGAGTTTGAGAGGTTTTTCGCGTAAATCCTAGAGTTATGTATAGGCGGTGCGTTACGGCGTTAAGCCTAACGCACCTACTGGATAATTTATTTTTTGCAAGTCTTTAGTACTTGAAATTCACGTAAGTTTCAACCTTCTCCTTTGGCAACTGTTCCACCACCTGGCACCGAATCATCTGCCTTAACTTCTCTGGTAGGCTCTCATAATAGTCTCGTTGGAGAGTTAAATCTACCTTCGGCGTGTGCAACCAATGCATAGCATAGCCCATAACTACCATCGGTCTTGGCTGGTTAGTCCGATTTGGTGAACCCCGGTGCAGCGCCAAAGGTGTCCGAATCATCGCATCCCCTAGCTGCATATGAAAAGATTCCATCGGAATTTCACCAGTGGCAATTTTCCTTAGTCCCTCTTCACGCGGCAAGATATGCGTACCACGCGCCATCTGGAACGGGCCGTTTTCTGCCGTTACTTCCACAAGTGGGAAGTTAACCGCAAGGGCGTAGAGTGGCGTTACTATTTGGTCAGAGAACAAAGGGCGATAGTCCCGGTGGATTTCCTGATAATCCGAACCTTGTACTGGGAGATCAACTCCCAACTGAACCATCACATATTCCTGAAAAAATACTCGCTCCAGCACACCCATAATCACCGGATTGGCGAAAACTTCCACGTTGGCAAAGGGGGAAACCCAAGGCAATGTTAGATAGTAACGGGCAATTTCACGGGGAGCCAGTCCACCTAGTTGATTTTGGCGCTCTCGGAATAAATTTTCAAAAGCTTTTGCCCATTCGCTAATCAATTCTTTATCAAAAAGACCGCGAATCACACAAATTCCGTCTCGATTCAGGTCTTCGGCAAATCGGTTTAGGTCAGTATCTGTATATTTATTTACTCTGCCTATACTTTGAACCATTTTCTTATCCTCGCCAATTTATCATGTTAAAGTCGAATTTAAATCGGACTCTCAACAGCAGCTTTTGCAATTGTTCGTCGATAATAGCGCACCATTTCTGGAATTGACTTATCAGTTTTTGTAGACTTAGGTTATCCGAATCTCTTTGTAGATAAGGCTTTATATTGATTAGTTTCTAGGGTTCTTAAGCGAGTTCACTGCCTAAATTGTGATATTATAAGTGTAGTAAGAGGTGATAAAACTACTGAAGGCAAAAATTGCTGCCTTTGCCGCCAATATGGGAGTTTTCGCCGCAGATTGATACCACAACTGCTGAAAATTAGCTACAACTCCGTAATCCAGGAATTCAAATAATTTGTAATACTTAATTAAGTTTTGTAACGGAGATTTAGCGCCAAACCGGAGCGGAAGTTTCCTTAAATGTGGATTTGCAAGACACACCCCGCCACTTGGAGTTTATGTTGACTTAAACTCCCAGAATTAGTTAAAAAAACTTCCAGCGTTATGGGGCAATAGAGTTAATTTGCAAAACCGAATTCAACATAACTGTTGTGGGGTGGGCGTTTTGTCCGCCCAGTATATGCGATATTTTTTTCCTCCCAACTTGGCAAATATTCACTATATGTGTGCCATAATGTCACGAGTCAACAGTCTATACCTAATTTTATGGCCCCAATACTAGGGCGCTTGATGTTTTTATGTTTACTAAGTAAGCGGTAAATATCGTTATGCAAGTACAGGTATAAAGTTATATTGCTTACAGAGAAAGGAGAAGAAAAAACTCCTGGAATGTCTCAAAAGAGCCTAGTTTAGTCTAAACCGAAGGCACAAAAAAATTTGTTCTATTGTAGTTACATTAAGAGGTTTTAATGAAGTTGTTGGATATACAAAATCGTAAAGTTGAATTACCCACTAATACAGATAATCAAAGGATTTCTGGTTTCCCAGAAGCTGGGTATCCACGTCCACAGTTACAGCGATCGCACTGGCTAAATTTAAACGGTGAGTGGAAGTTCGCTTTTGACGATGAAGGGCAATGTGTTCAACCAGGCGATATCCAGGGGTGGACTCATCATATACAAGTTCCCTTCGCTCCCGAATCTACCAAAAGTGGTATTGGTGATACAGGTTTTCATCCAAACTGCTGGTATGAGCGAGAATTTGAAACGCCTGAAGGTGACGGCAGATTACTATTGCACTTTGGGGCTGTGGATTATCGCGCCCGTGTATGGGTTAATGGTCAATACATGGTAGAGCATGAAGGGGGACATACTCCTTTCACGCTGGATATTACCGCAGTTTTGAATGACATCGGCATAACTAAAGTAACAGTCTGGGCCCAGGATGATCCTTGTGACCTTGCCAAGCCTAGAGGAAAGCAGGATTGGCAATTGGAACCGCACAGTATTTGGTATCCTCGCACCAGTGGTATTTGGCAAACAGTCTGGATTGAGCGGGTGGGTAAAACTTACATCGATCATATTCGGTGGAGTCCCGATTTCGAGCGGTGGGAAGTTGGTTGTTATGCTGCGATCGCAGGTGATGCGCCTGCTGGTATCCAAATCAAGGTAAAACTGAGCATTGGCAATACCGTGCTGGCAAACGATACCTATGAAGTGTTTAACGGAGAAATTGGCCGTCGCATTTCCCTTTCCGATCCAGGTATCGACGACTACCGCAACGAATTGCTGTGGAGTCCCGAAAAGCCCACTTTAATGGATGCCCACGTTGAACTTTGGTATAAAGATCAACTCTTGGATGAAGCAAAATCCTATACAGCAATGCGGACTGTGGGGATACAGCGCGATCGCTTTATGCTCAATGGTCGTCCTTATTATTTGCGCTTAGTTCTGGATCAAGGCTACTGGCCCGATTCGCTAATGACAGCACCGGACGATGGAGCATTGCGGCGCGATGTCGAACTCGCCAAAGCAATGGGTTTTAACGGAGTCCGTAAGCACCAGAAAATTGAAGACCCGCGATTTTTATATTGGGCAGATGTGCTGGGGTTGTTAGTATGGGAGGAGATGCCCAGTGCATATCGTTTCACACCTAAAGCAGTGGAACGCACGACACGAGAGTGGGCTGAGGTGATTAGGCGGGATATCAGCCACCCCTGTATCGTAGCTTGGGTAACGTTTAATGAATCCTGGGGAGTTCCGAATCTGGTTGAGACTGCGGCTCACCGAAACTACGTTTTGGCAATGTATCACTTAACTAAAACTCTCGATCCGGGCCGCCCAGTAATTGGCAACGATGGCTGGGAAAGTACAGATACAGATATTCTGGCTATTCATGACTACGACACCCACCCACAACGATTAGCTCATCGCTATGGGCCAGAAGTGAAGCTATCAGATTTGTTTGACCGGAAGCGTCCTGGAGGGCGCATCCTGACACTGGATAACTTTCCGCATCAGGGACAGCCAGTGATGCTGACTGAGTTTGGTGGCATTGCCTATGCCCCTGTTGATAATCCCGATGCAGATAAAGCTTGGGGATATGAGCGTTGCTCGAATATTTCCGAGCTAGAAATTAAATACGCTTCTCTGCTGGAAACGATTAATGATATCGAGTTGTTTAGCGGATTTTGCTACACCCAATTTACAGATACTTTCCAAGAAGCTAACGGTTTATTATACGCCGATCGCACGCCTAAATTTCCCATTGAGGCGATCCGCGCTGCGACCCTTTCAGGACAAGGATTATGTACTCCCACAAGCTGTTAAAGCCGGATGGTCGCCCACTGACCTTATACAGTCGATACCCGATTGCCGATAATATCATCGCCACTAGCCCTAGTAATGAACCAGTGCAGGCAAATCCCCACCTGCGCTGGCATCCTTTACGCGGTGAATGGGTTGCTTATGCTTCTCACCGTCAAGGGCGGACTTTCATGCCGCCCCCGGAATATAACCCCCTTGCACCTACTACGAAACCGGAGTTTCCTACAGAACTACCCCCAGGTAAGTATGATGTGGCGGTGTTTGATAATCGCTTTCCCTCAATGGCTCAAGTGGCACACGACCCGCCGAAGTGTATTGTGGAAACATTGCCTGCTAATGGGGCGTGTGAAGTGGTGGTTTTTGCTCAAAATGCCCAAGCTTCTCTTAGTTCTCTGGAATTGGAACACCTTGATTTGCTGTTGCAAGTGTGGGGCGATCGCACCCGCGTATTAGGAGCAAATCCCCAAATTCAGTACGTGCTGCCTTTTGAAAATAAAGGTGTAGAGGTGGGCGTGACTTTGCACCATCCTCATGGGCAAATTTACGCCTATCCCTTTACACCGCCAGTGCCAGCGCGGATGCTGTCAATGCAGCAGGAGTATTATGAAAAACATCGGCGGGGTTTACTACAAGACTTGATTCAGAAGGAAATTGCAGATAATCAACGGATTATTTATCAAGATGAGTATGCGATCGCATTTGTCCCGGTATGCGCTCGTTACCCCTATGAGGTTTGGATTGCACCAAAAGAACCAGTTGGCACTTTCATGGATCTTACCCCACAGCAACGTTGGGGACTTGCTAAGGCGTTAAAAACTGTCACTCTCAAATATGACGGCTTGTGGAATCGTCCATTTCCTTACTTGATGGCTTGGTTCCAAGCACCAACTGACGGTTTAGCGCATCCAGAAGCGCATTTACACGCCGAGTTTTTTCCACCATATCGGACAAGCGAAAGGTTGAAGTATCTGGCGGGAACTGAACTTGCAGCAGGGATGTTTGCCAATGATGCTTTACCGGAGGAGAAAGCTAAGGAGTTACAAGCTGTGGTGGTGAATATTGAAGAACCGATTTCTGCATAAAGAGGAATGGCACTAAGAAAAGGTGAAATTTCCTCAGGGTAGGGTGTAGAGTGTAAGAAAAAAGCAAGAAAAATAGAATGCTTGTGGGAACATTAATAAACTTCTTGATTACTACACCCCACACCCGATATCCCACACCCAAAAGCCTTATTAATAATAGGTTTGCCGTTATATTAGTGCCATTTTGCATAAAGGGAAAATAGGCAAACCAAAAATATTGGGTTAACATCAACCCAACCATGATATATCAAAAGATAAAAGATAAATAAACATGAAAATCAGAGGAATAAAACGCGGTCAAAATATAGAAATATTAGAGCAACTAAATAACATTCCCGATGGAACAGAAATAATTATAGACTTAGAATTTATTGAAAAACAACATATATCCGAACCAAAACTAAATTTAACACAAGAAGAGAGATTAGCTAAATTAAATAAATTATTTGGGGTGTGGAAAAATCAACCAGATTTAACAGAAATATTTGGAGAGATTGACCAACAACGTCATACTTACCAAGGTAGAAGCATAGACTCAATTGATAATCAGGATAACGGCTAGTGTATCTGTTAGACACTAACATTTACATTGCGCTTCTCAAATAAAACCCCCAAGCGGTGAAAAAATTTAATCGCTACTTTAGCCAATGTTATCTATAAAGATTTTACTAATATTTCTAACTTACAATTAGAGAACTGGTTAGAAAATTAGACATAGATTAATTGTACCATTTTGAATACCAACCTTAGACAGACGCAGACAGACGTAGATAAATTTGATAATCATCTGTATCTATACGTGTTTTTCTTATGAACGAAGAAGTCTCCAAAAAACTAGAGTTAATCAGGCAAACTTTGCGTGAAACTGAAGTGCAAGGCGTGCGCTTGCGCGGTACAGACTGGTTTGCTTGGGCAACAGGTGGCGCTTCTAACACAGTACTGCTGACTGCTGAAACTGGCGTAGCAGAAGTATTAGTAACTACTGAAGATGCTTGGGTATTGACGGATGAAATTGAAGCGCAGCGTCTTAAGGATGAAGAACTGCCTGCTAATTTTAAGGTGTACGTGAACCCTTGGGCTGATGGTGGTGCCCGTGAGTCTTTTGTTCGTGATGCAACTGGCAAAGGGAAAGCAGTTAGCGATCGCCCCATCTCCAATTTAGAACAGCCGTTACCCCCATCTCTGCAATCACACAAACGGGTAATGATGTCAAGTGAATTAGAACGATATCGCCAAGTTGGGCAAAAAGCTAGTCAGGCAATGACAGAAGTACTCAAAGCCGCCAAGCCAACTTGGACAGAATATCAGTTAGCGGGTGCGGGTGCAGAGGCATTATGGGCGAAAGGCTTACATCCGGCGCTGACACTGGTAGCGGGTGAGAGGCGTTTACCGCTATACCGTCATGCTACACCCACAGGAGAACAGATTGGACGGCAAGCGATGCTGGTGTTTTGCGCTAGAGGTTACGGTTTATATGCAAATCTGACTCGATTTGTTTGTTTTGGGGCGCTTTCAGACGAACGAGCCGAATTGCATTCCCATGTGCGCGAAATAGAAGCAGTAGTTTTGAATTTGTGTCAACCCGGAACCAGTCTGGACAGAGTTTATCACGCGCTAGCTCAGGCTTATGAACAGCATGGATTTCCCAATGCCATCCACGAACATCACCAGGGAGGAACCACTGGATATTTAGCGCGAGAAATCGTAGCAAATCCAACTACTACTGATACTTTGGCAGAAGGTATTGCTGTTGCTTGGAATCCTAGTTTAGCAGGGGCAAAAATTGAAGATACTTTTGTGATTTTGAAAGATGGAAAGTTAGAAAATCTGACTTTTGATCCAAATTTTCCTAATGTTGAGGTAGAAGGAAGATTACGCCCTGTACCTTTGTATAATTAAAAATTATGGATTTTCAACAAGTATTCGGTAAACCACCTGAAACTCAAGCTAGTGCGCCAGGAAGAGTAAATTTACTGGGCGAACATACAGACTATAATGATGGCTTCGTTCTTCCAACTGCGATTCCTCAATCCACGACGGTACAACTAGGTTTTAGTAGCGATGCCTGCGGCGGGCTACGCCTACGCCAGCATCACTTTTACTCAGAAAATCTCAACGAGCAAGTCAGCATTTCAGATATTCATCATACGCCCTCTGGATTCGCCAGTTATATTTTTGGCTGTATTGAGCTTTTGCAAAAAGCAGGCTACACAATACCATCACTTTCTGTATACGTCAAATCATCGGTTCCTATGGGTTCGGGTTTATCTAGCAGCGCAGCTTTGGAAGTGGCAACCCTCCGGGCATTACGCCAACTTTTGAACCTTCCCATTGATGATGTTGAAATCGCCCAATTCGCCCAGCAAGCAGAAATTCAATATGCTGGCGTGCAATGCGGCATCATGGATCAGATGGCTTCTAGCTTGGCTGACACTGAGCATATCTTATTTTTAGATACTCGGACTTTAGAACGCCGGGTGATGCCTTTGCCTGAGAAAGCGGAGATTTTAGTTATTGATAGCGGTGTACCGCGCACACTTGCAAGTAGCGGTTATAATCAGCGTCGCGCTGAGTGTGAGGAGGCGGCGCGATCGCTCGGAGTGAAAGCATTGCGAGATATTATCGATGTTAATGTAACAGAAGTATTACCCGAACCACTAGAGCGTCGTGCCCGTCATGTGGTTACAGAAAATAATCGCGTCTTGGAAGTATTGCAGGGAGTCACATCTGAGCGTTTTGGCGAATTGATGAACGCTTCCCACGCCAGCTTGCGAGATGATTACGAAGTTTCAGTACCAGCCCTAGATAGGTTAGTAGAGATTTTGCAGAAAACAGAAGGGGTGTTTGGTGCAAGATTGACAGGTGCAGGCTTTGGGGGGGCAAGTGTAGCTTTGGTTAAATCAGGTGAGAGCGAAAGTATTGCAACTCATGTCCTTGAACAATACAACCAAGCAGGTTACAACGGACGAATTTTGGTTCCTTCTTTGGGATTGAGTGATGCAGCCTAAGAGGATGTTTGAAAAGTCCTTTCGTTGGTAGCAAAAAGTTTTAGATCCCCCTAAATCCCCCTTTTCAAGGGGGACTTTGATTCTAATTCCCCCCTTTTTAAGGGGGGTTAGGGGGGATCAACAAGTGCCTAAAATCACAGCTAACCACTTTTCAAACAACCTCTAAAGTTGTTTATGGAAATGTTGCCTAATAATTTAAGGTAAAAGGTGAATATAAATATCTATATGGTGCTGTGGATTCAGCAGGCAATACTATTTTAGGGCTTACGCACTCTATAAACGAATGATCATATTTATTAAACCCAATCTCACCTAAATCATCTCAAACTCTAATTGATGACTCTTGAGAAAATCATGGGTGAAATGATCCAGCACATTTGTATCAGCTAGTTCCAAATTATAAAAATCTACAGCTTCATGATCAAAATAGGGGCCAGCGTGCCAAGTACCCTCATGTAGCTTGATAAAACAATTCCCCGGAATGCGGAAAGCAGCAATCTCTTCTAATGCTGGTTCATTCACATCATTATTAGGAGGACAAACTGCAATTAACCAATCCTTCCCTTCCAAAGAACCCAGACATTGAGTGCATTGCACATGGCGAGTAATTTTGTGAAACTTTTGCCCCCTCTTCTCCAACCGCATAATATAAAATCGTGGAATCCCGTTTTGCAGGTTTAACTGGGCATCTTCCACATCGTAAGCTTTGCCATCAAGACTTGCAAAAATCACCTGTCCATAACGCCGAAAGTTTTCAGAAGTCACCCATTGTGCTTGCAATTGTTGCACTGTCTTTGATGTACTCATATCAAACCTTTGAGATGCTTAGGTTTATTTTCCCCCAAAATAACCAATAATTATTAATTCATAATTCATAGTTAAAAAATTCAATTATGAATTAGTAATTATAAATTATGAATTATTTAGCTAGCTAAATAACTACGTACTTGTTCTTTTTGCCGTCGGAGGAGGCTGAGAGCTTTTTGCTCTATCTGACGCACCCGTTCTCGACTAATACCCATGCGATCGCCAATCTGTGCTAAAGAAAGTTCATATCCATCAGTCAGACCAAAGCGCAAGGTTAATATTTCTCGTTGCTGGGGAGACAGCTTTGCCAACAAGTCTTGTAAGTCTTGGTGAAGAGATTCTTCAACAGCATAGTCTTCGGGAGAAGGGCCATCATCCTCCAGTATGTCCTGCAATTCTGTATCTTGTTGTTCACCAACTCGCGCCTCTAAGGAGAAGGGTTGACGCGCTAAGTACAAACACTCTCGAACTTGGCTAGGTGTCAAAGATAACGCCTTAGCAATTTCAGCAGTAGTAGGAACCCTACCTAACTGTTGAGATAATTCTCGCTGCACCCGTTTAATTTTGTTCAGTTTCTCAAAGACGTGGATCGGTAAACGAATTGTCCGTCCTTGTTGAGCGATGGCTCTTGTGATTCCTTGACGAATCCACCAGTAAGCGTAGGTAGAAAACTTATAACCAAGAGCAGGATCAAATTTATCCACCCCTCGCTCTAAACCCAAAGTACCTTCTTGAATTAAATCCATAAATTCCAGGTTGCGGTGCTGGTATTTCTTCGCCACTGCTACCACTAACCGGAGATTAGCCTGAATCATTTTCTGCTTGGCTTGATGTCCTTGAGTTAGCTGTTTCTCTACCACCTCAACACTTAACTCCACCTGATCTGCCCATTCTTGCAACGTGGGTTCGTGGTTTAATTTCACAGCCAATTCTTCTTTAGCAGCTAGTAAATTCATCATCTGCTGCACTTGCTCGGCAAAAATAACCTCTTGTTCACGAGTCAACAAATCTACACGCCCGATTTCTTGCAGATAACTACGCACAATATCATCTGTAGCTCGAGGTTTTTTATCTGCGGCTAAACTTTTTTTCTTCGTTTTTTGAACTTCGGTAGGTGGAGATGTTAAGTTGCTCATGGTTATTTGCTCCTCTGTAACCTCATCAATTTATTGGTATCAAGTCTAGATATTCAGACCCATAGCCATTTCACACTGCTAATCAATCAATTAGCAATACTGATGAATTCTGGTCTATGATACATTACAAGTCAATTCTTGGAGATAATAAACCCAAAATCAACCCACTCCCTAATAATAACATCATCAGTAGTGACAAATCAATTACCTCAAGTATGATCACCATATCTTTTGAATCTATTACACTGCTTTATTATTGATATTTGCATATAGCAGTCCTAAATGATTCATAAACTTCTTTCCTTCTTTCCTTGGCGCTCTTGGCGACTTCTCTGCGAGACGCTACGCGTTGGCGGAAGCCTCTCGCAGAGAAGGCGGTTCGATAATCTTTACAACTCAAATAGTATTGCTATATTTTGAAATATAATTATGATTTATTTAATTTTTAAATACAGTATATGAAGAAATGAAAAATTGCCCCAAAAACTATTTTATTACAATAAACAAATTAAGAACACAAAACCCCTACAGTAGTCGTATTTAAAATTATTAAAACAAAAAATAACAATTTGTTTTGATAGCTAATATTTGGGTTATATTTTAATTTTATTTTTATTGAATATCAAGTTATTAAACATAAAATGCCCATTTTTTACCCCTAATTTTTTACTAAATAATCCAATCATATTAAATAAATCCGGATACGTAGAGGGCTAACCATGAAAAAAGCACTTCTCCAGCCTCCTCTACTTAAGAACAGCTTTCTTAGGAGCAGTTCAACTGGCGGTGCAGCAACCGCTACAAAGGAAACAAACAAGTCAAATCCTACCTCAACCAAGACAGCATAGCTGCCTTGCTTCTTGAAAGTCCAGTTAAATACTTGTAATTAGGGATTTAGGACGGCAAAGACGCAGGCATCTATGATAATTGCGCTTGTGTCATACTGCACGCAGACATCTGTATTGGGTGCAGTATTATCAATGTAATTACTCTTGGCGACATTTTATTGACTAAAAGTAGTAACATTGGTCACATTAACACCAAGGATAATACTTGGCAAGATAGCAACACCCGCGATCGCAAATAATTATCCTATTTTAAGAAAAGACTTACGTTTAGGGGTGGTTATTAAACAGCATAATTTCAATAACAAGATTCCCGACTTCTCCAAAAATGCAAAAATCATCTGAAACCCTTAACAAGAGGATATCTTATATCATGTCCGCATAATTAGTTATCATAACCACAGTCATTACACCCCACCCCCAACCCCTCCCCTTATTCTTGGGGAGGTGAGACAAAGCGACGATTGTCGGGGTGGCGTGATTCGGGTTTAATAAGCAATCAAGCGGACGTGATATTAAACCTTCCACGCTTACTAGTTTTCACCTTAAGTTGATATAAAAGCACAGTTGTGAATCGACACAGATGATTGACTTGTTGCAAAAATTTTTGGAAGATGGTACTGTGTTGCAATTTTAACCTAACTTTTCAAGTATCACTTTATTAGATATTGGTTAAGAAAAACATTCACCTCATTGGCGCATAACCCAACATTAACTATTTTTCCTGCAATTCTTGAGAATATCCAATCCTTGACCATTATTACGGGAGTCTGGATCAATTATAGATACATATATTTCATGTATACGACGATCTTTGGCGATCGCTAAAGCACATGCGGGTGTGCGTCCATGAAAAGAACAAGGTTCAAGAGTTACATACATTTTCAAGAAGTTGAAAGCTTTGCCTTGAATTTGGTTAAGTGCGTCAGCCTCAGCATGGTGTTTTCCGGGCGCTTGCGTGTATCCTTGGGCTACTATCTCTTGGGCATCTATGATTACACAGCCTACTGGTGGGTTGGGCAAACATTCTGGCAAAGCTTTTCGGCTTTGAGCTAAAGCAGCCAGCATAAATATTTCATCCATGTTTTAACGTAATTATCTAGATAAATTACATTACCAATAATTAATTATCTCTTACTAAAAAAGTTCTATATCAAAACTTAGTAACTGTCACACTAATACCAGAATCGAGTTTAGGAACCTTGAGATACTCAATTGGCTCAGTACTTTGAGAAGTTTGGGTATTTGTTGGCTTTTGACATTGCTTAAAGAAAGCGCCTGGGTTATTGATGAACTCAAGTGGGTTAATCTTTTGGCATCCTTGCTCCTCTACTAGCAAAATTGATTCAGCAGTTTCTTTGGGATTATTAGTCTGTCCGGTAAAATTACTCCATGTAGTGTTAATCGTGGCTGGTTCCGTCAATAAAACTCCAGCCTGATTGTAATCGCCTGTTATCATGGGAACATTTTCTTGGTTAGCATAGACACTCTGAGGGAGAACGAGTGTACTAATGACAAGGACTAAGGTGATGGAAGATAATTTCATAATTAAATACTCTTTACATTTAATGTTAGTTTAATAATTAAAATTGGCTAGATACAGAAAGCAAAAAATGGCAGCCTAGTTTTAATGCTTCAGATTAACACAGGTAGCAAGAAGTTTAGCTAAACTTCATTAAAAATATAGTGAAGTTTATTTAGTCAGATGTAGACTTTTGTCTCAAAGTAGGCAGTTGAGCAATCCATGCTCTAACCATGTCAGAATTTGACACTCGTCTGTTCTCTGCTTTCTACTGCAACTGTGCTAACTCATATTCTTTTAGCCGTATTAATAAGTAGGTCAGCCCCAACTCTTGGAGACGCTACGCGAACTAGGAAGTCAAAAGTTAACACTGAGCGACTTGCCTTGACTTGTACTGAGCATCTCGACTTGCGGACATGGAACCGTAGCCGAAGTAGCGCAGTCGAAAGGAGTCGAAGTGTCACGCATTCACGCAGTCAAAAATTTTGAACCCCATACTTCTCTTCTTAGGCTGCGCCCTAAGCGTAGCTATGCCGCAGGCTTTACGACTACGCTCAGTAACTATAAAGAAATTTAGTTGCTCTGTACCTTTTTATTTCTGGTCAACGGAAAACTTTGTTCTTGGCATAAAGCAGCAGTGAAAACGATTGCATCCTAGTTTATCTCTCTTCACATAGTTCGGTTTTATTGTGCAAACTTAGTTACTAGCCGTTTATCTCTCATGCGTGTTACCATACGGTTACACAGATAAGACAACATATATATTGTTAGATAAACCTTGGAAGGAGTATTTTGTGTCTATTGCAAAATACAAACAAGGCGATCGCAAGTTTACGGGTAAGCCTAAACGGGATATAAGCTCAACGGTTACTGTGCTGTCATTTCCACACATCAACCCACATCAAAAAAAGTCTTTCACTAGTCTGGGCAAATTAAACTGGTTGTGAGTCCTTACAAGTTCGATACTTATAATCACACAATTTGATTATCGTCATATCATGTCCGCTTAATTAGTTATTATTCCGGGCATCTATGCAAAAATATTAAAACTCTCTTTCCCCCAGCTAATAGCCCCCAGCAAAAACTGCGGTCTTAATGATAAGTCTTTTACCGGACATGATATCAGTCCCGTATCGTCCTCAAGATTGACCATTATTCCAAGTAAGAACTAATTATTGTTGAAAGCTTTTAAGCAGAAGATCACGTAAATATCCATCCAGTCTTTCTAAGCGTCTCTTTTCACTGTCCGAAGCCTACCTCTGAAGTGGTTCCATTGCTTGTAGGCTGGCACACTTGTTTTATTACTTACCCTTAAGCAATTAATTCCTCTTGTCTTTTCAGAATCAACAAACAGGCAGCGAATATAGTAGCATTTGTATGAATATTTTGTAAAGTTATCCAATTCAGTGTTCTTACATAATATGATGTTGATTATTAGATGATTAATCAATACTTCCGTCAGTAGTAACACAAAGCTAAGTTAACCAAAAAATCGGAAGCCACTCAATTAAGGAGAGATTTTTGAGTTATCCTGTTTTTGTTGTCAGGATAAGATCAAGCAATATCAGGTAAAGTTCGACTGATAAAACTATATACATGTGGAGGATAAAATTGGTGCATTTTAGTCAAATATCTTCAGTGAGCCAGGAAATACAGAAAGATTTTAGCTTCAAAATAATTGACTATTAATTAGCAAAATCATCAATATCTACACCTATCCATCAGAGGATCACTACCAAGCTCTAGTCAATTACTATTTAGTCTTTCGTAGATAAGTGGAAGCCAGATACTGCTAGTTAAGAATGTCTATTAGTTTACAAAGAAAGGTAGCGGGCAGAAGGCAGTCCCAATGAACAAGTTTCACAACCAAGCATGAAAGTGGTCTTTCCCCACTCACCACTCACTACTCACCACTCCCTACTCCTGCCTCCTGAATTCACCTCTTGAACAACCTCAACAAAAAGGCATTAGCTGACAATCAACGCAGATATTACCATAGCAAAGTAGACTCCAGTGCTAGTGTCGGTAAAATACTGAGAAATATCTCCTGTAAGTAAATCAACTTTTTTATAAAATTTGTATATATTATGACGATGGAATCTTTGCCACAGTTTGAAGAAGTAAATATTCAGAAATACTTAGAAGTTATCCGACGCCGTTGGCTACCTCTAGTCGGAATTTTTGGCATAACTGTTACCCTTGGATGCTTGTATGCATTTTCACTAAAACCCTCATACAAAGCTGAAGGAAGTTTGATGATTAAAACAAATCGCTCTTCCTCACTCACAGGGTTACCGCAAGACATAGGACGCTTAGAAGCTTTAAATGTGAATGACAATCCCCTGGAAACTCAGGTGAGAGTTATTGGATCAAATCCAGTGATTGAGAAAACAATTAATTCCCTTAACCTCAAAGATAGCAAAGGCAAACGGCTGTCGATTCCCGATTTGGCAAAAAAACTTAAAATAGAAGGAATCAAAGGCACTGATGTTGTACAACTTTCTTATAAAGGCAGTGATCCTGAACTGGCTGCCAAAATTGTCAATGAAGTTATCGACAGTTATATCGACCTAAATATCAAAGCTAATCAGAATGAAGCACTGACAGCCAAAGAGGTTCTCGTAACGGAAGTACCCAAAGCTGAGGAAATTGTCAGAAGAGCCGAATCAAAACTGCGGCTATTTAAAGAAAAGAATAAAGTTGTTGTCTTGGGACAAGAAGCAAGCGCAGCAGTTGATACGATTTCCAAGTTAGGAAACCAAATTTCCCAAGCTTTAGCTCAACTAGATGATGTCAAAGGTCGTTTAGAACAGTTACGCAGTGAAGCTAAGATAGATTCACAGCAAGGTGTAATCGCATCTGAATTGACTCAAGCACCTGGAGTTCAGAAAGTGTTTGCCCAACTCCAAGACACAGAAAGCCAACTGGCACTAGAGCGTACACGTTTTTCACCTGAACACCCTACAATTACTAACTTACAAGAAAAAGTCGTAGCTCTTCAGAGCTTGCTAAAAGAGCGGATAGGACAATTCGCTGGTACAGGGCAGATAACAGAGGGAAGTTTGCAGGTTGGACAACTGCGGCAAAGCTTAATAGCAGATATTACTCGTGCTCAGGCAGAACGCGTCGGTCTAGAAAGACAAATTGCCACACTTTTGCGACAGCAAGATGCCTATATCAAACGAGCAAATAATTTGCCAAAGCTAGAACAGAGTCAACGAGAACTAGAACGGAAGCTGCAAGCAGCTCAAACGACTTACGAAACACTCTTAAAGAAACGCCAAGAAATTGATATTGCACAGAACCAAAAGATTCCTAATGCTCGTGTCATTTCCTATGCTTTAACCCCCGATAAAGCAGAAGGGCCTCGCAAAATCCTGTTTATTGTTGGTGGAGGAGGAGTTGGTCTTTTCTTAGGTATCATTGTTGCCTTTGGTTTAGACTTAGTAGACCGCTCGCTCAAAACGGTCAAAGAAGCCAAAGAAGTCTTAAAATACAGTGTTTTGGGAGTGATTCCGACACAAGCTAGAAATGGTAAAGATAATTCTTCTATAGCAGGAATCGATAGAGCTATTCCCAAAATCATTGGCAGAGATATTCCTTACTTCCCTCTTGGTAACGCATACCAAGTACTACAAGTGAACTTGAAGTTTCTCTGTTCTGATAAACCGCTAAAAAGTATTGTAATCACAAGTTCCGTTGCCAAAGAAGGAAAGTCTGACGTATCTGCAAATTTAGCTGTGACTATGGCTCAGGCAGGGCGGCGGGTCTTGTTGGTGGATGCAGATATGCGTAATCCCATGCAGCATCATATCTGGGGGCTAACAAATGCAACAGGGCTAAGTAATGCCATTGCTGGTCAAGTTTCTTTAGATGCAGCAATACAAGAAGTAATGCCTAATCTTGAGGTTCTTACTTCTGGAATCTTGCCTGCTAATCCAGTAGCAATGCTAGATTCTCAACGCATGGCAACATTAATTAGTAACTTTGGGATTGATTACGATTTTATAATTTTTGATACACCTCCTTTGTCAGGAATAGCAGATGCTGCTGTTTTAAGTACCCTCACTGACGGAATCTTATTAGTCGTTCGTCCTGGAGTAGTTGACTTGAACAGTGCGAATTCAGCTAAAGAGTTTTTAACTCAGTCAGGTCAGAAAGTGTTAGGGATAGTCATCAATGGTGTGAATACCAAAAATGAACCTAATAATTATTTTTATGAGAACAAAAAGCAACAAATTGAACAAGATTTAGTATCTAGCAGCTTAACAAAATTTTCCAAAGAGCGTTAATTAGACAAATTGCAAAAGTGAAGGTTGCTGCAAGTAAATTAACCTATCTTATTCCTGATTATGGAGGCATTCTTACATGGATAAAATTAAAACATCTTGTTTAATTAATAACTACAATTATGCTGAATTTGTTTTAGAGGCAATTGATAGTGCTTTAAATCAAACGGTTAAATTTGATGAAATTATTATTGTTGATGATGCATCTACAGATAATTCTGCGGAAGTTATCGATAAATTTGCTCAATTAGACAATGTTAAATGTATCTTTAAAGAAAAAAATCAAGGACAATTATCATCCTTTAATGAAGGTTTTTTAGCTGCAACCGGAGAGATTATATTTTTTTTAGATGCTGATGATATTTATGAACCTCAATATTTAGAAAACGCACTAAATTTTTATAGGAGACGTACTGAATGTGATTTTATATTTTGTGCATATAAGAAGTTTGGGGCAGTGGAAGGAATATTTCAAACTGATGCAGTTGATTTAGATTTGGGTTATTCAGTAATCAGAACTTTATGCAATGGTGAATGGATTGGCTCTATAACTTCAACATTATCAATACGTAGAGAAATAATCAGAAAAATTTTACCTATTCCAAATATAGAAGATTGGCGTGTGAGGTCTGATGACTGTCTGGTATGGGGAGCCTCTTTGGTAGGGGCTAAAAAGTTTTATATGTCTAAACCTTTAGTGATGTATAGAATACATGAAAATAATCAATATCATAACAATAAGTTTTTAGATACAGACAAAAACTATGAATATAAAAGATTTTGGAAACGCAATTCCTTATTTAATTACATTCTTCACAAAAATAATTTGAGTTTACCGTTATTATTGGCTTTCACATCTCTTGAGGAGCTAAAAACAATCCCATGTCCCAAATTTCAGGATTTTATTTCATATTTGAAAATAATTTTTTTGTTTGAACATAATTTGTATTGGAAAATCAAGGGTATTGTTTTGTTATTCAGCTACTTTATAAAAATTTTGATGTCTGGCAAATTCAAAAAATAGTAACTAATAATTATCTCAAATTCTGGCTTAACTTATTCTATTTTGAATAATTTAGGAAGCTAGCAAAATTCATAAATAGTATTACATGGTTAAATTAAATGGCAATGCTAAGTAAATTTAGGCTTCAAAGCTTATCACAATTTAAATCTAGTTCTGGTCTGCGTGCAATTATTGCCAATACAGGTTGGTTGTTTGCTGACCGCATTCTCCGTATGGGTGCAAGCTTGGTTGTCGGAGTATGGGTAGCACGCTATTTAGGAGTACAGCAGTATGGTCTGTTTAACTATATTTTAGCCTTTGTTAGCTTATTTACTCCGATTTTTACTCTAGGACTAGACGATGTAGTAGTTCGCCATCTTGTGCGTCAATCATCAAACAAAGATGAAATTTTAGGAACCACTTTTTGGCTAAAGTTGCTGGGTGGAATTGCTTCTGTCTTATTGACAGTTAGTGGCATGTTTTTCTTAGGTGAGCATGAAACACTGAAGATATGGCTAGTTGCAATTTTAGCAATGGCAGGAATTTTTAGAGCAGCTGATACTATTGAACTATGGTTTCAATCACAGGTGGAGTCGAAATACACCGTGATTGCTAAGAATATAGCGTTTCTGCTAAATAGTCTCATTAAAATAGCACTGATTTTAACAAAAGCCCCATTGTTAGCTTTTGCTTGGGTAACATTAGCAGAATTTGCAATGAGTGCAATTGGTTTGCTGATTGTTTATCAAGTCAAAGTATCTTCATTATTGTTATGGCGTTGGAGTTTTTCTACTGCCAAAACTCTTTTGAAAGAGAGTTTACCTCTGATTTTTTCGGGGTTCGCTATCATGATTTTTATGAAAATTGATCAGGTAATGTTAGGTCAAATGACCGGAAATAATGAGGTTGGAATTTATTCTGCTGCTGTCCGTATTTCAGAAATTTGGTATTTTATTCCGGCGGCTATTGTCTCTTCGGTTGCTCCTTCAATTTATGCGGCCAAAGAAAAATCAGAAAGTCTTTATTATCAGCGAATAGGACAATTACTTCGTCTCCTTACATGTATATCTTTTGCAATTGCTCTGCCAATGACATTCCTCTCCGGCAAGATAATTATGGTGATGTTTGGAAATGGATATGCAGAAGCGGGGCCAATACTAGCAATCCATATTTGGACTTCTTTATTTGTATTTATGGGTCTTGCAACATCACCTTGGTTTATTGCTGAAGGTTTGAACCACGTTTCTTTAGGTAAGAATTTATTTGGGGCGATACTAAATATCATTCTTAATTTCTTGCTTATTCCTAAATATGCAGGCTTTGGGGCTGCGATCGCAACCATAATATCTCAAGCTGCTGCTGCTTTTGTGTGCAATGCATTTGATTCAAGAACACAAAAAATATTTAAGATTCAGGTGCGATCGCTTATTCCATTTTATAAGTATTAATAGTTCTTATCTAAGCTTTGAATATCAACAAGGGCATTAGCCAAATTAATCAAAAATGCAAACACCAGTAACTTTTATTATTTTCAAGCGTCCACAAATAACAGAGAAAGTTTTTGAAGCTATTCGCCAAGCCAAGCCAACAAAACTTTTTGTAATTGCAGATGGCCCCCGCACTGATCGCGAAAATGAAGCAGAAAAGTGTGAAGCAACTCGGGCAATTATTGAAAGAGTTGATTGGGAGTGCGAAGTTATCAAGAATTATTCTGATATCAACTTAGGCTGTGCAAAACGAGTATCTAGTGGTTTAGATTGGGTATTCAATAATGTTGAAGAGACAATTATTTTAGAAGATGATTGTATCCCTCACCCAACATTTTTTAGATTTAGTGAAGAACTGCTAGAAAAATATAGGAACGATACCAGAGTTGCCACAATCTCTGCTCAAAATCTTCAATTCGGACGAAAGCGCACAAATTACAGTTACTATTTTTCTCGCTACAATCACTGCTGGGGTTGGGCAAGTTGGAGGCGTGCTTGGCAACATTATGATTTGACGATCAAACTTTGGAAAGAGGTGCAAGCAGAAAACCTTTTACATGACATTCTTGTAGACCCAAAAGCAGTAAGTTATTGGCAACGAATATTTCAGTCTGTTTATAACAATCCTACAGGTATAACCTGGGATTACCAATGGACATTTGCTTGTTGGATGCAGGGTAGCTTAAGCATTATTCCCAATGTCAATTTAATCTCTAATGTTGGTGTTGGTGCCGACGCGACTCATTTCACTTCCAACCAAGAATTTTCATTCATCAATATGTCGATGCAAGCGATGGAATTTCCCTTAAAAGATCCACCATTTATTGTGAGGAATCTAGAGGCAGATAACTTTACACAGAAAACAGTATATAAAGCAACTGTATTGGATATTTTTAAAGAAGAAGTAAAGAAAAGATTGAATTACTCAGCGATGAAAAAATAGTGATATATTTAGTAAATTAATAAATTAAATATCAGCCATGAAGGTAAAATTAACAGAAAAAATATTAGCTATATTGTTATTAATAATTGCTGTAGGAGCATTAACAATACATCCTGCACAAGAAATTTCCATGTCTACCCTTGGAGGCGATAAGGTAGATACTTTTTTCAATATAGTTTCATATTCAATCTTATTTTATTTCCTAATTTCATACTGGAAAGGTTTTATTTATGTAATTACCAAAAGTCCATTACAGTTTTTTTTCTTAGCAATAGTTATATTTTCTATATTGTGGTCAGAAGACTTGAGTTCTACTCTAAAAGATATCAAAGGTCTAATCCGAATATATTTTCTTGCAATCTATTTGGCAATCCGTTATCCCCTTAGGGAACAAATGAGGCTAATAGCTTGGGCGCTTGGCGTATCTGCATTATTATCTATGATATTCTCTGCATTCATACCAGGTTATATTCATATATCGCCTGAATTAGTAGATATGTGGAGCGGAATTTATGGTCATAAAAACGAATTAGGTTACATGATGAATTGGAGTGCAGGAGTGTTTTTACATCTTGCCCTTAGTAGTTATCGATATCGCTGGTTAATGTGGGCGCTATGTGGGTTATCTATATGTCTAATTATCCTTACACGTTCAACAACATCTTTGGCGATCCTATTGACAATGATATTACTTTTACCTTTTTACCAATCCTTTAAAAAAACTAATTATAAATTACAAGTTATTATGATAACTTCAGCTTTAATGTTACTCATTATTGTTTCAATATTACTAATCAATAATGCTGAAACTGTAGTTGGTACTTCTGGTAAAGACCTTACCTTGAATGGGCGCTCTGATCTCTGGGAATTAGTGATACCTAAAGTTTTGGAAAGACCTTGGCTAGGTTATGGATATTCTGGATTTTGGACTAGTAATGCTGCATCTAATCTGAGAGCTACTTATGATTGGGCAAGCAATGCTCACAATGGCTTTTTACAACTATTGTTAGAATTAGGATTTTTAGGTTTCTTAACTTTTGCAGCAGGATTTATCCGGTTCTTCGTAATGGCACTGACTCGAATTGTTTCAGTGGCAGAAAAACCGGAAGATTATTGGCCAATGCAGATGCTAATTATCATCGTCATAGTGAATTTCTCAGAGGCAAGATTATTAACTCCCAGTTGGAATTGGTTGATGTATATCACAACCTCTCTGTCTCTAACTCTTAGTTTACAGCAGGCGCGAATATATAAATAGGTAAATACTTTACATACTTAGATAATTGAAAGGAGAAAAAGCATGAAAAAGTTAAATTTTGGATGCGGACATAGATTTTCATCTGGATGGATAAATATAGATTTTAATTCTGAGCATCCTGAAGTAATTGCCCATAACTTATTGCAACCACTTCCATACCCCAAAGATTATTTCGATGTGATTTATAGCAGTCATGTCCTAGAGCATTTTTCTAAAGACACAGGAGAAATGCTAGTGAAAGAATGCTATAGAGTTCTAAAACCTCAAGGGATTTTACGCATCGTTGTTCCTAACTTAGAGCGAACATGCCGTGAATACTTAAGACTTATCGATAGTATTGAAAATGAGGAATCGAGGAAACAATATGAATGGATTATTATTGAGTTAATCGACCAATTGGTTAGAACAGAACATGGTGGGTTGATGAAAACTTATTGGCGACAAGTGCTTGAAAACAATGATGAATCATCCATAAACTATGTACAAGCAAGAACAGGTGTGAATATCAAAGAAGAAATTGCAACTAATAATACTAATTCTGTGTTGCAAAAGGTATTTAGTATAAATCAAAATAAACTCAAAAACAAATTTAAATACCTCTATATTGACATGGTAAAGAGGTTGATACCACGCTATGTCCGCAAGTCTATGATAGATGAAACCTCCCTTGGGGAAAAACATAAGTGGATGTATGATAGCTATAGCATGAAAACCCTTTTTGAAAGAGTTGGTTTTTCAAATATTGAATTTCTGGATGCCCATACAAGTAAGATTATAAACTTTAGTAATGAAGTCTTAGATATTAATCCTGATGGAACAGTATATCTACCAGGCTCGTTATATTGTGAGGGCATCAAGCCAAATAAATAATACTGATTATCTGCGATAGAGAAACAGTATTAGGACTTACGCAAACTCTACGATTCTTCTCTACGAGACGCTCCGCGTTGGCGGAAGCCTTTTGCAGAGAAGGCGGTTTGATAAATTAAGCTTTTTGGCACTTTTTGCGTAACCCCTAAGTATTATCAAGTAGATTTTTTCAAGTTAGATAGTAGTAATATGAACGTCTTGCTTCTTAGCAGCCAGGATGTGGCTGGTGGTGCGGCTCGTGCTGCATATCGCTTGCATAAAGGGTTACAAAATATTGACTTACAATCACAAATGCTGGTGCAAGAAAAATCTACTGATGACAAAACAGTAATTGCGCCTAAGATCAGATTATTTCAAGGCATCGCCAAGGCAAAGTTGACATTTGAAACTTTACCTTTAAAGCTTTATTCTCAAAAGCAAAATACTCCATTTTTTATTCAATGGTTGCCAGATAGAATTATTTCTCAAGTTGCTCAGATTAATCCAGATATCATCAATTTGCATTGGATTAGCGCAGCTTTTATGCAAATAGAAACTCTTGCTAAACTAAAGCGCCCTTTGGTTTGGACAATTCATGATATGTGGGCATTTACTGGAGGATGCAGCTATGCTGGAGATTGCTCCCGTTACCAAATCTCTTGTGGAGCTTGTCCTCAACTGAGCAGCAAAAAGGATGGGGATTTATCCCATTGGGTATGGCAACGTAAAATCAAAGCTTTGAAAAATTTGAATCTGACAATCGTTTCACCAGGTTCTTGGTTAGCCGAATGTGCTAAGTCTAGTTCTCTATTTAAGAATTTGCGAATTGAAGTAATCCCGAATGGGCTGGATACTCAGAAGTTTAAACCTGTTCATCAAGGTTTAGCGCGAGAATTATTGAATTTACCTCTGGATAAACAACTCATTCTATTTGGAGCGCTAGATGCAACCAATGACTGTAGAAAAGGTTTTCATTACTTGCAACCAGCATTACAAGAATTAAGCAAATCTGGCTGGAAAGATAAGTTGGAGATCGTTATTTTTGGTGCATCTAAACCCGAAAATCCACCTGAGTTGGGTTTCAAGACACACTATTTGGGACACTTACACGATGATATATCTTTAGCAACTGTTTACTCAGCAGCTGATGTGATGCTTGTACCGTCTCTTCAAGAATCTTTTGGACAGACAGCTTCTGAATCACTCGCCTGTGGTACTCCAGTTGTAGCGTTTAATTCTACTGGCTTAAAAGATATTGTTGATCATCAGCAGAACGGCTATTTGGCTAAACCTTATGAAGTTGAGGATTTTGCCAAAGGAATTACTTGGGTACTTGAAAATGAACAGAGGCTGCAAAAGCTGTCATTTTATGCTCGTCAGAAAGCGGAACAAGAATTCACTCTGGAACTTCAAGCACGTCGTTATTCAGCTTTATTTCAGGAAATATTGATCATAGCAAAGAAATCTTCATTTAGTAATTAACCTAGTAAATCAATACTTCATAATATGTCACTACCTATAGCTTTTATAATTTGTACAGAACCTGGGCGTTTAGAAGGTCAATCTTTAATGCTTGCAGAAAGTATTCGTAAGTTCTGCGGCGAATTGAAAAATACACCTATATATAGTTTTCATCCTAGAGTAGGTGAACCGATATCAAAGCAAACCCAACAAGCGTTTGAAGCCTTGCAGGTGATTCATCAACAAGTTCCTATAAATCGAGAATTTCATGAATATTATTTAGCTAATAAACCCTTAGTTTGTGCCTATGCAGAACAAAATATCGATGCAGAAATATTAGTTTTTTTAGACAGCGATAAATGCTTTTTTTGTGAACCAAAAGAATTTTTATTGCCAGTAAATTGTAACGTAAGGATGCGTCCTGAGTATGGTCAAGGAATTGGTTCTACAGGTCTACAAGATCCTCAAGAATGGTACTGGCAAAAGCTATATGAAGTGCTGGGGGTAAAGCGTGAGGTATTTGTTGAGACACCAATTGGTAATAAAAAAATCAGAGCCTACTGGAATTCTGGCTTGGTTGTTGTGAGAAGGAGCGCAGGTATATTTACAGCTTGGAAAAATAATTTTGAAAAAGTAATGCGGCTGGATATTACTCCTCCTCAGGGTATTTATTTTGTTGAGCAGTCTGTTTTGTCTGTAACTTTATGTGCCTTAGAAGAAAAAGTCGAACATCTTCCTCCTAATTATAGTTATCCATTACCTTTACATAACCGTTTATCAAAAGAACTAAAAATTAAAGATTGGGATGATATTATATCCATTCATTATTTCAATTTATTCTTCTACAACGATTGGAATGCACAAATCAAAAACTTGAAAAAACTTAATAATAATTCAGCTAAATATCGATGGTTGTGTCAAGAGGTTGTCAGACTCAATATGCCTCGTGTATCAGTTTGGCATCGATATATGTTGGTAGTCAGAAGAATGGAACAAAAATTACAAAGTTTTAATCTAGATATTAACCTGAGTAGCTGGATAGAAAGGATGGCTAAACTTTAAACCTAATCGAAAATAAGTATTTATTGCTCTGAAAATGAAGATAAGTATGTAAAAGTTACGCGTAAATTTATTATTTGCATTGAACATATAAATTAGATGAGGTAAATCAGATGAAACGAGCAAATTTAGCTGTAGTTATGACCTGCTACAACAGGCGTAATACAACTCTTGCCTGTCTACATACTTTATATGAGCAAACAAATCATTGTGATGTTTATTTAACTGATGATGGTAGCTCTGATGGGACTGCACAAGCTATCAAAGCAGAATATCCAGAAGTACACATTCTTCAGGGTAATGGCAATTTATTCTGGGTGGGAGGGATGCATCTCGCCTTTGGTGAGGCGATAAGAAATCAATATGATTATTATCTGTGGTTGAATGATGACACATTTCTGGAAGCCAATGCTGTCAGCAAATTATTACAGATTCATCAAAATTTGACTGAACAAGGTTATTCAGACTCAATTGTAGTTGGTTCAACTCAAGACCCAATCACAGGAAGAGCAACCTATGGAGGAGCAGTAAAATCTAAAAAGTGGTACTCTAATAAGTTTGAATTTTTAAAACCAAGTTCGGTTATCCAAAAATGCGATGCCATGTATGGTAACTGTGTGCTAATGCCTAAAACTGTTGTCGCCAAAGTTGGCAATATTGATACAGCTTTTGTTCACACTTTAGGAGATTTAGATTATGCCCTCAGAGCGCGTAAATTGGGTTGTCAAATATGGGTAGCTCCTGGATATGTTGGTACTTGTACTAAAAATTCTATCCGGAATAGTTGGGTAGATACCAATTTAACTATACTAGAACGCTTGAAAAAGGCGCTGCAAATTAAAGCATTTCCATTGAAATCCTGGACTATATTTTGTAGTAGACACTCTGGGCTATTCTGGATATTTTACTGGTTTTTACCCTATATCAGAGCAATTATTGGTTACAAGAATTTGGCACTTTCTCCCACATTTTCTGAGGATATTAACCAAACTAACTCACAAGCTTGATACTTGCACTAAAGTTTTTCTCCAAAAATATTTGCATAATTCATTAGCATCTGATTGAAGAAGAATGCAGAATGCAGAATTCAGAATTCACCAATCTTGACGCTCTCTACGAGACGCGCAAAGGACGCGAACGCAAGTGCGTCTCTAAGAGTTGCTATGCCGTTGGCGTTGGCAAAACCAAAGCCTCTCGTTCGCGTTAGCGTCTCCGTACTACTTCCCTGCGGGACGCTACGCGAACGTGGAAGCAAGCTAGCAACAGCGTCTCTGACAGGAGAAGAGAAGCCTTTACGCTGCGCTATCCGCAATTTCTGCTCAGTTTACCCAACTGAATTCTGACTCTTGACTCCTGAATTCTGTTCGATAAATTGGCAAATATCGCCTCAAACATGAATTTATTAAATTTGAGAATAATCAACAATCATTATTATGGGTAAACGCTTACTAATTGTGTCAACACTCGATTCTAACCAGCCATTTGGTGCTTTTACTAGACCTTTTTATTTAGGACAATATTTGACTGAACATTTTGATGTTTTTCAACTAGGATTAGATTGTTCCTCTGTTAAATATGCACCTTTTCATTCAATTGGCTCAAGAAGTTTAAAGTCATATATTAAAACTATAGAAAACTGCATTTATGAGTTTTGCCCAGATATCGTTTATGCTCAAGAAACATTACCTGGATTGGCTGCTTTAATTTCACTAAAGCTTGTAAAACGTAATAAGCCCTCTCTTGTATTAGATTTTCATACATTTTCGGCATATGAATACTGGATGCGCTTGTTTTCAGTTGCCAATCCTTTCAAAGAGTTTGTACAATGCATTAAGACATATATTGCTCAGGGAATTTTGATATTCTCTGGCAGTCCAATTATTGCCGCAGGTGACTCAATCCCTAAATTAATTTCCCAGTGGTATGGTAAAACTCCACAGCAAATTTATAGTATCGGGAATGGTGTGACTGAAGACTTACTAAGTACTGAATCGTTTCTGGAGCAAGACCCATATCAAGCATTCAGACCAGCAAAAATAGTGGTTATTATTGCTCCTAAAACTTTTCAATTCCCAAGCAATGATATGTCTGTGTTAATGACTACTGAGGTTGCTAAATATCTTCAAAATCATCAGCAAAAAATACATTTTGTTGTTATCGGTAGAGATGGGAAAGATATTTTAGCACCAATACCTTCCAACATTTCTTTTTTAGGGTTTTTACCTAAACGAAAGGATTTTGTTGCTCATCTTAAATATGCAGATATTGCTTTGCTGCCATTCTCAAAACAAGCAGTAGCAGGTGGCGCTCGCAATAAAGCATTAGATTATTTCGCAAGCAGAAAGTTAGTTGTATCAACACCAGAAGGGTTGCGAGGTTTAGAAGAATTTCGCCATTTAGAACATCTTTTAGTAACAGGATACTCTACTGAAGAAGTCGCTAACACAGTGCTGGATGCAGCTTCAAATATTGATAAATATCAATCACTTGTAGATAGAGCATATACCTTAATTACAGAAAAATATTCCTGGAATGCAAGAGCGCAAAATATTGCGGAAGTCCTCATTAAAGTTAGTTTTTCTTAGCTCTATTTACTTAAGATATTTAACTAAGAATAATTAGTATATTTAAATACTTGGGTATTTAAATATACTCAAAAATAGTTTTTAAATACTCACTTTGCCTGTGAGCTAACCTCTCATTCTTCCAAAATAAAAATTAAATCATGAAAAATCAATTTTCTTATAACCTTCTTGGTGTTAAAGTAGATGCACTCTCTATACCAGAGTTAAATTTCTTGATTGAAGAATCTATTAAGAAGAATAAAAAATGGATTATTGCTAATCACAACATGCATAGTCTTTATCTCTTCCATAATGATCCAAGAATGCAAGCTTTTTATGCAAAGGCAAAATATACCCATATTGATGGTATGCCTCTATTGTTAATTGGAAAGCTATTGGGCTTTCCTATGAAGCGAGAACAAAGAGTAACCTATGCTGACTGGGTATGGCCTTTGATGGCGGAAGCAGCTGATAAAGGCTGGCGTGTATTTTATTTAGGTTCAAAGCCAGGAGTCGCTGAAAAAGGAGCAAGTATTTTGTGCCACAGATTTCCTGGGTTACAGATTGCTTGCGCTCATGGATATATTGACATGGATAAAGATAGTCAAGAAAATCTTGCTACTCTAGCTGCAATTAATTCTTACAAACCTCATGTATTGATGGTGGGGATGGGTATGCCACGCCAAGAGCGTTGGATTTACGAAAATCTTGAACATATTCATACCAACACTATTTTGACCAGTGGAGCTTGTATTGACTATGTAGCAGGAGCAATACCCACTCCTCCTCGCTGGATGGGAAAGGTGGGCTTGGAATGGTTGTATCGCTTGTTGTCTGAACCTAAAAGACTTTGGAGACGTTACTTACTTGAGCCTTGGTTTCTAGCCACATTATTTTTACGAGAAATTTGGAGTATGTCAAGTCAACAAAAAAAGAATAGAATCGTGCTATTTCTCAGTACAAAATTTCATAAGTTTCTAGCATGATTGAATTTTGCCAAGCCTTACCAGTAGATCGCCCAATTCGTCACGAATTTATGAAATACTGTTTTAAGGCAAGGCTTAATCATTAATTAGTAAGCACGTCTGATTCAACTTTCGTACTTGTGAATAGCGAAGAATATCGCTACATTCTTCGCTTATAATAATACTTAAAAACGCTATTTACGTCTGGTTGGAGTATTAAGTTGCTTGCTGAAAAGCCTGGGCAATAGCATCGCGGGCAGATTTAGGTTGCAGGTTCTCATCGAAGGGAAGCGGACGCAGAAATTTCCAAAGATTTGGATTGTCCTTAAAGGTTTGTCTTGGCATCCAGTCGGGATGACGTATCCAGGTATGACGGTCGGTAAGTCCCCATGTAATCACAGTATCAACTTTAGCCGCAAAGCACAGGTCAAGATATCGCTTGTAACTGTCGGCTACCATCTGGTCTAGCTTTTTAATACTATCGGGCAGTGGAGCATCAATAATAATATCTAGTTCTGTGATTATTGGTTTTACTTCAAGATCATTGAGTCGTTTTAAAACGGAATTAAATCCTTTATCGTCAAAACTATAGGCAGAAGAAAACCATAGATGCGACTGCACACCTGCCCCGTCAATTTTAACGCCACTATTCTTCAGATATTCGACCATTTTTAAGAAACGGTCTGATTTCCATGTAGCGCCTTCGATGCCGAAATCGTTTAGGTAAAATTTCTTGGTGTTATCAACTGATGCGGCAATTAAAAACAAGTCTCGAATTAATTCTGGCTTTACCCCTTTACGCAAACCGTAAATAGCATTGTCGGTTTCATTTTCATTATCAGCGATAATTTCATTGGCAATATCCCAAGACTTTAAAACTTTGCTATTGCGATAATGCCCCATGACTCCCTTAACATGCCGTTCGATCATTTTAAGAGTGGGCGGGTAAGGAAGCCAGTCTGGTTTTCCCATGTGCCAGAAAAGGGTATGCCCGTGCATGTCTATATTATGCTTTTGGCAGAAATCAGCGATCGCATCTGCTGATTCAAAGGTAAATCTTCCTGGCTGTGGTTCAGTGGCGTCCCATTTTAATTCACCATTCGGTGTCACAATCGAACATTCACGAGCAATCAGGTTAGCGTAATCCTTCTCTTTTAGCAAAATATCACTAGAAATTGCTGCACCATAACACTTTCCAATGGATGCAGCTAATTGCCGAAGGGGAAAATTTTTGTTAGTATAATTGGCTACAATAATATTATTGCTATGGTCTTCTTTTTGCTTATCCTTTTGTAAAAACCCCATAGTCAATAACGCAGAAAGGGTAGTATATCCTGCTCTTGTTAAAAATTTTCTCCGATAAGGCATATATTGTACTTAATCAAAAACACATAGATTATTATATTACAGAATGAGTTTTTATACTTTTTGAGGTTTAGTTATGACTCCCACACTCATCTGTTTGATTAAAATCAATCAACTATGCTTTTACATATCAGCAATAAAGATGCTATATTAATATATAACGACCATTCGATATAAATAAGCTGAATCATGCCTAAGATTGTTGACCATGAGCAATACCGTAAAGAACTGCTCGACAAGTGCTTTGATTTATTTGCCCAAAAAGGCTATGGTTCCATCACTATGCGCCAAATAGCTGAGGGATTAGGGGTTTCTACTGGTACGTTGTACCACTATTTTCCTAGCAAGCAAGCTCTATTTGAGCAATTGGCCCAGGAGATTTGTGAGCAAGACTTAAGTAGAGCATTAGCTGAACTAGAAGGAGCGCAAACGCTACAAGAATCAATGGAAGCACTAGGAAGATACCTAGTGAAAAACGAAGATTACTTCATTAAATGGACTTACATTTGGATTGATTTTTGCCAACATAAAGATTCTAAAGAAATGTTAAAAAATAGCATTTTTAAGCGTAATAATCAGCGTTATCAAGAGGCAATTTGCGATTTATTGGGTATTCAAGATTTGGTATTGGCTTCCTTTATTTTGAGCTTTGTAGACGGTTTAGTTCTGGAGAAGTTATGGGGTAATGAAACAATTGATTTTCTTGAACAATGTGCGTTGTTAGGCAAAATGCTGACAGCATATTTGCCGCAACCTACAGCAGAAATAAAAAATAAAATGGACTTTGTATCATGTTTTGAGAGCTAAATTATGTATCTTATTCTTGTTATAAACTGCTATATGTCTAATAATTAGCCTGCATTTTCTTGACAAAAACGGACTCATTTAATATAAATAAAATAATTTCTGAGGAGAGCAAAAGAGATGGTTCAAAAGTTGTCAGAGAAAGCTTCTAAAAAAGGGTTAATTACATTAGTAATTGCAGCTACTGCTATTACAGGTGGAATTGTTGCTTATGGGATTTCTCAGTTTGGGTTAGTTGGTCAAACTGAGAAATCTGAGCCAGTTGAAACCACGCCCAACATTCAAAAAGTAGCTGCATTAGGACGGCTAGAACCGGAAGCAGAGGTAATTAGCTTGTTTGCGCCCTTAGCATTGGATGGCGATCGCATTGCCCGAATTCTAGTCAAAGAAGGCGATCGCGTTAAAGCCGGACAGGTGGTAGCAATATTAGATGCCCGCGCTCGCTTGCAAACTGCTGTACTACAAGCCCAACAACAAGTCAGAGTTGCTCAAGCTAAACTCACTCAAGTGCAAGCAGGAGCAAAAGCAGGAGAAATTCAGGCCCAGCAGGCAAGCGTTGAACGTCTCCAGGCTCAATCCCAAGGAGACAAAACAGCGCAACAGGAAGCGATATTTCGCATAGAGGCACAGTGGCAAGGAGACAGAATAGCGCAACAGGCAACAATTAAGAAGCTAGAGGCAGAACTCAAAAATGCCGAAGCCGAATATCAACGTTATCAACAGCTATATTCTCAAGGAGCAGTTTCTAATTCTTTGTACGATAGTAAGGGCTTGACTGTAGAAACTGCCAAACAGCAAGTAGACGAAGCCAAAGCAGTTCTCAACCGGATTAACACCACTGCTAGCAAACAACTTGCCGAAGCCAAAGCAGCACTCGCCCGTACTAACGCCACTGGTAGCAAGCAAGTCAGTGAAGCCAAAGCCACACTTACCAGTATTGCAGAAGTCCGACCTGTAGATGTAGCCGCAGCCAAGACAGAAGTTGAAAATGCGATCGCTACACTCAAACATGCCCAAACCGAGTTGGCGGGTGCTTACATTAAAGCACCGATGGTGGGACAGATCATCAAAATTCATACGCGAGTCGGAGAAAAAATTAGTGATTCTGGCATTGCAGACTTAGCACAAACAGATCAGATGATGGCGATCGCAGAAGTTTATCAAACCGACATCGGTAAAGTGAAACTAGGACAACAGGCAGTGATTAGCAGTCAGGCATTTGTCGGTGAACTGCGAGGAACCGTTGCCCAAATTGGTTTGCAGGTGAATAGACAAAACGTTTTCAGCAACCAGCCAGGGGAAAACCTTGATAGCCGAGTGGTTGAGGTGAAAATTCGCCTCAATCCTGAAGACAGCAAACGAGTTGCAGGTTTCACTAACTTACAGGTACAGACAGCAATTGAAATATAGAGTTGTTGTTCGCTACCTCGTGTATTCCATCATTTTTTATAAGGTGAATTTAATCATGGTTAAAGTCATATATCTTCTGCTTTGTGTACTTGGCTTCGTTCTACCTTACTCCCAGTTTGTTCCATTTATCTTAGAGCATGGTCTTGATATAAAGCTGTTTTTTGAACAACTCTTTACCAACAAAATTTCTGGTTTTTTTGGCATGGATGTTATTGTTTCATCGCTAGTCTTGTGGACATTCGTATTTTGGGAAGGAACACGTCTGAAAATGCAAAATCTCTGGGTTTACGTTGTCTGTAATCTTTCAGTTGGTGTTTCTTTAGGTCTTCCCTTATTTCTTTTCATGCGAGAGCGCCAGCTTGAACAGCAAGCTGAAACACTGGGTTATTAAAGGGTTTTTTAAATATGTTTTCTAAACTATTTCGCAAAACGCCGCTAGCATGGCGGCAGTTAATGAAAGAAAAAACCCGTCTGGCTGTTGCAGTCGCAGGTATTACCTTTGCGGATATGCTGATGTTTATCCAGTTGGGATTTGAAAGTGCGCTTTTTGATGCTGCTGTGAAACCTCATCGCAATTTACAGGCAGATTTTGTTTTAATTAGTCCCCAATTTCAAACTTTGTTTTCTGTAAAAAACTTTCCCAGAGAGCGACTATATCAAACATTAGGTTATGAAGGTGTTCAGTCAGTTAATTCTGTCTACATCAGCACTGGACAGTGGCGAAATCCTGAAACACGTCTTGAGCGTGCCATTTTGGTTTGGGGTGTCGATCCGGCACAATCACCATTCAAATCGCCCGAAATTAAACAAAATCAGGAGCACCTTAAACAGTTGTATCAAGTTCTGTTTGACCAGGCAGGTCGTCCAGAATACGGGGCAGTTGGCGATATCTTTAAGAAAACAGGCAAATTTAACACGGAACTCAATAGTAAAGCCGTCTTTGTTAAAGGCTTGTTTACTGATGGAGCCTCCTTTGCTGCCGATGGTAATGTGATCACAAGTGACTCGACCTTTCTCGAGCTATTTCCACAGCGTAAACCCGATCGCATCGAAGTTGGATTGATTACGCTTAAACCAGATGCCGATTCTGAAAAAGTGCGATCGCAACTTGTCAATGGACTACCTAAAGATGTCAGAGTCTTGACTCCAGAAGAGTTTGCCAAAGTGGAGAGAACTTACTGGGAAGCCGGTACTGGCATTGGTTTTATTTTCGGTTTAGGTACTGGAGTCGGGTTTATTGTTGGCATCGTAATTGTCTACCAAATCCTTTACTCGGATGTTTCTGACCACTTGCCAGAATATGCCACCCTCAAAGCAATGGGATACACCGATAATTATCTTTTAGGAGTTTTAATTCAAGAAGCATTATTATTGGCTATCTTAGGTTTTCTGCCTGGATTTATCCTTTCTTTTGGATTGTATCAAGTCACCTATGCTGCCACAATGCTTCCCATTTTCATGAAAATGGAACGGGCTATACAGGTTTGGATTTTGACCGTGATCATGTGTAGTGTTTCTGGAGCGATCGCAATGCGGAAGTTACGATCTGCTGACCCTGCCGATGTTTTTTAGATGCGATTAATCGTACAAGAGACGCGATTAATTGCGTCTGTACAAAAATTAGTAATTATCTTCCCCATACCCAATGCCTATAAAATCTTATGTTGCAAAAATCTTTCCCAGTAAATTCCGATTCAACATTTTCTACTTTAGAATCTGTAATTTCTATTAGTAACCTCAACCACTACTTTGGTGAAGGTGGGCTTCGCAAACAAGTATTATTCGACATTAATTTGGAGATTACTGCTGGAGAAATCGTTATCATGACTGGCCCCTCTGGTTCGGGGAAAACCACCTTGTTAACCTTAATGGGTGGATTGCGTTCTGCTCAAGAAGGTAGTCTCAAAATCTTAGGGGAGGAAATTCGTGGCGCTAAAAAGCTGCAATTAACTAAACTTCGCCGCCAGATTGGCTATATTTTCCAAGCTCATAACCTGATGACTTTTTTGACAGCAAGAGAAAATGTGCGGATGTCCTTAGAGTTACATGAGGATTTTCTGAATCAGGATATCAATGCTAAAGCGATCGCCATTTTGGAAACTGTCGGTTTAGGTGATCGTGTAAATTACTACCCAGAGAAACTATCTGGAGGGCAAAAGCAACGGGTAGCGATCGCTCGTGCTTTAGTCAGCCATCCTAAGATTGTTTTAGCAGATGAACCTACTGCTGCACTCGACAAAAAATCTGGGCGTGATGTCGTAGAAATAATGCAGAAGCTAGCCAAAGAACAAGGTTGTACAATTTTGCTAGTTACCCACGATAACCGCATCCTCGATATTGCCGATCGCATCATTTATATGGAAGATGGTCAGTTGAAGACCGATGGTGTAGATTTTACCAAAACAAGCAAGTAAGTAGGCGGGGGGATCTTAACCGAACCGTATTGAGTACACATCTATTTCCTATTTTTCATATTCTCATTTAAATTTTGCATAAATTCTTGATGTTCAGTAGCAGCTAAACCTGCTTGTAACACAGATAACACTGTTGCCATTTCTCCTGAGAGTAAGGCAAGTACCGACAACCACAACCCCGGAAACACCTGGCTGCGAATAATTCCCTGCTCATCAGTTGGTAGCAAAATATACTCATCTGCTTGCAGCCTAAACCAATCCAACTGATTATCTAATGTCCGCCAGACAATATACTCTTGTACTCCATTCCGTCGATAAGTGCGTTTTTTATCATGTAAATCTATGCCTGCACTGCTTGCTGCCACTTCTATCACCAGTTCGGGTGCGCCTTGGATATAATCATCCTCACTAATCAATGCCTGTCTGCCCGGAATGAATAGTACCGCGTCAGGCTGTGGTTCATTATCCGGATCTAAACGCACTGTGGGTTCAATTCCCATAACAACGCTAGGCGTTGCCGTTTTATAGTTCCACAACCACCCGATCACGTCTGCATGTGGTTCGCCATGACTTTTAATTCTCAGTGGCAATGCCATGATATATACAACTCCTTCAACCAGTTCAGCTTTTCTTAAATGCGGCATTGCCTGATAGCGACGCTCAAATTCGCAGCGAGATAAGCGATCACCATTTTCCAGAGGTAAGACTGAAATCACTTTTTTAGGAGTTGTAACCATTCTTTTGTCCTCTTTAGCCAAATTGTCCAAAGTGAATCAAAGTATTCTAATTTGGCAGTGCTGCATCCATTTTACTACTGCACATGGCGATCAATTTTTGTTGGATACCACTAGAAGAGGCTAGCAAGAGTGACGATCAGTTATGGTGCAAGTTTGAGAAAAACTCAGAACTGGGCTGAGTACGATCAGAACAAATGCAGTCGCTTACAGTATTTAGTTTTCAAAGTTCAGGTTTTTAAAGAAAGACAGTAATAACTAAAAGCCCACACTGCACCCGATCAAGAAGACAGTGTGGGTAATTTACGCCTATAACACAAATGATAGTCTGTGTATTCCCTAGCGGAACATACTACTGACTGAAGTATCTTCATGAATCCGCCAGATAGTTTCTCCTAAGAGATTAGCTACTGATAGCACCACTAGCTGGGGAAAACGATTGTTTTCTGGTATGGGAATTGTATTGGTGACAATGACTTCCTCAAACAAACCACTAGACAAACGCTCCATCGCTGGTGGAGAGAACACTGCATGAGTTGCACAGGCGTATACTTGACGCGCTCCTTCTTCACGCAGTAATCGCGCTCCTTCAGCAATAGTGCCTCCAGTGTCGATCATGTCATCCACTAACACTGCCGTTTTGCCTTTAACATCGCCGATGACATTTAAAACTTCGGCGACATTATGAGCCTGACGACGTTTGTCAATAATTGCCAATGGGGCATCATTCAGTTTTTTCGCAAATGCTCTAGCTCGTGCTACACCACCAACATCAGGGGAAACAACCACAAGATCGGGCAGTTCTTTGCTTGCTAGATAATCCAGCAAGACTGGCGAACCGTAAACATGGTCAAAGGGGATATCGAAATAGCCTTGAATTTGAGCCGAGTGCAAATCCATTGCTAGAACGCGGTTGGCACCTGCTTCGGTGATCAAGTTAGCAACTAGCTTGGCGGTTATTGACTCTCTTCCTGCCGTTTTGCGATCGGCACGGGCATAGCCATAGTAGGGAATTACTGCCGTCACTTGTCGCGCAGAAGCTCGACGACAGGCATCAACCATAATCAATAATTCCATTAAATGATCGTTCACGGGTTGACAACATGGCTGGATTAAATAGACATCACAACCCCGAATCGATTCTTGGATTTGAACATAAAGTTCTCCATCTGCAAATCTTTTACGAATCATTGGCCCCAAGTCCATGCCCACATAACGAGCAACTTCTTGAGACAGTTGTATATTGGCAGAGCCAGAAAACAGCCGCAGGCGATGATTATCGGTCAGTGCTGTTGCAGATGGTTGCACTTTGAAAGTTGCAGAACTGAGCACAGCAGATCCTCTATGTGCATTCATAGCAATATTATCATTGGAGATTTAATAGATTTAACCGAGAAATTGCCTAAAAAAACATCTGTGAGTTTTGTTAAAGCTTCCATACAAAATTTAAACATTTTCCCATAAAATTATCATTCGCTTATTGTTTAGCCCTCTTAGCAAACAAGCTATTGATAGCTTAACTGACATCAAGCCCGTCCACTAGGTCTATAAGTTCAAATTTTTTGGGTTGAGGTAAACATTAGTGTAATAGGTTTTTCTAACTACCTTATTTATAGCTGACAGTAAAGCATTTACAACTTAAGTGATATTCAACTTTGTTCTCATACAGTATAGCACCCGTAACTAAGTATTGAAATTGTAATTTATTATTCTAAAATTTACGTATTGACAAAAAGCGATAATTACATATCCTATAAGAAGCTAGTAACATACACAATTAGGCAAGGTTTTAGATAAAAATTTAATAAATTTTAAATAAAGATTGATTAAAAACCTTCTTCATGATACCAAAACATTACTCAGAAAGGGTAATATCATCTAAAGTATTAAGTAAAAATTTGTAAATATTATTACTTAAGTAAATTTTAATTTAAATCTAGAAAAGTTGTTTAGTTTAATTCCATTCTGGGACTTCCAAGAAATAAATTACCCAAATAAACGAACCACAGAGACACAGAGAAGCCAGTGCGTTGGGCAAGTTCCCCGACTTGAAGCAACTGGCGCCACACAGAGGAATGAGGAGGAGAGAGCTTTTTCGTGAATTTTTGGGTATTTTTTTATTTGAAAGCCCCTCTACTGACACATAAAAGCGGGAAGCATACTTATGGACTCTCGACCTACTTCAGTAGTAGAAAAATCTTTAACTGCCATAGTAAGTAGTTCCAAGAAGTCGCCGTATTATTTAGCTGCTATGCGACCGCGACAATGGACAAAAAACCTGGTGGTGTTTGCAGCACCCTTGTTTGCATTTAGCATCAATCTGCAATCTTTGCTAGGTAGCCTATTGGCATTTGTATTATTTTGCTGTGCATCAAGTGGCTTCTACTTAATCAATGACATCGCAGATATTGAATCTGACCGTCAGCATCCTGTCAAACGCAAGCGGCCAATTGCCGCTGGATTAGTTAGCATCCGTGTTGCTAGTGGTATGGCATTGGTGCTGTTGGGTAGTGCTGTGATTTTTGGGTGGTTGCGATCGCCCCAGTTGGGTGCAGCCATAACTGCATACGCCCTGTTGCAGATCGCCTATAATCTGCGACTCAAACGGATGGTGATTTTAGATGTTGGGGCGATCGCCACCGGATTTGTCCTCCGAGCCTATGCAGGTGCTGCTGCTACTGGCATTGTTTTATCTAGTTGGTTTTTAATTTGCACTGCAATGCTGGCGCTATTCTTGGGTATTGAAAAGCGCAAAGCAGAACTACGATTAGCACAAATTAAAGGCAACAAGCCTCGTTCTGTCCTCAAATACTATTCCTTGCCCTTACTGGCTCGCATGGAAAATGTCGTCACTACTTGTACGGTTGTCACCTATACTCTTTGGAGTGCAGGCCCTTACTTGCATGGAGCACGCACCTCTTGGATGCTACTCACTTTGCCGTTTGTTTTCTATGGAATTTTTCGCTATCAACTGCTGAGTGATCCTGAGATGATTGCCAGTTACAGTGACGACGCGATCGAGCAAGGTGGACGCAGTGAAAGGCCAGAAGAAGTTTTATTGAAAGATTTACCCATCCTATTAACTGTTATTGGTTGGGTGATAACTTGCTTTATGATTCTTTTGCTCAAACAGCAAGGGCTGATCGAATAAAGTTAATAGCAGAATTTTTGGCAAGGGAATTTGTGGATGAAAAATGTCAAAGCTTTTTTGATGAAGTGGCGCAAATTGCGTTTTCAAGAGAAACGCCGTAGGCTTCCACGACACGTCCATACACTCGCTCAAATAAAAATTGACGAAATCAAGATTTGTGGTGTTAAAGGAATAATTCTTGATTTAGATAACACTATTATTTCTGAAGATGATCGCTACCTATCTCCTTGTGCAGAAGATTGGATTCAACAAGCAAAGTTAGCCGGATTGCAATTTTTTATCCTCTCAAATGGGAAACGTCGCTATCGCGTCAAATATTGGTCTCATCGTCTTGATATTCCAGCGCTCAGTCCAGCGAAAAAACCCTTTCGCCCTGCATTTCGACATGCAATAGCTTATATGCGGTTACCAGCAAAACATGTACTCGTCATTGGTGATAGTTTACATACTGATTTTGTAGGATCACTGCTTTGTGGATGTGGTTACATGCAAGTTGCCAGCCTACCGCACCCACCCCGATGGTGGGAAAAACTTGCTGGTAAATGGGTGCAGATACCTTATCCATCTGGAGGAGAACTTTGGGATTTTGACGGAGCTGCTGGCTATGAAAGCTTCTTATAAATTGCTCTTTTTCTGAAAAAATATTACCTTGTAAAGTGACTAAATTTTTACCATGAATAATCAGATAGTTTTTAGTTTACTAGTTCTAATCACAGTAGGGTTAAATACACTTGCTCAAAATCTCTTGAAACTAGGAGCAGGACAAAATCCGTTAAATATCTATTTACTAGGAGGAATTTGTACTTATGGTCTGAGTACGATTTTTTACGTTTTGGTTTTAGGAAAGCTGAATTTATCTGTTGCCTATCCAGTAGTAATAGGCTTAACAATTATATTCACAATGATCACTGGCGCTGTAATTTTGCGAGAAAAAATCTTAGTTTTGCAATGGTTAGGAGCTGGTTTGATGTTGAGTGGGATCGGGGCAATTGCTTTAGGTAAGCATTGACTAGTAGTGCAAGTCAAAAGTCAAAAGTTAACACTGAGCGACTTGCCTTGACTTGTACTGAGCATCTCGACTTGCGGACATGGAACCGTAGCCGAAGTAGCGCAGTCGAAAGGAGTCGAAGTGTCACGCATTCACGCATAATTGTATTTCGGGCCTTTGCCCCATTTGAAATGGTATATTTATTTCCACCGTGTTGTACTAGTGTTTTAATAATAGTAAGTTATTTAACAATACCTTCGTTAATTGACGAGGGTGAGTTGATGGTGCTTGAAATATTAGCTCCCTTTTCTCTGAGACTTGGCAAAACAATAAGTTCTAAAAATTCCTTTAAGGTTTCCCACAAGGTTTTTTTAACGTATTGACCACAGTATGAGGGTTTGAGATGACAAACTACCTTTTAAGTGAAACGCTTATGTATGGTTGATTTTGCCGATTTTGCCAAAGGTATTGATTTAAGTAAAAGAGCCAAAACGTAAAACCCTTTATCGTAAGAATACTAATAAACTACACTTAACTCATCACATTGATTTGAAGCAATTACTTGATTCCTTGTGCCGAAAGTTGGATTTAAATAAGATGTGCAGTACTGATTACTGTAGTGTCATAAAAAGGAAATAAAATTATGATTAAAATTTTAAACCAGAGATGGTCAAGATATTATCTATCTGTTTTAATAGTGATTATTTTAGGTGTTTTCCTACGTTTTTTTGTGTTGGCGAAACAGAGTCTTTGGTATGATGAGGGTTTGACCTTAACTCTTTCTGATGCCTCGACACTTCAAGAGAGCATTGCGAAAGTAAGCTCCGTAGGAAATAGTGATAGATTTCAACCACTATACTTTATAGTTCTATTTTTGTGGCGTCAGATATTTGGTGAAAGTGAATTTGCCCTTCGCTCACTCTCTGTTGTTTTAGGAATTGGCTCAACTATCATTATATTCTTTACTGCTTTGCGAGTATATGGAAAAAAGCATGCTTTCTGGTCTTTGCTAATCCTGACATTCAGTTCTTTCTGTGTATACTACAGCCAAGAAGCAAGAATTTATGCCTTAGCAATGTTTATAGCTTCACTTCAACTATATTTCTTCAGCACGGCATTAGTTAAAAATAAAGATAATCAAGGTATTTCAATATGGCTATTCAGTATTTTTACTGCCATAGGAATTTTTACTAATATTAACTTCTGCTTTTCCACTATAGCTCTATGTCTTTCTCATCTTGCCATCTATAGAAAATTAAACCAATGGCTGCAATGGTGGCTTCCTGCTGCGTTTTTATCTTTACCGTCAGTTTTATATTACCTGACTTTACCTGGAGCTACTGATCCGGAAAGCATTACAGTTTCTCGCTTGGGATTCCCCATAATTCAAAATATTATTTTTGTGCTACATGGAATTTTAGTGGGGACAACCTATGGGCCTTCAATGGAGCAGTTGCGAGGCGATGATAAAGTACAGGTTGTGCTTCGTTACTGGCCTCACATACTTTTATTGGTGATTGTCGGTAGTGTAATTTTTCTGGCTTTCATAAAAGTTTTATTGAGACACAAAAAAAATAACAGAGAGCAGCATCCTGATTACTTCTTTGCTTCTGTTGTTGTCATGGCATTTTTACTAGGATTGCTCTTAGCTATAGTTACCAAATTTAATTGGGTACCGCGTCACTCTTATTTTCTTTGGTTCCCACTTGCTATGCTTATCCCATCAACTTTGAGGCAAAGACCTGGTATTACTCCAAAGCGTTACGGAGTGTCTCATTTGGCTCAAATTGCTGTTATATCTCTGATAGTTCTGAATATTTATTCTCTTTGTAACTACTACTTTAATGATGACTATCAAAAAGATGACTACCGTTCTACCGTTCAGTACCTTATAAAAAATCAATCACCTTCTACAAAATCTGTAGTTTTATTTGGTAATCCCAGATTATTTAAATACTATGGTGACACTCTAACTGTGGATGGGCAAAATTTGGGTAATCAGTTAAGAAAGGGCATTACTGATGAAAATTTTGCAGAAAAGATTGAAAAATTAACAAATAGTGCGGACATAGTTTTGCTCGTAGTTAATCGTGAACATCTATTTCCTAAAGGATTGATTCAAAAAGAGATGAGCGATTTGTATAACCTGGATTCTCAAGTTAATTTTGCATATTTCAAAATCTATCGTTTTCCCAGGAAGAAAAATTGAATTGGAGATTGGACATTTTGAAGTTATGCAGTGCGAAACAGGCTTGCTCTAGTGGGGGACTACCCGTTGAGTATAGTAAAATATTGCCGCAGGTAACTGTCTGTCGCCTCTAGGACTTAATCTTTGTGGGTGATCTCCTCAGTTGCTACTACACTCAATTAATCGATCATGCAACCACCCATTACAGTTGGCACTGTCTTGCAAAACCGTTATCGCATAATTCAAATTCTTGGACAAGGAGGATTTGGTAGAACCTATCTGGCAGAAGACCAGAGGCGCTTTAACGAACTTTGCGCGATCAAGGAATTGATTTCAACAGCAACGGAGGCTTTGGCTTGGGAGAAAGCACAAGAGCTTTTTCACCGAGAAGCTGCCATTTTATATCAAATTGAACACCCACAAGTCCCTAAATTCCGGGAAAGATTTGAGCAAGACCAACGTTTATTTTTGGTGGAGGACTACGTTGCAGGTCAAACGTACCAAGCTCTGCTGGCTGAACGTCAAGCTGTAGGTCAAACTTTCACAGAGTCTGAAGTATTGAAGTTGATAAAGTTGTTGTTGCCTGTTTTAGAGCATATTCACAGTCGAGGGATTATTCACCGAGATATCTCGCCAGAAAATATTATTTTGCGAGATAGTGACGCTAAACCTGTGTTAATTGACTTTGGGGTGGTAAAGGAACTGGCAACTCGTTTACGATCGCCAGAGAGTGCAATGCCAGAAACCACTGTGGGAAAATTAGGCTACTCTCCTAGTGAACAAATGCAAACAGGGGGAGCTTATCCTAGCAGTGACTTGTATGCATTAGCAGTGAGTGCAATTGTTTTGCTGACTGGTAAAGAACCAAGGGATCTATTTGACGAAAACCAAGTAACTTGGAATTGGCAACGGTGGGCAACAGTTAATCCTCGATTTGCTGTAGTGTTGAATCGAATGTTGAATCATATACCGAGCGATCGCTATCAAAGTGCTGCTAGTGTATCTCAAGCACTACAATCTTTAGAGCAGCAAGTCAATCTTCCTCCCTTGAATGCGTCTAACTTGCAAACAATCGCTGTTGGTCGCCGTCCTGACTCAGTACCACCAGCAGCTTCGCCCAAGAAACAACCCGCTCCTGTGATTCCACCAAGTTCCCCTAGTTCACTCTTGGATAATCCATTAGCGATCGCAGCAATTGGCATCGCTGTAGTGATCATAGCCGGATTCGGTTCTTGGGCGCTGGTAAGTTCCATCCGCAGTCAGTCGAAAACAGCAAATGAGACGCTTCCACAAAATTTCCCTTCACCAGTTATTTCTGGTGGTACTACATTCACATCCACACCCACCACTGAGGAACCTATTATATCTAGTAGGCGGCTCAATCTTAAAGCATCTAACCCAACCACGGTTGCAGATACTCTCAAAACAAATCAAATCATCCGGTATACTTTTTTTGGGCAGGAAGGTGACAATTTAACTACGTTTATTGACCCAGGAAGCAGCGTTTTGCTAACAGTCTTCAGTCCCAATCAACAACCAATTGATCAGGATGTCCAACAAGTAACATCATATAAAGGCACATTGCTGGTTACTGGTAGATATACTATTGAGTTAACACTGGTTCCAGGAGTTGCCGAAAGCAGTTACAACCTCAATGTTGCATTAGAAACACCAACAAAACCAACATTTACAGAGACACCCACTCCAATTCCAACAGAGACACCCACTCCAATTCCAACAGAAACACCCTTCCCAATTCCAACAGAGACACCCTTCCCAATTCCAACAGAGACACCCTTCCCAATTCCAACAGAGACACCCACTCCAATTCCAACAGAGACACCCTTCCCAATTCCAACAGAGACACCTACCCCAATTCCGACCACTGGTGAAACGCCAAGTTTTCCGCCAGCTGATGGAACACAACCATTTTCTGGCCAAAGAAATTAATGTTAAACACACTACTGATTACTGGAACTGATACCGAAGCGGGTAAAACTGTTTTAACAACAGCCCTAGCAGCCTATTGGCAAAAATATTACCCGCAGCGTAGCTGGGGAATCATGAAACCGATTCAATCAGGGATTGGCGATCGCGAGTGGTATCAAAAGCTATTTGCACTAGAACAATCCGCAGAAGAAATTACACCTTTGTACTTTCAAGCACCTTTGGCCCCTCCCATAGCAGCAGCGCGAGAAAATCGCCAAGTAGATTTAGCAGTAGTTTGGCAAGCTTTGTCTAAACTGCGATCGCAACGTGATTTTGTGCTTGTAGAAGCCTTGGGTGGATTAGGTTCGCCAGTAACCGAGGAATTAACCGTAGCCGATTTAGCGGGAGAATGGCGTTTACCAACAGTATTAATAGTGCCAGTGAGATTGGGTGCGATCGCTCAAGCAGTGGCGAACGTAGCATTAGCTAGACAATCGCGCATCAATCTTAAAGGCATTGTTTTAAACTGCGTACAACCTCGAACCGATGCAGAAATAGCCGACTGGACACCACAGCAATTGATTCAATCACTCACTAACACACCAGTTTTAGGCTGCTTACCCTATTTAGATAACCTGACTGATTTAGATAAACTTGCTCAAGTAGCATCAGATTTAGATTGGGAAACACTGACACTTTAAATCTTGTTATTACCAACATCTTTATAAAAAACTCCACGCCACTTGCGGGATGGAGTTTTTGGGCATGGGGAATGGGGCATAGGGGAGGCAGTGACGGGTACGCAGGGGTCTCCCCAAGTGGAGCAACTGCCGTCATGGGGAAGAAATTACCAATGCCCAATGCCCCAAGCGGCGGGGCGGCTGTCCCTCTCCACGCCACTTGCGGGATGGAGTTTCCCGCCGCTTTCGATAAATCTTTGCTTCGTTGCCATCCCGCCTTGGAATAAATTCCAAGGCTAATAGCTAAAGTCCTCTCAAGAGGACTAAATAGAAGATTTTAAGTAATGTAAATAGCAATACTCTGTAAAAGCAAAAATTTGAGTCCACTTGAGTGGACTTGAGCTATTAGCCCGGAACTTCAGTTCTGGGCGGGATATCAGTCAGGGTTACACTTTGACTTTTACAAAAATGTGGGTAACGACAAGCACTTTAAATTGGGCATTGGGAACTTGTACTGAGCGTTCGCGTAGCGTCTCGTAGAGAAGCCGAAGTATTGGGCATTAATTTTCTTCCCATGTTGCATGTCCCATTCCCTACAATAAACTAAGTTAGCTGCCTAAGTTAGCTGTACTTAAACTAGCTTGTCTTTATAATGGTTTCCACCTTTCCCAATCCTTCTTCTGTTGATCTATCTCGCATCCGACTTTCAATCCGTTCATTGCAACCGCAATTAGTAGAGTGGCGACGGCGATTGCATCAACAACCAGAGTTGGGTTTTCAAGAAAAACTGACGGCTGAGTTTGTATCACAAAAGCTGCAAGAATGGGGAATTGACCACCAAACTGGCATTGCCCAAACTGGCATTGTTGCCACCATCAAAGGTAACAAACCCCTCACTCCTCAAGTTTTAGCGATTCGGGCAGATATGGATGCTTTGCCAATCCAAGAACTCAACGAAGTGCCGTACAAATCGCAGCATAATGGAGTGATGCACGCTTGTGGACATGATGGACATACTGCGATCGCATTAGGTACAGCTTATTATCTCCAACAGCATCGCCAAGACTTCTCTGGTACTGTGAAAATTATCTTCCAGCCAGCAGAAGAATCACCAGGAGGCGCAAAGCCGATGATTGAAGCTGGAGTTTTGAAAAATCCTGATGTTGACGCAATTATTGGTTTGCACTTGTGGAATAATTTGCCCTTGGGAACAGTGGGTGTACGGGCTGGGGCGTTGATGGCAGCTGTGGAGTGCTTTAACTGCACAATTTTGGGCAAAGGTGGACATGGCGCACTACCCCATCAAACTGTGGATTCAGTTGTAGTTGCTGCCCAAATTGTAAATGCCTTGCAAACCATTGTCGCTCGGAATGTGAATCCCATTGATTCAGCAGTGGTGACAGTGGGCGAACTTCATGCTGGAACCAAGCGGAATGTGATTGCTGATACAGCGAGAATGAGTGCCACTGTCAGGTATTTTAATCCTAGTTTGAAAGGCTTTTTCAACCAGCGTGTCGAGCAGATTATTGCTGGAATTTGTCAAAGTCATGGTGCGAGTTATGACTTAGAATACTGGTCACTTTATCCACCAGTAATTAATGATATGAAGATGGCGGAATTGGTGCGAACTGTAGCAGAAGAAGTGGTAGAAACCCCGTTGGGTATTGTGCCAGAATGCCAAACTATGGCTGCTGAAGATATGTCATTTTTCTTGCAAGAGGTTCCTGGTTGCTATTTCTTTTTAGGTTCTGCGAATCCAGAGAAAGACTTGGCGTATCCCCATCATCATCCCCGGTTTGATTTTGACGAAACGGCGTTGGGAATGGGTGTGGAAATATTTGTGAGATGCGTGGAGAAGTTTTTTAGTTGAGTGGGTGTAAACTAGATGTTTTTAATCAAGCTAAATTTACTTGAATTTTTATGAAAAATAACTATATAAAAAACCGGAGTTTTTACCTCCGGCTTTATCACTTTATAGTTGTTCGACACCCAATACGGTTTGGTTAACGTATTTATTCATCGAAGATCCCCCCAACCCCTCCCCGCTTGCGGGGAGGGGAGACAAAGCGTAGCTTTGGCGGGGTGGGGTTCTTATTTTGGATTCATGCAAGAAGTCTAAATGAAGCAATTCCCTTGACTTTGGGATTGCCGCGCAACTCTTAGAGACGCTGCGCGAACGCTCGCTTTTGACTAAGTACTAAGTCGGACATGATATCATTGGTTGATTATCTCAGAGAGTTATATTAATTTTTGCATATAGCCATTCTCCTGTGGATGCGATGCCTACGGCGGGCTATTCGGCGTCGCACCTGGAAAATGTGTGTTATAAAACAATACGCTTGGCTTTGTGAAAAATTGCTTTGTTGGGTTAAGCAAAGCGCAACCCAATAAAGTTACCCAACATCAAGCCTCGATATTTCCGAACCCATTTTACGGTGACGTGTACTAAGTCTTTTTTAGGTGCAGGCTTCCCACTGGCGGCATATTTAGCAACTGCTGCTTATGGCGAGTTATCAGCCTGGAACTCGGTGTTTTGTCCGAACTATGCTTGCAAGACAAAATCTGATGCAGCCAGAGTTGGCGCACCAGTTAGAGTTGCAAATAAACCACCACTGCCAAAACCAGCTGCGTTGCCATTAGGGTTGTAGAACAACTGTCCACTCACGGGATCGTAGACAATTTTTGCTGTGCTAGTCCCCGCTAAATTAGTGACTTCAAAATCACTCAAGTTATTAAAACCCGTTCCCGCAGCAGAGGTAATGGCACTAAAAGTAGTTTGATCCAGTACAATCTTGTCAGCTTGGGAACTGTTGAAGTCAGTAATGGCATCTTCACCAATAGCAGTCAGGGCAAAAGCAGCATCGGTGTTGTAAAGGAATCTGTCAGCACCTACACCACCAACGAAAATATCATTGTCTACACCACCCACAAGAGTATCATTGCCGAATCCACCGATGAGAATATCATCGCCTGACCCGCCCCGCAACAGGTCATTGCCACTCAAGCCATTAATGATGTCATTACCTCCTTGACCATTAATCACATCATTGGAATTATCAAAACCTGCGATGTTATTGTTTAATTCATTAAGGAAGGTGACGGTGTTTTTGTTGAAAATGCTGGTTTGAGTCGAGTTGGCATTAATTACATCAAAGCTGTCGGTGATGCTGGTTTGCCCATCAAACAAGATATTGCCAATCGCTCCTTGTGAAGAATTTGCTGGCAGGTTATCCAGATTTTCTAAGAGGAAGTTTTGCAGAGTGACCTTGGTGTTAGCCACATTTTCAAAGGTGACTTCTAAGTTGTTGCCTTTTTGAGTTAGTTGCAGATTTTCGGCAGTCAAGCCCGAACCTATAAATTGCAGTGTATCAACATTGGCAATTACTGCCGACGATGGGTTTGAGCCTTCACCAACGCCACAAAAATCGGTGATAGTGCCATTGCCATCGCCAGAGCGAAATACAAACTTATCTTGACCACCGTTGCCTGTCAGGGTATCGTTAGCAGTTAACCCATCAATGTTGTTGCTAGGTGTGCCAAAGAAGGTATCTGCACCAGGAGTTCCAGTCAGGTTGCCAGAGGTGCCACCACTGCCCAGATTTGTCCCCCCAAACACTACATAGCTTTGCCCAGCATATCTGATGCCGTTGGGGGAGGCATAATATGCCCCAATAATCAGGTCGTCAATGCCATCGTTGTTGATGTCCCCTGCATTGCTGACTGAGGTGCTTGAAGAGTCAAATTCTGCAATGCCGTTAATTATAAAGCCATTAGTGCCATTCAAATCAGAGGGGTTGAGGGTGCCGCCACTGCCCAGATTTGTCCCCCCAAACACTACATAGCTTTGCCCAGCATATCCGACGCCGCTGCGGGAGGCAAAGGGTGCCCCAATAATCAGGTCGTCAATGCCATCGTTGTTGATGTCCCCCGCATTGCTGACTAAGGTGCCTGAAAAGTCATATGGTGCAATGCCGTTAATTATAAAGCCATTAGTGCCATTCAAATCAGAGAGGTTGAGGCTGCCGCCACTGCCCAGATTTGTCCCCCCAAACACTACATAGCTTTGCCCAGCATATCCGACGCCGCTGCGGGAGGCAACAGATGCCACGATAATCAGGTCGTCAAGACCGTCACCGTTGATGTCCCCCCCATTGCTGACTAAGCCGCCTGAAGAGTCACCCCCATCAATGCCGTTAATTATAAAGCCATTAGTGCCATTCAAATCAGAGAGGTTGAGGCTGCCGCCACTGCCCAGATTCGTCCCCCCAAACACTACATAGCTTTGCCCAGCCTTAGAGGTGTCCTCGCCGGCATAATATGCCCCAATAATCAGGTCGTCAAGACCGTCACCGTTGATGTCCCCCCCATTGCTGACTGAGCGGCCTGAATAGTCATATGCTGCAATGCCGTTAATGAAAAAGCCATTAGTGCCATTCAAATCAGAGAGGTTGAGGCTGCCGCCACTGCCCAGATTTGTCCCCCCAAACACTACATAGCTTTGCCCAGCCCCAGGGTTGCCGTTGGGGGAGGCATAATATGCCCCAATAATCAGGTCGTCAATGCCATCGTTGTTGATGTCTCCTGCATTGCTGACTGAAATGCCTGAATTGTTATATGCTGCAATGCCGTTAATTATAAAGCCATTAGTGCCATTCAAATCAGAGAGGTTGAGGCTGCCGCCACTGCCCAGATTTGTCCCCCCAAACACTACATAGCTTTGCCCAGCACTAGAGATGCGGTTGGGGGGGCAAAGGGTACCCCAATAATCAGGTCGTCAATGCCATCGTTGTTGATGTCCCCTGCATTGCTGACTGAGTCGCCTGAATAGCCTGAATAGTTATATGCTGCAATGCCGTTAATTATAAAGCCATTAGTGCCATTCAAATCAGAGAGATTGAGGCTGCCGCCACTGCCCAGATTTGTCCCCCCAAACACTACGTAGCTTTGCCCAGCCCCAGAGTTGCCGTTGGGGTCGGCACCGGGTGCCCCAATAATCAGGTCGTCAATGCCATCGTTGTTGATGTCCCCTGCATTGCTGACTGAGTTGCCTGAAAAGTCACCTTCTGCAATGCCGTTAATGAAAAAGCCATTAGTGCCATTCAAATCAGAGAGGTTAAGGAAATTGAATAATGAATTAGCCATAATTACCTCTCCCACATGTGGTTATTAAATAGTTATTGACTGCGTAGTTAATATATCAACTCGGAAAAAGATAAATCAAGGGTTTATACAAAACATCCCACTTTTTTACAAAGCATTCCAAAATAGGTACGCCCTAAACCTCTCTTTTGATCTCATCCATCCCTAGTGAAGAACTCGATTAACGACCCAATACCAATACTCCATAATTCCCGTAGCACCTCGTAGCGTGTCTTGTAGCACAGAGTTGATCTTTGGTGGTTTGATCGGTTGGTGCGATGCCTAACGGCGGGCTACGCCTACGCTAAAGTTGTTTTTTGAAATCTCGTTTCTAGGTAAAACCTGGAAATGCTTTTGAGCGAGGCGGAACCTTATAGTAGGCATTACAGCTATTTTCAGGTAAATAGACCACGCGGTAGGGGTTTAGCAATGCTCATACGTGTCAACTTAAGCCCAAACACTCAATTCTCCGTAGTTTTAGATCCCCCAACCCCCGATAAATTGGGGGCACTCGATTCTAATTCCCCCCTTTTTAAGGGGGGTTAGGGGGGATCAAAAGTTTAGGGTGCTAATAGAGAGAACCCCAAAGACTTACGCTGTATGGTTCTAAGCTTAAGTTGACACCAATGAGCAATGCTAAACCCCTACGACAGATGTAGTTAAAATATATGATTTCTGCTGTAAGAGTTTGTTATAACCGTTAAATTGCTTAAATCTTCTGATGAATATCTAAGCATTGTCAAGAGGCTAGGTGTAATTATGGTAAAGTTAAAGTCAATTTTAGGAAGTGCTATATAAAGTTTTCGTGTCACCGATAGCGTAACCCTACGGGGAGGCAAGCTAGCAAGAGCGTCTCCAAGAGTTGGGTTAGTAAATCTTGTGTGCAACACGCTCTTGTGTTCGAGGATGACAGGCGATCGTAAACATCGCGCTCTTTTTAGAGATTGTATTGAGGAACTAAACCCAACATTGGGGCGTTTGTTGACTAAAATTTGAGTTCAACACAACTTAAACTACAGCGTTAGTAACAAAAATAACGACTTTAGTAACCAAAATGATTATTTGGTAACGAAAATTCTGATGTTTGTAACGAAAATAATGACTTGAATAACCAAAATGGTTATTTAATCACCAAAATTATAATGTTTGTAACAAAAAGAATTATTTTACTAACCAAAATGATTATTTTGTAACGAAAATAACGATTTTCGTTACAAAAATGGTATGTTGTAACGAAAATTGCGACTTGATATCATGTCCGCTTGATTGCTTATTAAACCCGAAGAACCCCACCCCGCAAAAGCTACGCTTTCGCTCCCCTCCCCGCAAGCGGGGAGGGGTTGGGGGTGGGGTTCTTTTATTATGGGTAACTTGGCGGACATGATATGAGTTACTAAAGTCGCAATGTTTATAACTAAAATCAGGGGCTAATGTTCAGAGAACATCACGCTTTGCCAGATATTGGTACATCTGCCAACGTGCATCTACCTCAGCTTGCGCTTGTTCTAACAAGTGCTTGGCTACTTCGGGTTTGCTCTTGGTAAGCATCTTGAAGCGATTTTCTTGATACATCGAATGTTCTACAGATTGCTGAGGCGATCGCATATCCAATTGCAATGGATTTTTACCCTGGAGGAGCAACTCTGGATTATGCCGATACAGCAACCAACGACCTGATTCTACCAAAGTTTTCTGATGATTCATCCCTGTGGTCATATTAATGCCGTGGGCTATGCAGTGGCTGTAAGCAATAATTATTGATGGGCCATCATAAGCTTCTGCTTCCAGAAATGCTTTCAGGGTATGTTCATCTCTAGCGCCAAGGGCTACACTCGCTACGTAGACATTTCCGTAGGTCATGGCAATCATCCCCAAGTCTTTCTTCGGTGCTGGCTTACCACTGGCGGCATATTTCGCAACTGCGGCTCGTGGCGTAGCTTTAGAAGATTGACCGCCTGTATTAGAATACACTTCTGTATCCATCACCAAAATATTCACATTTCGACCACTAGCAATTACATGATCGATGCCGCCAAAGTCAATATCATAAGCCCAACCGTCACCGCCAACAATCCAGACGCTTTTTCTCACCAAGTAATCGGCAAGGGATTTTAGATTTTGGATTTTGGATTTTAGATTAGGATCGAAAGTTACGATTTCATCTAACTTCTGCTGCAACAGTTCTATCCTTTCGCGCTGTTCCCAAATATCAGCCTCAGATTTTTGTTCAGCTTTCAGGATTGACTGAATTAAATCATCAGGAATTATTGATTGATGAATTTCCCCATTCTCCAGTACAGACGCGATTAATCGCGTCTGTACCGATTCCCCACTCCCTAACTGCTGCAACAATTCCGCCGCAAACTCAGCTTGTTTGTCGAGAGAAAGACGGAAGCCGAAACCGAATTCGGCGTTATCTTCAAATAAATTATTAGACCACGCGGGGCCGCGTCCTTGGGCGTTGGTTGTCCAAGGAGTTGTGGGGAGATTCCCACCATAAATTGAGGAGCAACCTGTAGCATTGGCGATGACGGCGCGATCGCCAAACAATTGTGTTAATAATTTTAAGTAAGGGGTTTCACCACAACCTGCACAAGCACCAGAGAATTCAAATAAAGGTTCTTGCAGTTGTTGTTGGCGAATCTGGTTTAATTTTAGCGATCGCCTGTCAGGATTAGGTAAACTCAAGAAGAAATCCCAATTTTTCCGCTCTTGTTCGCGCAATGGCAACTGCTGTGCCATATTAATTGCTTTCCGCAATGGCTCAGATTTATCTTTAGCAGGGCAAATATTTACACAAATAGTGCATCCTGTGCAATCTTCTGGGGCAACTTGAATGGTAAATTTTTGATTGGCAAAGTCTTTATCTTTTGCACCAGTTGACTTGAAGGTTCCTGGTGCATTGACTAACTCATCCGCTTGATAAGCCTTTGCCCGGATGGCACTATGGGGACAAACCATCACGCACTTACCACATTGAACGCAGACATCCGGCTCCCACACAGGTATCTCTTCGGCAACGTTACGTTTTTCCCACTTGGCAGTACCTACCGGAAACGTGCCATCAACAGGTAATGTGCTAACAGGTAAGTCATCACCTTCCCACACCATGATTTTGCCCAGAACTTCTTGCACAAATTCGGGAGCGGAGAGAGACGCGATTAATCGCGTCTGTACAAATTTGGTAGAGATGCGATTAATTGCGTCTGTGGGGATTGTTTGGGGGACATCTACTTTATGCAAGTTGTCTAAGGTGTTGTCTACAGCTTGCAAGTTCATGCGGACAACTTCTGCGCCTTTTTTACCATAAGTTTTGTCAATCGCTTGTTTGATTTTAGCGATCGCTTCTTCCTCTGGCAAGACACCCGCTAAGGCAAAGAAGCATACCTGCATAATAGTGTTAATTCTGCCACCCATGCCACTGTCGCGGGCAACCTGGCTAGCATTAATCACATATAACTTCAAATGCTTTTCGATAATTTGCTGCTGCACCTTCAACGGCAGATTTTCCCAAACGATATCTGCATCATAAGGACTGTTAAGCAGCAAAGTCGCCCCAGGAATAGCAGCCTTCAAAACATCTATGCGTTCCAGAAATCCCCAGTGATGACAACCAATAAAGTTGGCTTGGTCAATCAAGTAAGTAGAACGAATTGGTTTTGGCCCAAAGCGTAGGTGAGAAACAGTCATCGAGCCAGATTTCTTGGAATCATAGACAAAGTAGCCTTGGGCGTAATTATCGGTTTCTTCACCAATAATCTTGATGGAGTTTTTGTTAGCCCCAACAGTGCCATCAGCACCCAGCCCATAGAACATTGCCCGAACAACATTATCCGATTCTGTAGAGAAATTAGGATCAAAGCTCAAGGAAGTATGACTAACGTCGTCATTAATCCCAATAGTAAAGTGATTTTTCGGTTTAGCTTGAGCAAGGTTGTCAAAAATGCCCTTCACCATCGCCGGAGTAAATTCTTTAGAAGAAAGACCGTAACGCCCACCAATGATTTTAGGCAGAGGGGCAGGGGGCAGGGAGCAGAGGGGAGGATGTTCTCCCCTGCCCCCAGCTAAGAGCTCCCCTGCTTCTTCTCCCCACGCTTCATGGATAGCAGCTACAACATCCAAATACAAAGGTTCCCCAGCGCTACCTGCTTCTTTGGTGCGGTCGAGAACTGCGATCGCTTGTACACTAGTTGGTAATACTGCAACAAACTTTTGGACATCAAAGGGGCGGTAAAGTCGCACTTTCACTACGCCAAGTTTTTCACCACGGGCGTTAAGGTAATCGACTGTTTCGTGGACGGTTTCACAGCCTGAACCCATAAGAACGATAACGCGCGAGGCATCGTTAGCGCCGTAATATTCATAAATTTTATAATGCCTTCCCGTGCGTTCTCCAAATTCATCCATGATGCGCTGGACAATTTCTGGACAGGCGTTGTAATAAGGGTTAGCGCCTTCACGTCCTTGGAAGTAAACATCGGGGTTTTGAGCAGTCCCCCGCAATACTGGACGATCTGGGGTGAGCGCACGGCTGCGGTGGGCGAGTATAAGGTTATCGTGAATTAGCGATCGCAAATCGTCATCTGAGAGCAATTTGACCTTCTGCACTTCATGTGATGTGCGGAAGCCGTCAAAGAAGTGCATAAACGAGACTCGCGTCTCCAGCGTAGCAGCATGGGCAATGAGAGCAAAATCTTGACTTTCCTGCACCGAAGCGGAACACAGCAGGGCGAAACCAGTAGCACGGGCTGCCATCACGTCGCTATGGTCGCCAAAAATTGATAACGCATGGGTAGCCAGGGAACGAGCGGCAACGTGAACCACAGCGCTAGTCAGTTCACCAGCAATTTTGTAGAAGTTGGGTATCATCAACAATAATCCCTGAGATGCCGTGAAGGTGGTACTCAAGGAACCTGTTTGTAATGCCCCATGCACAGCACCGGCTGCTCCTCCCTCGCTCTGCATTTGCACAACACTGGGAACAGTACCCCAGAGGTTGGGACGACTTTCTGCTGACCAAGCATCTGCCCATTCACCCATTGCTGAAGAGGGGGTGATGGGATAAATGGCAATCACTTCATTTAATTTATAAGCAACACGGGCAACAGCCTCATTCCCGTCGATGGTTGCAAAGGTTTTGTTCATAATATGATTTTTGTCCCCGCCTTTAAGCTGCATTATCAGAACATGTGAATCTAAGAATCAGAAATAGCCAGTACTAGAAAGTAAGTGTATTATCTGCATTAAAGATTTATCGGTAGGATTTACTCCGTGTTTAAAGGATAGTTTGTTGATAGCTTTAGGCTCTTAGATTAACTTTCGATCAATACTGCATTTATTAATATCTCATCTGCAATACTGCATCTATTAATATGTATTAATAATGTACTCAATGACCAAAGCCTTTATTTGATAACACTTTAAAACAATTTATTCTTTTTTGTGGGGTATAGGGTCGGGAACAATACTGCTCGGTTAAAAAAATTGGTAGGTCGGTTGAAGGTCACAGAAGAGGAAAGGGGGCAGTTCTTGCTGGGAGCAGGGGGAGAACCCCATAAATAAATTTAGGGGCAAGAAAACGGACGCATTATTTATCGTGCCACTTTCCGCTCGAAATAAATATTTTTGCTTTTGAGCATAAATAAATTTACTTGCTCTAAAACCCGAATGGCAGGGGAATTCCAGAATCTTTCTCCCCTGCTCCCTGCTCCCTGCTCCCCTGCCTCTTTGGTCATGAAACCCAACAAAGCCCTGAAAATGTTACGTCTACATTTCTCAAAGGAAACTATGTTGAAGTTATGTTTTAAGCAAAACCTACGTAGTATTGGGATATTTTGTACAATGGTCAAATATCACTTTCAATCGCATAGCAACAGAAGTCAGATGGCAATAAAAATTACATCGTTAATCGCCGATTTCCATAGCATTGACTCAAATCATCCTCAATCGCCTCAATAATCGCGATCGCCTCAGTGATTGATTAGACCTCTTGCAAAAGTCGAACATCCGCCCGAAAATTTATTTTCGGGCTAATAGCTCAAGTCGGTTTAAACCGACTAATAACAATAATTTTAGTCCGTTTAAACGGACTTTTGCTATAAGAGAGGGACTTGAGTCCCTGGCGGATCAAGGATTTTCGCAAGAGGTTTATTTTGCATCGGCAGCTAAAAGTGTAAAAGCTCGCTCAACCCGTTGTTGATAGTCAGTAGGGCAAATAGCAAACCTATTAGCGACTGCGTTGGCGTAGCCCGCCGCAGGCATCGCCCCTTTTTCATTTAACAGGTAATCTTCGTTGAGCGCGAATAAAACCTGATTCATACACGCCACACTGCGGAAACAACAACCTGCTGCGTAAACAACATCATCGCGTGCGTTGGCGCAGCCCGCCGCAGGCATCGCCTTTTTTGCGACCAACAGCCAGAAACTTATTTCCCAAGCGAAAGTATCAATAGTTGCCTGTTTCAGCCCAACTGGATAAAGCTCTGTTTTTACCTTCAAAGCCTCTAAAACACCATCAGGGTCGTAAAGTGCCTGACAAATAGCAATTTCCCCCATATAAATAGAGGACACAAACCCATGAGGATGTCCTGGTTGATAATCAATAGTAATGCGTCCGATATGGCAATCATCAATGACACGATTGACCTTCGCCAAATCGCGATAGAGAAAATCTACACCTACACCTTGAACCTGTAGCCAACCGCCACCGTTAATCCACTTTCCCCATTCCCCAATCGCAGTAATCAAATTTACGCGATGGTTATCATCAAGCTCACACGCGAGTCGATTTAAAGCAATTAAATCGGGCGGGTTTTCTGGATTGTAATAAATTCCCAAATCCACATCTGACTTTAGGGTATGGTTGCCCCGTGCCCGTGAACCACCCAGTGCGATCGCTGTAATTCCCTCAATTGACCGCAAACTTGAAACAATATGGTTAATGAATTGGGGCGATTCCTTATTCATAGAGCGATTGTTGGATTCCATCGCTGGTCATTATATATTTTAAAAGCATCATCCCATTAGGGCCAATACAGTTCAGTTAGCGGCAAAAACCATAAACTGCGTAGGTTGGGTGGAGGAACGAAACCCAACATTTTCGCGGGTTTGTTGGGTTTCACTACGTTCCACCCAACCTACGATTATCCTTAACCCAAGCGTATTGCCATTAGGGCAGCTACCAGTTATATTGTGTCCGGTTAAAGACTTATTATTAAAACTGCAAGGGGGAGGAGAAGAAAGAGTTTTCAGGTTTTTCCACAGATGCGAGAATCATAACTAATTACTACGTAAGTTTTGCCTAAAAAATAATTTTGGTGTCGCACTATTGACCGAAAACGAAAAGGGTACAGAGCAAGTAAATTTATTTATGGAGAACAGAAAAAATGTATTTTGAGACGCAGAGCGCGTTCGCCTTTGGCGTCTCGTAGAGAGAAATACTACGTCATTATTACAGAGCAACTAAATTGATTTATGGGGATTAAAAATTATTGAATTTTGAATTTTGAATTTTGAATTTGGAGCGGAGCGACGTGACTCCCCACTCCCCCTGCCTCACCGATACAGCCAAACCCTTAGTAGCGAAAGCAGTTGCTCTGTATCTACAGGTTTGGTGATGTAGTCAGAGGCTCCAGCTTCGATGCACTTTTCGCGATCGCCTGGCATGGCTTTAGCAGTTAAAGCAATTATTGGTAATGAGCGAAACTGTTGTTGCTGGCGGATGGCGCGGGTAGTTTCATAACCATCCATTTCCGGCATCATGATGTCCATCAAAATTATATTAATCTCAGGATTAGCTTGCAGGCTCTCTATGCCATCTCTGCCATTTTCGGCAAACAGCACTTGCATTTGATAGCTTTCTAAAAAGCTGGTGAGGGCAAAAATATTTCGGAGGTCATCATCCACAATCAAAATTGTCCGATTAGCCAGCACCGGATCATTTTGGTGTAGTTGTTCTAGCATTTGCCGCTTTGGTGGGGGCAGATTTGCTTGCACCCGATGCAAAAACAGGGCAGTTTCGTCTAACAACCGCTCTGGCGATCGCACATTTTTAATAATAATTGTCTCTGCTAGTCCCCGCAGTTGTGTTTCTTCTTGTCGGCTGAGTTCTTTGCCGGTGTAAACAATGATCGGCAGTTTTAAAAGCCTGGGTTCAAGCTTTATTTGCTCAATTAGTGTAAAGCCGCTCATATCGGGCAGGCCGAGATCCAGTACCATACAATCAAAGTGATGCGATCGCAAAATCGAGAGGGCTTCTGCTCCCGTACCCACTGCTGTACTATGAACATCGCCATTACCGATCAGTTCGATAATACTTTGGGCTTGTACGGGGTCATCTTCTACGATGAGAAGATTTTTTACCTGACGCTCAATAAAGCCTTTTATTTCTGTCAATACTTGAGTTAGCGCTTCTGGAGAGACGGGTTTTTGTAGATAGGTAATCGCTCCTAGCTGTAATCCCCGTTGCTGTCTTTCATCAACAGAAAGTATATGTACTGGTATATGTCTGGTGTCTGGCTTATGCTTCAGACGATCTAGCACCGTCCAACCATCCATCTCTGGCATGTGGATATCTAGCATAATTGCATCGGGCTTAAACTCTTGCGCTAGTGCTAGACCTTGTTTGCTCTGTAAAGCAACAATGGTTTTAAAGCCCTGCTCACGGGCCATATCTAATAAGATACGGGCAAATTTATCATCATCCTCGATAATTAGCAAAATGCGATCGCCCGGTTGAATGATTTCCCGGTCATCTGGGATATCGTTGGGTAAGCTGACAAGGACTTTCGGCGACGGAGAGATGTCTTGAGTTGTGGGTCTGTTTTCGACTAGAGGCACTTCTTTTATAGTCGATAGTGCGTTAAGGGAGATGATTGACCCAGTAGGTGATGGAGTGAGAGTATTTTTACCTTTCCCTTCATGTCGCCAGGGCAGGTAGAGGGTGAAGATGCTTCCCTGCCCTGGTTGGCTGACTAGTTCAATTCTCCCGCCCAACAGTTGAGCTAGTTCGCGGCTAATGGACAAGCCCAAGCCTGTTCCGCCGTACTTGCGGCTGGTTGTGCCATCTGCCTGCTGGAATGCCTCGAAAATAATTTTTTGCTTCTCGTCTGGAATGCCTATACCCGTGTCGCTAACTGCAAAAGCAATCATGGGATTCTCAGCTTCGCCTGCCTTAGTTGCTATGCCAATTTGTAACTTCACGCCTCCTTGTTCGGTAAACTTAAAGGCATTAGCTAAAAGATTTTTCAGCACTTGTTGCAGACGTTTGGAGTCGTTATAAATTGTCAGTGGTAATTTTTCATCTCGTTCAATAGTAAAGCTGAGTTCTTTATTGTGGGCAACTTGCCGGAAAGTCTGCTCTAAAGATGTCTCCAAATCTGCAAGAGCAATTTGCTCAATATCGAGCGACATAGTACCCGACTCAATTTTTGCCAAGTCTAGAATGTCATTGATCAATTCCAGCAAATCAGTCCCAGCTGAGTAAATAGTCCGGCTGTACTCTACCTGTTTGTCGGTCAAGTTGTTAAGAGAGTTATCTGCTAGCAGCCTTGCTAAAATTAACAGGCTATTTAGCGGTGTCCGTAACTCGTGGGACATATTCGCCAGAAATTCCGACTTGTATTTGGAAGACAATTCCAGTTGTTCAGCTTTTTCTTCAAAAGACTGCCTCGCTCGCTCAACTTCCTGGTTCTTGCGGGCAACTTCCCGATTTTGAACTTCTAGCAATTCTGCCTTTTCTTCTAGCTCCTCATTTAGTTGCTGCAATTCCTCGTTAGACTGCTTGACAAGAAATTGCGATTCCTCTAACTCCTGCGCCTGTTCTTCCAGGCGTTGATTGCTCTGTTGTAGTTCTTCTTGCTGGTTTTGCAGTTCTTCTGTTAAAGCAACAGACTCTTCAAGGAGTCGCTGGGTTTGCAATTGTGAGGCGATGTTATTTAAAAATACACCCAGAATTTCACTCAATTGCTCTAAAAATGTCAGATGGAGATGGCTGAAAGGCCCAAATGATGCCAGTTCAATTACAGCACTCACCTGCGTCTCAAACAGTATAGGCAAGACAATAATATTTAGCGGTGGAGCTTCTCCCAACCCGGAACTAATACGGATATAGTCACTAGGAACTTCTGTTAGGAGGATTCTTTGTTTTTCTAAGGCACATTGTCCCACCAATCCCTCACCCAAACGAAACTGGTTTGCCAGATTTTTTCGCTCTTTGTAAGCATAGCTACTCAATAGTTTCAGTACAGGCTCGTTGTTTATTGAGTCCATGAAATAAAAAATGCCCTGCGATGCCCCAACCAGTGGTGCTAATTTTGACAAAATTAGGCCAGAGGCAGTTTCTAAATTTCGATGCCCTTGGAGCATCTGGGTAAATTCAGCTAAGTTAGACTTTAGCCAGTTTTGCTCGTCATTTTTTTTATTTGTGTTTCGCAGATTAATGATCATCTGATTGAAGGTGCGTGTCAATACACCAATTTCATCCTGGCGATCGCTATCTGGTAAACTCACCAATAAATCCCCATCCGCCATTTTTTCTGCCAAATCAGAAACTTGCTTTAGCGGTGCTGAGATATGTCTGGTCAGGATAAATCCGATCAAAGCTAAGATTAAAGAAAATAAGGGAATACTATATACAATGCTGGCGATCGTTTTTTGAGCAGCAGCTTGTGCCTGACCAGAGCGCTGTTTGAGGAGTTTATTTTCCTCAGTTTTCATCGCCTGGATAACTTTGCGGATATCAGCCATCAGTTGCTTGCCTCGGTCTGTCAGAACAACCTTCTGGGCAGCTTCAAAACTTTGGTTCTGACGCAAGTCAATGGTTTCTTTCAGTTCAGCCAGCTTTTGATCGATTAGTGACTGTAAAGTATCAAGCCGACTCTGTTGGTTGGGGTTATCTGCTGTTAACCTCTGAAGTTCGTTAACTTTTTGATTCAGTACTTGAATGGCAGCGTTATAAGGTTCTAAATAGCGCTGTTCTCCAGTAAGAATGTAACCACGTTGCCCAGTTTCAGCATTTGTCAGTTGCAAATTAAGGTCTTCAAGCTGACTTAACACCTGATAGGTATGGCTTTCTTTAGCTGAAGTTTGAATTAGATCATTGGTGCTTTGGTAAGAGATTAGACCAATAGTGGTCAGAGTTGCTAAACTCAAAGCAAAACTAATTCCAATTTTGGTTCCAATCTTCAAACTTTTCAACATTATTCCAGGCAGCTATTCCAATTATTTATATTTTTGGCACTATTCGGATTATGTTTTGGCTATACAAATCAATACTGTTCTAACTGTGGATACTGGTCATATCTCATAGAAATGGAAATGGGTTCAGAGCCAGAAATAGGTATAATTGGTTATGAAACTGCAATTTTACTATTTGAAACAGATATTATCTTACCCCAAGACGAGCCTGTTGCAACTTCAATTTCAGCTTGAGATAATCTTTTTAGCAAAAAGTCATTGGAGTATATTTGTCGCGGAATATTTTTTTGTAATGCTTAAACAGCTTTTAGGGCTGAGAAAAACTTTGGTAATGCTACCCAAAATTTGTAATTAGTAATCCCCTATGGTTAGGCATAAAGCACTATTATGGCATTTATAATTACTATAAAGTAAGGATTTTCTTGATTTTAATAATGGTTGCTTTAGCTCCCCATCCTGTATTTTATAATAAAACTCCGAATAGGTAAAATTAAGCTCATTCAAGCATAACTTCCATAGATGTTAAATAATCTAGCAATCCTAAATAATTCGTAAAAATATCTCTTTATTCTCTCTGCGTTCTCTGCGCCTCTGCGGTTCCTGATAAAAAAATTATTTTTCCCAAAACAAATCAGATAGGATTGCTATAGTGCATATTCCTGCTAGATATAACATCAATGCTATTACTAACCCAAAACTATTGACTAATAACCTGGCGATCGCTTCTACTCGCATTCACTAAAGATGAGCTATAGATACAAAATTTTTCAATTTTGTGACTCTCTAAAATAGCTCTTGCACCTGCCATGTAGATATCAGTACTCTTTAGGACTAATAAGTAATTGCCAAGGCTCACTTGATGTTCATAATATCTGGCTAGCTCCTCAGAAATTCCTAAACAAGTGTAGTTATCTTTGGAACTGCTGATATCTACCTCAGTAATACCATTCAGTGTGTTTGTATTTTTAGCAATCACCGAAACTTGAGCCATAGGAAAGCCAGCGATTTTTAGTTCAGTAAGTGCTTTTTCTGTATTTTGGCGCGTAGAAAAAACACCAACTGCATTTTTATAGCGACTATTTGGGGTGAAGTATGGCTCATAAATGCTCCACTGTTGAGTATCACGGCGATTAAAAACCCTCTTAGCAAGACGAATCTCTATATCTATGCCCGTTACTATTACCAAATAATAACCTTTGCAAATTAGATCGCTGTAACCCTGTGCTTGCTCTTTTGGAATTCCTAAACCTAGTAGTACACCATGTAAATCACCTGCGGTTGCATTGATCGCACCTCCTGTTAAAGTGGTAGCGATCGCAGTTGCTTCTGCTCCGGCTAGAATCACTCGTCCTATACCAGAAATTACCCACAGGACTAAACCGGGTAATAAGCCAGTAACACCGCCCAAAGCACTACTTGTAAAGGCTTCAGCATCTTCTAAGCATATATTATTGCCAGTGCTATCTTTAACTTCAGCACTAGCAATATCGCTTTCTTCTTCTGCATTCTGTGCAATTACAGAAACTTTGTGCATAGGAAAATTAGAAGCTTTTAGTTCCTGAAGTACCAATTGTGTATCGGAACACCTAGCGAAAACTCCTATAGTTGTTCGCTCTTTTTCTAACGTCATTTTATTGGTTTGTTGCCGATTGAAGGGATTCCCAAGAGGGTTAGCTGATATGAGGTAATTACACAGCTCGGCGAGTCACTAAACCCCAAAGGAAAATCAGTAGCATCGCGCCAAGAACAGCAAATAAAATGCTTCCAAGCGAGAAAGCTCCAGCAGATGCAGCGGCTGCCGAACCACTTCCTAGTAAAACTTGACCCAAATAACCCCCGACTACAGCTCCAAGTATTCCTAATATAATCGTAGAGAGAATACCGCCACCTTGGGTTCCTGGATAAAATAACTTAGCTAACGCACCTGCAATTAAACCCAAAACCAGCCAAGCAATAATGTTACCCATTGAATTTCTCCTTCGTTGAGAATCTTAATTTGTTTGCTTTTGACTATTTCATATTAAAGTTTTCCTGCAAAATTCCTGATCTATCTAGAGAACTAATATCAAAAATCTTTAGATATCATTTGAATATTCACTCCTTTGTCTTTGAGAATAAATATATAAATTTAGTAACAATAATCTATTTGGTATGGCAATAACACTTTTTTTGCTTGAACTATATAACCCAAGTTGCGGTTGGGCAAATTATGAGTGCTTTATCACCCTCGACTCAGGCGATGTCTGTAGTTTTTCCTAGTCTACGCACATAAAAAGTTGACTTTAAGTTACAGTTATGATATATGAGAGTCAACCCAAGATAGGAGTTTGAACTCGACTTGAGGATTATCCCTGTCCTAAAATATCGAGCAGAAAATTTTGTTTATTCAATTATTGACAGAATTCTACAAAAGCGGTAGGATTTGCTCACAACTCAGGAGTGAGGGCTATAGAAAGAGCTAGTTGATAAAGTTGGCGACGGGGAAGAGAGGTAAATTTTGCTAACTGACGGCTAGCTTGCGATCGAGATATCCCCTGACTAATTAACTGCTTCAATTCGGCTTTTAATTCCTCTTGTGTCAGTTGGGGCTGACTGGCTGGAATTCCCGCCACTACTAATGTATATTCACCTTGGGGTTCTCGTTGGGTGTAGTGAGCCATCGCCTCGGCAATTGTCCCCCGCCAAAATTCCTCATACAATTTAGTTAACTCCCGCCCTAACACAATTTGGCGATCGCTTCCCCAAACAAGAGCTAAGTCTTGTAAAGTATCTCGCAAACGGTGGGGCGATTCGTAGAAAATCAATGTGCGAGATTCTGTTTGCAGAGATTCTAAATGTTCTTGTCTCTGTTGAGTTTTAGCTGGGAGAAAGCCTTCAAAGACAAACCGATCTGTTGGTAATCCAGCTGCACTCAATGCAGTAATTGCTGCACTAGCACCAGGAATGGGAACTACTGCAATTCCTGCCTCAATACAGGCTTTCACCAGTTCATATCCAGGATCGGAAATTCCTGGCATCCCCGCATCACTCACAAGAGCGATCGCTTTATTGTTAACTAAATGCTCTAATAATTCTGGGATGCGGCTGGTACGATTGTGTTCGTGGTAACTCACCTGGGGAGTTTTAACTTGAAAATGCTGTAATAGTTTCCCAGTATGACGGGTGTCTTCCGCAGCAATGATATCTACAGTCTGTAAAATTCGCACCGCCCGAAAGGTTATATCTTCCAGATTGCCAATTGGTGTGCCGACAATGTAAAGTGTTCTTGGTTTTGGATCGGTTTGCATGAGGGAGAGGTAAAAGTTAGGAGTTTGTAGAGACGCGATTCATCGCGTCTGTGCAGGAGAGACAGGAGAGACGCGATGAATCGCGTCTGTGCAGGAGAGACAGGAGAGACGCGATGAATCGCGTCTGTGCAGGAGAGACAGGAGAGACGCGATGAATCGCGTCTGTGCAGGAGAGACAGGAGAGACGCGATGAATCGCGTCTGTGCA
>NZ_JAIVFS010000019.1:0-28499 GCF_020829645.1 Nostoc mirabile CHAB5784 | reverse complement strand
CAGGAGAGACAGGAGAGACGCGATGAATCGCGTCTGTACAAGAGTTAAAAATAATAATTTATGCATCTATACGAAAATATATGACAAATGGATAATCTAAAATCCAAAATCCAAAATCCAAAATCGGATTGTGGATTATTTGTAGGTTTAGTAACCTTAGATTTGATTTACCTTGCTGATGCCCCTAAGAATAATCAGAAGATTGTCGCTACTGACTATACTGTGGCAGCAGGGGGCCCAGCTACAAACGCGGCTGTAACTTTCAGCCATTTAGGAAATCAGGCTACAGTCTTGAGTGTAGTGGGTTCTCACCCAATGACGCAGCTAATTCGGGGTGATTTGGCAAATTACAAAGTTGCGATCGCAGACCTTGAGCCTACCACTGATTTAGCACCGCCTGTCTCCTCAATCATTGTTACCCAAGCCACGGGTGAACGAGCTGTAGTTTCCATCAATGCTGTCAAAACTCAAGCCAACAGCGCATCTATCCCGCCAGATATTTTGCAAAATGTCAATATAGTACTGATTGATGGACATCAAATGGCGGTTAGTTATTCCATAGCTCAAATGGCTAAACTCAAGAATATCCGAATAGTAATTGATGGTGGGAGTTGGAAGCCTGGATTTGAACAAATTCTGCCGTTTGTAAATTACGCCATCTGTTCGGCTAATTTTTATCCCCCCAACTGCCAGACTGGAGAAGACGTTTTTACCTATCTGGGCAGATTTGACATTCCTCACATCGCCATTACCCACGGACAAAAACCAATTGAATACTTGAGTTGCACTAAAACTGGTATTGTAGATGTGCCACCGATTCAAGCAATTGATACATTAGGGGCTGGAGATATTTTCCACGGTGCTTTTTGTCATTACATTTTAAGAGAAAGCTTTACCGATGCACTGGCACTGGCAGCTAATATTGCAGGTGATTCCTGTAAATTTTTTGGCACTCGGCGCTGGATGGATTTAAAATAATTCGTAATTCGTAATTCGTAATTCGTAATTCGTAATTCGTAATTCGTTAAACTAAGTATCGCTGTACCTCTCGAATTACGTTATACATATTTTTAATTCAGGTCAAATTAATGAAAGACTTACAAGAAATATTAGCGATCGCTCGTGAGATAGGTTGGGGTGCAGCAGATATACTGCGATCGTATTATCACGGGACTGCAAAAGATCCTAATTTAGAAGTACAATATAAACAAAATGAACCTGTTACCGTTGCCGATGTAGCTGCGAGTCAATACATTTTGCAGAGGCTACAAGCAACTTTGGGTAATGAAAATTTTGCTTATATCAGCGAAGAAACCTATCAATCTCCAACTGGTGTAGCACAGCCTTCCGCCCCTTGGGTATGGATAATTGACCCTTTAGATGGCACACGAGACTTTATCGAAAAAACTGGAGACTATGCAGTTCACATTGCTTTAGTCAAGGAAACACGCCCAGTGTTGGCAGTGGTGGTGGTACCAGAGGCTCAAAAGTTATATTACGCTATTAAAGGCGGGGGTACATTTGTAGAAACTCGTGATGGTTCTGTTCCTTTACAAGTGTCGTCACACAAACGAATTGAGGATTTAACCTTAATCGTTAGTCGCTCTCACCGCAACCAACGCTTAGATTACTTATTACAAAACTTACCTTGTCAAAATCATAAATCTGTGGGCAGTGTAGGTTGCAAAATCGCCACCATTGTCGAGCAACAGGCAGATATCTACATTTCCCTTTCCGGCAAGTCTGCGCCCAAAGATTGGGATATGGCAGCACCAGAACTGATTTTAACAGAAGCCGGTGGTAAATTTACCCACTTTGACGGCACTCCGTTGCAGTATAACATCGGTGATATTAATCAATGGGGAGGTTTGCTGGCTAGTAACGGCGAATATCACGAGGTACTGTGTAAGGAAGCAGAAAGGATTTTAGAGCAGTTCGAGCATAGCTAAATGGGGCATTTGAAAATAAATATTTTTTAATTTGCTTTTAAGACAGTTAGTCATGATATGATTAGCCTGAATACCAATAATAATCTTTACCCCTTAGTCCACAGCTTAATTTTGAAAACACTAAATAGCAGGGCGATCGCTAGTTGATTCCGATTTCCTGTTAAAAGTGTAACTTTTATAGTAGAAGCAACAAAAGCCAGTCAATTGAGAAGTCTACAAACCTATCCTAAAGGTTTCATTTGTGAATAAAATTCACAATAAGACGATATTCAAAGGCTGAAATTTGTGATAGACTCATGGATATAAAGATTATTTTCGGTTGAGTAACTCGTTTTGATTTCTAAAAAGTGTCTCTCCGAATTTAACTATCTACACTCCCTGAATTCGGAGATTTCTATGTCAATTTACGTCGGAAACCTGTCGTATCAGGTTACAGAAGAGGACCTAAAGCAGGCTTTTGCAGAATACGGAACAGTAAGTCGTGTTCAACTACCCACAGATCGGGAAACAGGCCGGCCGCGTGGGTTCGCTTTTGTGGAAATGGAATCAGACACACAAGAACAAGCTGCCATTGATGCACTTGATGGTGCTGAGTGGATGGGACGTGATTTGAAAGTGAACAAAGCTAAACCTCGTGAGGAAAGAAGCAACTCCTCTCGTGGTAACTGGGGTGGCGCTAATCCCCGTCGCACTAATAATCGCTACTAAGTCGATTCCTAAAAATTTCACTCACATTTAAAGTATCCAGCAGACAAAGCCAAAGGCTCCATGCTGCTGGAATATTTCATATTTAACTGGGAAGTTTCTAAAGCAAGAATTTTTCAAGATACAGCAGAATTCAGAATTCAGGAGTAAAACACGCTTTATACCTGGGTAACAGACTTAGTACAGCATTTCATTAATTCGTAGCAAATTAAATTTTGCAATCCTCTGCAATGGCAATGCGTCGGCTGACAATGCCAATGTGTCGCCTAACAATGCCAATGTGTTGCCTTACAATGGCATTGTGTCGGCTAACAATGCTAATGCGTCGCCTTACAATGCCAATGCGTTCCTCTGCATTAAAAACGCTACGCTTTTACGCAAAACTGTACTTAGCTTTTGTACCTCACCAACTTGAAATCTGCTGTATAAGATAAAGCGTCACTTCGAGACGCCGATAGAAAAAGAGAAGTCTAAAGCAATTGCTACAAGAAATTCTTTAACCCAACGGTATTGGAAGCGCTATAGTTTGTTGAGTTCCATTTGCGGAACTTGCAGCAATATAAATGTATCTTCCTGTATAAGCTGATGCGCGTCTAGATTAGACATTGCAATCGTTAAGACTGTCCTTTGTCAATTGGTCATCTGTCCTTTGAAATACAAATGACTAATGACAACCCTCACGAGTAAATATACAACTTAAATGCGTCACAGCTTATCCATAAAGTATTGTAGATATCGTTAGTCTGCAATCCTTGGCTCTGGATTTTCAAGAAAATGTTACGACTTTATCATTTATTATTAGGTTCTATTTTGCTGGTGTTAATACCTCTGGGAGCAAAATTTGTTCTCCCCCAATTTTCTGCACCCAAAGTGGTAAAATCCCCTGCTGTTGCGAAACTTCCTAACGCTAATGAGGAAAATATCTGGCAGAAAATCCTGGGAAATGCTGCTGTTTCAACGAACTGGCAAGTTGCTGCTTGTAATGGAAATGCGTCTTTATTGTGTGTTTCATCCAAAGAGGAACTTTTGGGTACAGTTGAGATTAACGTTTACCCATTAGCAAACAACGAGGATTTCCAAAAGAAACTCATAGCAGCCGGGATTCCAACTGGTTCCCAAGTGGACTACCAAAGTTCCAAATACCAAACCCAGATATTAACAGCACTCAAGGCTTGGGTTGAAGATCACTACGCTGCTTTTGCCAAAGACCGTCAGGATGAATATGGAAAAGAGATTACTTTCTTAGCCTACCCACCCCAACCAGTACCCATTGGTAAGCTTCAGGGAATCCGCTATGGGTTCGCCGGACTCAAGCAAAAAGGTGGAGTAGAAGAGCAACATATCGGCCATGTTGCCTTTGATGGCAATAAACTTTACGTAATTACCACTGCCTTTGACCCAGGTTCGCAAACAGGTAAGTTTGATAAATTGGAAAACTTAGCTATTTTTCAACCTTACTTATATGCGATCGCAGCAGATTTACGTTTACCCTAATTGGCATAGGGCATGGGGGATTGTCCCCAGCCCCCATCAACCTAAATCTCCGCCACCGCCCGTTCAATCAAGCGACGTGCTAGAGTTTGTGTGCCGGTGTGTTCATAATAATTCGTTGCTACATCCAGGAACGCTGCGAGGTAGTCTAACTTGTCATCCGCAATATCGACAAAATTTTGTAAGTTGCCAACTACCTTTTGTGGCGTTAAATTATTCGCGTTGACAATACCACTCATCCAACCTTTAACTGAGTCAAAGCTTTCGCCGATAAAGTTGAGTTTACTGCCAGCATTGTTCCCTGGAATCACATCTTTGATGTTTTGGAAAGTCGAGTTTTTTTCTAATTCCTGTGGATTTGTTTGATTAAGCCCAGATATCGCTTTGCTGATGAAGTCTGGGCCTAAGGGTATCAAACCATCAACGCAAACTAATGCCACCATGCGGATGAGCGACTCACCACTATACTCACCTAAAGAGGCGACAAAATCGCCAATACTGTCTCCAGGGATGCCGTTAATTTGACAGAAGGCTACTAACTCAGCGACTAATTTCAATGTCAAATCGATGGTTTGGGCTTTATCAGGTTTGGGAGTGACAGAGTTTAAAAACCCCAACAAAGGAATTTTCTCGCCAACTTTGTTAGCTAAAGCTGCTGCACCAAGCGCTTTATCTGTACCATCAACGGTTTGATATAACCACAAGGCTGTTTGATATCCTTGGGATTTGTCGTTGAATAGATAAATTGCTCGTTCACCAATTTGCTGAATTAAATCTTCGTCGTCTTCGCCAGTAACGGTCTTAATGGTGTTGACAAAACCGACAGTATTTTGCCACTCTCCAGGAGCAACAAAATCAAGGGACTTTAACATAGAAATGGTCAAGCCGCTAGTTGGTAATTGATCCACCAACTCAAAAATCGATTTGCTCACAAAAATCTCCTTATTTAGGTTTTGTTATCTGAATATTCGTAGTGCAAATCATTTCAGTTTAGCCAGACCATTAAGATTAAACTTCTCTAGCCAATCTGCGCGATCGCTAGCTGTAAATGAGGGATTGCTAGAAATTGCTTTTACTTGGTATTTACCTACTAAAATTGCAGTTTGCGTCTTACCAACTTCTACTGCGGGATAACCACCAATTTTTTTGGTACTCTTCGAGAACTTTGCTGCTGCACTAGGTGTACTGGTGGTATCAGAAATAGACAGCAACGCGACTTCTTTACCGCCTTTTTTCAGCTTTAAATTGGCAAAACCTTTTTTCTCTTGGGTATAGACGCCCTGGTAGCCATCGCTAGCTTTTGGGAAAAGTTTATTAAATTCGCTACCCTGAGTTGCGGTCTTAGCCACCGCTTGACCGCGTTTTTGTTGAGTGCTTTCCTTTTGCACTTGGTCAAAACGTCCAGGTATCTTGGGATTACAGGCTGTTGTCAGTAATACCACTGACAGCAACAAAGCAGCTACTACTCTATGCCCACGTTGTAAAATCATTCTTGGCTTCTCCTTATATTTTAACTTTGAGGCAATTATCTGCGCTGCTAGCAATTATTACCCGTAAAATTTACTTTTTGATAATTATTGCCTAAGTTCTAAACTATCGCGGTCTAGTTTTGATGCCAATACAGTTCAGTTAAGCATTTATTTCTTCTCTCAGTGCCGCGCCAGTTGCTTCTCCCAAGGGGAGACGCTGCGCGAACAAGTCGGGGAACCGCAAGGGCGCACTGGCAACTCTATTGCCTCTGTGGTAGCCTGCGGCAAGCCGATGCAGCGTCTACGTTATAAAAACTTGACTTTGCTAAAAGGTTTTAGCCTTAACCCAAGCGTATTGGTTTTGATGCAACACCCATCATTTTGCACTTCAAAAAAACGTACTAATTAATCCAATGCAAAAACGCCCCCCCTTTCGGGAGAGCGTCTTTTACTTATAGATAATAGCGAATAGCGTATCTCAGATTATGATTAACCGTTGATAGCAGGAGCGCTCAGAGCCACAGGAGCAACATCACCAGCAGCCAAATCTAAGGGGAAGTTGTGAGCATTGCGCTCGTGCATTACTTCCATACCCAGGTTAGCCCGGTTGATTACATCAGCCCAAGTGCTGATCACGCGACCGCTTGAATCAATGATTGATTGGTTGAAGTTGAAACCGTTCAAGTTGAACGCCATTGTGCTTACACCCAAGGAGGTGAACCAGATTCCGATTACAGGCCATGCTGCTAAGAAGAAGTGCAGTGAACGGCTGTTGTTGAAAGAAGCGTATTGGAAGATTAGACGACCGAAGTAGCCGTGGGCTGCAACGATGTTGTAGGTTTCTTCTTCTTGACCGAATTTGTAACCGTAGTTAAGCGATTCGGTTTCGGTGGTTTCACGAACTAGTGAACTTGTTACCAGACTTCCGTGCATTGCAGAGAACAAACTTCCCCCGAATACACCTGCTACACCTAATTGGTGGAAGGGGTGCATGAGGATATTGTGTTCTGCTTGGAACACAATCATGAAGTTGAAGGTTCCGCTTATTCCCAAAGGCATACCATCGCTAAATGAACCTTGTCCGATGGGGTATACCAAGAATACTGCGGTTGCTGCTGCTACTGGAGCAGAATATGCGATCGCAATCCAAGGACGCATACCTAAGCGGTAAGATAGTTCCCATTCACGACCCAGGTAGCAGAATACGCCAATCAGGAAGTGGAATATTACCAATTGGTAAGGGCCACCGTTGTACAACCACTCATCAAGAGATGCTGCTTCCCAAATTGGGTAGAAGTGCAAGCCGATAGCGTTGGAGGAAGGTACTACTGCACCGGAGATGATGTTGTTTCCGTAGATTAAGGAACCTGCAACTGGTTCACGGATTCCATCGATGTCTACTGGAGGTGCGGCGATGAAGGCGATTACGAAGCAAGCGGTGGCGGCTAGCAGGGTGGGAATCATTACGGAGCCGAACCAACCGATGTAAATACGGTTGTTGGTGCTGGTGATCCACTCGCAGAATCGATCCCATACGTTGGCGCTTTCGCGACGTTGTAAGGTTGCTGTCATTGTTTTATAAATGCGGTTATTTGTGAATGAATTAGGTAGGTTTGACTACCTGTTACACATCTTAAAGAATTTATTGCGTTTTGTAAAGTAATTTGAGAAAAAATTTTCTCTTGGGATTTACGCACCCAAAGTGGAAAATCCCAACTCAGGGACTTCCAAAAAATAAATTATGCCATTATCAATAATGATAATCATTTTAAGGGGGTGGTGAAGGGGTTGCCGACGGCAGCCCCTTCACCACCCCCTTTTCTCTCCCCTCAAAATGATTATCATTCTTTAAAAATCCGGTCTCTTGTTTTTTTTTGGAATGATTTATTATTTGGAAGTCCCTAGCGTACTGTTTTCCCGGATTGGCACGGTGATGCCCACATCCCTATGGAAAAAAACTTCCTTGAACAGCCTATCTTTGATAAGTTGTTCAAGGAATCGCAACTAATTGATTAGGTTTTTAGATCATTTTTCAGGCAAGATTCAAAGGACTACCAGAGGCGATCGCCTGCTGCTGGAGATCAAGGACTGAAGGAACAGATAATCCTGTTTCAACACCAGAAGTCATCAACCCAGCGAGGTTGCTACGACTTGCGGCTCCATTTAGTAGTGATATTCCTAAGCTTTCTAAATCAACAAATGAGTTGCGGGTGATGGAACTAGTTTCTACCCACTTGAGGCTGGCAAGTAAATCTCCGGTAGAGGCAATACTGATACGAGTGGAGAACTCATTGCCCTGCTGGTTTTTGGTGATGGACAGTTGATCGAAGCTCAAACCACCAATAAGACCAAGGTGATCGTAGCTTTGGAATTGGTCAATGGTGGTAGAACCAGCACCGGAGACAAGAACAAATAAATCACGACCGCTACCACTATAAACTAAGTTATCGCCAGTGCCTGCTGCAATTAAGTTGTTACCTTCTGTAGCATAAATGACATCATCTCTCGCACCTGTAAATATCCAGTCGCTGCCGGAACCTGCATAGACGATATCGTTACCAGAACCTGTGCCAATCAGATTGTTACCTTCTACGGCGTAGATTTGGTTTTTACCATTGCCTGCGTCAATAATGTCACGACCGGAGCCTGCATAGATGACATCATTTCCAGAACCTGCGGTAACTACGTTATTATCTTCGCCTGTATAGAAGGTGTTGTTACCTTCTAAGTCTGTGAGGGTATCGTCACCAAGACCAGCATCGAGGGAATCATCTCCTAAACCACCTTCAAGGATATCGTTGCCATTGCCGCCCAAGAGTCGGTCGTTGCCAGGAGTGCCGGTGAGGGTATCGTTGCCATTGCCGCCATTTTCGATTTTCCCGACTGCGACGGTCACCGCTGCGGTGGATGTTGCACCGTTTCCATCGGAGAGGGTATATTTAAAGCTGTCAATAAACCCGATACTGGGATCTGATTGGGTAGCTGGGGTATAAACGAGGAAATCGTCGGTGGTGTCGCCGGATGTACCGTTGTCATTCAGAGTAACCATTCCATTACTGCCCTGAGTGAAGCTCTTGATGGCTAAGGCATCACCATCTGAGTCACTGTCATTGATTAACACAGGTAGGTTCACTGCCGTGTTTTGTTGGGTGGTTGCTGTATCATCTTGGGCGATCGGGGTTTTATTGATCGGTGTTGTATTGATCGGTGTCTTAATGGCTGCGATCAGCGCATCGACCACCTCAGAAGCATTAGCCGCGTTAAAAGTCTTGCCGCCGGTTGCAGCGGCGAGGCTTTCAAAATCGGCGGTCGTGGTCGGGTCGTTGCCAATCAGAACAGTGAAGATTTCGACCGGAATTGTAACTGGAGCGCCGTCGGTATCCATTGCCGTCACAGCGAACCGCGTCACGGCGAGGCCGCTTGCGACGCTACTAGTTTCGATATCGCCTGCGATCGACATTGACATGAGGCTGTTGCTGGAGAAAGAAGTTCCAACATTGGATGCAAGCTCAAGTACCTGTGCGCGAAGATCAGTGTCGTTGGGCGGCGCGTCGCCGAACAGGATGATCCGCCGAGCGACCGCTTCTTCTCGCCACTCTCCGGCACCACCAGAGAGCGCGCGGATCAGTCCGGCATTTACCGCCTCGGGAAAGTCGCCACCACCGCCGACCGAGATGCTGTTGATCGCGTTGAGAGCTGCGGTCTTTCGATCATCGATCTTTGGCTGATCGGTGAAGGAAAGGAAAGTATTTGTTGCAGGATCGTTGTATCCGACCACAGCGATTCGAGAATTAAGAAAGCCACGCTCGCTATCGAAGATCGCATCGATGATGTTACTGGCGCTGGCTTTGATCGCGTCGATGTCATCGAACATGCTGCCAGTTGTGTCTATGACGAAGGCGATGTCCTGCCCTGGCGCAAGGTTGATCGATTTGTCCGAAAATTTCGCAATGTCAACACCCTTGAGCGTATCAGAATCATCTCGACCTGCGACTTTATCCGAGATCCGAATTGAGTCATCTGATAAAAATTCAATATCATACTCGGACAGTGCGCCTCCGTAAACGGCAGTATCCGTTCCTTGAAAGAGTCCGAACAGAAAAGAACCGCCTTCTATAGTGTCATTGCCAGCACCACCGACGAAAATATCGTCGCCAAGACCGCCATCAAGGTTATCGTTACCCTCGCCGCTAAGTATTCGATCGTCTCGATCTGAGCCTTTGACGGTATCATTTCCATTACCAGCAATCAAGACAATTCCGTTGCCTCTAAAAGGAGCAAGTAGTGGAGCTTGATTGAGGCCAAGTGGTGAAGGATTGCTGCTAAAGTCAATATTTGAGGCGATAAGATTATCGGCATCTGGAGATCCATAAATAATGGGTTTATTCCCATCTAGAAATTTCGTTACACCATCGTCAAATAATCCATCTACGAAATCATCCTGACCCAACGCAATTTTAGCTATTGCTTCTGGATTAGAAAGAAACGAATCAAAGTTTCTATTGAGGTCGTCAGTATAATCTTGTGAGGTGTAGGTAGTTCTAGGAATTAAATTGGGATCGCTGAAATTAATATTAACTTTTCGACCGATCCCCCAAGGATCTACATACGGTTTGGCAACTAAGTTAGCTATTCCCGTCAAGCCATCATCCGATTCTAAATCGAAATTTTATTTAACATTTAGCCGAGGAAAAACGGCAAAATTTTCTATTCTTTGACTACCATCAGCTTCAACAATAAATACTGCATCTTCAGAAATTGAAAACTCCATCGAGTTGTATACCCAAACTCGATCAAAATAATCATCAATATCATCCTCCCAGTTGTACTGTTGCATCTCCCAACTAAATTTATCCAATCCAGTAATTACTCCTAGTTCTGCTTTGGTATATCTACCAGGAGGAACTGTTGGCGATGTTAAAAAGGGAGCAAAAAATCTTTGTACTAGAGTAAACTGACTTCCAACAGCAAATCTGCCAGCACCCGTTGCCATAAACTCTACTACACCTACTTCAACCGTTGTAGTAGTATCTTTAGGGCGAATCAAACTCTCATCTGCAAGATTTGTTGGAGTGGTTAATTGTCCGTATAAATATTGATTTGTGATGTTGTTTCTATTTAGTTGAACCATAATTTTTCTCCGATACTTCTGGTTTCATGTCCGAGGGAATTATTATCGAGGTTTACCACAGTTGGGCGAGTAGTTTTCAAAGCGATTTTCTACTGTTTTGAGCGAACCATTTTCATCTAAATAACGTACTTGAAAATTAATAACTACAACATCGCCCGAATTATATCCAAGAATGCGATCGAGGAATTTTTCAGGAGAAACTTCATAACCGCCGCCAGGATTGACGGAACAGCATTCTGGATACAATGCTATATATTCATCGAAGCTTTTATACTTGATGTGAGCGAGATTATATCCACCGAAGCTTTTATCCAAGACGTGCTTGGGATCTGGGGGGTTGTCCAGAGGTAATGTATCCCGGCTATTTTGGTAATCAAATTCTCCTCTAATTTTTTCTTCGTTACTTAGGTAACGTTTTTCTGCAAAACAGAAGCCAGAATAGTTTAAACCAAAATAAACAAAAAGAATTAGCAGCACGCCACCGACAAATAAAAACCTTTTCAATATCAGACCTCAATGCTTGTGAGCCTCAGTTATTTTCACTATTTTCGGTCGATGTATATAATTTTTTAGCGATTGATTTTTCCTCGATGTAAACGACTCGTATTTACTACCTGTATAAACCCATTTGAAAATATCACATCGCTAAATTTTATTACTTAGAGCCTGTCAAGAAACAACTTTTACAATTTACCACTTAAAAAGCTTACTGAGAAAGCATTTCTAACTAAAAAGAAGGAAGGTTGTTTCGTGACAAGCTCTTACTTGATCCGAGTCATTTAAAACTCGTAATATCTTTTGTAACATCTCGCTGGGTTCTGGTCTACAATTTTTAAATCTGTTCAGCGAAACTTTAAAATTAATTTAATTCCTAAGAGTTTTTACACAATAATATTCAGTCAATGAGAACATTACTGAAGATCGTTTATAATAAACAATTCATCAAGTTACTAGTACAGCGCGGCGTAAGTGTAGCGACCTGCAATTATAAATCCCTCAACCTGCAATCATGACATTTCAAGGCTTTGAGGATAGCGATCGCATTTCGCCAACAGAGTCACAATCGTGTAATTTCCATTTAGGGACTTCCAAATAATAAATCATTCCAAAAAAAAACAAGAGACCGGATTTTTAAAGAATGATAATCATTTTTAGGGGAGAGAAAAGGGGGTGGTGAAGGGGCTGCCGTCGGCAACCCCTTCACCACACCCTTAAAATGATTATCATTATTGATAATGGCATAATTTATTTTTTGGAAGTCCCTTATTGATTTTGCCACTATAAATTCGGCTTATCTACCTGCTATGGTATTGTTCTTTTGTCTAAACCTGTAGCAGGTTGTCTCTATTAGGGATTGAAATAACTGAAAGCTTCTGAGAGGTAATCAGCAGCAGATGCTACTACTGCGATCGCACTTTCATAATCTAGACGCGTTGGCCCCAAAACTCCCACACTTCCTACTGGTATTGACCCTCGGCGATAGGTGGAAGAAATCAAGGTGCAGGTGCGTATCGGTTCTAAAAGATTTTCTGCGCCAATGCGAACTGTTACCTTTGACTTACCCACATCCTCAAGCTCTGGTTCCTCAAATATTAATCGCCATAGTTGGTCTTGTTCTTCTTCCAGTAGGTGGATAATCGTTTGTACTTGCTGTAACTGGGAAAATTCCGGCTGGCGCAAAACTTCTGACACACCCCGAACCATAATTTGGGTTGCAGTCGGCGCATGAGTGCGACGAGTCAATTCGGCAACTGAATTTTTCAAGAATTCCCCGTAGCGTTGGAATTCCTGATCTAGTTCGCTCCAGTTGAGGTTGGCTAATTCCAACAGACTTCGCCCCCGCAAGTGGGTATTCAAAAAGTTAGAAACTATCTGCAACTCGCGATCGATTACCTCTGAATCCCGTTGTGTTTCCTCTGGTATTGGTGACAAATCCATCAACTTGGAATGTGTCTCATAACTATCGGTAACAACAATTAACATGATCCGCCCCGCTTCAATTTGCACTAATTGCAGATGTCGCAATAGCGCTGTGGTAGTTTGCGGCATAGTAATCAAGCTAATGCAACCATTTAAGGTTGCTAAAATTTGTGCGGCTCCTTGCAGTAGGGTTTCTAAACTCCAATCTTCCGACTGGAGGCGCTTTTGCAATGCCACCTCTACTTCTCGTCCTAAAGTTTCTGTACCACTTTGTGGAAGCAAGCTACGCGTAGCGTCTGCCTGCGACACGCGCGCGTGTCGCAGAGAAGGTGTAATTAGCTGGTCAACATAAAGACGATAGCCTGAGTCTGAAGGCACTCGTCCGGCAGAGGCGTGTGGTTGGTAGAGTAATCCAGACTTTTCTAAAACGCCCATCACATTGCGAATTGTGGCTGAACTTACACCCAGGTCGTACTCCTCTACCAAAGCTTTTGAACCAACAGGCTCTGCCGTAGCAATGTAGTGACGTACCGTTGCCCAAAGTATATGCTGTTGTCGATTTGTTAACTGGACTTCCATAGGGTATGTAATGCTTGGCGGCAAATTTTAATCAATGTCTGGAAAAATTTCTGGATTTGATTGAAAACAAAGAATATTAATAATTTATTAAGATAACAAATTATACAATTATATTGCGCTCATTAATATTAAGGTTCACGTACATCACTGTTTAGAAGTGCGCTCTGAATAGAATCTAGGCTTTTGCAGCAAAAGCTGATAGTTTGAATTTACAACATCCATTTCTGCCTTATTTTTGCATAATTCTACATTTATAAAAGTATTATTGTATACGTATTTTTGCGGCGATCGCAGCTAAGATTAGGGTCGAAAAGTTTCGTAAATATGTAGCCAGTGGAGAAAGTTACAAGCTTTCCTGGCAAGCCCCTAAGTTTATTTACTGCTATTTTTAGCATAGCAAAAGCTAGATGGAAGAATAACTTCCATCTAAGTAATGCACCTAGACACAAGCTAGTACTGGGGAATTGAATGGTCTACTAAGACGGAATAAGCATCAATACCACCCGAAATATTTTGCACATTTGTAAAACCTTGAGCAATTAACCACTGGCACATCTGGGCAGAGCGGATGCCGTGGTGGCATAGTACAAGGGTTTCAGCTTGGGGATTGAAGAGGTTAGGAACTTGATCTCCCCATTCGGCAAATTGACTTAAGGGTAGATTGACAAAGCCCTCAATGCTAGCAATCTCCAATTCTTGTGGTTCGCGTACATCTACTAGCTGAATACTTGCATCACCAGAAGAAAGACGTTGTGCCAGTTCTTGTACACTAATCTGGTTCATGGGTTAACTAAAAGAATTCCCTATAAACAGTCCTAATCCTATTTATGGTGACAGAAAATCTCTGCCTTTGCATGAGTATCCATTCTCAAGAAGGCTGATAAATCCTGGTAGGCTTTCTGCTTAAATGGCTGTAAACCGTCTTTTTAAAGGTTTAATGTGAATAGGCAACGCTCATTTATTGGTTTTATCGTAGCTGGTGCGATCGCACTGCTAGTAATTGCGATCGCTAGTTTTTACTGGTTTTTCGCCAAAAATCCGGCTAACCTCATTGCTTCTACCAGACAGCCGAGTGCAGCCATATTCGTGTCGAAACTTTCCCCTGTAATGGTTTCATTGCTGACGAATCCTGATCGGTTGCAGGCGTTGGAGGGTGAAGGAGAACTATCTAAACTCAAAACCAGTTTATTCGCCAAAAGTGGCATAGATTACAAACAAGAGGTTCAACCGTGGTTAGGGGACGAAATTACCTTAGCTATCACCACCTTAGATATTGATCGCGATCTAGAAAACGGACAGCAGCCAGGGTATCTGTTGGCACTAGCAACCAAGCAACCGGAGAAAAGCCGCGAGTTTGTCGAGTTGTTGTTTTCTAAAAGGGCGTTAAGTGGGGCAAACTTAGCTGTTGAACAATACAAAGGCGTGAAGCTGATTTCTGACAATTCTCAACCAGAGCAGGACTTGCTTGCAGGTGCTGTTGTTGGTGAAGGCTTTGTGTTGTTTGCCAACGATCCGAAAGTGTTGCGAGATGCCATCAATAATGTCCAAGCGCCCGATCTGAATTTGACTAGCTCCCTTGAATACCAAAAAGCGATAAAACAATTTCCTAAAGGGGGTTTAGCTGTAGCTTTCTTGAATCTTCCCATCGTGGCAAAATGGCAAGGTTTAGAATTGCCAGAACAAACATATAACAGCGAAATTATTTCCCTGGCGTTGAACCCCAAAGGTTTGCTAGCAGAAACCAGCTTTTTAACTTCATCGGAAATTGTTTCCCCATCTTCACCACTATCTAAACCTGTAGGAGCATTGCAGTATGTTCCAGCGTCGGCAGGTTTGGCAATTTCTGGCTCAAATTTAAGTAATTTGGGTAACAGTGATTTAGCTAAACTCTGGAGACAAGCCACAGCTACTATATATGGTTCTGGGGAAGATGTGGTTTCTCGGTTAGCAAAACCTTTGGCGGATGTTCAAAAACGCTGGGGTATAAACTTACCAGAGGATATTTTTAGCTGGGTACAAGGAGAATATGCCATAGCATTGTTACCTGCGAAAGAGCAAACAATCCCTCATTGGATTTTTGCGGTGGAAAAATCTGAGAGTGTCGAAAAAGGCGTTGCTCGATTAGATGCGATCGCTTTATCAAATGGACTCAGCATTAATCCCCTGACTATAGACGAGCAAAAAATCTCTGCTTGGACAGAGTTAACTACGGCTACAAAAAAAAGTGATGTTAAAGAGGAAACATCCTTCAGTATTGAAACAAAAGTGCGAGGATTGCATACAACTTTAGGAAATTACGAAATTTTCACCTCTGACTTAGAAACGATGGATGAAATCCTCACAACCAAGGATAATTCCTTAATTGACAATCCGAATTTCAAAGATAGTATTGCTGCGATTCCCCTACCAAATCAAGGCTATGTATATCTTGACTGGACAAAAAGCCAGAATTTGTTAGAGCGTCAAGTACCGATTCTCAAGCTAGTGGAAGTTTTAGGGAAACCGTTTTTTAATAATCTGCGATCGCTCACAGTTAGTAGTTATGGAACTGACACGCGATCGCTCAAAGGTGGCGTTTTCTTCAAACTCAATAATTCGTGAGTTTTCATGGAGATAGGACTTACGAGTTACGGAATAACGAACCACAGAGGCGCAGAGGACACAGAGAAATGAGAGTTTGAGAGATATTTTGCGTAAGTCCTAAGAGAGTCAAAGTGCAGAAGGTTAAACATTCTTTTACCTTCTGCATTTTCTTATCCCATCATATTTACGTAGATTTTCTGTAGCATTTGCTATTTGTATTTGTAATCTTTGGATAGGTACTGGCTGCTGGCCTATAAATTTAGGTTCGATATGGCAGTGAGTCTCAAATACATCAGAAATAATTTACACAATACCCAGGTAGCGATCGGTAATGGGCAAAGCAATTGGCATTGATTTAGGGACGACTAATTCTGTCGCCGCTTTTAAGTTAGCAGAAGTGGAAGTGGTGACAGCTAACGATAACACGCCCCCAGACAGGAAACTGACGCGATCGCTTGTTGCTTGTGAGCAAAATAAATTTTTGGTAGGAGATCAAGCTTACAACCAACTCAGGGCTAATCCTGAAAACGTGGTTGTTTCCATCAAGCGCCTAATAGGAAGAGGTTTTGGCGATCCAGCCGTACAGAAACAAAAGTCGGAATTTGGTTACAAAATTGCTGAACCGAGTCAGGGAACAGACAACGGTATTGCTGTGTGGCTAGGAGGTAAGGAATACCAGCCAGAGGATATTTCTGCTGAAATTCTCAAAAAAGTTGTGCAAAATGCCCAAACTTATCGCCAAGGAATTGGTAAAACAGGCGAAGTCATAGATCAAGCAGTTATTACCATTCCCGCTTACTTCAACGATAAACAACGCCATGCTACCCGCACAGCTGCACTTAAAGCTGGAATCACTCCTTTAGAATTGCTCCCGGAACCTACAGCCGCCGCCATATCTTACGGCTTTTCTCCAACTGGGGAAGATTTTAAAACAATTTTAGTTTTTGATTTTGGTGGTGGTACTTTTGATGCTTCGGTGATTCAAGCAGCAGGAACTTCATTTATTGAATTGGGAAAAGCTGGAGATTTATGGTTGGGAGGAGATGACATTGACTCTCGCATTATCAAATTTGTTAAACAGCAATTTGCCCAGCAAGAAAGAATTGCTGATATTGATGGCTTGATTGCCAAAATGCCCCATTATCAACGAGTGCGATTTAATGCTGACTTGAAGTTAGCAGTAGAACGCGCCAAAGTTGAACTAAGCACTGCTACAGTATCTTGCATTGCTCCTGCGACTCAATTAATAGATGAATTGGGTATTGCCATTCCCTTTGAAGTAGAAATCACTCGCGAGCAATTTGAGGAAATAATTTCTGATTTGGTAGAGCGTTCGATTCAGATTTGCCGCCAAGCACTACAAGATGCTGAATATCATTTAGAGATGGTAGATGTAGTGTTATTGGTTGGCGGTTCTTGCCAAATTCCTGTAGTCCAACGCAATGTCAGAGAAGCTTTTGGAGCAGATAAAGTAGTAGTACATCCCCGTCCGATGTATGCGGTGGCGGAGGGTGCAGCAATTGTCGCGGCTGGACTAACAGAGAAAGTCACAACAGTATCCCGTGATTATTTTATCAAGCTGGTGGATGGCAGAGAACAAGTAATTAAGCGGGGTGATATTTTACCAGTGAAGACATCCCACACTTTTAAAACTGCTGCTGATGGACAACGGTTGATTCACTTTAAGTTTTTCAGCCCCGATCAAGTAAGGGAAGATATGGATGGGGTGGACGTAAATGAAAGTATTGGAGATATTTGGTTGGGTTTAAATCAATCCTATCCACGCGGGACAGAAGTTTTAGTTAGCTTAGAATTAGATGAAAAAAATAATGGTCTAGGGATCACTGCTACATTGAAAAATGACCCTTCAGAGAGGGTGAGTTGCACCTTTTCGCGGGGACGGTCAGACGAGAAAATATATAAAGAATTAGAAGAAACGATCGCAGAACTCAATAACCAAAACCTAACTCCTCTCGGTGTGGAAGAAGCGCTGAAGTTAGCGTTACCGGTCGTGGAGTCAACCAACAAAATCATCGATCCCAATACCGGAGAGGAACGCGGCTATTTACGCGATGACGCTAGTGCAAACTTGAAAAAATTCCAGGTATCCATGTCTAAGGAACGCTTAGAAGCAGAGTCTGTTGTTAATCAATGCGATCGCGTAGTTAAACTTTGCGGCTCGATAATTCCCCAACCACAGCAGGAACGATTGCAAAAACTGAGTCAAGAATTGCAAGATGCCATCAAAACCAATAACCTCTCCAAGATGGAGTCTAAGAGTGAAGATGCAAAACGAGAACTTGACAATCTACCTGATGAAGTCAAGCTCATTCAAGCTTGTTTTTTAGCAATCCGTCAAGCCTACACGGTTGCACCGACTCAAGCAAATGCCATGTCTGACAAACTTTCTCGGATGCTTGCCGCTATGAAAAGTGATGATGCACAGGAAGCCAATCGCTTGTGGAGTGAATTGCAACCAGATATCCAGCGTTGGCTAAATCATGAGTTACCCAGCAACAGCATTGTCACAGGATTAACGCGATGAAGATGAAGCTGAACTGTCCTGTGTGTGATTACCAAGAAATTGAAGGTGACATTTGTCCTAACTGTGATACCGATCTTTCTGTAATTCGGATGCTCAAAGAATTACCGCAGGTGGAAAACCCTCTGCGACAAGTGAAAATCGTCAAATGGCAACTAGGAGTTGCTTTACTCCTGCTGATTATCGGGATTGGGTTGGGTGTAATGGGCAGTTTTATATTCCTGCAACCACAGTTACACACATTAACTGTCTCTTCTCCTAATCCAGTTAATCATGCCCCTGTGACAGCTAAGGAACCCCCAAAACCAATTACCTATACTGTCAAATCGGGAGATCGCCTCAGCGCGATCGCTCAACAATTTTGTGGTGAGGGAACCTCTTGGCAAGTAATCCTTAAAGCCAATCCCCAACTTAAAGGACGAGAACATTATTAGGACTTACGCACGGGTAACGGAAAACGAACCACAGAGGGCGCAGAGGTCACGGAGGAATGAGAGTTTGAGAGGGTTTTTGCGTAAGTCCTAATTATATAGATGTAGGGAAGGTGTTAAATAATTCGTAATTCGTAATTCGTAATTCGTAAATTTTGTTTTGTAATGGGGATTTAACCCCAACACAAAACTTGCGTGATTTTTGAACCGGGGGACTTAAACCCACGGAACTTGTTAAAAATCCCCAACTGCAAGGAGGGTACTTGATGAGCATCCTTGATAGCTTGAACGCTTTAAGTAAAAGTTTGCTGGGAGTGGGTATTGTTGATGCCTGGAAGCAAGCACCACAAACTAAAGAAGCCAGCGAAAAAGCAGGACAATTAGCCCAAAACAAACACCTGCCAGAAGCAGTAATTATTGCAGAAAAAGCTCTCGCTGTCTGGTCTAGGAAACCAGGTTTTTGGGAGCGTTTGATTTGTCAATTGCTGCTGGGTAAGCTGTTAGACAATCTTACTCAGCAACTAAAGCAGTGGCGCTATCAAGTGGCAGAAGTAGATAAACTAGCTGCTAATGCCAAAACCTTTCTCAAGCAAGATACGGGCGATCCTCTAGAAACGCAAGCACTTGCAAGTGCGATTGCCATTTATCAGCGCTGTACCAAAATTCTCCATGATGATCGCATATCGCGGGTAATCAAGCAGTGCCAAAAAGAATTGCAACGGCGACAGCAGTTCTTAAGTTTAATGACACAGGCACAGTCTCAGGCAGAAAATCTGTTTTATAAAAATGCGATCGCAGTTTACCGAGAGGCTGAAAAGCTTTATTCTACGGAGTCTCTACAACAGGCGATCGCTGCAAGTTTTGCTCAAGTTCAACAAGAAGAAATTTATGAAGCTGCTTTTCAAAAGGTGCAACAAGCTGAAAGTGAAGGAAGATTACAGGGAGCGATCGCACTCTTAAAAAATGCCCTGACTAACTTTTCTCGCTCTGACGGACTTGATTTACTACAAAAGCTACAAAAAACACTAAAAGGAAGAGAACAGTTTCGCCAAGGGCTAGCAGCAGAAAAAGCGGGTGATTTTAAAGCGGCTGCATCTCTCTATAAAAATGCTAAATTGCTCTTGCCCAACTCTACATCCTGCCAAATCCGGTTAGCACTTGTGGCAATTAAAACTCAGGCATGGGCAACCGCACTAAATCACCTAGAAGCTATACCTGGAGAACAAGCTGCTTACTTGCGGGGATTTGCCTACGCCCAACAAGAAGATTTACAGGTAGCTTATAAAGAATGGCTTGGGTTATCTACTGCTAACATTGCCAAGCAACGAGAGATTATCAAAAATCTTTCCCAACATCAACGCCTGCTAAGACTACAGAATATTGAGCATTTGGTAGCGGCTGAAAATTGGGATAACGCTAAAATAGAGAGTACACAATTTCTCCGAAAATTTGGTTCCGATCCCTTAGTAGAGAAGAATCTCAAAGAACATATTCAGCCACGTTTAGAAGCAGAACTATGGAAAGGTAAAGACTGGATAATTATTGCCGATAAAGTTGAAAAAGCCTGGATTTCACAGCCTAATATTACTACATTACATAATTTGGCAATAGCAAATTATTATCTTGCTCAAACTTACCCGATAAAGCTGGCGAATTTGATATTTTCCTTATCAACAGCTTTGGCAAATATAACTGAAGACCCTAGCCTTAAAGATGTGCCTTGGCTAGAAAACAAACCTGTGGAATTTGCCTCAGTCTCTTTAGAATTAAAACGTCGAATAGCAACCGCAATAGATACTTTAAAAGATACAAATATTAATGAGTATTTGAATTTGCGCGATCGCTACCGATTAGAAGTAGTATCTCTAAACCTCATGGGTGAGCCGTCAAAGTGGGGAATGAAAATAAAAGATGTATTTATAACACCTGGTTGTTATCAGCATTACCTTCCTCAATGGCAAGGGATTTTCGACAATAGGATACATGCTAACCAAAAAATATTAAATTCCCTTTATACAAATTGGGGATTGGCTATGGCTGCTTGTTTAGAAGGAGATTATCAAAGAGCAATTCAACTTAAACCTTCAACTACAGATAAGTCTGATATCGCAGCATTTGCTGATAAATTTGTCGCTTATCATGAAGGTTCCTATCAGCTACAGCAACAAAAATGGCGAGAGGCAATTATTCCTCTGAAGCAAGCAAAGCCAGAAATTCAAGCTAGTGAGGATTGGCAACAAGAAATAGACAAACTTTGTGGATTGCAACGTCAAGCAATATCAGAATTTCAAGAGCATTTAGAGTTTGCCCAGTTTTGGTATGACCTTTTAGAAAGTCGAGATGCTAGAAGTTATCTAGCTGAGTATAAGGCGGAACAAATACGTGAACAAATTGCTAATGAACAAATTTCATTAGCAATAGCGCTGAGAGAACTACAAAAAATTAAACAAATTGACAATCAAAATCCTATTGTAATCGACTTAATTCAGAGAATTGAATTTAACCAAGAAGTAGAATTAATTGATAATTTATTAAAAAATAGTAAATTTGAAGAAGCTGTCCAACGTGCCAAAGAATCCCAGCATCAACGTATACGGAATATTGTGTCAGACATTTGCATAGAAATATTAGCCAAGGGTTTCCAAAATCGGGATTTAGGATTTGAAGATATTTATCAATTAGGCTATTGGGCTTATGAACTCTGTCCAGACGATCCAAATGTCCAAGAAGTTTACGAATTTAGCCAAGAACTAAAGGATATTAAAAATCTGATGAAATGCGATAGCTTTGATGAAGCCGTTCATCGTGCCAAATACTCACAACATGACTCTATTCGTTACTATGTCGCTGACTTTTTTATTAAAACCTTGCTTAAAGGTATCCAAAACCGCGATTTATCTTTTAATTTAATTCAGCAATTAGGTCGCTGGGCTTATGAACTTTGTCCAGACGAACCTGCTTTTCAAGAAATTTACCGCAGCCTGAAAATTCGTTAATTAAAGGTATCTAATGGAATATAATCCTTATGAAATTCTGGGTGTATCCCCAGCAGCATCCAAAGCTGAAATTGCAAAAGCTGTAGCAGTGGCAATGAAGCACAAAAAACATCCTGTAGATATCATTGCTAAAGCTCAAAAAAGCTTACTAAAACCAGAAGAACGCATCATAGCCGATTATTTGCGTCCGATACTGCCTACTATTAAGCACTTCAAATATAGTGATTTATCGGCTTTGCTTCAGCCAGCACCTAAACTGGTATTATTACCAGAATTTGATGGATTAGAGCAAGCGATCGCTCAATCTGCCCAAGAAGAACGCCTAGAGCGATCGCCTTTACCGATGAGCCTATCAGAGTTATTCACCGAGGGCATTATAGCTTGTAAAGAAGGGCGTTACCCCAAAGCGATAAAATATCTCGAAGACTACTGCCAAGGCTGTACAGACCGGAATAGTAAAGATTACATTCAAGCCCAAATGTGGCTAATTAAAGTGTATAAAATAGTTGGACAGTTAGAAAGAGCGATCGCGCTTTGTCAGCTTTTGAGTAACCATACCCATCCGCAAGTGCAAACTTGGGCAACTAAAACTCTACCGATGTTATCAAAAGAGGTTTATCATGTTTAATTTTATTCTCAGTAAAGAGAAGCGCGACTTAAGCATACAAAAATTTGGCAACCTCCAAAAGGAAAATGTTTTACTACAACAGTCTTTGCGAGAACAGCAAACCCAAACCACAGCAGATACAGAAGATTTATTCTTAGAAATGCTAGAAATTGGTGATGCACTAGAAGCCTTGCTGGATTATCTAGAACAGAATCCTGACCCCAGCCCAGAATTTCTCCAGCGTTTACCCCAGTCTGTAGGAGCGGTTAATCGTAAGTTTCTCAGTGTACTAAAAAAGCGCCAAATTTTACCTATAGAACTGCAAAGTACACAGCCAGATTTTAATTTATGCCGTGTTGTTGATCGCGAAGTCAGAAATGATATGCCAGACCAAACAATTACTAAAATCGTCCGTCGAGGGTTTTCTTTAGGAGAAAAAACCTTGCGTCCAACAGAGGTAATCACATCCAAATTAGAAGTTGGAGAATTGTAGCTGCTGTTTATATCAAGAAACAGCCCAGCAATTATCTGCTTGCTTGAAAAACACTCGATTGTGGCACATTTTAATGTGGCACAACCAACTGAAATTTCACTGGAATTTTTTAATTAGAATATGTATATATCATTACTAATCTAACAGCCTGTTGGAGGGCTACTATGAAATACTGTCGCCCCCGACTTCAGTTTCGCAACGGCTGGCTGTTGGCTTTACTTGCCGCCATCACAGCTACGCCTGTAATAGCAGAGACAGCGAATTTTGGGACTTTCACGTTGTCAACAAACTTTAATCCAGCACAAGGAACAGTGCAGGGGTTTACAGGTGGTTCTTACTCATTGTCTGCTATAAGTAACCGCGATCGCGATCAAAAAGCCTGTATCGGTTTTGCCGATCCCAATCCAGATCATATTATGGTTTTGGAAAAGGACTTTCCCCAGATGACAATACAAATTGATAGCAACGGCAACGATACCACTTTACTGATCCAAGGGCCAGACCAAACTACGATTCGTTGCGGCGATGACACTGGTAAAAGTAAAGATGCTAGCGTTAGCGATCGCAACTGGAAAAGTGGCACCTATCGGATTTGGGTGGGTACATTTAATTCTGGGGTTAAGCAAGATTACACTTTGAAAGTGGAGCAGCAGTGAAGTGGGGAGTAGGGGGACAAGGGGACAAGGAGAATAACCATGCCCATTCCCCATTCCCCATTCCCCATTCCCCATTCCCAATTTTGAGGTGTAACGTCTGAGAGGATAATATGAGAGAGTAGCTTGTTGTGCTTTCCGAGGGTGCTATCTCGTGCTATCTATACTGCGTGCTGACTTTCGTATCATATTTGAACGTGACCCAGCTGCTCGTAACTGGTTGGAAGTTTTATTTTGTTACCCTGGTTTGCAAGCCCTGCTATTCCATAGGCTGGCTCACTGGTTGTATACTGTTGGTCTTCCCTTTATTCCCCGCCTGATTTCTCACTTGGCTCGGTTTTTGACTGGAATTGAAATCCACCCTGGTGCAGTAATTGGAAAAAGTGTGTTTATTGACCACGGGATGGGTGTAGTAATTGGTGAAACTGCGATCGTGGGAGACTATGCCCTAATTTATCAAGGTGTCACCCTTGGAGGTACTGGTAAAGAATGTGGTAAGCGCCATCCAACTGTAGGTGAAAACGTCGTAGTTGGGGCTGGAGCTAAGGTACTGGGCAATATCCAAATTGGTAATAATGTCCGTATTGGCGCCGGGTCTGTTGTTCTAAGGGATGTGCCTTCAGACTGTACTGTGGTAGGTGTGCCGGGGCGCATTATGTATCGTTCTGGAGTTCGGGTTGCACCTCTTGAACACAATAACTTACCAGATTCAGAAGCCCAAGTAATTCGTGCTTTAGTTGACAGGATTGAGGCGTTGGAAGAACAAATACAAACTCTTGGGCGCACCAATTCTTCAGAAAAAACTCCTGTTTTAGTGGGTTGTTTAGCTACCAAAGAGGATGAGCCAACCCACGATACTCGCTGGTGCAACCTCAAAGATAAGACTATCCAGCAATTTCTAGATGGTGCTGGCATTTAGTTAAACGTTAAGGGTTAAGGGTCAATCTTTTGACTCTTGACCAAAGAAATGAGATACAAGCCCCGTCGTTCTAGGACGGCTTTTCTTCTTTAAGCTTATCAATCCAATCCTCTACAAGCTGGGTCATAGTTTTTTCCCTTTGTTCGGCGATTCTTCTCAGTTTTTCAAGCCTAGACTTAGAAAGTCGCAAACTTAATCTTTCTCGCTCCATTTTGTCTACCCAACAGCTACCCATTCATGCTATCATAAATACATTAACTCAAGTGAGATAGAAAGTGATTGCCAGGTATCAATATCGTTTTTACCCAACAAACCGACAGCAACAGAGTTTAGCTCAGTTGTTTGGTTGCGTACGCGCGAGTTTGGAACGATGCTCTCGCTATCTGCAAACAGTCTGAGAAACTGCCAAGTAATAACGACTTACAGAAGTTGGTAATTACTCAAGCAAAGAAGACTTCTGAGCGAGAATGGTTATCTGGTGTCTCGAACATCCCATTGCAGCAGTCTGTTGCAGATTTAGGCGTTGCCTACAAAAACTTTTTTGATTCCCTCAAAGGGAAACGCAAAGGAAAAAAAGTAGGTAGTCCTAAATTTAAAAAGAAGACTCGAAGGCAATCAGCGCGGTTTAGAATTGGCGGTTTTTCTATTAAAGGTGAAGAAGTCTATCTTACCAAGATTGGTAATGTCAAACCAATTTGGTCAAGAGTTTTACTGTCTGCACCTAGCTCCGTCACAGTAATTAAGGATTGTGCAAACCGTTACTTTCTGAGTTTTGTTGTAGAAATTGAGCCTGCCCATATCGATACTGAAAACCAAAGTATCGGTATTGATCTAGGAATCAAAACATTTGCAGTCATGAGCAACGGTGAGAAAGCGGTAAGTCCTGATTACTCCAAACAAGACCGCAGGATTCGCAAGCTTCAACGAAGATTGTCAAGGCAACAATCATGTTCCAAGCGCAGAAACAAAACTAGAATCAAGATTGCAAAATTACATAACCAAATTACAGATACTCGAAAAGATTTCTTGCACAAACTGTCTACCAAAGTGGTGAACGAAAATCAAACCATCATCTTGGAAGACTTGAATGTATCAGGAATGGTCAAAAATCGTAAACTTGCCAGAGTGATTAGCTTGCAAGGTTGGCGAGAATTTCGAGTGCTATGTGAGGCAAAGTCTGAAAAGTTAGGCAGAACGTTTCATGCTATCAACAGATGGGAACCAACCAGCCAAATCTGTTCAGATTGCGGTTTTAGGTGGGGCAAACTCGATTTGTCTGTCCGTTCAGTGTTGTGTCTGAATTGCGGCACTGAACAGGACAGAGACGAGAATGCCGCAAAAAATATAAACAAAGTCGGGATAGGGCATTGCCACGACTCTAAACGGACGGGGAGCGATCATCAGACTACAACGAGTAGCAAGTTACTGTGAACCGTCAAGAATCACCGACCCTAAAGGGGCGGTGAGTATGTCAATAAATCACGGATTAATCGCTTCGCTAGACCACTCTTGCTGGTCATTACGGCAGTAAAGCCATCGATTTTGTGGTTCGCCGCGTAATTCTAAATGGTCTACTTGCATCGGATCGAGTAGCAGTAGACAAAAATTAGCTACTGGCTCAACACAATCGGGCGCTGGTGGCTCAAAAGCTCCTAATTGTTGGATTCTGGGTTTACCAGGATAGGGCCAAGCAAACTGTAAACGTGCAGCATCACTCAGTTCTTGCCAAATGGAAATGCGGGCTGGCTGTAAATCCTGGTGCGAATCATCATTACCTACCAGAGTCAAACAGCCAGTGATTCGGAATTGTTCGCGTGTATTGGGGAAGTACCAGCAAACTTCTGCCCAAGGTTGTTGCTGTATCTGGTCGGCTTTAGCGCTACGAGTATCGGTGATAAATTTTAGCTGGTTTGTATCTTCTAGAAAGCCACGAAAGACTAGGGTACGATTAGCGGGGCGACCGTTCGGCTGCACCGTTGCTAGTTGGAGGTAACGGGCATAAACAAGGCTGCGGTTGCGATGGAGTGCATTAGCGATCGCACTTCGCCAAGGAGCAAGAGTCATTATAAAGTTACGTACCTAAGTATTGAGTATACTACTGTTAACAAAACAAAAACACAAATTTTCTAAATATATATAATAAATGGTTACAATTCCAATAATAGATTTAACTGCGTTTACCAATGGCGACACAATAACTCGGCAAAATATTATCAAACAAATCTATCAAGCTTGCCATGAAATTGGCTTCATGTATTTGCAGAATCCAGGAATATCAAAAGACCTAATCAGGCAAGTATTCGCTCACAGTAAATCTTTCTTCAATTTACCCTTAGAAGTTAAGCAAAAGCAAGCTTGGAGTGATGAGTTTAATAATACAGGATACGTCGGTCTTGAGAGAGAACGCCTTGACCCCAACAAACCAGGCGACTTGAAAGAGGCGTTTAATATAAACAAACAAGCGGCTATAAGAATAGATGCTTCTATTCTCGCCTTTTATGATAGTTGCACAGAACTTGCTAACACAGTGTTACAAGCTTATGCTTTGGCATTGGAATTGCCAGAAGATTTTTTTATCACAAGACACAATCAACAAAATCATACCTTGCGATCGCTCCACTATCCCCCATTGCAGACACCACCCAAACCCGGACAGGTGCGTGCTGGTGAGCATTCCGATTATGGCAGCATTACTTTACTTTTCCAAGATGACGTTGGCGGGTTGGAAGTACAGACAGCATCTGGAGAGTGGATTGTCGCGCCTGCAATTCCTGATACTGTGGTAGTTAATACTGGCGATTTAATGCAACGGTGGACAAATGATATGTTTTGCTCAACCAAGCATCGGGTAATGATTCCTAATGATAATAAGGTGAAGCAGTCCCGTTATTCTATGGCTTTTTTCTGTCATCCTAATGATGATACAGAAATAGCTTGTCTGGAAAGTTGCCAGAAAGAACAATCGCCTATCTATCCGCCTATCCTGGCGGGAGAATATCTTTTAAGTCGTTTACAAGCAACTTATGGTAATTCGTAATTCGTAATTCGTAATTCGTAATTCGTAATTCATGAAATATGAAAACCTACGACTGGATTGTGGTTGGCGGTGGAATTGCGGGTGCTGCACTCGCATACGAACTTGCTAAAACTGGCTTTTCTGTTCTTTTGCTGGAGCAATATGAAACACCACAGAATGCAACTCGTTATAGTTATGGTGGGCTTGCTTATTGGTCGGGTACTACACCACTAACTTGTCTATTGTGCGAAGAAGCGATCGCACGTTACAATATCCTATCTCAAGAGTTAGACGCTGATATCCAGTTTCGGGAATTAGATTTATTACTTACTATTTCAGCCGCTAATGACCCAGAAGCAACGGCTGAATCATATAATCATTTTGCCATTCCACCCCGTTTATTGAGTGTCCAAGAAGCTTGTGAGTTGGAACCACTGCTAAATCGAGAGGCAATATCTGGTGCTTTAACTGTCAAACACGGTCATATCCACCCAGAAAAAACAGCACAAGCCTACATCCAAGCCTTTCTGCGTGCTGGGGGTGAAATGCAGATTACCCAAGTATTGCAAGTATTGCAAGATGGTGTAAAAACAACTACTGGAACTTTCCACAGTGCTAACGTTGCCATTTGTGCAGGTGGACTCAGCCGCCAACTACTAAAATCTGCTGGTATTCCCGTGAAGCCAATACGGTTCGGTTAAGGTGCATAGGCCTTAAAGATCCCCCTTAGTCCCCCTTAAAAAGGGGGAAATAGAGCCATTTTGAGCCCCCCTTTTTAAGGGGGGTTGGGGGGATCGAGTCTTATCCGAACCGTATTGCCCGTGAAGCTTTATTTTACCCACGCAGAAATTATTGAAACCCCACCTGTGGATGTGCAGTTACGCACCTTAGCGCTCTTTTATTACTCTCATGAGAGTATAATTAATTACTAACAGTTTAACTTAGCAAGGGTATTTAATTGGGTTCAAGAACGGCTACCTCCACGATCACCGTGGTAGATCAGTACTGCGATGCC
>NZ_JAIVFS010000199.1 GCF_020829645.1 Nostoc mirabile CHAB5784 | reverse complement strand
TTGATGAAATATTCTCAAACCCAGACAAGAAACTTGCCTTAACGCGAATGTCTGACAATTTGCAATTAATCGTGTCCGCATCAGCAGCGCGGGCGATGAGTTCTGACTCACAAGATGTGGTGCGTCGCCGAACGACTGATTTTTGGCACGCTAGAGACTACGAATGTTTTTTGCGAATGTTCAAGCAAGATGGGGGAGTGGGGTTTGAAATTACTTACCAAGCAACAACCAATCTCCCAAAAATTAATCCTTTGGCACCGTGGGCGCTTTTTGAAATTGATGTTGGCGGGTGCACAGAAGTGTACCGTTTGGGCGAAGGTAAAGATATCACCCTAATCAGTCGTCCCAAGGTTATTTCATAATATAACGAGGTTTTATGAGTGTAAGATTTCTAGAAAATAAGGGCAGTGGCAATATCTTAGAAATTAGTCGAGCTAGGCTTTTAGAACTTACCCCCAATGTTTATCCCCTCACCTGGAAGCGATTCTTTCGGGTAATGGTGATAGTGCAGCTATCTTGGGTGCAGGTTTTGCCGAACGTGAAGTTTTTTTTGGTTTTGAGGGAGTTGACTTAAGGCGCTACCAACTTCCGACAATCGACTGTTACGACATTGCTACTAATCCGCCAGAAAAGTTTTTAGCTTTACGCAGCCAATATCCAAACCTACAGTTAAATTATTTTTGCGATCGCAATCTAGCAGAACTAGAACTGACAAAACTTTACGCTCCTAATAGCCTGCGGCTAGTTTCGGTTCATGGAGTATTAGATTACTTACAACCGAATGCCGTTACGAGAACATTACTTGATATTGTGAAAGTACAGCCACAGGCAATATCGATAAGGCTATTTTTAATGGGCAACCCGTGGTCGCAGAATTTTGCAAGTATAGAGCAACTGGCAATGGAATTAAATTCAATTGAAATTACTACAAGTGGTTTAGTTGAGCCGATTGATTTTGATATATTTTGTCGTAAAGGTATTATGCAATTAAATATTTTAGACAAGGATAAAATTGAACATAATTTGTTACCAAGTTACGGTGCATCTCATATAATAATGCCTGATAAACTAGTTGGTTATTTCAATACTCTGAGCAAAGTAAGACTTGATAGCATGAACTAATGAAATAAGCGTTGTTATGCAGTGATCGCTCACTAACTGTCGCTATACAATGCAATCGTACCTTATCTAGTAACAGTGGCAGCTACGGATGCCAAAAGTCACGGGCTGCGCTTGGCAAGCTAGCCAGCACACTATCGAGTCGTGCTTCGTCAATGTTCTTCCTGAGCGCTACAGCGGTGGCTCGAATGGCTGTATCGGGCGCAAAGTTATGATCTGCACGTAACAACTGCACTTCCTGGGTCATTTCTACTCGATCTCCGAAGCTGCGGCGCGGTTCATCTGTATCCCAGTCCGCGACGAATATAGATCGCAACACAGGTGGAAGAACTCCAGCGAAGTGAATCGCTTCTGGAAGTGTGAGCCGACGGCGAAAGGTCTGCAAGACTCCTTGCACCATTGTATAGACCTGATTTGTCGTGACTAAACCAGAGGCTTCGCGGGCATCCAGCAAGAACTTCTCGAAGTCAAGCGAGGCGCGTTGATATTCGGATGGTATGGGCATATTCATCAGCTCCCGCTGATTGCAACTGCACAAAACTATACCTAAAGTTTTATCTGGTTGAACAACCCCATGTGATTTAACCCTGACGGTCACTGTTAGGTTCGCAGGTGAGTTCAGGAAAACTTGAGCAGTCTAACGTCTCGGTTCAGCGGCGGCAGATACACTCTGCATCTGCATTAGTGGCTCTCGACCGTCCGCTGCAACCGAATTGTTGGGCTGTGCTTTGGCACACAATCTAAAGCAGTGCTACGCCGCGTTTCCTGCTGACTTCTTATGCCGCTGCGACTCAACCAGCATCAACAAGGACGGAGGGATTAATAGCCAAAACCCCGAAATTGGCATGAGAAATGCGCCAAATGCCGAGGTTATCAGTAGGTTCCAGCCCATAAAAACGGGCAATCGAACATTGTGTTCTTGCGCCCAACAACACAATTGACCCAAAGCAAAAACTAATGGGCTTAACATCAACATCCAAAAGGCAGTACCTCGATCAAAGTGAGGATCTACGGCGTTGAATACGCCATTACGAAGAATATCTGACCAAGGTTCAAAATAATACAAAATGTCACCTAGTCCATGAATTACGCTGATTGCAATTAGCCAGTACCCACTGACTCGAAGTAGAGGAATCGTTCTATTTTGTGCAACAAACATGGGAAAATCTCCTTGATTTTTAAAGCGAGTGATACCGCTTGTTGTCTAAGAGACGACTGAGATGCGATCGCATCTCAGTCAGCCGATAGTAAATACAATCCGAAGACAAAAACTAAACGAACAAAGTCTCTGAGTCTGAAATGTATTTGCTGACAGGCATTGTGAAGAGCGCGAAGATCATATGCTTTCCTTGAGGCATCCATTATCATCTCTTAGATACGCTGCCGTATGGTTATATATTAGTGTCCACAGAGCACAAAGTCAATACGCCGCCGTATGGTTAAAAAGAATGAGATATCAAAGCTTGGACGACAGGACTGGATTAACTTAGGGCTAAAGGTTCTAGCAGAAAGCGGAGTTGAAACAGTGCGAGTGGAACCCCTTGCCAAATTGCTGGATGTCACCAAAGGTAGCTTCTACTGGCATTTTAAAAACCGCGAGGAGCTTTTAGAAGCAATTTTGCAGGATTGGGTCAGCCGAGAGACTGACGGTATTATTCAGAAAGTTGAAGCGGCGGGTGGTGATGCCTGTGCTAAGTTGCTTCACTTGTTTGAACTAGCGATTCAAGATGATGGTCAGGTGGAAAATGCGATTCGAGCTTGGGCAGTCAATGATTCTAAAGCCGCTGCCGTGCTGAATCAAGTTGATCAGCGTCGTTTGGGTTACACAAAAGATTTATTTTTAGAAGTTGGCTTTACGTCATTTGAAGCGATGGTGCGCGCTCGGATGGCTTACTACTCGCTAATTGGCGAATACACGCTAGGCACTCGAACTAATCAATCAGAACGATTAGCCGGAGTGCGACTTGAGCACATTATTCTCACACGTCGAGATTGAACATCAAATGCTCCACAAACAATATCGAAGCACCGTCCTCACCGAGATGTAAAGCAGCCCAACTATTTATTATACGGAAAGTTTCTATATAATCTTTTTCTAAATCCTAATATATCAAGTATTACAACTACCTCGTGTCTGAATATACGGAAAATTTCTTTTTTACGTTCCCATTGAGATATCATACAGAATTGTTCCGTATAACCACCCTTCACGGGAGAATTATATGGAATTGTTCCGTATAATTCTAGGTGTTCTGTGCCGCTTGGCTTATGGCATCCAACAAAAACAAACCCAAATTTTTATGCAGTGCTTCATTATGCTGCGGACACCCGGTTGAATGTAGACACCTTGGACAACCTGCTTCACAATCACATTCAGCTGCTAGGGCGTATGCTTTAGCAGCAAAATTGTGCAAGTCGGAAAAGATAGCTTCTGCTGCTCCATTACCACCAGAGCAAGTGTCAAAAAAGTAGCCAATTGTTCTACTCTCTTTTTGCGTGACTATTCCATCCACATCTAGGCTGGAGGATAAAACTACCAGCGGTACAGCTTTTACTATCTGGTGTTGGATGCTATGCACTGCCGTTACTTCAGCACTACTAGTCCACAATGTTTGATATTGTTCAGGAACTTCACCTCCATTTGAGGTCATAATTTCTTGTTTGTATTTGTTGACTTGTACTTGCAGTGCCTTTTGTAGAGGTTCATTTATTTCTACTAGTACGCAGGGTGCTTGGTATTTTGTAACGTATGGCTCCTCAAATGCCACTTCTTTTTGAAGTTTTGTGACTTCAGCCGAACTTAGAGAACGCTTACATAAGGAGCAGCTTTTCCCTTCAAGCGGTTTTTTGTAGTTAGCACAACGCTGGTTTTTACAAGTCATTCCATAAGTGCGTTTCATCAACCGATAACCTGTAACAGAATTAGTAATTTCTCCCCAAACAAGGGTTAAACGTAAACGAGCATCTTTGATTTTAGTGGGGATGATCTTGGACTCTGCCAGTGTAGAAAGTGGCTGAATATCTAATTCTGATTCGGCTTCAGTAAATAAATCTGTATCTTTACCTAAAAACGCTAGTAACGCTTCTCCTTTCTCTTCATTTAGACTTTCACTGCGGTAGGCTACTAACTCGCCGCTTTCCGATTGCAACATATATACTGCTTGAGGAAATACCTCCCGATGGGCAAGGGGAAGTGACATAGTTTCTAAGATTTCGCCCGTATGCTTCTCAATTAGGGTAATTGAAGTTTGAGCGCTGCTTCTGAGATTGATGTCTTTGTGGGGATAACCCCTTCCCCAGAGTTTTCCATTATTACTGAGAAAAATTTTGTTTTGTTGTAAAAGAGAACCTGCAACTGCGTCGGCAGCTTTTCCAAAACGGGTATTGAGTTCCTTTAAAGTCAGACTACTTTCAATGCAGCCGCATTCTAAATGTTTACCTAGAATTGTTGGATAGTCTGGATTAAAAGCAGCACATTCAACTTCTCCCGATAGTAACTGTTGAGGATGCCGAGCGTAGAATACATCAATGGGATTTTGTCCCAAGGGTAGATAGATTACAAGTCCATGCTGTTTGCGTCCGGCTCTCCCTACTCGTTGCCAAAATGACATGAGGCTACCTGGAAATCCACGAAGCAAACAACAGTCTAGTTCTGGTAAATCAATTCCAGCTTCCAGAGAAGAAGTAGAAATAATCACCTTTATTTGTCCGGCTTGCAGTTTTTGGATAATCTCTCGACGGCGTAGACGCGAAGCGGCTTGTCGTCAGACATCGCCTGTCAAGGAACTGTAGAACACCGCCACCTTGCTTGTTAAATAACTTAAGCCAAGGCGTTGTGTTTCCCTTTGGATTAACCCTAGTAAACCTTTGACAGCAGCACGAGAGTTACAGAAGACAATCCCACTGAGGTTATGCTGTAACCAGGAAATTACAATTTTGGAAGCTTCGACATTAGCAGCACTATTTGGAGCAAGGCATAATAAGGTACGTCCTGCACTACCAGCGCCGCTGCGTTCAATTAAGTGTAGTCTTTGAGGTTGCTGGATTCTGCCACTGAAGCGCAATGCCATCTCTTGGGGATTGCCAATTGTGGCACTAGAGCAGATAAATTGCAGTCTTTGAGAATTGCCGCCAACTGCATCAACTGCTAACCTTAGCCGCCGCATCAGGTTGGCAAAGTGTGCGCCAAAAGCACCAATGTAAGTGTGGCTTTCGTCAATTACACAGTAACGTAATTGTCTTAAAAACTGCCGCCATCCTTCTCCCTCATCTCGTCGTCGCACATTGTAAAGATAGTGGTGTAACAAGTCGGGACTAACTGCCAAGATGTTGGGAGGATTGGGAATAAACAAGTGTTGCCGCTCGTTGGCTGGTGTATCTCCCGTCATTAATGCGAGTTTGATGCGGTTGTTGGGCATTGCCTTGACGAGCGATCGCAATTTTCGCATTTGGTCAAGGGCCAATGCCTTAAGTGGGAAAATATATAATGCCGTTGTTTGCGGTTGCTTTAGACATGATTCGAGGATAGCGAGGTTATAGCATAGCGTCTTTCCACTTGCTGTAGGGGTAGTAATGCTCAAGTCAAACCCAGCACGTAACTTTGTCAGTGCTTCTAGCTGGTGAGAATAAATTCTGTCAATACCGTTATTCTGCAATGCCAAACGTAAAGCAGGCGGTAAATCGCTGGGTATGGGGTGAACTATCCCTTGGTTAGCATTTTTGATATCCACCGCCGTGATGCTTGCAATGAATTCTTGAGCGACAGACTGAAACGCTAGGTGGGGGATTTGTTGAATGCGTTCGGAAACTGTTGCGGCCGCAGTATTGGTTTCTTCTACAACATTGCTCGAAGAAACCAAGTTGGTGTTACTTGATTGAATTGAGCCAAGGGCGATCGCTTCTTCCCAATCGCCAAATTGAGTCGGGTTAACCTCTTCAACAAACTTAACAATCAACCGTCTGCCTAACAACGCCATGACTTCGCCTACTCCGTATTCAGGGGAGTAAACGTGTTTGCCAGTAGTCAAAATAATTCGTAATTGATAATTCGTAATTCGTAATTATTACCCCACACCTAAAGGTGGGGGCTTGAATAATGAATAAATTTATTTTTTTCATTAATAAATTAAGGGGCTTGTACCCTTAATGAATTAATTATTAATTACGAATTACGAATTACGAATTATTCGGTCAACCATTCGGGAGGTTCTGGAACAGTTTGGTTGGCGGCGCGGATAAGGGCAGCGTAGTCGGTTGGTTTATCGTTGGTCACAAATCTAGATTTTGCTACCAAAAGATATTTGTCACTTATTAAGTATAAATCTAATTATTTAGAGTACTCTAAGTAAAAAAATGCCCAATTGTCCGAAGCGAAGGTCGCTTTAGCGTAATGAAGCAATCGCAAAGACTTTGAGATTGCAACGCTTAACTTCGTTTCGCTCGCAATGACAGGTTTTGGATCATTTATTTTTTGGAACACTCTTAATTGCGTTAATGTCGTCGTCACAGGATTTGCCGTAGTATGGTTTTACTTTATTGCTCTGCAATGGGAATTTTAGGTAAGTAGGGTGTACTTACCGCAATAGCTATAAGTGCATTATTGAAAAATCCTGGTTTGCTGGGTAGAATGACGCAACTGCGTGTCTCGCTCAACCGCGAAATCCGCCATCTCCTGGGAGAGTGGAATTTAGGAGTAGGAGAAGAAGCTGCGGTTGTTGTTGCGCGACCGCTTTTGTTATCCCGACTAAAATCGCCATCCGCATCTGTATTACCAACGCTTGAAGGTATTTTGATGCAAAATGACCTGTATGGGGAAGAGTTTATCCAAAATTCTGACATTTTGCGACAGTTGCTTGGAGTTCTGCTGATTGATAGCGACTGGGAAAACATTGCAACTGCTGCGGCAAATGCAGTTAGGATGCAAGTGATGCAACGAATATCTGCTTGACTAAAAGAAATTATGGACAATTTGGCTCATATCATGCTTTAAGTGTAATTTGAGAAAGATTATTATTGATGAGTTCATTGGCACTACCTTTAGAATTTGAGTTTGCTGTTAGCAAAATAGCAGCCAATCATAACCCTAATACTCGCTTTAAATTAATAGCAGAAATTAACAAAGATTTTATAAGAATTGATTTTCAAGGTTATTTTACCGAAAATTTCGCTTCTAAGAATCGCCCCTATTCCAATCCAATAAATGACTTTTGCCGCAACAAGAGAGTTGATTTTTGGCTGCTTTGGTCTACTGGACAACTTGCATTATCGGGCTGGTGGCGGACTGAAATTTTATCACTTGAATATACTCCATTCATGCAGAGTTGGTCGAACGAAGACGGGGAGGGAATTGCTAGACCCTATCCCGATGGCGATAAGTTTGAGGCGATCGCTGCTTCTTTGTACCCGATTTTACAGCAGTACTTTCAAGTTTGAATTGGTGCTTGCGCTGCTCCAACCCCAACGAAGCAAGCAGAGGTAATTTCTCTTCTCTAGCTAT
>NZ_JAIVFS010000198.1 GCF_020829645.1 Nostoc mirabile CHAB5784 | reverse complement strand
AAAAGTGTTGGGCGACTTTAAAAAGCAGAATTCGCAAGCTATTACTTAAATCTGATAATTTACGTGATGCTATGGAAATCGTTCTCAAGCAAGCTGCGTCCTAATTAAAATGGCTACGGCTATATTTCCTAATGGTATGGAATTTGCGAATCCAGCCCAATGTATGTACTGTAATCCGTAAGGTATTCAACAGCAGTAATGGTGATTGTTGCTATCGCTGGATTTTTCTCTTAAGGAAGATTATTTGATGGTGTACTGTCAGTGGATAATGTACTTTGCCTATCATTATATTGCGGACGCATTTATGCCCTCAATCTTCAAGAGGCGAAAATTAAGTTAACTCAGATTGGTATAGTCATATTATTGAGGCGCAATGTAATAAACCTTTGTTGGTTTATCGTAATTTCACGCCAATTTTTTACATGGAGATACGGCTCATGACTACTCTGCACCGTTCACCTACTGATAACTGGCTTCCGTTACCTGTTGCTGCATGGCAGGATACTTATGAAACACTGCATCTATGGACTCAGATTGTTGGCAAAATTCGGTTAGCATTAACTCCTAAAATCAATCATTGGTGGCACTCAACTTTGTATGTCACACCCTGTGGACTCACAACCTCGACAATTCCCTATGGCAGCCGCAATTTTCAAATTACCTTTAATTTTGTGCTTCATCAACTCGTAATTGAGACAAGTGATGGTACGACAAGAATCATCGAACTGGCTCCCCAATCTGTTGCTAACTTCTATCAAGCTGTAATCAATGCTTTAAAAGAAATCTCAATTGAAGTGCGGATCTGGACAATGCCCCAAGAAGTTGCTGCTCCAATTCCCTTTGAGCAGGATGAGAAACATACCGCCTACGACAGGGAATATGCTCAACGGTTTTGGCAGATTTTAGTTCAAACCGAGCGCATCTTGAGCCGATTTCGTTCTGGTTATGCTGGAAAATGTAGCCCAGTACATTTTTTCTGGGGCAGTTTTGACCTAGCAGTGACTCGATTTTCTGGGCGACGCGCTCCACAACATCCGGGCGGTGTACCGAATATGGCCGATTGGGTGACGCGGGAAGCTTACTCGCATGAGGTCAGTAGTTGTGGTTTTTGGTTTGGCGGTGGCGGACAAGAAGCTTTATTCTATGCCTATGCTTACCCAGAACCTGAAGGATTTAAAGATTACCCCATTGGGCCACAAGAAGCGAGTTATAGCTCAGACATGAGAGAATTTATCCTGCCCTACGAAGTAGTGCGCCAAGCTAACGACCCAGATGCAATGGTACTCACGTTTTTACAATCTACATACGAAGCAGCAGCCAATTCAGCACAATGGGATCGTGCTGTATTAGACTACGCTCCAGTACTGAAAAGCTAATTTCAAACAATCTTTATCAGTAAATCTGTTCAAAATTCAATGTGGCTTCTAAAAACACCTGCCGCGATCGCATTAAAGGTTGATGTGTGTAGTCAGCTCAAACAAGAGTAGCCTTGAAGATGAAGCCAGCACTCATGGTAAAGTTGATCGCATATTTCAAGCAGGTGTAGAACCACCAAGCGCATTTCTGTAAGCCTCAGCAGTTTCCGCGCCAAAACCACCAGCTTGGACATGACGGAGCAGCGATTGGATGATTGGCATAGCAATGCTTATGCCAAATAATGAATTGAATCCTGCAACAACCACTGGTGCTGACAATATAACTGTAAATTCTGGAAATAACGCCAATACAGCCACTAAAATCAGGAAAACAATGGGTGTTGCAATGCCTGCTGCCTTTGCCGCTTCTAAAACTAAGTTTTTATATTCTTCTACAGTAATATCGCCCCGATAAAGATCCAGGGAATATGAAATCGCTGTGACTATAACTTGTGTGAGAATAGCAGTTCCTGTAGCAGTGATCCCTAGCCTAGCAATTGTTCCAGAATTGCAGATAATAGAATCTACGGCATTGTAAACCCGAATATAAAACTGCTCCCCAACAGTCATTACTTCGGCTCCGCGACGCAGATTATCAACACCCACTTCCCATACAATGTTGTCAGCACCGTTTGAGCCACCTTGAGAACGTGGAATGATATGGCTACCATGCTTATCGCTCAAGAATTCACGGATAGTCCTTTCATTTCCTCCAAGCTTTGATGTGCCTGGAATTTTCTCAAACAGCTTCATGACATCTGTATCAGAGCGAGGTAAATCTCCAGTTCTTAGACCAGCACGATACCTCAATCTATATGCAATCTTGGGCATCTCTAGAGCTAGTTCCGCAGCTGTCTTAGGCAAGTTTTGCAAAGCCTCAGCTATAGCTACACTCGAAGTTGTCACACCAATAGCAGTGCCTTCTAATGCTTTACCCACATTTTGTACAGCTTGAAAACCCTGCTGTGCTGTTGCAGGTAAATCATTAATTGCATTAATACTTGAGGTGGTAATTTCTATAGTAGTATTTTTGATTCCATCAACAACCTCTTGTATCCCGTTTGCTGTATTAGTAGTTGCTTCTTGAGCTTTATCTTTAAGCGTATATACAAAACTTTGTGCTTGGTTAATGAAATCCATATTCGAGTAATTTTTCATTTTAAGATTTTGTATTTAGTTCAGCTTTTTGCCCCGTACCTCAGAACTATATCAGGATAGCTTGTAAGCTTTATAAGGAAACTATCTAAAGAAATAGCAAGCGGTTTATAGTTTGGGATGCGTTAAAGTAAAAACTGAACGAACTATGAAGTTAGTTTAGCTGTTTTATTAACAATTTAAGTAAATTTTTATTGATACAGCAATCAGCATTATATAAGCCATTTTGTTCTATTTTTAGTATTCCCGTTTTACAGCTACAAACATTGCTTGTAATATGCTGTTTATTCTGACTGGTAAATAAGCCTATTCAGGTTTTACTTAAAAATAAATTAGCAACACTCAACTGCTAGAATTCTGACGTTTAAGGAGTTTTGGCTTGGGAATTGGCTTAGGCGTTGGGGTCGTATTTTCGGGAATCTGATAATTAGCCACAGCAGAGGCGATCGTCTGTATTTGCTGCTCTGTCAAGCACTCAGGACAGCTAGCCATTGCTTGCAGTAGTGCAGGTACACCTTGAAAAACTTGTACCGAGCAATTGTTAACTGCCAACCATTTAGCGATAGGGAAGACCACAGGAGCATAAACGCAACTATTAGGGAGAGCAGGAACTACACAAACTATCCATTGGGCAAACATCTGTTGATGGTAAGCACTTTGAGACGTTGGACTGTTAGTTATTGCTACCCAATTATTGCCTTCTCGACGTTTCCATTTATCATTGTATGCTGTAAATGAACCCTTCCAAGTTTTGATTTCTAATAAGAAAATGCCTTTTGTACCGATAATTAAGTGGTCTATCTCGGTTAACCCACCGGAGTTGTTAGTAGGAATTAGAGCATTATTGAACATTACCCAAGTGTCTGGGAAGCACTGAAATATGGCTGATACTCCCCATTCACCCATACTGCCTTTAAGTTGATTTTTAGCTTGTTTAAACTCATACATGAATGAAGCTAATCCACCTAATGCACTATCCCCTAGAGCTTGGTGAATTTCTTGATGTATAGCAGATTTTTTAACAGTAATTTTCTCTTGGAATGCTGCTCTTAATTTTGATGACTGTTGCAGAGTTTTCATAACCAGTTTCTCAATTAATTTGAACGGAATTTTGAGCAGGTTTTGTCTGCATACTGCTGGGCGTATTTAACTTACGAGATAATGGCAGCGCACCCATAGCAAACTGCTGATATACTTCCGGTGGCTTATTCATAAAGATGATCATCGAGTTGCGGTGGCTATGAATTGCCAAATACCGATTTTTATTGATAATGGCATATACGATTAGAGCAACACCTAAACCAATGATAATTAAGCCGCCTAAAAAAGAGTGAGCTAGTAAACCTAGAGCGAAAAAGATGCAAGAAGCTCCAGAACCTAGCAGTGCATAAATAGGTGTTTCTTGAGTCTCAACTGAATCAATATTTTGAATCCGTATCCAAGTGTCTCTCTTCTCTAAGTAGGTTTTAACCGTAGCTTGAAGAGTATCACCAGTTACCTTGACGGTCATTTGCCCTTTAGCAGGAATTAAGATATTACCCCACACCTGAGCAGGTTTTCCTGTAATTTCAGAAAGAGGTTGATTACTTCTCATATTTGTATTACTGTTCATTAGATGCTTACTTAATATCCAAGCCTAGTTATTGTTTGCAATCTGCATTAAGTGTTTCTTCAACAGTCAAAGAACGAATCAACTCTCGAATCACATCGGTTGCTGGTCGTCCTGTGATTGAGCAGTATTTTTCTAATCTTTCTGCTTCCCTGGATGCCAGATTAATTGTGAGTCGTTTAGTAGCCCATTTCTTATTCACAGGTTAAATAAACCTTCTTGTAAACTACTTCTCTAATATCAATCATTTAACCTGTCGTTACCACGATAGATTTAATGAAATTAGATTCAAGAGGCTATCAAGAAACTGCTATCAAATTTAAAACTGTGATGAAGTAATTGAACAATCTCTAAAGTATAAAGCTGAGATAATTTTAAAACAAGAACTATGAGTAGAGCATAAAACAAATCGTTTTATTTTGTTAAGTAGACAGTAGAAATACATAATAATTAACAGCTTATGAGTGATATGGCTAGCAGCAATATTAAGCTAGACTGAATTAAGCCAGGAACAGCAAAGATTCTAGCGAAGCGCGATCACTTGGGATTTCTTTAAGAATGAGGGTGAGCGCTCATTTTCCAACAGGAACCATCGCAAGTATCCTCCCACACTACTATGAACTCTTGCCACTCCTCGTCTGTCTCCGGTGGTTTGTCTTTGGTCAACCCTACTACTCGCGCTAGCTTCCTTGCTTCGTCTATGCTCTCGCCAAGCTCTATCAACTGGTGTTCGCTTGTTGGGGTCGTAGCCTTGGGCTAGTAGCTGGGCATATTCAGTATGGGTTATGCCGAGGTTGTGGATGTTGGTCATGGTTGGGGGGCGATGGCGTACCCACCCGCCGCAGGCATCGCATCGGTGGTTTCATGCTCTCGAATGCTGTTATGCGCTCGATGTATGTCTCAATGTCTGCTGTAGCAAAATAAGGGATTATCCTAGGTAGGTAATATATAATAATTAAACTAATTTAAATATACTGGCAATTACAGCGATAGATTTAATCCAATGGAACCATTAAATCAAAAGTCCAGATGCGAAGAATGGAAGAGATTGAGAGAGGCTGGGCATGACTATAGAACAGCTTATACTCTATCTTCAGATAATCCTTTAGCTACTCATAATAGATTGAATAAGTTAAGGGAAGATATTTTAAACTATATTAATAGCGGTAAAAAAGATACATCTTCACCCATACATCAAAAACTTAAAAGGCTTCAAGAGAGTAATAGTAAATATCTTCAAGAAAATAGTGAGTTAATTAATAATATTCCAGAAGAATACCAAAATCCTTATTATATATATGGTAGGGATTTAACAGACTTATTATCAGATTAACAATCACATTTTTTAGACACAGGGTCTTGTTTTAAGTCTTCCCTTCGCAGGGGCTTTTCTAACACAAAAGGTACCAAACTAAATCTCCACGCCAGATTTTCCACCAACACCCCACCCTATCACTCCAATAGCCCACATTAAAACGGCTTTCGGCAATAAGAGAGAGAATCAATTGGGGAGACGATGGATTACGTCCCGTAAGAGCGATGTCTACGACGGGCTGCGCCTACGCTACTTCCTTGATTCCCAGATTTACCTTATCAACACACCATCACCAGCAACCATGTTCTGTGGTCTGCCAAGGCATTTGCTTACAATCGCGGATGCTGCCTGTGATTAGATAGTCAGGAGTTACTGGCAAAATACTGCTTCCTTTGTATTGTAGGAATCATTAAGCACTATAATTCTTTACCCAGGTTTATAAAAAAGAGTTAAGTGTATCTAAAAGCTCAAATACAGCTTGATAATTGCCTGTTTAATCAGTAAATCTACTGTGCCATTTATCTAACTTTCGATTATCCTTGATAAAAGTCATCAAGGAAGCTGTATTGCTATGTATATAACTAACCACTTCAAGGCAGCAAAGCCATCTGTGGGGTAATGTTGACATTTTTATTAAAAAAGTTACCTTCTTATTGTTCAAAATCGAAAAAACACAGTGATCGAAGGCAAAATTAATGCCCACATTGAGTATTAATCAGCGCCTTGATGCACTATTACCAAAACTGCAAGATGCACGTTTATTGAGTAATCGCGGTATTGGAAACGAAATTGGCTTTTATATTTTTGATTATGACGCTGAATATGAACCACTGGTACAGAAATATGTCGAACGCCTAAAGCGGCAATTGATGAGTCCGCCCACCCAGCTTATTTTGCTGGAAATTGACCTTTATAGAACTATCCTCGACATATTGTCAGAAAGAGGGGTACTCAAAAAAGCTCTTGAGTTAGAAGCAACTAAAGGAAATGCTGCCTTGGCTAAAACCGTTGCGCCCCTTGTCCGACCTGACCAAGTTATTGCCTACATCCAAAAAAAACTTAGGGGTAATGAACAGCTTGTAATCATGACTGGAGTTGGTGCTAGCTGGCCCCTTTTACGATCGCACAGTATCCTCAACAACCTGCACCCAGTACTTGACAAAATCCCTCTAGTGATGTTTTTCCCTGGTTCTTACGATGGGCACGAACTACGCCTATTCGACACCTTTAAGGATGACAACTACTATCGGGCTTTCCCTCTGATTCCCCACCAACAGCACCACCTATGAATATCGCCGAACTCTTCCAAAAGGACATTTACCGTAATATCAATGGCGTTATTAAAGTTGGGCAGAAGGACGACGAGAATATTCGTCAAGAATTGGAAGAGTATGTCGTTACCAACGAACTAGATAGGCACTTTCGGACATTTTTTGAACGCTACACTAATGGTCTAAGCAATCCTACGGATAAGATGGGCGTATGGATTTCTGGATTTTTTGGTTCAGGGAAATCTCACTTTTTGAAGATTCTGTCATACCTATTGGCTAATCATCAATTGGAAACTAGCCGCGCTTTGGATTATTTTGATGAAAAACGCATACCCGATCCGATGTTGCAAGCCTTGTTAGCACAGGCGGCACATAATTCTTGCGATGTGATTTTATTCAATATTGACTCCAAAGCTGATGCCAATAATAAAAATCATAAAGAAAGCATTACCAAAGTCTTTCAAAAGGTATTTGACGAGCATTTGGGGTACTTTGGGACAGTTCTTCCCATTGCTGAGTTTGAACGTCAACTAGATCGCCAAGGTAAATATGCAGCTTTTCAACAAGCTTTCTTGGCAGAGAGTGGCTTGGAATGGAAGGAAAACCGAGATGCTTGGGGTTTTCATCAAGATGCGATCGCTAGTGCTTTACAAACTAGCACGGGTATGAGTGCAGAAGCGGCTAACCGCTTGCTGGATTTCAGCGAACAAAATTACACTCTAAGTCCAGAAAAGTTTGCTGGCATGGTAAAGCAGTATCTGGATAGTAAATGTGATTTGAACCATATTTTGACCAAACGGACACGATACGCTTCACTCCGCACTAGAACAACATATACTTCAAAGTTATAAATAGAGTCCAAAAACCTCAAAACTTAATTCCAGGAAGCAACGTGGG
>NZ_JAIVFS010000197.1 GCF_020829645.1 Nostoc mirabile CHAB5784 | reverse complement strand
TTGTGGCGATCGCTTCCATGACACTGCATCAAGGACGACCGCCTGACCCCTCCTCGACTGTTCAATAACTTTCAAAGCTGTAGCCCTTATTCCGTATAGCTTAGAGCTTTTCTTAGTGCCATTCGGCGCAGAGGACACGGAGAAATAAGAGTTTGAGAGATATTTTGCGTAAGTCCTAAGCAATTAATCTCAAAATCACCCCACAGGAGTTTCCTTTAGGAACTCCTGTGAATGAATCAACAATTCCACAGCTTCTATTAGTGGAAGACTCAAAAATTCGCCTACATAATTTGCAAGCATAATCAGGAGAACTCAAATGTCTAAAGATAAGAAACAAAAACAAGTTCAAGCTTCAGATTTACTTGCTGGGGAGTTAACTACTATTAATCAACCACTGAACACAAAAGTTTCACAATTAACCTCACAGCTGCAAACTCTCTCAAATGAGCAGGTAATCCAAACTCCAACTTCTACTAATTCCTACTTTCCTAAGACCTTAACTGCACCAGGTCAACTCTTTGGCACATCTGAAGACAATATACTTGTCGGTAGTGCAGGCAACGATCAAATTTTTGGTTTGACAGGCGACGATCTCATCTCGGGGCGTGAAGGTGATGACTTTATCGTTAGTGGTACTGGAAATAAACTAGTGATTGCGGGACCTGGAAGTGATACTGTTGTGGCCACAGGAGGCAACCAATTCATTTTAGGTGGTGCTGGGAATGACGAACTTACGGGTGCTAACGGCAATGACCTGATACTTGGTGAAGATGGCGACGATTTTATCAATGGTAAAGACGGGATTGACGACATTTCGGGTGGTACTGGCAACGATTTCATCTTGGGCGGTCTTGAGAATGACAAAATTTTGGGTGATAATGGCAACGACCGACTCTTTGGCGGGGAAGGTGATGACGACATTTCTGGTGTCGCCGGAGAGGACTATATAGATGGTGGTTTAGGGAACGATCGCGTCTTGGGTGGTTTTGACGACGATCGAGTTTTTGGTGGAGAAGGTAACGACATAGTTGTTGGTTCGGTCGGTAACGACTATGTAAATGGTGGTTCTGGAGATGATGTAATTATTGGCAGTAATCCATTTATCCGCATACCTGGGCTGGACGGTATTGAAAGAGATGAGATGGTCGGCGGTTCAGGGCATGATACTTTTGTACTTGGGGATGTTGCTGAATCCTACTATGACAATAAAGGTGGCTCTGACGTTTCTGACGCTGGTTTAATTGTTGACTTCAACCCTGATGAGGATTTCATTCAATTGAAAAAGTTGACAGATGGTAGCACTTATGTGGTAGCTCCTGGCCCTAACTCGACTGCGGGAAATGAATACACCACAGACATACTCATCAGTCGGCCAAATCAGCCGCTAGAACTAATTGCTAGCGTGCAAAGCGTGAAAAATCTAAATTTGAACGATAGTTACTTCGTTTATGTTTCCGCCGATGCCGGGTTAATTGTTGGCACAAATGGTAATGATGTTATCGGTGGCACTACGGGTGACGATGACATTTATGGTTTAGACGGCAACGATTTGATCAACAGCCGCGACGGCAACGATTCTATCTATGCTGGGCCAGGAAATGATTTGATTGTTTCTACTTCTGGAGATGATGTTGTCTCAGGTGGAACTGGCAATGACATTATCGCGGCAGGCTTTGGGAATGACATCATTTCGGGTGGCGATGGTCTTGACCAATTATTAGGTGACGAGGGCGATGACTTCCTGGATGGTGGTTCTGGAACTGATGACCTTTTTGGGGGAGTCGGGGACGATATTATTTTAGGTGGTGATGGCAATGACCGCATTTTCGGAGAAATCGGCAATGACCAAATCAATGGTGAAGATGGTAATGACGACCTCAATGGCGGAGATGGTAACGATACTATTTATAGTGGTTTAGGCAAGGATAGAATTTTAGGTGGTGCAGGCAATGACCGGATATTAGGTCAGGAAGGTAACGACATACTTGATGGTGATGTCGGGAATGACATCATCAATGGTGGAGATGGTGATGACTTCCTCAATGGTGCAGATGGCAAAGACAACCTCTATAGTGGTACTGGCAATGATATTATCGTCGGTGGAGCAGGAGCAGACTTACTAGTTGGTGCATCCGGGAACGATTTCCTCTCTGGTGAAGCTGGAGATGATGTGATTGTTGGTGTTGACCCATTTGATCCATTATTTGGGTTTGGTCGTGGTGAGGTTGATACGCTCACGGGCAATCAAGGCAGAGATACATTTATTCTGGGGAATAACGGTCATGTATTTTATGATGGTGGCAGTTCTGATGTTTATGATGCTGCGATCGTTACTGACTTCAAAACCAGTGAAGATTTCATCCAATTGCAAAGTGTAACGGATGCTAATTATGTTTTAGCTACAGGTTCTAGCTCTCCTTCAGGTGTAGCATCCACAGATATATTCTTACAAAGAGCAAATCAGCCTCTGGAATTGATTGCTACTGTCCAAGGAGTCACAGGTTTAAATCTGAGTGATAGCTATTTTGTTCACGTTTAAAAACTCTCAAGAAATTCCAAGTTAGTCGTTCTCTACGATAGGTTCTTGGAAATTCCCAACATTGAGATTTGAAAATAAAACCTGGGAAACTGACTTTAGCGATCGCATATATTTTCAGCAGCAAAAAAAATATTTTTTTTGGGAAATTATTTCTTCATTGCTATGCCAGTTTCCTAGTATTTTGTAACTTAAAATTTTTGAAGTAATAAATTATGAAACTGCGTTACAGACACAAATTATTAGGGTTTATACCACTTTTATTTACCTTGGGCTTAACTACTCCTGTGATTTCTTTTAGTAGTCCGGCTCTTGCTAGTGAATTCAGTTTGCAATCAGAGCCTTACGATCCACTGAAAACCCATCTGGAATTGTTTACAGAACCTTGGTCTCAAAATCTCACAGTTAAGGCAGCCCTTCGAGCAGATAACGGCAACTTGCAGTTACTTACTAGGAATAAAAAAGTTTTTTATGACGAGATTTCTGTTTTGGTTGACAGAATGCCCCAAGGGCTAACGCCTACAGATTTTCTCTTAGAAATAGCTAAAGACCCAAATGGGGCAATAAATTATCAATCTTTTGATGATTATCTCTCTAGCGGTGATGATACGCTCAATAAGCTAATTCCCAGGAACACCTCCACACCCCCACAAGTAGGCAATATTTATGATATAAAATTAGGCCTTTTTGCAGCACTGGGTATTCCTAATTACGAAGATGATGTTTCTGTGATGCTTACAGATTTGACCGACGATCATTTTACCTTATCAACTATTACCAGTGGCGTAACGGGTAAACATCCAGTTAACGGCTCAAGAAAATTTGGGTTTAAAGAAAACCCAGATGGTACGCTGACATTTTATACTAACTCTGTCACACAGTTGACTAATGTATTTGGAGATATTGGTGGTGATTTCGGGGGGCCTCCTGAAATGGGTTGGACAAACTATATCAAAGGATTAAGTCAAGAAGTTCGTAATAGAGGTGGGGAATCTGAGGAAAGTACTCTGAGAAAATTCACCGCTACCTATCCTGGTTTACCAGTTTCTTCTATCGCTGTCCCAGAACCAACTTCTACATTGGGAATTTTAGGCTTTAGTGCTTATATTGCTACAAATTTAGTACGGAAAACTAGACAAAAAAATAGAACTTTAATGAAGTCTGGAAAGTCAAAGAAAATGTTTATAGTTAAGGAGTTGAGATAATGCTTCAGCGTAAGGTTCTCGTAATTGGTGCAACTGGTTTACTTGGCGGCAAAGTGGTTAAAGAACTGCTGCAAAAAGGTCATAGAGTCCGTGCTTTGGTTCGCCTTGGAACTGAAGCTTCTCACTTGCAGGCTCAAGGTGTGGAAATAGTTCGGGGCGACATAACCGAGTATGAGACACTTTTGCCTGCAATGCGTGACATTGATGTTGTAATTACAACGGCTAACGGTTACTCACATAGAAAGAAAGCAGACTCTTTAGAAAACACTGACGACAAGGGAAATCGCAATCTGGTTGATGCAGCCAAGCAAATGCAAATTAAATTGTTCGTTTTTACAAGTATTTTAACGGCAGAAAAGGCAAAATCTGTACCTCACTTTTATCAGAAATCTGTGACTGAGGATTATATTGAGAAATCTGGAGTTCCTTTTGTATCGTTACGACCAGGTGGATTCGTTGATACACTATTGGGTTTTAGCCTCAAAGATATCAAAAATGGTAAATTTCGAGCTATGGCTGATGCAGACGCGCCAGCATCGACAATTCACTCAGATGATGTGGCCCGGTATCTTGTCTTAGCAATTGAGACACCTGAAGCTGTAGGACATCGCATCGATTTGGGCACTGAACAGCCAACTAATCTTAGAGAGATTGCTAATTTGCTCTCAGAAATAACTGGACAGAAAGTACAATTGCAAACAATTCCACCTTTGGTCAAAACAATCTTGTTTAAGTTTATGGCAGTTATTAATCCTATGTTTCGGGGTACTGATAAGGCTATGGAATATGTTTCTTCAGGTAAATATGTAGCTGATACTACTTTACAACGTCGTTTATTCGCTGACGTTCCGTCCTTGAGAGATTCTATTAAACGTTGGGCAAACCAAAATGGGCTAGCAGCAACGAGGTAATTTCTTAGCATCAGTTTGATATAAACAATCCCATCCAAACAAGTTTGGATGGGAACAAAAAGAGTGGAATCTACACCTCTTGAAGTTTTCTGGGCGATCGCAACTCTAAAAAATGTAGAGTGAAACTTAATAGCGATCGCAATTACTGCAATATTGCTGCGATCCAGATTTTAAAGTGTTTTATCAGACTTTTTGCATAAATGTCAAAGAAAAGCGCGATAAATAAGTACCATCCGTAACTATTCCCTAGCAAACTTGAATTTCGTAAGTCAAGTTCCAGATTAAGAAATCCACATTTATTCGCAGACATAGATGCTCAAAACTTGACTAAACAGAGAATGTCCAGGCAAAAAAGCCTATGTCTGCACTTGTAACATCAATCCAAAACTAGCTCACCATCAATATCAGCTTGAAAGGAGAACAACAATGACGGAATATAATAGCTTTCAACAGACACCAGCCAATAAATCGAATAAGTCATTGTGGGTGGTTGGAGACTTGGTTAAATTTATCTCAACTGGCGAAGATACTGGTGGTAAATACGATCTATTTGATGCTTACGTTCCATCAAATGTCGGGACTACACCGCATATCCACCTTCAACAAGATGAAGGATTTTACATTGTCGAGGGGACTGTAAAGTTTCAGTTGAATGATCAAGTTATTACTGCAACTCCTGGAACTTTTGTGAATGTGCCCAAAGGGCAAACCCACGCCTATCGCAATATTGAAGATAAGCCAGCGAGAATGATTATCCAAGGTATTCCCTCCGGGCTTGACAAACTGATTGAGGATACGAGTCGTTCAGGGACAGACATATCTGCGGCTTTTCCGCTATTTACAGATGAAGGACTTGATAAAATCGTGCAAGCCTTTAAGGACAATGCATCAGTACCCCTAGACTCAATAATTTTTGCTGGCACTGAATACAGCGTCAATGAAGATGGTTCTCCCATAGCAGCAGTAACTTTGATCCGCCCATTAGATGATACAGGGGCAGTTGGCGCTACTATCACTTTGAAAGATGGTACTGCTAAATATCTCGAAGATTATAACGGTTCTCAGCAGATAAAGGTTAACTTTGCTGACAGAGAAAGAGTTAAAGTTGTAAATATTCCGATTATTGATGATAATTCAATCGAAGCTAATAAAACTATCAACCTCACCTTAAGCGATGCTACTGGCGGTACAATCATTGGGCTGTTGCAGAATACGGCTACTCTGACAATTGTAGACAATGACGCTCGACCCAAAGGAAAAGATGGTGTTTTTCTGGTTGGAGATGATAGTAACAACATCCTTACGGGTGGGAAAAACAGTGAAAACATTATTAGTGGAAAAGGAAACGACCTCCTTACGGGTGGTGGGAATATAGACCTGTTTAAAGTTAAACTCGGTGACGGCATCGATACCATTACTAACTTCGGTGGTGTAGGAACAGGATCTCGTCCATCTTCAGGCGTATCTGCGGAAATCGATACTCTAAAATTTGAGGGTAATGGGCTGACTGCCAGAAATCTGCTTTTAACTCAGAATGAAGATGACTTGCTCATAACCTTTGAGGGGGTTGAGAATACTGGAGTCGTCTTGCAAAATTTTGCCTTACAAAACCTAGATAACCTTCGCAAAGCCACAGGTGCATCGGTGGATATTGGGAATATTTTGTTTAACGGGCAGACGGGGTTTCAAGACAGCTTTGATGTCTTGAATGCCAACGAACAAAGGAGTAGTGTTTACAGTCGTAACTCGGTAACATTCCTGAACGATCTTAATAATAATACTAGTGGCTTTGACAAATCTAATGATGTTATTAACGGTCAGGGTGGCAATGACTATCTGTGGGGGTTGAGTGGTGATGACATACTCCGAGGTGGTACTGGCAATGACACTCTTGTAGGCGGATTTGGTTGGGATACTCTGATTGGTGGCAGTGGCAAAGACACATTCTCCTTTACACCTGGATCGGGGATTGATACCATTGTTGACTTTACTGATGGGGAAGATTCTATTGGACTTTTGGGTGGTCTGACATTTGCCGATTTAACAATCTATCAAGGTACTGGTGGTAGTGTAAATGATACTTTGATTAATATTACCAGCAGTAATGAGCCTTTAATGATCTTGAGTGGAGTACAAGTCAATATTATTACAAGTGCTGATTTCTTGATTGTGTAGCTCTCTTTAACTAATTTGATAAGTAGGTAGGCAAGATAAAACCAATGTATGTTTAGTTTTGTAAAAACGGTGAAATGCCGAATTTACATTTCGTTACATACTTAAAAATTTCTCGCCCACTTACTTAATAGTTAGAAATTCAACCGGAGATAAGTTAATTCTTTACAACTTGCTCCTCATGGTTGGTTTCTTGTGATTCCACAGCAGATTCATCAGAAATTAAAGATGCGATCGCATCTTTAAGTAGATAATCGACAAGCGCTTCGATTGTGGGATAGTCAAAAACTAAAGTTGCAGGTAGAGAACAACTCAGAGTGCTTTCCAAACGGTTTTTCAACTCCACCGCCATCAGAGAATCCATGCCGAGATCAAGAAAGTTTCATTAAGGGAGAGTGGAAAGCATGAGAAACTTGTAATTTTTTCGTCGTGATTCCTTGTGTCCGCAGAATGTTGGTAACTGTTTCTATAACGTGGCGATCGCCAGAAATTACTATATTTTTAGTGGCCATTAATAGCAGCAATCGCCACTTGGGCATAAGGTTGAATAATCGAGGTTACTAAAGCTTCCGACGCAAACACCGCCACCATTTCACCATCTTGGGGCAACGCCTGCATCAGACAAGCGCGTTCGGCAATTAACTTTAGACCATCTTCTAAACTAAATATCCCGGCAATACAAGCAGCAGCATATTCACCGACGCTATGCCCCATCACTGCATCTGGTTTGATCCCCCAGGATTCCCATAACTGAAATAGAGCATATTCCAGAGCAAACAAAGCTAAGTTATTAGCTTGAGTCCACCACTGCCAAACCCTAACCAAATTCATGGCAGCAGCCGTGATGATATGTTGTAGTCTAGTTTTTTCAAAGCCTCGATAACGGCATCGGCGCAAGCCAAACACTCTTGTAGCTTGTAAATTTTCGGCTTGATGAAAATCTTTTAGCTGCTATACAAGCTAAGTGCAAAATG
>NZ_JAIVFS010000196.1 GCF_020829645.1 Nostoc mirabile CHAB5784 | reverse complement strand
TGGGGCAGATATACTACATAATTATTAAAGGTCGCGGATACTTTGAGGCTGACAAGATAATATTTTTAATCTCTAATTCCATTTGATTTGCGTTCTCTCATATCGCTTTTAGTCTAAACTCCAGTAAAGCATTTGGCTCTAACAAAGCTGCTGATGTTGAAGCGAACAGTCTTGAGCGTAGTTTGCGACTTGCTTATGAAGAAATTTATTTTCACCAGACACAACTCTACTTGGACATTCGTATATGGGAAAGTAGGAATCAGCCATTTAGAGTTTTGCGGAATGACACATAATACCAAATTTGTAAAATTCTCTCTGCGTTCTCTGCGCCTCTGCGGTAACCTGTGGCAAGCCGCTTTGCATCTACGCTATAAAAAATTATTTTTCACATAAAATTCCCGACTTTTTCAAAAAGTCGGGAATCTGAATCTTTGGATTTTCACTAGTACAGCACAGCGTAACTCCTCTTGTTAAAGATAGGCAAACTTCTGCCAGTACTAGGGAATGTCAATTATTCCCTAATGAGGTACAGCTACTTGTGCATCGGCTACCTGGGTATTGTCAGCAACAATTTTGCGGAATAAATCGCCTTCAATTGTTTCCTGTTCTATTAACAAATCTACTAAACGTTCCAAAACTATGCGATTTTCCTGCAACAGTTCTATTGCTCTAATGTAGGACTTGTTAACAATTTCGCGCACCTGTGAATCAATTTTGGCGGCAATTTCCTCAGAATAGTCTGATTTATTCATCCAGTCACGTCCCAAAAATACCTCTCCACTCTGATTTTCTAGTGACAATGGGCCTAATTCTGACATCCCGAAGCGTGTCACCATCTGCCGCGCCATTCCTGTAACTTGTTGCAGGTCATTACCTGCACCCGTGGTCACTTCTGGCTTACCAAAAACAATTTCCTCGGCGGCGCGACCACCCAAAGTAGCAGTAATCCTGGCTTTGAGTTGGGAACGGGAAATTAACCCCTGTTCTTCGTTGGGAGTAAACCAAGTTAATCCCAGTGCTTGTCCCCGTGGGATGAGTGTAACTTTTTGTACAGGGTCATGGTCTTTGAGGAATGTACCAACTAAAGCATGTCCAACTTCATGATAGGCAATCAAGCGCTTGCTCTTGCTGTCTACTAAGGCGGTTCCTTCCATACCTGCAACGACTCTATCGACAGCAGCATCAATTTCTAAAAGGGTGACAGCTTCTTTGCGCCTCCTAGCAGTGAGAATGGCAGCTTCGTTGAGTAAGTTGGCTAAGTCTGCGCCAGTAAAACCAGGAGTGCGACGAGCGATCGCTTCTAATGATACGCTAGGATCAATTTTTTTGTTCCGCGCGTGGACTTTCAAAATTTCCAGTCGTCCTTTGAGATCCGGTGCATCCACCATCACTTGTCTGTCAAAGCGTCCTGGTCTGAGCAGCGCTGCATCTAGAACATCTGGGCGGTTAGTGGCAGCAATAATAATAATGCCTGTGTTACCTTCAAAACCATCCATTTCAGTGAGCAGTTGATTGAGGGTTTGTTCGCGCTCGTCGTTACCACCACCGATACCAGCACCCCGTTGTCTACCTACTGCATCAATTTCATCGATAAATATTAGACAAGGGGCATTCTCTTTGGCTTTCTTGAAGAGGTCGCGCACGCGAGATGCACCCACACCGACGAACATTTCTACGAATTCTGAACCGGAAATACTGAAGAATGGTACACCTGCTTCACCTGCGATCGCTTTTGCTAGTAAAGTTTTACCAGTACCCGGAGGGCCAATTAACAGCACTCCTTTGGGAATACGTGCGCCTACAGCAGTAAATCTTTCTGGCTGTTTCAGGAAAGTAACAACTTCTTCGAGGTCTTCTTTAGCTTCTTCAACCCCGGCTACATCTTCAAATTTTACTCCAGTTTTTGCCTCCATTTGGAAGCGAGCTTTGGATTTACCGAAATTCATCGCTTGGCTAGAAGCATTAGTAGAGCGACGCAGGAACAATAGCATTAAAGCCACCAGTGGCAAAATCCACATGAGATTGATCAACAGTCCAACAGCAGCTCGACTGTTAGCAGAAGAAACTTCGCCAAAATCAACATTCTTATCTTTGAGGATGTTAATTAACTCTGTGTTTTGTGCCAGAAGTCTCACCTGTTGCGGTGGTGTATCAGCTTTTTGCCCTTTGAGATAAACCTTTGCTAGCTGTTCAGTTTCGTCAAGCTCTACTTTTTGGATTTCTCCCGCCTTCGCTTTCTTGATCAAGTCGCCATAATTTAAAGAGGTGCTTTCTGCCTTTTGTGCCAAGACGGGAGTACTCCCGAAAATTCCTGGTAACATAATCAAACTAGCTGCAATCGCACCAACCCAAGCACCACGCTTTGGCGACTGTCTTTTTATCAATGGTTTTTTTCCCAAATTTGTCATAATAATTACCCTTTGTCTGCTGGCACAAGTTGAGCTATGGTTTTATGCCTATTCTTCTACCAAAAATTGTAATAACTGGAAATTACACTTTTCTTATCTAGTCTAACTTCCACACAAAACCATTCCCAAGTTTCTTCCGGCGATCGCATGAAGTTGAGCAACCAAGATCATTATCTAGATTTATGTAGCTGTTAAGACTGGGCATTGGGCATTGGGAAGAGGACTTGTCTCCCATGCTCCCCCTGCTCCTCATCTTCCCCAGTCCCCAGTAGATATTAATTTGACACATTCTGACACAAATCGCTAAGATAAACATAGTCATAACGATTCCGTTTTTTCCTAAATCTAGTAATAGTAGCTAGTTAATAGTTTGTGGGTTAATTAATTATGGTGAGAATTGTTGGCATTGGTGGTAGTTTAAGACCCAACTCCTATACCCAGCTTGCTTTACTTTTAGCAGTGCAAAGGATAGAAGCCCTCGGAGCAGAGGTAGAAATTCTTGATTTAAGACAGTTGCAGTTACCGTTTTGCACTGGTGCCAAGGAGTATCCAGAGTACCCAGATGTTCAGCGCTTGCAAGATACAGTCAGCCGCGCCGATGGATTAATTTTAGCGACACCTGAATATCATGGTGGGGTTAGTGGTGTCCTGAAAAATGCTCTAGATTTGATGAGCTTTGACCAACTGTCTGATAAAGTGACAGGACTAATCAGCGTATTAGGGGGTCAGTCTAATAGTAATGCTTTAAATGACCTACGGCTAATTATTCGTTGGGTGCATGGTTGGGTGATTCCAGAACAAATTGCGATCGGACAAGCTTGGGGTGCTTTCAGTCCTGAAGGCAAGCTAGTAGATGAGAAGCTTTCGCAAAGATTTGACCAATTTGCTCAGAGTTTAGTTGACAATACTCGCAAGCTGCGGGGTGTAAATTAGTTCTAGAGTAGGCAAGTTCGTAGTAAGGACTTTAGTCCTTATTTTCATTTTGTAATCACTAAAGTGCTTACTACAAACCCTCAAAAGGAGCTTGATATCATGTCCGTATAATTAGTTATGATTTCCACAGTCATAGTCATTGCACCCCACCCCTTAATCCCCTCCCCGCAAGCGGGGAGGGGAGACAAAGCGTAGCTTTGGCGGGGTGGGGTTCTTCGGGTTTAATAAGTAATCAAGCGGACATGATATGACATACTATAGCAATCCTAAATCATTTGTGAACCTATCCCACTAATAAAATTCTTTGAATCCAGATATGAATAGTAGCAAGGTCGATGAATGCATCAAAATATACTTTTTTACGTTCACGGGCGTACAACTAGGCGACGATATTTACGTTGGTACCAAGCAAAACAACGTTCCTGCTGATATCTGGGAACAGAGATTTTAAGAGGTCTACCTCTATTTTTCTTGGTTTTCCAAACCCGTTTTGGTATTTGGGGTCGAATGCCTCGCTTAACTTTGGCAGCACGTTTTTACGAGTGAATCGTAACCTTTATCAGTAGTCAGTACCTTAAGTTTTTTACGTGGTCTACCCCGTTTCAAAGTTTTCAGTTTAAATTATCAAGTAGAGGTAATACTTGTTCTCTCTCGTTACCATTGGCGGCAGTGGTGGAATTAGCTAGCGGCATTCCATTGCCAACAGTTACGTGTGTGAATAAGAACACCTTTACCCTTGCTACCATAAGCAATTTCCTCACCCCCTCCCATCAAGCGGGGAAAAAGAGCCATCAACAGCTCCAAAATCCCAGTTTATAAGACCTTTCTCATCAGCGTAGGCTAGCAAGAACCGCAGGCATCGCTAATATACGTGCTTGTAAATATTCAAATGTTCCATCTGAGCGCCATCGCTTTAGCCATCGGTGTTCCCCGTGCTTTTCGATGCCCACATATCACCACGAGGTAGGTCACACCATCGACAAGATAGTAATTAGAATGTACAACAGACTATTTAATACATGACGATATGGCGAATGAGGCATTCCTTTGCCACGTTTAGATGCCTCCTCAGAAAATATATCTTCAAACAACTTCCATTTCTTCGTCACTCAGTCCTTCAAAACGTCCAGCCATACAGTGATACACCCAATTCAAGTGAGAAGTAGATTACCACATTTTTATATTAGTGGGATAGGTTCATAGAAACTAAAAATAGAATTTGCTTCAGGAAGCTTGATTTTCCAAATTCGTTTCTGCGGCTCATAAATGATTAATGTCTCGCGGGTAATCGAGTTTGCATACTCGAACCGTATCGTCGCGCCCACGCCGTTAGCCGGCTGGTTATCTCCCGTCTCTAATATGACATCCGGGTGACCGCTCAAAGCTTGTTGAAGGGTTAAATAGTCGTCAAATGCCGACCAAAATTTATCGGGAGATAGTGGGGTAAACTTATCGGCAGTAAGCGAGAGACGCTTGCCAGCAATTAAATTCGCGAATTGTTCCGATGAAAAAGAAAAACTAAAAGGCATGGTTACTGTCTCGTAAAATCCACAAAGAAAAGATAATAATTAGAGTTTGCTGAAAAAGTTTTTCGAGATGACAAAAAGTCAGGAGTCAGAAGGGGGAGTGAGAAAGAAGTCAGAATCGTCTCTCATCTCAAAAAAAAGTGTTTGATTTTTGATGGGAGCAAGGCTTATTTCTTGCATCTGATCCGCCTTTTCTACCCCTGAATCTATTGATTTATCAAGGTTTTTGGTTGATTCAGCAAACCCTAATTAGCTGTCAGCTTCGATTGATTTCAAGGCTGACCGGAAAAGTTTCGAGAACCTTTAAACGGTGGTAGAGTTTCACTTTTTCCCCGCTAACGATTAAATGTCAATACTGGGAGGAAGATTTTCGGGATCTAAATAGGGATAGGGAAGTTTTCCGGCATTCTCTAGTTCCATATTGCGAACCTTGATGTCCGCCGAAAGCGCGGCAAAGCGAAGATTCACTCGGTGTTGTACTTCAGGGAATCTCTTTGCCAAAGGTGCGATCGCTAAATGTCCCGCGAAACGATGACGAGAAGGTGCCGTCAGTAAATAGGCAGAGTTAAGCTGGAACAAAATCCGATTGGGCGTGTGCGGTAAGGCGGTTTTTACATACTCGTCCGAAATCTCTTCTTCTCCTTCCGGCATCGGCGCTAACATAGCGATCGGATAGTTGGGAATATACGATCCGTAGTCGAACTGGGCAAAGTTGAGTATGGCGTGTCCGGCACTCGTTTTCCAGATAATATTTTGCAGAACACTGGCTAATTGCTGTTTACCGGTAATAGTTGTCGGGAATGAAGCGATGTCGGCCTTGTTTGGATCTCTCATTTCCGCGATCCATCCTTTCACCACCGTATCATTCGCCACTTCGTCATCGGTGGCATAAGCAGCATTCACAAAGTCGGTCGTATATTCGCCAAAAATATCCCACAACTTGAAACCATCCTCGCGATAGTAATAATTTTGAATACCATCCGATTGTTCGCGATCAAATCCGCGTTCGGCCAGTTGTTGGGGGAAACTGGATGACTCGAAATCCCATTTTAGCCACGCGTTGAGCATGATCTCTAAACCTTGCGCGGTTCCGGTCGAAAAGGTTGTATCGGTAAAGGGCATTACATTGGAAACCAAGGTATGCCGCGCCACGTAGTTGATACCGATCGTATCTTTGAAATGAGGGGCGAGAATATCTTTGATAGGATGGTCGATACCCGGTGGGAAAGCGTTGTGAAAAGCAACGCAAAAAGGTTCGACAGCAAGATGCCCGAATCCCAGATGCCAGACAAATTGCATAACTTGGTTATCGGCACTCTTCATGTGCAGTTTGGCGAGCATCCAGCGATTTTTAGGAGACTGTGGTGTATGGACGGGAAGGGTATCATTTAATCGGATACCGACCATATCCACGAATGCTTCCCCGTCTTCGCAGTTTTGCACGATTAGCGCGGTAGCGGGATACGTGTGCATCTCTAGATAGGGCTTAACGTTTTTTAGCTCAGGAAGATCGACCATCAACAGGCGTTTTTCCCGAATTAAATCCATGAGCGAGCTATCTTTATACATCAGACCACGCATATTTTCGGGAACTTCCTCGATCGCTCTGACCACTTTGACGACCATCGGATTCAGTCCGTTTAAAAAATGACTGGCGTATTCTCGATCCTTAAACCAATTCTTGATAATATGTTGCGTTGTCCCGATATATCCACCTTGTACGGCCTCGTAAATGTTCCCAGATCGAGCCAAACGCTCCTTTATCCCGATTTCGGTGTAGATAACCTCATTGAGTCGTTTAGAAAACATACCACCTCTTTCGGGATCTAACGCCTCTGATCGGGGCAGTCCCTTGACAGCACGAGGAAGTTTGGTCAAATCGACACCCGACGACAACCCCGGTATGTTTTCATATTTCTGATACTCCCAGATTTCTGGCTGATTTCCTACAACATTACCAACTATCTGCTTGAGAATCTTTTGAAATTTGCCTGTCAATTCGATTACTCTTTGCTGGCTCTCTCCTTCGGTATCATGAGGTAAGTTAATCGTGTTAGATTCTACTCTCGGATTCAAGGCGTTATTCAAATACTGAATTGCGCCAGTGTATGCCTTGTGTTGCATCGCCATCAGCGCTTGTTTTAAAGAAAATGGGTATGCCTCGGTGTAGGAATACCAACGGACTTGTGTGAAAGTTTCTTTGCGAGTTATCGGATCGATTAATGGGCTAAACTCTACAAAAGTAGATACGGCTTTCAAACCGTCGATTGGGGGTTCTACTTTCACGAAATCATATCGTTCGGAGAACTTTTCATCATCCCTTGCTACAAGCAATTCATCATATGTCGCATTTTGAACAATGAGTTTGAACCGCCTGATACAACCTAGTTGATCATTTCCTGGGGGCAAAATCTCCATCGTTTCGTAAATTTTCCACCATTCTAGGTTCTCTTTTCCAAACGGTCTAAACAACTCCCAAACTTGATGGATGGGTGCTTCTACGATGCCAAACACCTCAACATCAGGCTTTCGGTCAAAAAAGGTAGCTTCGCTAGACATTGTGATTAAATCTATTCGTTCTGGTTTTCAATGAAATTGCACAGCCTAACTGTAGCCAACTGCAAACATATAGCAGTCGCCAAAGCCGTTAGGACAGTTCGCGGGAAACGCGCCTTCAACAGCGTATTTATGATTTTATTGCTGTCCTAAGATTAGATAATTCAGATATTAACTTGGGCTGTTAGTACTAACTCAACAAAGTTGTTACTCTCTTAGCTGTCAAGTAACCATATTAAATCTAGCAACTTGCTTTTTGACTCAGTATTTTTACTGAAAAACAAGTAATTACACATTTCATTTATAATTTAACCCTCTTTCAAGAAACACTTGACGTAAAGCTTATGTAGAAAGGGTTTGATAAAATGAAGCTTCCTCCTTATCTTGAGATTTGGGGACAAGTTGAAGACCAAAAGCTTGCGCTTTCTTCTGGAG
>NZ_JAIVFS010000195.1 GCF_020829645.1 Nostoc mirabile CHAB5784 | reverse complement strand
TAGAGGCTTTTAGAACAGCAATGTCTTATCGATTTTTCGATTGGTTAACCCTTAACCGTGACCTGTTTGCTGCTTATAAAGCCAGTTTAGGCTTTATTTGGGCTTAATTTTTGTTTAAGTCCCGTTAAGCTTATCTCAATGGTTGGCTTGCTATTTGAGTGTTTCTGCCAAAAGTGGATGCTCCCAAATTATTGGTGCTGCCGGGAAGTTGCCACCTGACTCTGACGGTTATAAATCAAAATCAAGGCTGAATGTTTCGCCATCAGGATCTTCTGGTTTAGAGTCTGGTGATGGCTCGGGAGTCGCCTGCTGGGGTTTGTTTTGGTCAGTATTAATCGGCGTGAAAGATCCTTGTTGTGGGGGTAATCCAGCCTTGATGAAAACAAAATAGCAATCAATAATAAAGTAAAGCGTCTCCAGGTAACTTTTACCTATTTGTTGTGATTCTGCAAATATCCGCTCCCGGTAGCTATCTTTGATCCGAACTTTTTCCGGGGCCAAGTCTTGTTTCTGTGTCATTGTTATAACTTGCTAGTTGTAGTTGGTGAATTCTTACTCAGGATGGTTTTTGCCATTTCTAGAAGTCCAAAGACATTAGCTTCCACCGGATTGTCGAGAATCTTGAAACCGTTCTTCTCTAATAGCTTCTTAAATCCTGGTAACAGGCAGCCTCCACCAATCGCCCAGATTTCATCCCCTTGGTGTTTGGCATCCAGTGTCAGATTTACCACTTTTTTTAAGTATTTTTCATACCAATCTTTTAAACTTGCGCTGTAGACATCTTTGATATCAATGTCACGGCTGTACTTGGTATGTCCCATTTCCAGACAAAATCGAATCTTGGATGCATCCCCGATTTTTCCCCCATTTAAATGTTTCATTTTTTGAGAAATATCATCGATGAGAACTTCTACACCGATGGGGTAGGCGGTGTGAACTTCTCGCTTCCCCTGGTTGTAACGAGAATACAGAGTCGTACCATTGCCAAAGTCTAAAATGGTTAATTTTTTGGGTAGTTTATGCCCAAACAATGCACCCATTCCCTCTAGTACAACTTTAATGACTTCTACCTTCACATCTGATTGTTTGCCAGCAAGTATCGGCTGATATTCTCCATTTAGTACTTTTTGTAATTCATCAGCCAGATCAACATCATGTAAGCTGACGACTAATTTTAAATGCCAAGCCTTACGGTGTGGCAGATGTGCCAATGCACCTAATAATGTCAACAGCGCATTATTGACTTTGTTTTGATTGTTATCTGCGTTGCGGTCAAAATAATTTCCTGTACGGAAAGCTGATTCTCCAACTGTGTAAGCAGTACCGTTAAAAACTACCCTTCCTGGGACATTTTCCATTTCGGCTGTGGAAATATAGCTGGGGGCACGAACTACTTCAAAGCCATCGACTAAAAGTTTTAGGCTTCCATAACCGTTATCAAATCCAGCAGGAAAAATTTTTTGCAATGTGTGAATGTTCGACATCGGCTTCAATGTAATACGGTTCATTAAGAAAGCTATCAGTTGAGGTGAGCAGTTATTGAAAAAGAATTATTACTCAACAAATCTTTTTCCTCAATAACTGAGCAAACCCTTATTAGGTGTTAAGTGGGGTACAAAGATTGAATTAGTCAATTATACCCTAAGCATTACCTATATATATCCTATATAGGGATTAAATGCTCACCAAAGTTAAAAAGATTGATGAGGGTTATATAGCACCTATATATGTCCTATATAACCCTCGTAAGCAATTTTTGAAGTTTTTTTTATGAACGCAGCAGAAATTAACTTGAACCTATCCCACTAATATAAAATTGTAGTAATCTACTTTTGATTTGAGTTAGGTGTGTCAGTTGATGGCTGGACGTTTTAACGGATTGAGCGACCTAGAATGGAAGTTATTTGAGGATATATTTCCTAAGCAGGCATCCAAGCGTGGTAAAGGAATGCCTCATGACCATATCGCCATGTATTAAATAGCCTGTTGTACATTTTGATTACTGGGTGTCGATGGTGTGACTTACCGCGTGGGGAGATATGGGCATCTAAAAGCACGGGGAACACCGATGGTTAAAACGATGGCGTTATAAGCGATCGCTTTGAGACAGTTAAGCAATAAAATGCCCTCCAAGAAGAAAATTAGGAGGGCTGTATGCTAAACGGAATAATTGCCATATATGCGATCACAGACGACCTGTTGAAGGCGATGCCTGCGGTTCTTACTAGCCTACGGGCATAATGAAGATTGTCGTCGAGTCATGAACGACGCAGAAATTATTGCCTTCGGCTATCTGCGCCGCGATGTTCTTTAATGGGAATCATAGTAAGGCTTGTAGCTATATGAAAGATCATAAATTGATATTAAATTATGTTATATAAACACGTTTTAATCGCAGATTACACGGTATATCAATGCTTAACTCTAAATTCCGGTTACATTTTAGCGCAACCGCCAACTTTTTATGTGCATTTATCTAAATCAACGGTTACGAAGCATCATAATTTTATAACCCGCAACTTGGGTTATTAACAGTACTATCAACAGAGCAAAAGCTGTTGCACGCATCGAAAAGGTACTTTTGTTGTTACTTTGCCAAATAAAGCAGGCACTTCCCGATGTGGTTAATATTTGGCAAGTGGTCAATTAATTTGGCACCCGACAGTATTGGATGGCCCAAGGGCTATCCTCAAGCTGACAGAATAACTGCCGATATGTCATGCTATGTATTGTAGTGCAATGCTTAAGGGTACACGGCATTTCTCAAAAGGCGATATCAGCGTAAGGGTTTTGGTTAACATATAAATTCCATTGACATCGAAAAATAAACTATGCCCAAGACTTGGAACATAAAAATAGATAATTATTTTCAAGCTAACCTCAATTGCATCATCGCCACTGCCCATGTAGACAGCTTCCCCACAGACTTACCACTAGAACCGAACATCAGGGAACCAAACTGCAAAAGTGCGACATATAGGCAAATCTTGAACTCTGTGACGACTCAACCGGAAAAATTCTTCTCGCGTCACAGTGGAATAACTCTGTGTGTAAACAAAGTTAAGCCCAACAAAAACAAAACTTCACTTGAACTAGAGATTTTGGAGGCTAGCGAGGGGGGTAGCGATGGCATTATCAACGGAGGTCATACAGTTTTAGCATTTTCAAATGCTAAAAATTACAGATACGACCTAAGCCAAGCCAGAGTAAAAGTGACCATCCACATCGGGCTGGTGGAAGATGAAGCTAAAGATATAGCCTTGGCAAGCAATACCACAACGCCAGTAGATTCGCGTTCTAAAGTGAACGCCAGAGGAAATTACAAATTCATCAAGCAGTATTTAGCCCAGCTAGAAATCGCCGAAGGGAGAAAATTCCGCATTGCCTATTACCAGAATCAAAGCGGCGCTCCCGGAAATGCCCAGTGCAATGTGAACCATTTGCTGAAGTTGATTACCTCTCTTGATAGAAATAGATACAACCCCGAAGGCAATAAACGAACCAAGCATCCGACAGGTCTGAGTATACCCAGTCAAATCACAGACACAGAAAGGGAAAGATTAACCGCCCTACTGCCTCTGCTTTCTCAAGCCTTGTGGATAGAGCAAAGACTGTATGAACTTATCCAAGAACATATCAGCAACCCCAAGAGAAAGGGTGTCAATGACTTAGCATCAATAGATACACGTAAAACCACCCTTTTGCCTGACAGCAAGTACTCTTTTGGGTTTGGTGCGCCAACCGACTTGGCACTACCGATAATTGCATCCTACCGGGTGTTTTTGGATAAAGACTATAAATGGATTCTGCCGTTTAACGAATTCGCCGAGGATTTTTTGCAACACTTGTGGACGAACTCTTTCCGTAAATATTTAGTATCGGAGAAAATAGCAGGAAATACGGTAGGCACAAAAATCAGTCGCAACCAAGAAATTTGGGAAAGTTTGTACATTTCGGCACAAAGTTATCTAAATCAGCACTTGGTGAAAATGGTTAACTCAGCCAAGCGTGAAAAATTAACGCTGACTTCAGGTTAAAAGTAAAAGGCAGCAAGCTGGCGGAAGGTGTAACAAAAACAAATCTCTATATGAAATCTCTCAACTAATTGACCAATTACTGTTTCAATTAGGCGACGAAAACGTTGCATTAATCGAACTGAAGATTGGCTACGAGAGTCAGGCATATTAGAACGCAGAGGGGTTTGTAAAGTAATACCCGCAAGAGCCAGTTCTCCTGACAAAAAATGACTTAAAATTTCCCTTGTCTCCGATTAATAAACCTTGAATTCGCGTGATTAAATCCCAAAGTGCCTCTCGTTTACTGCCATTTGCCGGAGTGAGGGTAAACCCACTAATAACTCCTGTGCCACTAATGATTAAATGACCATGAAACCCATAGTACGTCTGTTTCTTAGCAGCACAAAAGCCATAATCTGCTTGGGATTTGAAACTCCGGCAGTTGTGAGCGCCACTGAAGCCACACAAAGGTATTGGTAATCCATCAATATATCCTTTTATTCTATGCAACTTCAGATAAAATTGGTATTACACCCTAATGGTGCATAACACATAAGGTATGATTTGATTGCAGTATAAAGTCAAAATAATCATCTTTAATATTTATGACTATCAAAAACACCACTTATTGGTTAAGGCTTGCTCTAAGTGCAGGATTTATCTTTGTTGGACAACCGATAGTACAAGCTCAATCAACAAATCAAGAACAGTTAAGCCAAAGACAGGTATTACCAATTTCAGCTACTGCTAATTTAGCAGGTCAAACTTTTAATTTAGAAGTAGCTGAAACTCTTCAGCAGCAAGCAATAGGGTTAAAGAACAGAACTTTTTTACCTGATAATCAGGGAATGCTTTTTCCTCAAACACCATCACCTGCAGTTTTTTGGATGAGGAATACACTAATCCCATTAGATTTGATTTTTCTCTACAAATCAACAGTGGTGGAAATTGCACAGAATGTACAGCCATGCTTGACAGAGTATTGTCCACTTTATTCCCCTGTAGTAGATGTTAACCAGATAGCAAATATCAGTCTTAATGATATTTTTTTGTTTAAATCAAAACCAGTAGGAATTAATGGTGAAGGTTTTGAAAAGCCCCAGGACATTGCCTTCATAAATGTTGACTCAGTAATTGAGGTGAAAGGAGGGCGTACAGGCGAAGTGGGATTAAGTAAAGGTACACGGATTATAATTTCACCTATACCTGAGTCTTCTTCATCTCTAGGTACACTAATCTTTGCTATATTTAGTGTTTTACAGATGAAATATCAAAACTGGAAGAGAAAAAGTAACCGTTCAGGCGGGTAGAAGTGCGATCGCCAGGGCAAACGCATCTAAATTTAGTAAATCGCAAACTTTTTTCCAAGAGAGAGAGCGCCAATATTTGGTAACTTGGCGCACATTCCTTATAATTTCAGTTTTTGAACTTCTTTCAAGAACTATAAGTTTTGTTTATTGATAACGTATAAGTTAAAACTAGCTTATACTTAGATTCTAATTGGCGATCGCCCTTAAGCAAAACTTTGCGATTTACTGACTCTTGTCTCTAATAATCGACTAACTTCTCTGATTTTAATGATAGCGAGCGCCTATAGCTCTGCAACTTTTAAAGGGCAAAGGATTAAGAGAATAGGTGTGCAAACATATGTCGGTAGACTACCAAATCAAGTGCCGACCAAATCAGACAGTTTAGATAAGTCAAAACTCCAACTCTGACTATCTACCTGCATACTATTCAATACTTGAATAATTGAATAAGTAAGTTTTTGGAAGTTCTCTCTTTTAAGCGGTGGGACAGCGCTAAGGACTAAGTTCTCTTCTATATCTGCGATGTTAAGTAGACCTGTTAGGCGCACTGCTGCGGGAATATTGTACAACGAGTTGTTAGGCTCCAATTGGTTGACGAGCCAGAGACGTTGTTGGGAGAAGGATAGGGGCAAGTCTTTGTCCCGTGAAACCGACTCAAGAGGCCCAACTGTTAATCCTGACCCAGTTCTTATTGCTGTCTCAATATGCTCTGCTAATCCGGCAATAGTCGGTGACTCGAACAAATAGCGCAGTGGTAGCTCTATCTGGAAAGCTTTGTACAAGCGGGACATGACTTGAGTCGCAAGCAATGTTGTGGATAGTCTGGATCTATTGGGACATAGGCTCCACCAGCTTTGAGGATGCCTAAAAGACCGATTACCATTTCCAGCGATCGCTAAGGTCTGCTGCGGATCACAGACAAATCGCTACCTTGATGCAATGCTTCGTAAGCGTCAAAAACTTCCTTGAAAACAATTGCCGTTGACCAGCCATCTAGAATTAGATGGTGTTTGCTCCAGATAAATTGGTGTTTGTCGTCAGCTAGCTGGATCAGATTTAGACGCATGAGTAGGGGTTTGTCAAGGTCAAAGTCCTGCTCTCGATCCGTCTGTAAGAAATTCTCTAGCAATTGTTGTTGCTCAGTTGGAGAAACTCCCCGCCAATCATGCTGCTCCCAAGGCAAGTTTACATGCCGATAAACGACCTGAAACGGTTGGTCATAGTGGTTAAAAATTTGACAATCTGGTGCTAATTGCTGAATCTGCTCAATCAAATTCCAATTTGTTGCCTCACCTCCTAACACGAGTCGCTGACGGGGGAGAACTTGTTTGCTCTTCTTGGCACTCAGCAATAGACCCGTCCGAAAATTAAATTCCCGTAAAGATAGGATATAAAATTTAATTTTTATAAATCCTAATATTTACCATATATAGCTTTTGCGGATTGTATAGAATAATAAATTGTGTTGACACTCAAAATTTGAAAATCATACTTTTTGTCTCTAAACTATCATTAACTATCTCAAAACCTGATTGCTACGTTGAGCGAAGACATATAAGCACCCTTTAAAATCCTTGTACAGACTGGGTTTTAAATTTACGGACAAGTCTAATGCTTTTAAGTGAGATGGCACAATCTTGAGGCAGTCTATGGAATGGCGGAAAAAGTAATCTGCTAAGGCTTCAGGATCGGCGGCGCGATCGCTTGACACCACATGCAGACATCCACCACTACACAGCCCATTGCTTGACAGAAGTTGTTTTTAATGATAAAGATATTGCCTCACCCTTGCTTAGTTGGTTGTAAGCTGTCTGCAAGTCCTCAAGCAAAATTCGCCAAGAAACTCCATCCACAACTAAGTGGTGAATGACAATAAGGAGGCGGCAACGCTTGTAAACACCCAAATCAAACAAAGCCACTCTTACAAGCGAGCCTGCTGACAGGTTGAAGCTAGCTTGTAATTCAGTAGCAGCTAGTTCCATCGCTTCTGCTTGTGCTTCTGCCAGCGTTAAGAAATCCCAGCAAGTAATGGGAACTTCGGGTTCAGAACTACTGATAAATTGCTGCCAACCAGACTCTGTTATCTCAAAGTGCGATCGCAGTGTATCGTGGTGTAAATCTGGTCGACGACTTTGTAGAGGTTCCACCAAAACAGCAGCCAAATCATGAGCATTAGCTGCAATGATATCGAGAGATTGAGGATTTCCATAATCGAGGGTAATTACCTTTTCTGCCATGTGCTGTGGAATCCCTGGAGCAACCGGAACTGTGCGTAAATTTCCGTCCTGATTTGCAATTCCTGGCTATTCCAGCAACGGCAATTGAACAGGCGTAAGCGTTGCTTGCCGAAGGCATCGCTAATACCAAAACTGAAGAGGAACGCATGCGATAAGCCTGCGGCATGGCTTCGCTTACCGCTACCAGCGCAGTTAGTGGTCAGTCTGGTAATAGCAATGAGTCTTTGGTCTAGAGACGAATGGCACTAAGAAAAGCTCTAAGCTATACGGAATAAGGGCTACAGCTTTGAAAGTTATTGAACAGTCGAGGAGGGGTCAGGCGGTCGTCCTTGATGCAGTGTCATGGAAGCGATCGCCACA
>NZ_JAIVFS010000194.1 GCF_020829645.1 Nostoc mirabile CHAB5784 | reverse complement strand
GACAGTTTCTGATTGGTGCCAAAACTGCTGCAAGAAGTCACTCACGATTTCTCCAAATTGATTAATTTTTATCGCTTTTTAATGTGAAGAAATATTTCGCCAACAGTGTCTTCGCTATATCTACCCCGGGTAAGTGCGTTCGCTACAGCTTGTTTTAGTTTCTCTGGTTCCTTGACTAAGCGAAGTAACGGACGAGCCTGACGCTCATTTTTGATGTGTCCCCCCAACTCGCCAACTGCGTCTATGACCTTTTTGGCTCCTAGCAGTTGGTTGATTCGTCGGTATCCGCCCCAGGCGTATAATTCACGCTGGCAGTATTCTGAAAAGTTTTTATATCCAGCTTGCAGGTAAAGCTGCTGTTCCCGCATTAAGAGGATTTCATCTACCGCGAAGCACTCGAATCTGTCGATGGCAGTGAAGGTTTCCTGGATGCTGGTGTTGAGGTTGCTGTAGTCAAGGATTGAGGTTTGTTCAGAGCTTTCGGCGCTCAAGTTTGTGCATGATACCAGAGGATTTGATATTGTTTGTGTAGTCATAGCCTTATCTATCGGTTATGTGCCGTCCCCACTGGTAGCCTGAGAAACTTGCAGTGGGGATTTATAGATTTATATCTGCTGCTGACTTATTTACTTCCGCATTTGTATTTCTAGTTCTTCATCTGTGTTTTGCTAATTGGTCGCCCTCCATAACGGGCAACCTTTTGCTTATGCCACTTCTTGATGTTGAACAAAATCTAGCAGGGGAGGAAATATCTTTGATTTGTCAGCAGAAACCAGTACAAATACTACATTCTTAGAAATCGGTTCCTGAATATAGTTATGAAGAATAGCAAATGCTCTTGTAGTAAGGTAATGAGCATTTCTCAACAAAACTACAACTTTAGACGCATCCGACTGTGTAAGTAACGTTTCTATCTGCTCGATTAGCCTTTCAATATCTTGGGCTTCATAACCCTCGGTGGCTTCAAAATCTATAATTTGGTCACATACAAAAGATGTCATTGTTTTTCCTCTGTGTTTTCAACTTTCTCAAAAGTTCCATCAGCACGTCGCCGCCAGCCTGACACAATCACATCATCTTCAGGATTACGAGGTTTAGAGGGATCGCGCCAATCATAATCAACAGTTTCATCAGATGGTTTTGGCTCTATGGGAGGTATTTTTTCTTGATTTGACTCGTTTGTTTCACTCATACAACCTGTATCACTTGAACTTAGCAGAAGGTAGAAAAATTTATTTGTTTACCCACCTTCTGCTTTTTGTTGTACAATTTATTGTAATTCATCAGCGACGCATTGCGTTACTTAGCAGCCAATAAAATTTAACCCGCCTTGTCGTTTGACGGAGGCGGGCTTTCTTTCATAATTTGAAGGACGCGATCGCGTTGCAGCCTGAGAGATTTGTTCTCCTCTCTCAGGCTGCTGATTTTTTTGACATTTCTTGCTGTTGCTTTTCTAGTAGCTCCAATCGCTGTCCTTGCACTGAAAGCATTTCGTAGACCTTCTCCAAGTTTATTTTTTCTGTCACCTGATTTTCCTGGCGCTTGACAAAATCTTCAACTATCTCGTTAAGCAATTGTGATGGCCTAAGTCCTCTGCTTTTAGCTATCTTTTCTAACTCTTCTTTTATTTCGCTGCTAGTGCGAAAGTTTATTTGTGTGTCTAGCTTCATCGCTCTCCAGTACTTTGCGTTGCAATACTTTTACTGAATTATATTCTTCTCCTTATTAAAAAGGAAATTTTGCGTTGCAACTATTGACTATGCAACGCAAATACGTTACATTATATTTATGAGGTGAAAACAAAAGGCGATTACCTTTTGGCAATCTCAAAGCCCACCGAACCTTGACAGCACAATCCAGAGTGACCGATTGAGGAGCAACCGAGGCACTGGCATCACAAGAGTTGGCGAGGGGTACACAGCCGGGAAATGGATTTGCACTTAATAAAAAATTACCAGCAGGACGACGGGCGGCAGATTATTTGCACTAAGTCACAGGTATTCTCTTTCCCCGTTCCGGGAAAAGAGAATTAAACGACATTGAGTTACAGCAGTCTACAGCAGTCTTTAGACGGCTATTGATTATCGAATAACTAACTTTCTTGCTCATCTAATACCCACTCAAATCGCCGCTTTAATTCGTTGCAGTGACTACGCGGTAAAATTCCATCATGCTGAAGTCTGCCAACTACAATCCCCGGTGCAATGCCAATTTCAGCAGCAAACTGCTCAATACCCACTTTAGTGCGTTGTTGACCTGATGCTAGAAATCGCTTCAACTCAATAGGGGGGATAAGTATGTCCGCAGCGAATTTGTTTGCTTCTTCCTCCTTGGCTAAATCCTCAACAGCAGCAACACCTTTCCCTTCCAGGAAGACATCACGCTTACCATGCAGCAGAATATGACCAGATTCATGGAAGAAAGCAAACCATAAATGGTCATCAGTTTTATGCCGCAGGCTGAGTTGAATCAGCGCTTTCTGAGGATTTAACCAGCGTGTTGCTCCACAGGCTCTTGTCTTGGGAAGTTCCGGTATAAAAACCACAGCCACACCTGTTTCAGCACACAGCCGCACTAATTCTGGTTGAAAAATCTCTGGTGATTTCATCGTTAGAGCGCGGACTTGTAGCAGTGCCTCCCTAAACTTATTGGCATCATAGGTAGCACAAGAAATCTCACCAGCTTTAATTTCTCCTTGACGCAGCCAAGCGGCCATTGCCCCATGCTCACTTTGAAAAGCCTGGGATTTCCGAAAATCCACATGAGTACGACACCATATTCCCTCCCATTGTTCAGGGGAGGCGACTGCGAAAAAATTTAGCACTTCCCGCAATTGTTCAACTTTGTCCTGATAGCGCCGAATCCAGCCAGACTTAATCATAGCTGTAACAGGAATTCTTTTAAGCCATGCTACTTGCTTTTCTAAGCGCTCTTTTTCTTCCTGTTGCGCTAAAAATTCTCGGTATCGTTGTTCGTGGTTGTTCCAAAAACTAGCTGGGATATTAAATACACGCTCTAACTGCAATGCGGTTTCAGGAGTAATAGCTGCTTTGGCATTGATGATTTCGTTAATTGTTTTTTTAGGTCTCCCTGTACGTTCCGCCAGTTCAGCTTGGGACATACCCCGCTCTTCAAGGATTTCTTGAAGAGTCTCCCCAGGAGGAGAAACGTAATCTGGCGTGTATTGATTTTGGATTGCATTACTCATGAGTATTGTCCACGCCCAGTATTCTAACGGCTGTTACTTTATTCCAGTCGATGCCACCATCTGGTTTGGTAGGAATTGGTTCATCTGCTGGCTCAAATATTAGCCGATATGGATGATCCAAATCTAGCGATAACTGACCTGCTCGGTCTTGAAGCAATTCGTGACATCTTCCTGGAAGATTTCGCATATCTTCAAGTACGTTGGCATCACGTAAATTATCTAGTCGTCTTCGGATGCGTTTTGCTCTATCTGCACCATGATTTTTCTCTAGAAGCCTTTGGTTATTGCACTCTTTTTCAAATTTACGATTATTAAATACAATATCCATTGTAGCAAACTTCTATTAATATTGTTAACCCTTAAGGTTAATAACATTCTAGGCGCTTGAACTAAAAATGACAGGAATTACCCAAAAATTACCGTAAACCTGCTCTATGATAGTACATTTGTTCTAAATCGGCTTCATGCTCAAAATTTCAGCTTTTTCATCTGATACCAGCTTCACCATTGGCAGACACGATTAGACTTCTGCTCATTCAATACCGCATTACTCCTGATTTAAGCGCAATTGTCAAAAGAGGTGCTAGTTGATGATAGACCTTTGTTTTGGCTGATTATACCTACCCTATTCCAGATCCGGGAATATAATTTTCGGTTAAGTTGCATAGTAAACTCATGCTTTAGTCCATCTAGTAAGAAAGAACCATCTCCTGATTAGCGATCGCCTACCTTTAGATATTTGCTAGTGAACCTTAATTTTTGGGAACTCTATTAATGTTCACAAAAATATCTGGAGTAACTATGAAATTTTATAAATCATATATTTTGCTGAAATTTATTTACTAGAGCGTTACCAGTTAAAATTGAATCCCTTTCCATCTGTGAACAATTTTTGAGAGCGGGAAGACCTCATCTGCTAACCAGAGCGAGGACGTTTTTTAATTATCTGACTAATTAGACTGATGTCGCTCTACTATCAACTATAAACAAGGAACAAAACATGACTGGTACAGTTTTTCAGATTGGAGTTACTAGTTGCGGCTACATAATGGCTGATCTGGTAGAGCATCATCCTGACAAAGTAATTGGGACATTTTGGCTGCCATCTACCCCCAAGGATTACGACGAACTAACTTGTAAATGGGTGGATTATGTTCTAGAGGAAAATCAAGCGCAAGCCCTTTTAGACGATATCGATATTTTGGATAGCGAACCCCGTCTGTATACTCACACGGTAATTCTTTTAACTGGAAATCCCAACAATCCAGGCGATTACTCATTTCTGGCTGGAGTAACACGTTTTCTCGAAAGCGCATCTTTGCTCAAGGCGCTGGCGAAGCACAACATTCCAGCACATACCGAAGTCTCATATCCCAGTTCTTTCTATGACCTTGATACTACAAGTTATGATATCTGGTCAAAGCTTAGTTTAGCCGACTGGGAAGAATATATTCGGCTTACGCTGGTTTCAGTTCACGGTCAAGAAATGTTGCGTAGTTGGTGGGAGCGATTAGTAGCCCGCTAAAGAAACGCATCAACTCTGTAAAAGCTGACCAATGAGTGCAAAAAGGATGATTATGACTGAACCAAAAGAAATTTGCAATGTAGATTTAGGAAGTTCGCTACTCGATAACGAGTACACTCTTTACGAGGATGGACGCGTAAAAAGGTACTATGACGACAACCAATGGTCGCTCAACAATCTGGATTGGCTTGAAGGCAAAACCCTAAGCGACCACATCAAGCAGAAATTGCTCGATAAATGTCCTGAAGAATTAAAAGAAAAGGCGAGAGAACTGCTTTACCTGTAGTATATTGTCACCTGTGGGGGAAAAAGTCGTTATATGGCTGTTTGACGACATTTCTCCAAAAAAAGCGCGATTGTCCAAGGGATAGTGCTAAAGGTAATCGCAACCACCTACATATTAGCGATCGCTAATTACTATCGGGACTTAAATGAACCCTATTGCGGAGACAGTTGAAATTATTTTACCGGATGGTAAAGTCCGTCTTTTACATTCCATTCCCATCCCACGCTCATGGGGTCACGGTTACGCGACCAACTGATAAATTCTTTGACGCTCTTGTTTTCCCTTTCTGCAATGAGACTTTGGTGGCTTACAGCAAGTCTTTGGGCTAAACTTTCATTATTTCTGGGTTGCAGTTCAACTTGGGGTTGTTGGTACGGGTGCGCTTGTCTTCGAGGTCTGGTGTTGCTGTATCTACCATCCGCGATTGCCCTCTCTATGAGTTCCAACTTCTTGGTAATTGTTTCTAGTTTAGTGTCGAGATGGGATTCCAGGTTTTCTAGCTTCTTCTTCAATCTGCCGGAATTCTTGATATCAATCTTGCTATCAAACTTAGATGTTAATTCCTCTAAGCCTTGCAGCAAGGGAATTGTATGCCCTTCTCTGTGCAGTTTGGATAGTTGGCGTACTGCTGGAATTAAAGCAGTAGGGACACGAATCATTTCGCTAGGTGGGGTCTTGTCGTCAGCCATTTGATATCAATTTTGATAGCAATAAACTGATGATAGATGAAAAGCGATCCGTTTTTTCAAAGCCCAGATGCTATGGAGCGATCGCTCTCTTAGCGGGCGGAAAGAATGGGAGCGCCGCAAGCAATTGGATGCCATCAACAAAGTTTTGAATGGGATAGAAGCCGCGCTTATAAAGGTTAGTCAACCGAAACCAGTCAGATGAGCTTGAGTATTCACCGATTCATGTGGGGGAAGTAGACTCAGAATACCTGAGCTTTTGGCAAGAAGCAGACCACGTATTGCAACAAATAATAGAACCCACATTCCGCACCCCAAGTGTCACAAACGGAAATTACTGAGAGAAAAAAGGCAAACAAGAATAAAAACAGACATATTTAGACAAAAAAGACATAAGAATCGTCATCAATCACTAAAAATGGCATCAAAACCTATTGTCAATAAGGAGCAATAAGAACTGATGGCAAATAGATTCGGGTGAGATAAATAAAAGAAGATGTTAAAGACTGAAATCATAAATTAAAATAATGAATTGAAGTAGCAAAACTAGATTTTTGACATAGTAAATTAGAGCTATGAATCAAAACGATGAGCTTCAGGTAACGTCTATATTAAATTAATAAAGATAAGAATTATCTGATTAATTGATAATAACGGAGACAATCATCTGGGAAAAGATTCAGGATAAAATCCCTATCTTGAGTCCAATTAGAGACGTGTTTTTCGTTGTTAAATTCAACTAAATGAATACACTGAAAGCGTTGAAATATCCAATCGTTTTGTCGGGCGGTCAGTTGCTTTACCTAACTGATTTTTAATCGTTGATTTAGACTCTCTGAGTGATAACAGGGATATGTTAAATTTTTTAGCTGTATTTAAGGCGATTTTCAAAAATATTGTATCTAGCCCTTTTATAAATAGTTTATCCATGACTCTCCCTAGCTTATCATCATTGAGATACTCTGGCTTTACTCCCTGTCCTATTAAATGCTCACAGGCTATTGTTTCAAAATATTGGGGAAACATATACAAAGGTTTGGATACAAATCCTAACCCGTTCAATATCATGGCTTTCACTACATGACCTGGACTGACTTTTTCTCCTTTCTCTTCACCTATTAATGAGAGTGATTGTTTCGACTAATCCTATTGCGTCTATGATTCCTGCTACTATTCCTAAATGGTCTATGTTCTGAATTTCAATGTGCTCGGCATTCAACTTCCCTTCAGTATTCTCCACGACTTCTGTTGCAATTCTCTCATTGATCTTTTTGTTATCAATTAATTTTTTTAACTATGAAGTTTTCTCTTTCTTCTGTCCTCATTACAAAACTTCACTTTCTGATCAAATCCCCAGCTTAATGCTATTTTCTTTCATTAAATCTACTTTCTCTTGAATCTATCTTAGTTCCTGTGTACTACTTTGTCAGCTTTTTATTGATGTGTGACAGTTAGGGTGCGGAAGGTGGGCTGTAAAATTGACATTAATTCTGTTTCTGTCACACCACCAGCGATTTCCATGACATGATTGGCAGGGCTACTGTAGACATAGGATTCATTAACCTTAAGTTGTCGCCCTTACCCCTGTTAAGGGGGTGTAATTTTGAATCCCAAATAGGCTGATTTGCTCAACCGTTACCAGTAATATTTACCGATACCAGAAATTGAGTACACCTAATTATTTAAACGTTGAAACAGGTGGAGAAGTTTATGGAATTTACAACCGAGCTATAGCACTTTTAGAATTCATATCCTTAGCTCATAGAACGCTAATTTTATCTTTTTTACCTGCTTCCTTAAGCAGTAGCGAATTCTGTTAAACCTCGTTTACTGGGATGATGGAAACCCAAAACAATATCGGCTTGAGGTATTCCGGCTGATAGCAAATCATCAACAACGCATAAATTAGTTGCATCTTCTTCCACCCAAACTTTACCGTTTTTAATGCAGAGATAGATGATAATATACTGTATCTGCTTTTTGTCATCCCAGCCAAACCGAAACCAAAGATATTGATCTCTTTTTTCATCAAAAGCCAAGCGATCGCTTACTTCAACTCCCGTATCTTTTATAACTTGAGTATTAGTAGTTTCGTAATACTCAGTCAATATCTTCTTGATAAGACATCTCCAAAATAGTAACATTCTCTGGTAAAAGAACATCAAAGAGCTTTTTTAGCACAGAAATATGAGCGATATACTGAATCACATTAAGGCGAATCCTCAAGAAACGAAGCGATTAATTGGTC
>NZ_JAIVFS010000193.1 GCF_020829645.1 Nostoc mirabile CHAB5784 | reverse complement strand
ATTGAGCGATGCTGGTCTTGGCTCAAAAGTCGCATTCGCAAGCAACTTGACCAATATGAGTGTCTACGGGATGCAATGGAGTATATCTTACATCTAGCGTCCTAACCGATGTGGCGGTTGCTATATCATCACGGCTGCGCGTAAATCAGGACAGCAATTATCGCAACAATTCTTTGCAACGTGTCCTATATAAATATTTATAATGTATCTCCCTAACTGCCGCCTTCTCCCGCTCCATCTCCTGAACTCGCTTCAACAACCGCTTGGAGATGTACTTAGATGACGACTTGAGGGTGCGATCGCTCTCGCTTCAAAACTCGTAATGATAGTACGCCTGCTGGTAATCTTTGCCGTTCTTGGTAATGAGCCGAAGCGTGAATGCTACCACTGCCCTCCCCCTTGTACCGTCCTGTTTTACTAGGGGATATTTCATTACTAGGGCAAATCTCAGTACTTGGTTTTTACTAAGGTTTATCTCGTTATCCCCTAGTAAATTACTAGGGCTTACCGCAACGCCCAACAATTGCAGTATCTCTACAACTGGGCGTTTTGTGGCCTCCGTCTCCTGAATATCCCCTAGTAATTTTTTAGGGATGTATTTCGTCTTTTTTAGTCCGTTTTCTCTCCAGTGATAATTAGCCTGCGGGTAATCCCTGCTGTTTATCGTTATGGTGCGCCAGTAAATAGAGTCGTTCCCCTCGCCCTTGCGGGCCGCGATGTTTACTAGGGGATATCTGCGATTGTGGGGAGTTTTTACTAGGGCTGTTGTTTATCTACCTAATCCAATTTTCTCAACAGATGCCCGATTCTGCAAATCCTTATTCTTCCCCAAGCACCAAAACAAGTCCTCAACTGGGCTGATACAGTTGCAAGTTGGGATTTTCAGCAGATTATTCCCTGTCACTTTGACTCGCAAATTTTAGCAAATCCGCGTCAATTTCGGCAAGCATTTGCTTTTCTTGAAAAAAATCCCTCTGTAAGTAATGACTTTTCTTCTACCGAAAGCCAGCCTCTATTGGAGGAAGACTTAAAATTCATTAAGGATCTTGAAGCAGGTCTAGTTAAGCGCGGTATCGCAACGCCAGCTAAAGAGAAGGTGTAATCAACATCCTAGCTGTAGAGACGCACAGTTGTGCATTAGTGCCAACTTATAAGTACTCAGACAAAAATAAATTGTTAGGACTATTAAAACAATGAACATTCAAGAAGCTTTTAATAACGCTGCCGCAGATTATGATAACTTGCGTCGCATCTTAATACCCTGTTTTGATGAGTTTTATAAAACAGCAGTTGAAATTATCCCAAGTAATCGCCTGGCATCACTGAAGGTTTTAGATTTAGGCGCTGGTACTGGACTTTACTCAAGTATGGTTCAATCAGTCTTTCCTAATGCAGAATTCACCTTACTGGATTTAGCTTTTGAGATGCTCGAGAAAGCTCAGTTTCGATTTAGCAAGATGGGGAAATTTCCCCGACTTTTAATTGGTAACTATGTAGAAGTTGATTTGGTGATTCCTATGACCTTGTTATATCAGCCTTATCCATTCACCATTTGCCTATTTGATTTGTCAACCAGATTTTAACAAGGGGCAAATATTACCTGCTGTGTTGTTACTCGAAAGCCTGAATCTGTTGCAGTTTCTTACGCCAGACGTTCAGTTGCGTGGAACTGACGAGAAGATGGTGGAGTTTAAGGCACTGGCTGTAGCGCATCGGCACGTTATCAAAAATTATCTGAATGTTTCTATTTCTGAAAAACACACACCGATAGCGACGCCGAATAGCCCGTCGTAGACATCGCTCAGAAGTTACTTGCCAAAATTGATTTGAAGTTGGATTACGTCAGTCGGTTGGGTAAGCGTGAAAATCGGGAGTGTGTTTATCAATTTGTTGCCCCTGATGATGAACGTGATTCGATTTTTGGGCAGTGGTTAAATCGGGATGAACTATTTTCTTGTGAGTCGGTGTCAGTCACTAATAATCTAGATATAACCACACCCGTCATTGACACCACTTCACAGTTAATTCCCAAAAATACTGAAGTGGTGTCAGGCACTAATAATAAAGATATACAGACACAAATACCTGACATATCGCAATCAATACCCCTTTCATTAAATGAGGTGGAAAGTCCTGCAACTCTTGGATGGAAGGGGCTGAAACTGAAAATGCAGCGAGGCTTGGAAGGCGTTGGCTCCTTCTACAGTGAGTTAGTCTCCACAGTTGGCGAGGCGATTGGAGTGGCTGATGGGGAGCCAATATGGAACGGATATCTCGGACAGTGGCAAGTTGCTGTTAACTTTGAGGGTGGATGTAAGTCGGTGGTGTGCGATTGGTTAATGAGTGTTTAGCACTAACCCATTAATGGGGGATTCCAAGCATTCAAAACAACAGAATTCACTGTTAGAATACGACCAGTCCGCTCACTCAAACCGGACACACAGCTTATAATTACTCAAATTTAAGTATCTAACTATACTGGAATAAGTTATGGCTCTCATTGATGAAGTTAAACAGGTTTGCTCGCGCCTAGCCTCTGTTGGTTGGCGAGACTTGCTACTTGAGCAAGGGCTAGATATCACCGCAACAAACCTCCAGCAGGAATTAACTAAAGAACTACCAGCTATCAATCGTCAGATAGTAGGGTTTGAAGATTTTGCTTTTGAAGGGAAACGAGGAATAGAAGCAGGAAATGCATCTCGGAGTTTGCTGTTTCATGCCTTAGCTTCACCCAATGTTGTAAGTGCCAATCTCAGCGCATATCCCACCCTAGCGGAACTCGAAATTATTGAAAATTTTGTTTATGGAGTGGAGCCTCCTTCTTTACAAGATTTGCAAGTTATGGCTTCAAGACAACCGTTAGCCATCGCTGTGTTTGCTTGTGAATATCGCCCAGCTTCGGAAACTGTCCACCGTCAGCATGCTGATTTGTGTTTTTCGCGCACAGGTGTGGCGCGAGTCGGAACCGCTCAACCACTATATAGTGATAAACTGCGCGGATTTATCCCAGCCGTGGAAGATGATTTAAAAGAGACTTTTCGCGTCTTGCCAGCACGTTATTCTGCATATATTGCAGTTCAACGCACTGGTAATCGAGATGCCTTCGGCCCGTTGCGTTTTCAGGATGGAGATAATAGCAGACTATTCTGGGTTCCCCTGCACAAGCTATTCAACGGTACAGAATGCATTCGTGGCTTTGACTTACAGGTAACTTTGAATGCTCATCATGTCAATCAAAAACTGCGGCGAATTCATTTAGTGCTCCAAAACACAGGGTGGGATGAACCAGACATTAGCAACCCGCCATTTATTTTTACAGAAGGCATTGCTGAATTCACAACAGCGTCTGAATTTGGCACAGGGCTTTTAGTTCCAGTTGTTCAGCCAAATCTGATTGAAGCAGCTACTTATCAAGGAAAGCTGCTCACCTTTAAGGTTCCACCGGATAGTCCAACCCTATCTTCTAGCCTAGCAATTCCTGCGGATGAAACGACAGAAGCAAGACACGCTCCAGAGTTTGTTCATGTCCGCCATAAAATATTGCCCAATGGTCAACAAGAAAATCTTAACGACCAGAAAGATGTGGAAGCGGTTGTGAAAGCAGGTGGGTACGATGCTCAACACTACCTTGACTTTACAGGCGATGGGTCGATTGAAGCAATATGTCCAGAGTTAGCGGTGGCAATTCCTCGCAACGTGCCAGCCTATTCTCTAGTGACAGCACCAGATTTTTTCCCCAGCTGCGACCAGCGAGAGCTATTAGAATGGACAGAGCAGTCAGTACCTAGCAGACTCAGACAGAATCTCTGGCAAGTTCCCCCGGAAACATTATCTGACAATCGCTTTGCTCCCAACCTGCAATTAGAAGATGTTGATTTTCGACCAGAAGATAAAACTGTAACTGCAATTGTCTGTTTACCTCGTCAGGATTCGGTGCGACAAATGCCGTTGACTGGTTCCCCAACAATCCGACAAGCATATCTTCCAGATGCAGCGGCTGGAGTGTTTGCTCCTGGTTGGGATGTGAGTTTTGATCGAACCAACGAAGTGGAACACTTAGCAAGCTACGGCTTAGGCAGTCCTTTTCCAGAGGACTCCAAACTTTGTGCTGCACTTAGTACATTTTGGCCCGCAGTAGCTCCTGATGCAGCCCGGACGTTTGAGCCAAATCCCATTTGGCCTACCGTTAGCCCGTTAACAGATGCAGAAATTGGTCAGGTTGGCAATTTACCGTGGGATGGAATCTCTGGGCCTCGACGCGTCACCAAGGATGGCGAAGAGTTGATAGAGTATTCAGATTTTGCTCATGCAGATTATGTAGAGAGTTCTTTGCAGAAAAAATTTTCGCTCTCATTGACGGCTAAGGTTGATGTACGTGAATACGAAGCTAGAGTGTTGGCAATGGCGAATGTTTACCAAGTCTTAAGGATCAGACCTGAAGATAGGGGAAAATGGAGCGTGTTTTCGTTCCAACCAGTGCAACCCACCAATTCCGAATTACAACAGGCACAAACTCAAACACAAACTAGGCTTGGTGGAAATATCTATCGGTTTGAGATTTATCGTCATGGAAATTCATTTTTAGACCCAGAAAATTCTCGAAAACGCTTAGTTAAAATCGAAGAAACTCTGACGCTGTTTGTTACACCAGTGAATATTCTGTTGAAACGCGGCAATGGAACCTGGTCTAGAAGACGTGTCTAATGCTGATGTAATTGTAGTTGGGGGTGGGCCTGCAGGTTGTGCGGCTGCTATTCGCTGTGCCCAATTTGGGCTAAAAGTTATTCTGATTGAGTCGAAGCCATTTCCTCGTACACACCCTGGTGAAACATTACACCCTGGTGTTGAACCACTACTTAAGCAGTTAGGGGTACTTGAGTCAGTGTTAGCAGCTGGCTTTCTTCGCCATCAAGGAAACTGGGTACAGTGGTCAGCCGAGAGCGAGTTTGTTCCCTTTGGCGAAGATGATTCGGGAGCATGGCTCGGATTTCAAGCTTGGAGAGCCGATTTTGATGCGATTTTGCTTAATCGGGTAAAAGCAATCGGTGTTAAGGTTATACAACCTTGCCGCGCTTCCCGTTTAGTTATGGATGGGTGCAGAGTAACTGGCGTTGAGACTTCCCTTGGAACTTTTTGGGCAGCTAAAATCATTGATGCTGCTGGAGATCATCATTGGCTGGCTCAACAATTAGGGTTACAAATCCAATATCACTCTCCGCGTCTGATTGCATATTATGGTTATGTAACAGGAGAATGCCCAGTGCGAGATCATGCCCCAGCAATCGTTGCTGATTCCTACGGTTGGACGTGGACTGCGAAAGTGCGATGTCTACGACGGGCTACGCCTACCCAACTTTATCAATGGACGCGCTTATCATTTGTAGAGCAGAAAATCGCAAAAGACTGGCTACCCAATGAATTCCTTGGGTTAAAGATTTACCAGGCAATGCGGGCCGCTAATGTTACCTGGCGAATTGTTTCACAACCAGCCGGATATAGTTACTTTCTTGTTGGGGATGCAGCAATGGTACTTGACCCGACATCAAGTCATGGCGTTCTCAAAGCAATTATGTCTGGTATTTGGGTTAGCCATTCAATAGCATCAGAACTGTTAGGTAATCTTACAGAACAACAAGCTATTGACCATTACTGTTTATGGATTCATAACTGGTTTCGACACGATGTGAAAAACTTAAGTAGCCTAATTGCTAAGTTGCCTAGTCCTCCCTTTTGGATCTAAGCAAATAGAAATTTTCTACATCAATAAAGGCATTACTCAGAAGTCAACACCACACCAATTGCAATCGCTGATGGGGAGCCGTTTTGCCCGGATTTCTCACAAAGCCAGAGAAAAGAGGAGTCAAAAACTGCCAAAATGTCTATTGCAAATGAATTCCAGCAGTTTTAAGCATGACCCCTCAGAAAACAGATTGTATACCGGAACAGTTCAAATTTGAACCTGTATTGTCATCTCCAATCATAGTTAATTTTAAGGGTGAGACAGTAACATCTGATGCAGGATTAACTTTAATTACGGAACTAGATCGAAAACAACAAATCACATTACGGCTAGCCCAATGTTTTAAAGATTACCGAGATATAAACCCACATTCCGCACCCTCAACTGTCACACATCAACAAAAAGCGGACTAGTAGTACATAAGAACTAAGACAGAAGAAGAGTAAAGAAGCTTAATGCTAATAATTACTACTAAGTTCAGTAATCGGCTAGAAAGGTAAGTTTTGTGATGAAGACAGAAGAAAGGGATAACAAGGAGATAACGAAAGAGTTAAAAAAAAATTAGTTGATCATAAGAATTATTTGAGAAAATTGCAACAGAAGTCGTGGAGAATCCTGTTGTGATGTTAAGTGCCAAAGAAATTCAAATTCAGAAGATAGACCATTTAGGGATAGTAGCAGGAATAATAGATGCTATAGGATTGGTAGAAATAATAAATGACTTAATAGGTACTGACCAAAAGATAGGTGGTTGCTGGCATTATGGCGGCGCACATCGAAACGCTCACCCTCAATAAATTTTATGGAGTCGCGGTTAGCAGCATCGAAGCGGAGCATCACTAAAGACCCAGCTTTGAGATCAACGTCTCTTAGTTTTGTATCTTCCGTCACAACTCGCCACATTCCTGCTGTCGGACTTTCCATTCGTAAAACTTCTTCAACAAAGTTCTCTAACAGGGAAATATCTGTTTGTACCAACCCAATCTGCTCTTTATTGTTTGTCAGTAACAACATTCCACCTGCGAGCGCACTGGTGAGAGTCTCATTGCCTGCCACTAATATTTGCTGAATTATACTCAGCAGTTCAGCAGTGTCGAGCGAGCGCTCTCCATCCACTTTTGCCTGTGCCAAGTCAGTGATCAAATCATCTTGAGGCTGTTTTTGGCGTGATTCTATGACATCACGACGGTAAAAGAATTACTCAGTACCCTAACGATTGATGAGCGTTGCGGTGTGATGCTGGAGTTTGAGGATGCTTACCCTCAAAAGTTTGCTCAACTGGTGTCAGATGCACCACAGTGGACTGAATGGATGGCGTGAGAAAGTTGGGCACAAAAAGCGACGCTTTGTGTTGTTCCGTCAAAATTGGAGATGTCCACGCCTTAAGTGAGGCGTTGGGGACATGGCTGCCTTCATGAAAGTGCCATGCGATCGCCTGAGTAAGTCGCTGATGGCAAGATAAAGATGTAGCATTCTTCTTTAAACGAAAAAAAATCGGCGGACTAATAGTCTTGTCGCCGAAGTCGTCAATGTTTTAATTGCTACTGTTTTGTCTGGCTATCAATTCAAATTTCTGACTCTCAATCGCTTGGAGCATTAGGACTTTGTACATCAATATCAGATGAAGCTAAATTAGGAATTTGCCAGTTGAGTTGCTCGGCTTTGAGTACTTCAATCAGTGCAGTCGGAGCAATGAACTCAAGTTCTTGGGTGTTAGGATTAGTTTTAGCAACCAATTGAGTCCCATCTACAATTTTTAAAATTGCTGGCTCTCCGATTGGCAGTTTTAGCCCAGCAACTTTCGCATCATTTGGCAGGTAAATAGCGTCACAATCCCAGTCTTCATCTGTAGTTTCGCCATTACCGAGATAGTAAAGAGCGTTTGGAGTTGAGTTTTCAGGTTTCCGAGCATAGATAGCTAATGGTTTCCCCGTTTCATTGCGACATCTAGCCCAATCTTCTGAAGTTTCCATAGTCTGTTTTTGCAATTCTAAAGCAGCGATTTTCTGCTGTAGTTCTTCTGCGGTATATCCCAATTGTTCCGGGTTTTTCCTAACTTGCATTACTACTATTAAGCGTTTGAACAACTTTTGGATAGTCAGGGCTATCTTCAGAAATTTTGTCTGCCCATGAAGGTTGAGCTACTGCTATAACGATCACAAACAGCAAGAAGACATCTCCGAAAATAGTCAAAGCCTTTGTGTGACTAGTTTAGAGCACGTAAATGCAATCATCTAAATTAGCTAATCTGTACGAGAAAATGAGGCTTTCAGATATTTGTTGTTGATAATTAGGCA
>NZ_JAIVFS010000192.1 GCF_020829645.1 Nostoc mirabile CHAB5784 | reverse complement strand
ATATTTGATTACTTCTCAATATTTCCGACATAGCAGCGCCTGTATTGTTCACAGTCTTCAAGGAATTTCAAAAATCTCAGCAAATCAGAGCATTTTTCTCTCACCAGAGACATAAAAGAGCGTTAGACGAGGAGTCCGACCGCGTGGTGATATCGCCTCCAGCGACACCGCGCCGGAGTCCGTTCAGCAAATATTCAGCAACCCACTTGGACACGAAGTTTTAAGGAGAAATTATCATGCGTGTTTTCGTCACCGGCGCTACCGGCTTTGTCGGCTCTGCTATCGTCCCCGAATTGCTCAATGCCAGACATCAGGTGCTGGGTCTCGCTTGATCGGATAAGGGTGCCGAGTCTCTGATCGCTGCTGGTGCTGAGGTGCATCGAGGCGATTTAGAAGACCTGGAAAGCCTCCGCAGTGGAGCAGCGATGTCGGATGGCGTCATTCACGCTGCCTTCAATCACGACTTCTCGAAGTTTGCGGAGAACTCCGAGGCAGATCGGCGTGCGATCAAGGCAATGGGCGACGTGCTTGCAGGTTCTGATCGGCCTTTGATCGTCACATCCGGGCTGCCCCTCACGCTCGATCGCCTCATTACAGAGGACGACGTGCCGCCATCCGGTTCAGGTGGAACTCCCAGGGTGTCAGAGCAGACGGCAATTTCGATAGTTGCGCGTGGCGTGCGTGCCTCAGTGGTGCGTATGCCGCAGGTCCACGACCGGGACAAGCAAGGCCTCGCTACATACATGATCGCGCTTGCCCGCGAGAAGGGAATCTCAGCCTATGTCGGTACCGGGCTTAACCGCTGGGCCGCAGTCCACCGGCTCGATGCGGCACCCCTCTACAGGCTGGCACTTGAGAAGGGATCTATCGGAGCGAGGTATCAGGCGATCGCAGAAGAGGGTGTGTCGGTTCGAGCGATTGCAGAAGCGATCGCTCGGGGTTTGAAGATCCCAGTCGTGGCCTTGTCACCCGAAGAGGCTGCAAGTCATTTCGGCTGGCTCGGATTCTTTGTCAGCATGGATGCTCCGGCATCGAGCGCGCTAACGCAGCAACGGTTGGGATGGCACCCGACAGAGAAGCCTGGGTTTATTGCCGATCTTGAGCGCTCAAGCGCATTTGAAGCCTGAGTTAGGGCTAAAACTCCCTATCTTTCTCGGTGGAGAGATTGCTGGAACGATTGAAAAGATTGGCGATGATGTCAGAGATCTCAAGGAGGGTGATACAGTTTACGGTATCGTGACCTCCGGAGGTTTCGCTGAATACGCGATCGCCAAAATCGGGGAAATAGTGACCAAACCCCAAAGTCTCGATTTCGAGAACGCGGCGGCGATTCCGCTAGGCGCGTTGACTGCATGGCAGGCACTTTTTGATTTGGCAAATCTTAGCAGTGGTCAGAGACTTTTGATCACCGCTGCATCAGGCGGAGTCGGTTCGCTGGCTATTCAACTTGCCAAAGCAAAAGGCGCATTCGTAATCGGCATGGCTTCGGGTCGCAATGAAGCGTTCGTCAGAGATTTAGGCGCGGATGAGTTCGTTGACTACACGAAGCAAAACTTTGAAGAAGTCGTCAAAGACGTGGATGTCGTTTTCGATACGGTCGGCGGCGACACGTTTGAAAGAGCGTTCCACACATTGAAAAAAGGCGGCTTTCTGGTGACAGCAGTGCAGTTTCCGTCCGAAGAAAAAGCGCAGAAATTTGGCATCAAAGCCGCGCGGGTCTACTGCAAACCCAACGCAAAACAGTTAGCCGCGATCAGCAAATTGGTTGACGAAGGCAGATTAAAAGCGCACGTTTCAACCGTTTATGCCGCTCGTGGAAGTGAAAAAGGCATTCCAACTTTCCCAAAGTGGGCGCACACGCGGCAAGATTGTTTTGCAAATTGGGACATCGTTTTGAAGCGGTTTTACCGTTGTCGTCAACTATGTCTCGAATGACAGTTTGGCGCAGGATGTCGTCAACGAGATTACTGGATTGGGCGGTCGAGCTATGGCGATCAAAGCCGATGTCAGTATCTCTGGTGAAGTCGATCGGCTGATCGAGACGACGTTGAAGCAGTTTGATCGCGCTGGGGTTCAAAAACAGGCAAGGTCAAGCGACCCGTAACCGTTCAATGTCTTGGATGGGTGGCGCACCAAACATCCGGGAATACTCGCGGCTAAACTGCGAGATACTCTCATAGCCCACCTGATAAGCCGCCTGGGTCGCATCCACATTCTCGGACAGCATGAACTGCCGCGCTGCTGACAGTCTCAACTGTTTTTGATATTGCAACGGACTCATTGAGGTCACTTGCTTGAAGTGGCGATGGAACGATGAAGCAGACATATTTGCCTGCTCAGCCAGCTCCTCAACTCGTAGCGGCTGGGCAAAATCTGCTTTGAGTCGTTTGATGACTTCAGCAATGCGCTGCATATTGCTACCAGCCGTGGCAATCTGACGAACCGCTTCCCCTTGTTCACCGATGAGCAGGCGGTAATAAATTTCGCGGATGACCATCGGGGCGAGAAACGGGATATCTTGCGGTGTCTCTAGAAGCTTTGTCAGGCGGATGGCACAATCAATCAACGTTGAATCGGCATCACTGATGAACCAGCCGCTGACGGAATCTTTCTGATCGATACTTGGATTCGTTTGAGCGATGATTTCACAGAGTTGGGCAGAGTCTAGCTTTAGCTTAAGACATAGATAGGGTTTATCGGGTGTCGCCTCGACAGCACATCCACTCATCGGCAAATCCACCGAAACAACCAGATACTGAGCAACGCCGTATTGATAAGCTTCTTCATTAAGCAGCACTTCTTTTTTGCCCTGCACCACAAGACCAAGCACCGGTTCGCTAACACCGTGCATTGCTGTAACAGAATCACATTCCCGCATGAATGCTAAAGAATCGATCGCAGTTATATGGGCACCGTTGCCCTTGCCGTTCGTGTGCCGAGCAACTAATGCCGCCAGTTCTTCACATTTGTCGATCGCTGCCTCGTGGCTCGTTGTCTCGATTTTCATGCATTCTGCCTGATGTGATTATTTTCATGCGCTTATTATAAGAACATTTTTTTGTTGCTTGCACCTTGCTTGAGAGGATTAGGCAAACATCTGCCAGTTTTGTGTATTTAAGCCCTTGCTTCTGACTCATAGAATGAATCTGTGCAAATACAGCAGTAAGAGGCTAAGGCAATGACTAAAAACAAGAAGACCTGGTTGATCACGGGGGCTTTCCGAAGTTTTAGAGAAGCACTGGCTCAAGCAGCTGATCAGTTATATATATGGGCATACCCCGATATGGGACAGATTTGGGGCTAACGGGCAAAAAGTCCTTCGTGCCTTCTTCATCAATCACTTTTCATAAACTTTTTGACCAAGGAACACCAATGAAAACATGGTTTATTACGGGTACATCACGCGGATTTGGTCGCGAATGGACTCAGGCGGCACTAGAACGAGGAGACAGAGTGGCTGCAACGGCGCGCAACCCTGATCGCCTCAAGGGTTTGGTGGAGCAGTTTGGCGAGCAGATTTTGCCCCTGCGTCTAGATGTCACCGATCGAGCAGCGGACTTGGCAGCAGTGCAGGCAGCACATGAGCATTTTGGACAGCTTGACGTGATTGTCAACAATGCAGGGTATGGCTTGTTTGGAGCGATCGAAGAAGTCAGCGAGGCTGAAGCACGAGCGCAGATCGAAACCAATCTGTTTGGGGCACTGTGGGTTACGCAAGCGGCATTGCCCTACCTGCGATCGCAAGGCAGTGGGCATATCCTCCAGGTTTCCAGCCTCGGAGGGATTGGTGCATTCCCAATGCTAGGACTGTACAACGCCTCCAAATGGGGACTGGAAGGATTCAGCGAGGCACTCAGTCAGGAAGTCGCGCCCTTCGGCATCAAAGTCACAATTATCGAGCCGGGTGGGTTCAGTACAGATTGGTCTGGTAGCTCGGCGGTACACGCTACGCAGATCGCGGACTATGACAGCTTGCGGAATGCACGGGCAACCCGAAATGCGGGTGTGAAGATTAGCGATCCCACCGCATCCAGCGCGGCAATCCTCAAGCTCGTCGATGCCGAGAATCCGCCGTTGCGCCTGCTCCTCGGCAGGTTTGCAACTCAGGCTGTCCCGCAAATCTATGAGCAGCGATTGAAGGTCTGGACAGAATGGCAAGATGTAGCGCGTGCTATTGACCCATAACGGATGGCACATTCAAGCAAGAAAAGTCGTAAACATTGACAAGGAGCAGTAATATGACTGTACAAACAAATCTTGGCGGTAGCTTCACGCTTCCAAACACTTCAATTACCTTGCAGCGCCTTGGATACGGTGCGATGCAACTCGCTGGTCCAGGAGTATGGGGACCGCCACGCGATGCTGATGCCGCCGTTGCCGTTCTGCGCGAGGCGGTAGCACTCGGAGTCAATCACATCGATACCAGCGACATCTATGGCCCGCATATCACCAATCAGATTATCCGGCAAGCACTGCATCCCTATCCAGAGGATCTCGTCATTGTTACTAAGACTGGTGCCCGTCGTCCTGCGGATGGCTCGTGGCAACCTGCGATGTCGCGGCAGGATCTGATTGATGCCGTTCACGACAACTTGCGAAACCTGGGAATTGATGTGATCGATGTCGTCAATCTCCGCATGATGAGCGAGAAACCATCGGAGGATTCTCTCGCAGAGCCACTAACCGTTTTGGCTGAACTCAAACAACAGGGGCTGATTCGCCACCTCGGAATCAGCAACGTCACGCCCAAGCAGTTAGCAGAGGCACAAACGATTACCGAGATTGTTTGCGTTCAGAATGAGTACAACTTAGCGCACCGCGACGATGATGCTTTTATCGATCAACTCGCACAGCAAGGAATCGCTTATGTGCCGTTCTTTCCACTCGGCGGGTTCATGCCGTTGCAGTCGTCCAAGCTCGAAGCCGCTGCAATTTCTCTAAATGCGACCTCGATGCAGGTTGCGCTGGCTTGGCTGCTCCAGCGTTCCCCTAATATCCTGTTGATTCCTGGAACGTCGTCGGTTGAGCATCTGCGCGAGAATCTCAAAGCCGCAGATTTGCAACTTCCACCTCAAATGATCGCAGATCTCAACTCAATCGCGACAACCGCTGCTCGGTAAAAGATGTACAGATCGATAGATGGATTCGATCAGCAAATACGGTCTCTTCAACAAAGACTGCTTCATTGCGACTTTAGTAAACAAAAGAATCATTGATATGCGATACAAATTGTTGGGTAAAAGCGGGCTCCGCGTTTCTGAACTGTGTCTCGGCACGATGACCTTTGGCGATGATTGGGGCTGGGGCGCACCCAAAGACACGAGCCGCCAGATGTTTGATGCCTTTGTCGAGGCAGGCGGCAACTTTATCGACACGGCAAACATGTATACCAACGGCAGCAGTGAGAAGATCGTGGGTGAACTGATTGCCGCTGATCGAGACCGCTTTGTTCTAGCAACGAAGTATTCATTGGCAAGTCAAATGCCTCCAACTGGGCAGAATCCAAACGATGGCGGTAACCATCGTAAGAATCTGATGCGATCGCTTGAAGGCAGTTTGAAACGATTGAACACCGAGTATGTGGATGTCCTCTGGCTTCATGCCTGGGATTTCACTACTCCCGTTGAAGAAGTGATGCGAGCCTTAGATGATCTCGTACGGCAAGGCAAGGTTCTATACATCGGCATCTCCGATACGCCCGCCTGGATTGTGTCGGAAGCAAATACTCTTGCCCGATGCAATGGCTGGACGCAATTCGTTGCCTTGCAAATTGAGTATAGTTTGATCGAACGCACACCAGAACGCGATTTGTTGCCGATGGCAGATGCTTTCGAGCTTGCAGTGACACTTTGGTCACCTTTAGCAGGCGGGGTACTGTCGGGGAAATACAGTCAGGGTGATACTCAAGCGACTTCTCGCGGCATGCATATTCCAGATCGCAGTTTGCAGATTGCTCATGCTGTAGGAGAGATTGCTCAAGCGTTAGGGCGATCGTCATCGCAAGTGGCGCTTGCCTGGATTCGTGCCCAAAGTCCGCAGATGATCCCAATTTTGGGCGCAAGCAAGCTGGAGCAACTGCAAGATAACCTAAAGTGCCTAGAGGTGACACTCTCAGATGAACACTTGCAAAAGCTCGATCAAGTCAGCCAGATCGAGTTGGGCTTTCCGCATGACTTTCTAAGTATTGACATGGTGCGCGGCAACTCATTTAATGGCATGTATGACCTGATCGAGCATCGCTGATGATAGCTGAGGCTGGATTGCAAGGCTGCAACGTATTCTTAACATGCTTGCTTTCCAGGAACGTCCTGTTGAGCATTTGCACGAGAACCTCAAAGCCGCATCTCTGCAACTTCCACCTCAAACGATCGCAGATCTCAACTTGATCGCGACCCCGAAAGACGGATGAGTGCTATTAAGACAGCTAACACAGCGTTTTTGAGGATGCCAAGGATACTTATCGAGCGCAGTCATCACCAGAACTCTTCGGCAAAATCGTGATTGACATAGTTTGAGCGATCGTAAACGCTGCGTGCAGTAGAAGGATCTTTAATTCTGTATCCCTTACCCTGCTTGCTTTCTAGCGTTTTCTTTTTTGATTCCTTTATTCATTCTACTCGGAAACTGACAGAAGCTGTTTACGGACGCTATCACTTCCGTTATGGATGGAAGAAACAAAATAAGATGCACCGAAAAAAATTACACTTTTATTGTGTCCTGACAGTTAAGACCGATCCCCCAATGGTGCTTCGTCGCCCGTACAGAAGCTTGGTTCTGGGTTGAGACGGTTATGACATTGGTGAAATGGCTGCTGCCATTATCCCGTTTAGGAGACTGTATTCATCCGTCAACCCAGGTCAGGGCGCACTTCCAATTGCTAGTATGACTCCGCATTCGGAGGAAGCCTTTGATGATGAAAACACCAAAGTCCAAATCCCGTTTCCATCAACCAACTACGAATGAAACTTCCGACTTAAGACTAATCAACCTAAATGCAGCGGGTATTGATATTGGTTCAGAATTTCACTGGGTGAGTGTACCAAAAGACAGAGCATCCGAGTGTGTAAGACGTTTCGGCTGTTACACTGCTGACTTGTATGCCCTTGCAGATTGGTTGGCTGAATGTAAAGTGGAAACTGTAGCAATGGAATCAACAGGGGTATATTGGATTGCGTTGTTTCAAATCTTGGAGACAAGAGGTTTTGAGGTCAAACTTGTTAACGCTCATCATGTCAAAACTTTACCTGGACGGAAAACTGATATTTGAGACTGTCAGTGGCTGCAACAGTTGCATAGTTACGGATTGTTGTCTGGTTCTTTTCGCCCGGAAGACCAAATTTGTGTATTGCGGAGTTATATCCGCCACCGAGATAGTCTCATCAAAAGTGCTTGTGTTCATATTCAACGGATGCAAAAAGCTTTAACCCAGATGAATGTGCAACTGCATAAAGTTATCAGCGATATCACTGGTACTACTGGGATGGCAATTATTCGAGCGATTGTTGCTGGGGAACGAAACCCACAAGTTTTAGCAGCTAAGAGACATCACCGTACTAAACGCTCCCAAGCAGAAATTGCTGCTGCTTTAAATGGGGATTATCGCAGTGAGCATATTTTTGTACTTCAACAGGAACTACAACTTTACGATGTTTATCAAGCTCAGATAGCCGCTTGCGACCACCAAATACAGGAGTGCTTGGCTGAATTTAGCGACAAAGTTAATCTCGATGAATCTCCGCTTCCGCAACCAAGGCACCCCCGCAATAAACCTCAAGGCAATGAACCCGCTTTTGATTTACGTAACCATCTCTACCGAATTAGTGGGGTTGATTTCACTGCCATTGATGGTCTTGGTATCCTGACGGTGCAAACTATTATTTCTGAGGTCGGTTTAGATCCTACTCGATTCCCAACTGTTAAACACTTTACTTCTTGGCTTGGTCTTTGCCCTTGTAATCGCATCACTGGCGGTAAAGTTAAAAGTTCTCAAACTCGCTTGGTAGTTAACCCTGCTGCCAATGCCTTCCGAATGGCAGCACAAACAGCTGGCAAGAGCAATTCTGCCTTGGGTGCTTTTTATCGTCGCTTACGTTCTCGACTTGGCACGCCCAAAGCTATCACTGCTACTGCTCATAAGTTGGCACGAATTTTTTACCGACTTTGGACAACTGGAGGTAACTATGAAGATATTGGCATGGATTATTATGAACAACGTTACCAAGAACGAGTTATCAATAACCTACGAAAAAAGGCTCTAGCTTTAGGTTTTGAACTCATTCCTCAGTCCGAAGCAAATACGGTTTCTTAGGAGCAGCCCCACTGGCGGCGATCGCCACCCGCTATGAATGGAAGAAACTATTTTGACGCGACTAATCAGCAGGTATATTAATAATTATCCTGACAGTTAAAACCGAACCCACAATAG
>NZ_JAIVFS010000191.1 GCF_020829645.1 Nostoc mirabile CHAB5784 | reverse complement strand
GCCAAATTACCCATAATAAAAGAACCCCACCCCGCCAAAGCTGTGCTTTGTCTCCCCTCCCCGCAAGCTCTTAGGGGTTGGGGGTGGGGTTCTTCGGGTTTAATAAGTAATCAAGCGGACATAATATTACAAGTTTTTTTTGGCAATGTAGAGCATCTAAACTGAAAACAACACCCTCAATGTCTAATAACCCAAGTTGCGGGTTATGGAATACAAATTTACTACTGAATGCGGTCGCGCACTTCCTAGTGGTGGAAGCGCGACGCGCTTCCACCACTTTAGCGAAATCGAAAGTACAAGTGCTGAACCAGGTTTTAGTATTACATTTAACTCATTTAATGAATGCTTGTTGAAGGGTAAATGCAAGAATGAATGCTTGCAGCTTCAGTAAGTACAATCACTGCTTTCTTTTAGTATCATTCCTATTTGATGAAATAAATCGTTGATTAGCATTGAAACATTGTGTAATCGTCGATTAAATCGTGATTTTTCTAACATATCTGGTATCAATTTATGGTCTTTCATATAGGTACAAGCCTTATGATGATTACCATTAAAGAACATTGCTGCAATTACTGCAGTTGTAATAATTTCAGCATCGCTCATCCCACGACGACAATCTTCATCGTGTCCGTAGGCGCAGCCCGCCGCAGGCATCGCTTTTAACAAGTCGTCGGTGATAGCATAGATGGTAATTATTTCATTAAGCATTTTCCCCTCCTACTTTTTTCTCTGGAGGGGATTTTATTGCTTAACTTACCCCATGCGATCGCTTGAATCTATAACTAGCAACTTGGGTTATTAATGTTACTGGAGTATTTCTGCCATCCTTTCATTCTGCATCTTCCGACGCCTCCGTTGGGCATCCCAAACGCGCACACATATTCTGGCAGTGTTACCCGTGGTTGCAAATTGGCTATAGTGACCAAATTAGGTGGTAACTGTTCAGCAAACAACCGTCCTGGATGGATTTCATCCCACATCGAACGCATCTGTGCTCCTCGTCCTTTACCAGGGGCATGGATACCAAAACCAGAGATAATACTGCACCAAACAGGTTGGAAATGTCTTATAAGTATTGCTTCTCCCCAAGCAACCAGTTTTGGCTGGTTCATCCAAAAAACTACCAGTATGTCCTGGATAACTTCTCGCTCCTGGAATGTAAACGTGATTTTGAATTTCTACTGTCACATCGGTGTTTTCGGGCGGTGGTAAATCAGCGATCGCATCCCTGACAGTAAACCAGAGGGCGTTCTTTGCTATCTATGGCGTGGCGTTCCCAATATTCACCAGTAATCCACTTATGCCAAATAAGCGCTTCTTCGGTATGTGTTGGTTCAGGGAAAGACCAGTTTGCCTCTAAATCAGAGCGAAAGCCAACAATAAAAACCCGCTCCCGCTTTTGCGGTACGCCATAGTCTGCTGCATTCAACAGTCTGAAGGTAACGCGATAATCAAGGTCATCACTTAAGGGGAGGAAATTTCTAGTCCCTATCTAGATGGTGATAAGTTTGAGGCGATCGCTGCTTCTTTGTACCCGATTTTACAGCAGTATTTTCAAGTTTGAATTGGTGCTTGCGCTCTCCAACCCCAAATAAGCAAGCAGAGGTAATTGCAGATTGCAAAAACGCTAGTTAAATATACTGTTAACCTGACTCAAGATGAACATCAACAATTAGTGAGTTTAACTAAGAAATGACATAAACCACTAGAATTCTCAATGTTTAGATGAAGTTACTGTTAAGACCTGATGTTTAATCTAAAGTTCAGTTAATTTAAATTTATTAAAGATTATACCAAAATATGTTGCAAATTTAATAATTAATTTTTCAGGCAGTGTTAGCATATAATAATTAGAAGAACGAAGGATTACGTAAATTTTTATTTTTGCGAATTTAGTAGTTAGAAAATAAAATTTTACTGACTACTTACTAAATTATTTCTCATCCTATCTACAACTTAAATCATGATTTCCAAAAAAATCTCTACAAAAATTGCTTATATTGCTGCTATCTGTGCATCTATAAATATTGTAGCTATCACTAAAACTTCTACAGCAAATGCAGCAAGTTTAAGTATAGCTAATGCAGGTTTTGAAGAACCAATAATAGGAGAAGGAGACTTTACTATTAATGTGTTACCTGGCTGGACATTATATGATCCATCTAACCTGACATCTGCCAGTATAGGTGGTGGTGAGCCAATTTATGGTGTATACAATCCTACAGCAGACGTTTATTTTAACGAAGCTCCAGAAGGTAATAATGTTGGATATGTTTACCTCACTTATCCGCCTGGAAGTGGTGCTGTGGGAATATCACAAACACTTACCAGTCTATTGACAGCGAATACCAAATATACCTTACAGGTTGAAATCGCCAATATTCCACCTGTGAATGGTTTCACCACTTTAAATGGTTTCCCTGGCTATGCTATTCAATTATTAGCTGGAGGAACTTTACTTACTCAAGATTATAATAACCTGAGCATAACAGAAGGAGCTTTTGTTACCTCTAGTATTTCGTATCTTACTTCAGCTAATAACCCAAACTTAGGGAAACAATTAGAAATACGATTGCTAAATATTTTACAGAGCGATGGTATAGAAATTAATTTCGATAATGTGAAATTAAACGCAACTCAAATTCCAGAACCTGAATCGATTTTGGGTATAATATTAGGATTTATAGGTGCAAGTTTAACCTTAAAAAAGAAAAATCATTAGACAATAAGGAGTATGAACTTGATGTAATACTCCTTAATTTTTTTGAGGACTTTCGGCAATAAAAGGAGAATCGATTGGGAAGGCGATGGACTACGCCCCGTAAGAGCGATCGCTGTAAAAGCACTATTAGAACAAATAGCTCTCTTCCACAAGGATGAATTCACAATCTACCTGAGAAAAGTTTTTATCCTTTCACAAAAGCAATTATGGTGTTAGTACTAGCTTGTTCTATATCAACTACTAGGTTACAACCATAAAGGTACGTGACTTATTTACTACTAGTATTAGTTGCAGTGACTTTAGTTGCAACGGTATTGACCACTATCAATTGCTCAAAACACAAAGTTTTAGTGACTAAAATCGTCAGTCTTCAAAGCTTATAGGTAACTTCGATGAAAATCTGTGATAACGCCTTGACTGGATAAAGGTAATTGAAGGAGTGTTTTCGCTAGCGAGGGGTTTCATCAACCCAAGAGAGTTTTATTTTTATTCATAAATCCCTTGCATCTAACAAAAAATTATTTTCGAGTCAAAGTTATACTGCTGGAGCGATCGCCTGTGGGTTTATTAATGCTGACCTTCTTGGAAAGCTGGCGACGAAGCACTTTCTAATCGAGAAGCTGTAATTGAACTCAACGAAACTCCCCCCATACTAGTAGTAGGGACAATGCTGTGGCTGGACGGGGGAAAATGGCTCAGAAGCATATAGAAATTAGAAGTCAGAGGTACTTCAAGCTCAGTTCACAAATCGCTCAGTTGGATAATGCACAATTGCGTTCTCTGTTTGAAAATAGTGAGTCGAATGAGTCGAGTACGGGTTGGGGAATTATGTGTTAAATAGAGCGATCGCCATTCAACATGACCGAGCATTCTATGGACGAGAATGAAAAACGAATCCTTGACTCATGGCAAATGAATGCTTTGTTATGGACACAAGCAATTCGTAATAAACAAATTTATTGTCGTGCGATCGCCACAGATGCCGCTATAGTCAAAGCAGTAAGCCAACTTAATCCAAGAACATTCTTAGATATTGGATGCGGTAAGGGATGGTTGTCTCGACAGCTTTTTTCTTTAGGAATTGATGGCTGGGGTGTTGATTTTTGTGCCGATCTCATCGACGCAGCAAGGCATAGTGGTGATTATCGTTTTGTTGTCTGTTCCTACTCGGATCTTGCATCACAAAGATTTAGCACTATTAACTATTTCTCTTGCTTCATCTGCAACTTTTCAATTCTAGGCGAATCCGCTCTTGATGAGATCGCCAAGGCAGGTCATAGCCTGTTAGAAGACAAAAGCAAAATAATAATTCAAACACTTCATCCGATAATTGCTTGCAGTGACTCTACATACTCCAATGGATGGCGCGAAACTTCATGGCAAACAGTTTCGGATAAGCCATTTCACCCTACTCCTTGGTATTTCAGAACACTCGAATCATGGATCAACGATTTTCATGCTTTGAATTACCGATTGCTAAATTTATATGAGCCGTGTGATCCCAAGACGAACAAACCGATTTCAATTATTTTTGTCTTTGAGCGCCTACCAACTGCTCTCAGTATTAATACTAGGTAATATTTTTATTATTGGTAATATTAATTGAAACATTAATGTATTGCATTCTGAAGTGCGGAATGTGGGTTTTACAAAAGGCGATCGCTTGGTCAAGTCGTCGAAGTATATCCCAAAGCACTTACTGAATCGAGTTCAGGAGATGGAGCGGGAGAAGGCGGCAGTGAGGGAGATTTTGGTGGTGTTGGGGATGAGAAAATGATGGTTTTGAGGCTGTACCTCCACAAATCTGCACTAAGTTATCCACCAGTTGCGGTAGGCTCAGTTAACAAAGTGAAGCAACTGTTAGCGCGGCAGATTGTTGTACTAGCGAATGTGTTGATGCTGTTGTAAGTTTATAGGACAATAATCAAAACTGACTCAAGCAGAATGTTCTCAACTCAGTCCTGTCGGGTCGTTTCTTTTCACTCAGCCTAAACTTTAGTCAAGAAGAGACCTGCGTAATGTAGTTTATAATTACCTTGCTGCTGCTTTAGCAGCTTGCTCAATGCATGTGCCAATATTGTTCCGACCATTATCATAAACCCAACTATACACAGGATAAGTTATGGTACTGCCCTTTGAATTTGTGAAAGTATATTGACTAAAAGGGTTAATACCTTGTATTGCGCGGATGGCATCTAACAGCGCTAACTGCAAAACTTGGTGTATTTCTTTAGTTTCAGCAATTCTCGTGGTAATTGCTGATAAGAACAAGCCTAATTATGCTTGGATATCTTTAATACCAATAGTACTTTTCTTTCTACTGGATTCTTACTACTTAGGTCAAGAGAGAAACTTCCGTGAAATATATAACAATTTCGTTAAAGACTTGCACTCTGGCGAAGTTGGAACTGATAAACTCTTCGTCTTGAAGCCGCCAAAAGGCATGAATGTAGTCAATTTGTTATTTTCCTCCAGCCTCTCCTTTTCCGTATATCCGTTTTATCTGACTCTGGTACTCACTGTCATTATTGCAAGATTTCTCATTCTTTAGCAGTTGCAATGTTTCCCTTGATAACACCTGCTGTTTACCATCCCTTGCACTGAAAAAGTTCCAATAAGATTTATTAATACGTTAGTTCTGGAATTTTGGCGGAATCTCCATTTCTCGCTTTGTAACTTGTTAGTGGTAAGTTGACCATATACCTCATTTTGACTTTTCTCCTTAAGTCTCTCAAGATCGCTGCCAACCCTCACACAGGTTGTGCAATTTTAACCAGCCCCGCCACAGTACCTGAATACCAATGGGTGTATTACGTCGATGTTCTAAATAACCCCCTAAAGGAGCGATCGCAACCAAGCGCCCAACTAACATAAATAGCATACACCAGTAGAGGGTCACAGTTATCAAAACGGTATGGAGTACGGAAATTAACTGGACAGTCACAGATTATCGATGAAGCTAAAAAAGTAAAGCTACCGTCCCACAAAGGTTTCAGCGTCAGCTTGAGAGTTGCTAAAAAATGGATAAAGTCGAGTTAAGGTAGTGCCTTTTATCAATAGTGTGTATCTGTTTTAATGAGTATGCTAAAAACTATCAAATATCTAGCCGAAGTGGTAAGATTTTCTGGAATCAGTTTCTGTGCATTTGTAGCTTTGTACAGATTGTAAATAGTACCATTCATTAAACCATTCTCTGTAGCAGCTATGCATATTAGTATTACAGACGACCTAAAGAAACGCTTTCATGCTGCTTGCGCTTTACAAGGGCGCAAGATGAGTCAAGTTGTGGTGGAGATGATTGAGCTATGGCTAAAAACCAATGAAGTGCAATCATCTGCTCAGGTACGGAGAAAAGAAACTGCCGTAAATTAGAGTTTACTGGTAGTATTGATGACCTAATAGGACTTGCGATAAATTCATGGTTAAATGCTAATCCTAGCAAAATTAAAAAAGTATCTTTCAGCCTGCCTTTTGAAACTAGTACAGCACGGCAAAAATCCAGCTACGATCTCAATTAACAAGACTTGGGGCTTAACAAGTTGCTCACAGCAACTTGTTAAAGGTAGGCAAACTTCCGCCAGAGTGTACTAGTTACTTAAAATGGGAAGCTGTTATGGATAAAGAAAGGTAGCCATGCAACTAACTGGTCTTCAGCGCCAAGAACTACTCCTAGCGATAATTATTGCTTATCCTAATGAAGCTGATTTAAAAAGAATGGTCAGTTTTGAGTTAGAGGAAAACCTCAATGCGATCGCTGGGTAAAAATATCTTACTGAAGTTGTTTTTAATTAAATGGGCTAATTCAAGAGGACAACTAGAAAGCTTACTTATTGCTGCTTACAATACAAACCCCGATAATGAAAAATTACAAAGTTTTTATAAAACTATCATTCAGCAGAGATTTACTATTAACTAGTTCCGTGGGTTTAAGTCCCCCGGTTCAATAAAAATTTTGTTTTGTGTTGGGGTTAAATCCCCATTACAAAACAAAATTTACGAAAGCGTTGCGGGGCGTTCGCATTTAGCGTCTCTAAGAGTTGCCCATTACGAATTACGAATTACGAATTACGAATTACGAATTATTTAATCCTGCCACCCTGTATGCAAATGATATGGGTTCCGATATCCAATGGTTAGGGTCAGAGAAAAAATTACAATTGGAGGGTTTATTTCAATCTGAACCAGATTTTCGGGATATTAGCTTTTTGAAGCGAGTCATCGAACAAACAGTATCCGTATGTCAGTTGGAAATTCTCTCACCGAGTCAGGAAAGTGAAAAAGGCAAAATAAACATGGATCTATCTGAATATCGTAAAGAGTTAGGCTCTGCCATTATTAGTGCCTATCCTACCATCAGCGGGTTAAAAATAATGATCCGCGATCATTTCAAAGAAAATCCGGATGTAGTTGCTGGAGGAGAGACGCTTGATGTGAAGGTTTCTAATTGGATTGATTGGGCGATCGCTCAAAGTCTAGAACAAGAGCTTGTTGAAGCAGCATATCAAGGAAATAGTAATAATAAAAAATTAAAAGCAATTGCACAAAAACTAATACCAAATAGCTCAAGTTTTATTCAAGGAATAGTAATTAATAAAAAGGAATTTATAAATAACTACAGTAGTTTTGAAGTTTTCTTTTCATACTCTCATAGAGATAAAGAACTGCGAGATAAGTTAGCAAATCATCTGAGTAGTTTAAAACGGGAGCATGTAATTAGTACTTGGCATGATCGTGATATTAATGCTGGCTCTGAATGGGCAAGAGAAATTGATGGTCATCTAAATTCCGCACAAATAATTCTACTGCTGATTAGTGCCGATTTTATTGCTTCTGAATACTGTTTTGATATTGAAATGAAACGAGCGATGGAGCGACATGAAGCTGGAGAAGCTTGCGTCATCCCAATTATCCTTCGTCCAGCCGATTGGGCCGGAACACCATTTAAAAAGCTCAAAGTTTTGCCAGAAGATGGCAAACCTATAACTACTTGGGACAATCTTGATGCAGCTTTTTTAGATGTTACCCAAGGAATCCGTAAAGTAGTTGAGAAAATGAAAAACCCCTTAAATTGATCTAAAAAAATGAGTCAGCCAAGTGGAACAAACGAACCAGATATAAATCTGTCTGACCATCGAACAGAATTAAACAAAGCTATTATTAGCGCTTATCCTACCATACCTAAATTAACAACAATGATCCGTGATTATTTCAAAAAAAATCCGGATGTGGTTGCTGGTGGAGAAACGCTTGATGTGAAAGTTTCTAATTGGATTGATTGGGCGATATCTCACAGTGAAGAAAAAGAACTTATTGAGGCAGCATATCAGGGAAATACTAACAATAAAGATTTAAAAACAATTACACAAAAACTACTGCCAAGTCTCTTTTTAGAAAAGCCATTATATGATGAACGAGATACAAATAATCGACCTGACTTACCAGCACCCCCCACTACAAAAATATTATGGCATCAGCGCATTCCTTTGCGCCGCCTCCGTAATACATTCCTAACAAGCGTAAGTCTAACTACCTTCATAGTAATCATACGTTTATTAGGAGTGTTTCAAAACTCAGAACTTTTGGTTTTCGATCAGATGATGCGATTTTCACCAAGTGAGAAGCCAGACGATCGCTTACTGCTCGTTAAGAGGCTGTTTGAAAAGTCGGAGAGATGGTAAAAAAGCTCTCTCAGTATACGCTGTGAATAGATAGTAGACAGCACTGAGAGAGCAACATGAGTAAAGCATACCCCAGCAATCTGACCCGTGCT
>NZ_JAIVFS010000190.1 GCF_020829645.1 Nostoc mirabile CHAB5784 | reverse complement strand
AGTAACTCCACCACGTAAAGAAGCATCTGTTGCTGTTTAATACCTTAGATTATTCATACTTTTGCTAAGTCTCTGATTAACTCAGCCCTGCTGGGTCATTTTGTATAGCTTAGTCTAAACTCCAGTCAGTAGGGAGAGCCGTAAACCAACGGGCTGTATTAGCGATCGCTTGTAAATTGTTAGTTAAGAGCAGCCGCGATCGCAGCCCCCAACTTCTTCAATGTTCTCTCTTTGGCAAACTCAGCGGCCGCCCGTGCAGATTCAGCCAAAATTGTGTCAGTGTTTGGGGTCAACTTCAACGCTCCGCCTAGATATCCGAGCGATTTAACGTAATTATCAGATAAGTTAGTCGAGGCCAAGCGTTTCACAGTTTGATGATCGTTTTTGTGGAATGCTGACAGAGCGTCAATTTGTGCATTAGTTTCTGGAGTTCCCAAAACGTCTATGATTGCGTTGACAGCTTCTAATACTTGTGTTGTTGTTAATTCTGATATTGATTGCACCATTTTACTTATTCTCCTTTTAACCAATTGTTAGATTTTTCTGCTCCCATTTGACGAGCATAATTGCGTTCCCATCTGGTATTTAGATGGTCAAAGATAATCTTAGAAATAAACTTAGCTATGCTTGACCCATCAAAATAATGCGCTGTTTTCACCAAAATCAGATTTTGTTTGGTGAGATGCATATAATTACCATCTTGGGAAATTACATCACTTGGCAAAATAATATGTCCTAATGGATTTTGGCCAATTTCATCAGATGTCGGTTGTTCCTTATATGCAGGTAACGCCTTGAAACCTTCATTAATAACGATGTCTACCCACTCATCTACATCCATCCCACGTTTAGTAACATCTAACCGAGCCAAACGTTCATAGTATGGACGGTGGTTAGTAGTATGCCCCCTGGTGAATTGATTCACTAAGTCTTGAGGTGAGTGTCCTGAAGATCCAGAAAACTCTCTCATTTTTTCTAGGTGTTCTGGTGTCACATAGAAAGTGGAAACATTGAATTTATAAGCCATCTAGCCTATTGTCCCTTAGACTTTACCTCTAAATTTATCCTGCAATGCTCTAAGTTTACCCCAAAGCTTTATAGTTGTGATATAAAAAGTTAAAGCGATCGCACCCCTGACAAGACTGCGATCACTTCCCACCAAAAGGCAGTTCCGCCAAATAGTCTTGGAGGCAATTAATATTATGAGTTCAGAGCAGGAAAAAAGGGAATACGTGCTGTCGGCGATCGCATCTTACCCAACTCAACAGGAAGCTGCGATCGCAATGGGTACTTGTCCTAAAGTGGTTTCGCAATGGAATACAAACAAAGCTCAACCTAGAGATTTAGCAGTTCGAGTAGTTCAGCTTCTAGATGTTCTCAGGGATGCAGGAATTGATGCACCGCCGCCGTTAAGTTTTTAATCTATTAATTTACTTTAGTTATTGCCCGCCAAGAGCGGGTTTTTTATTGTTAAAGACGTGGGCTTTTTATGAGCAAATCGTGGGTAAGACCGTAGCCTATTCAAAACAAGGAATTAGATAATGCTACCTGTGTCTCAAACATTGAACGCCAGAAAGCAGAGTCTGAAGGGCTGATAAAGGGCGTTTTGCTCAGGAGGTGAAAAATGGGTGGCTGCTGCTCATCCCACCAGAAGATGCAACGCAGGAAACCTTGATGCTTCGGCGGTTGAGCGGACTGGCGATGGCGCTAAGTATCGCAGCTTTCTGGGATGTGCTATTTATGCTGCTCAATAACCCAATCACCTTGGGCAGCTTGATTCTGCCGACATGGCAAGTTGGCTTTATTGGCTTAGGGGTGCTGGTAGCGATGATGTTGCTCTTAGTTTTTATGAAGTAATATGCTACACAAACTTTATGCTCTATCTTGTACGGGGCTTTTTATTTGTGGAGCGATCGCAGCTATCGGCAGCTTGTCGGGGTACTTCAACTCCCGATTGCAGTATTGTGATGCAGCAACAAACCCCTGTACCAGAGTTGCGATTTCTGTTGATGTCACACCTCCCAAGACGGCACAGGATGCAATTGTCCTAGCAGGGAATGGCAAAATGCGGCTGTCTCTGGGATTAGTGGCTCTTGTCTTTTTGGCTGGGGGCTACGTTGTCTCTGGTTTAGAAGTTGAAAGTTTGGCAGCGATCGCAAAACAAGAAGAAACCGACGCTTTCTTAGAGGAAAAGCGGCAGGCGATTCTAGCTTCGGAGGAAGAGAAGAAGCTGGTTTTGGCTTCAGATATACGATTTCAGGATTTTGAGCAGCAGCTACTTGATGGGTATGCCATGCTGCTGCTGGAAAATAACCCTGAACTAGCAGAGCAGATTTTAGCTCTTGAACCATCTGCTCAAATTGAGGCGACTACTGTTGAAACTACTGCAACCTTAACGCCTGCGACTACTACAGCTGATCAGGATTCACCCACCGTCGGCGCCAGTCCCTCTTTGTTGTTTCAACTTGACCGGGCTGGCTCACCTGATCCTCCGCATGACAGTTTACCCATAGTAGTAGACAGTACCGCATTGAGTTCGCTTGTTGCAGCTGGTTCAAGAGCAATAGACGGTTTGGTAGATACCAGCCAAAGTCTGATTTTTCTAGGGACACCAGGAGCAGGTAAATCTGTTTCTCTCGGTGTTGTCGTCGGTCGCAAGAAAAAGCGGTTTGGGGATAGAGTTCAGTTGTTTGCGATCGCTATGAAAAACGATGGTTTTTCTGGGGCAAAAGTCGGGCGGTTAAACGCGGATTCTAACGTTTGTTACGAAATATTGTTGGAAGTCATTACCGAATTACGCAAACGAGCAGCGCTTCCCAAATCAGAGAGAAGAATACTGTCAAGATTCTCCAGTAATTTTAATCTTGGACGATTTCATGTCACAGCAAAAGCTGTTGAGTTCGTCGCTGAGTAAAAAAATTGTCCGCTATCCCGAAGAGTCTGGAGCATTTCAGAAAATCACTTTGGGCGATGCTTTCAATGCTGGGATGGCGGAAATTATTTTCAATGGTCGAGAGCTTGATGTTGCTGCTTATGTCGGAACGCAATCAAGTAACATTGAAGACTTAAAATTCTTGTCTTCCAAAGGTGGACGAGCGGGTGTAATTCTGATGTATCAAGCATTCAGAAACACCAAGAAAAATCAAGGTAACTACGAAATTATTAGCCAAGCGATCGCAAATGGGCACGTCATTGCTGACGCTAAAGAGCGAGAGAGGATGAGGGAGGTTTTTCCACAGGCTAAAGCTTTGTCTATGCAAGAACAGCGCCCAATGATTCTGTCATCGAACGCAGACACCGGAGAATTTATTCTTGGCATCGTCTCGGATATGAGAGAGGAGTACAGGGAGTACGAGCGTTTGTACAACGGTGCAGATGAAACGGATATCAACTTTGTTTGGACAATTCGCAAGGTCAGCGAATTTTACCCAGACACCACAGCAGAGACTTTGTTCAATGACATTCGCAATTTAGTAAATGATGGGGTGACTCAGCGAGAGATTATCAGAAGCGTTTTAAAGTGCGGCGAAAACAAACAGCATCCCACGCGGTCGTACACCATCCACGGAAAGTCTCTGTTTAACTGGCTGATTGAAAATTTTGATAACGGCGAGTTGTCAGCGATGCTAGAAAACGACGAAGGTCGATAAAAATGGGTCGAATAAAAACTGAATTTGAATATGCTGGAAATTGGCGCTCAAATTGTAATAAAGGATTACGCCTAATGCCTTTCTGCACTTGCAATCCCATGCATGGGAGGGCTATAACGGTGCATCATGTGAAATATAAGCGTAGCCCTTTGCGGCGAGTTTTGGGAATACTTCTGTTTCACGCCCCCAAAGAAACAGTATCTGGGCGAGAAATTATTGGTTATGATGCCTTTCCGATCTGTGAAAACTGCCACCACAACGTCTATGGGCGAAGTAGTCACCCAGACAGTGTTCACTATACAAAAGTGTGGAAGCAGCTTGGTGGGCTTGATAGTCATAATGTTAGCTCAGTCGCTTGGCGCTTAAGATTCAAGTTTTGGTTTTGGGTAATAGTTTTACGGACGGGCAGATTTCTAATTTCTTTATTTCGAAGGAAAGGTAAAGGTTTTTGTAGTTGAATTTGGATATGAAGTATTATTTTCAAAGGATGATAATACATTTTTAGTTAATGACTAGTTGAAAGGCGATGCCTGCGGCGGGCTGCGCCTACACATCCTATCCTCTAAGAAAATGAGGGGGCGATCGCTCCCACTTTCCTCTAAGAATCTTAGTATGAAAAAGCTCTCAGGGCATCGGTTATGCTCTACACATGAGGGGCGATCGCTGGCAAATACAACCAGGGTAATGTAGAGTAAAAATGTAAGTAATTTTACTTATATGCCCCAAATAGTGAAGTGAAAAGGATTATGGTTACTGCAACTGTTATCAAAAAAATATCAATGGCTGTTGTCAGTTCTGCGATTATTGCTCTAGGCACAGGAGGGCTGGCACAGGCAGCAATTATTGTTCCTAATGAATTGAAAGCTACAGAGGGTGATATCAACAACGGTTTCCCATTCAGCTTAGATTTTCAGGGTCGGTATCAGCAAGTTTTCAGTGCTTCAGCATTTGCATCCTTATCCGAGCCTCAACTAATTAGCCAAATTGCCTTTCGTCCTGATGCGGATTTCGGCAATGCTTTCTCATCGACACTTTCTAGTATCCTAATTAACCTTTCCACCACAACGAGCGTACCTGATAATTTGAGCAACACCTTTGCAAATAATGTCGGGGCAGACAATATTACAGTTTTCAGTGGACCTTTATCACTCTCCAGTGCCGATGAAGGTCTAGCATCTGGTCCTAAAAATTTTGACATTGTTATCAATTTACAAAATCCTTTTTTATACGATCCAACTAAAGGTAACTTATTACTTGATGTGAGAAATTTTGTTAGAGGTACTACGACTCAGTTTGATGCCCAACAACATCTCAGTATTATTTACGGAGATTCCGATTCCGTATCGCGTCAACGGAGCTTTGATCCTAACTCTGCTACTGCTGAAGAACAAGACACAATAGGTTTAGTAACAAAATTTACATTTACATCTGTCCCTGAATCTTCGACAACGTTGGGGACGCTGGCAATCAGTGTTTGGGGTGCAGCATTGCTAAAACGCAAACATCAAAAGAAAACAACTTGATAGTTGTAGTGGCTTGAACGCTTTTGCGCTTATCAACAAATAAGCCCAGTGGTGTGATCGCGCTTGTGTCGTTCTGTAGTGCGATGCCGAACACGAGTGCGTCTCCAAGAGTTGGCGGCAAGCTACGCCCCCTCAAAATCTGGAATCGCAATCTAGGCGTTGTAGTCTTTATTAGATAAAAACTTCTATAAATAGCCCTTGGGGAATATAACCCCATCCAAAGCCCAGCCATTCCGTCTGGGTTTTTTGGTTTTGAGGCGATGGAAGTTTATTCATTCTTAGTAAATCCAATGATTTACCTGAAAACACCGCGTTCATCTGAAGGCTTACGCCCTCTTATCCTCTAAGAAAAATGGTGGAGCGATGCCGAACACGAGTGCGTCTCGTAGAGAAGGCGGTAAACTACGCACCCCTGACTTACTCGTAGTTGCTAAACTTGCGGATATCCCAAGGCAATGAGCGTTGGCTTTGTCTGAGGATAGACTGATAAGCTTCGGGCGATAACCAGGAACCATCTTCTAGTTGCTGGTAGCCTTCAGGTATTTTTTCTGGTGGAGTAGAAGCTGGTAGCGTCCAGGGACGCTTGGGTTTGGCACCGGGGAGGGCGCTAAGACGCTGCAAACTCTGGTGCTACATCCTCTACTTGAAAAGTTGATGTACTGCTCCAACTCAAACTGAGCCTGGGCTTGAGTATCCCCAGCTTCTATATGTGTCATCATTGAATAAACCTTTTACTACAGGTCTACAAAGGGCGATCGCTCATCCGCCAAGACACGCGATCGCCCTTTGTTATATCCTTTATTGTATACGTTGACGTGTTAACACATCACAACATCAACGTCTGGAGAACAGCAAAACTCTCAAGAGCGTTGGCGTGTTAATGTATTGACGCACCAAAAGCGGATTTGGGAGCGTCAATTAAGTTGAAAACAGAAATTATGTGGTTCAAACATGCCTAAGTACGTTGACCTTTCTCGTTATTGGACAGAAGACAAAAACTTATCTATTCAAAAAGCTAAAGAAATGACTGGGTTAGACAAAAGAACCTTGTCATCTGCCAAAAAAGGGCAACTTGAGCGTGGGCAGTTTGAGACTATTGATGGTTTATGGGAATTCTCCATACAGGTTGAGATGTTGGAGCATTTATAGTCAACACCTGTCATTTGGCGACAATCTAAACCCATTGGGCAATACATATTCTAGCGATCGCCCTCCTATCACTCATCATCATCATCCGGTAAATACAACCCACTGCTATCAGTCGGTCTGGCATGGAGATACATTTCCGTGATGGCAACTGAACTATGCCCCAGCGTTTTCTGTAACAAGTGTATCGGCGCTCCCCGGTCGAGACTGTGGGAAGCGTGACTATGCCTAAGCCAGTGGGGGCTAACATTGCCCTCAATAAGAGCGCGTTTGGCAGCATTTTTTACAATATGAAATACCATACTGCGACATAGATGACCGCCTTTACCAGATACAAACACTGGGTCATCGTGTTTGGCATTACCCTTTAAACCAGAAATCTCCCGCCAAATACCAGCATCCACTAGCACAGTTCTGGTTTTATCACCTTTACCAAATACTGTGATTTGCCCCCCGTCACCACGGCTTTTGAGGTCACGCCATTTTAAGCCACACAGTTCCGATACCCGCAAACCCGCAAAATAAAGTAAACGAATAATCGCGCGATCGCTTGCATTAAACGCGTCATTGCCAGACGATTGCAACTATGGCACATCAAGAAGAGTGATTCTAAATCAATTGTGTTGCATCCGTTGGTACCTAAATTTTTCGGTAACGTTTTAAATCCTGTGAACGGTTACAAATCTTTTACTGCAATCCTGCTATACTTTCCCAAGTTTTTCCTGTACTCAAGTTATTAGGAAGTCCACAATGTCAACATCTAGTGATGCACAGCAGCAGATGTATGAGGCTTATGCTTCGTCATACACAATTTTTTTAAAAAATTGGCAAACCCAGCGACAAGCAGCTTTAGATATGCTTGAGAAGCATTTTAAAAGCAACCTTTCTAAGCAAACTGAAGTTTCGTCGGTGCTAAGTGTTGGCCCTGGCCCTGGAGAGTTCGATAAGCAACTTATCCACTTCCTCCAGCAATATGTCCCTTTAGGGCAAACTTTAAAATATGTGACAGTAGAGCCTAATCATGTTCATCGGCAGATATTTGAAGCAACAATGCAATCTGCTGGTCTTGGTGAAGTGGACTTAGAAATGCATCCAGTTACTATTGAGGATTTTCATACTTTGGAGCAGTTTGACTGTATTCATTACACGCATTCTCTTTACCATATGCCCGGGTTCGAGAGGCAATTAATCCTTGAGTCGCTTAATATGCTCAAAGACAGAGGAGTTCTTGTCATCACTCTAGACACAGAAGAAGCAGTGATATTCAAATTGATTGCACAATACGCCGAAGTAGTTGGTAATCAGGAATACTGGCAAGGGGATTCATACATAGAAGCTAGGGAGTTACGTAAAATCATAGATGACATCGGTCTGTCGTATAAATTTGAAAGTTATCCCGAATATTTGGATGTTTCTGCTTGCTTTGAGCAGAATTCCTCTGAAGGTAGAGTGTTGATGGATTTCCTCTTTCAGGCTAACTTACGTAACGCTTCTTGGGAGTTGAATCAGCGGCTACTTTCCTTGGTTGACGAAGTGGCGTTTGAGCAGAATGGCCGCAAAATGCTGTATTTGCCGACTGGCACATTTTTGATTCCAAAGCAATAGGCCAAGTGCAAAGCACACCGAATGTGGTAAGCGTAGCTAGCGGGAGCAGGCAGGGCGATAGCACTTCCCTTATTTTCGGTCCTGAAGGGGTCAAAAGAGGCAAGGGAGCAGGGGGCGCTTTGCTTAGGGGAAAGACTGAGACGGAGCTTGTACTCCGCCCCAGTTCAAAGCGTCCTTTATGACGGGGCAACTCTAGGAGACGCTCCGCGAACGTACCCGTGTTTCGCTCCGCTTCACGCTCAAGGGATAGGCTTGCTCCCCCAAGCTTTTAGCTCCCTTCCCCCTGCCTCTTCGGTGAGCGCTTCGCTTTATTGGTTCGCCCTACACCGAGTCATCCAGAAAGCCGCACTCCGGGCTGTGTAGTCGCGGTCAAACTCATGCTGGCACTGGGGACACTTCCCAGTAAACATAGGATGGGTATCTAGCAGTTCTAGCTGTTGCTGTTGCGTCCGGCGCTGTTGTGGTTGGACAATCAGTTCGCCGTTATAGTAGGTTGCGCCTTCTGGCTCCCACAGTTTCTCTGCTTGGGCGTTTGGGTCTTCTCGAAAGTCTAGGCAACTGTTACCATCTACCCCACCAGGATGGACAAGACAGAC
>NZ_JAIVFS010000018.1 GCF_020829645.1 Nostoc mirabile CHAB5784 | reverse complement strand
CAGTAACTCCACCACGTAAAGAAGCATCTGTTGCTGTTTAATACCTTAGATTATTCATACTTTTGCTAAGTCTCTGATTAACTCAGCCCTGCTGGGTCATTTTGTATAGCTTAGTCTAAACTCCAGTAGGTAAAGAATAAAACTGTTTTATAAAATTCTAGAAACAGTCCTAATTTGATAGATATAGCGGTTCCCAATTGCATGGAATACAGACCTAACCCCCAGCCCCTTCCCTTCTAGCGTTGGGGAGTAAGATTCAAAGCCTCTCTCCTAAAAGGAGAGAGGAATGGAAGTGAGGTCAAAACTGTACTGCACCCAAGCGAGAACCACTATAAAATATAGGACTTACGCAAGAGTTACGGAATAACGAACCACAGAGGCGCAGAGGACACGGAGAAATAAGAGTTTGAGAGATATTTTGCGTAAGTCCTAAAATAATGTGACATCAGGGCAGTTAGCTGGAATGGCAGCATTCTGTTAATTAAAAAAGCCCCCTAGTGGGGGCCTGTTAAGTTGTCCGCGTGGAATGAACAACTAATAATTAATACTCACAGTAGATACAGTAATCCGAACAAAATAATCCAAATTACGTCAACGAAGTGCCAGTAGATTTCGGCTGCTTCAATGCCAAAGTGCTTTTCGTTACTGTAGTGACCCGGAAGGCGCGATCGCCACAACACGGCAACAATTGCCAAAACGCCGATGGTAACGTGCAATCCGTGGAAACCAGTCAAAACGTAAAATGCACTGGCAAATAAATTGGTAGTTAAACCAAATTCTAAATGGGTATATTCATATACTTGACCCACCAAGAAGATAGCACCCATTGCAGCAGTAATTGCTAACCAGATTCGCGCACCCCGCGCATCGTTCTTTTTGATAGCAGTGTCAGCATTGTGCATGACAAAACTGCTAGAAATTAGATTGATGGTGTTGACTCCAGGTAACAATAGTTCTAACTCTGGGGTACCTGCTGGAGGCCATGCAGGTAAGGTAGCACGGAAAGCCAAATAGGCTCCGAATAGTCCCATGAAAATCATCCCTTCAGCAATCAGGAAGACAATTAGCCCAAACAGACGATGGTCTGGATGTTCTTCGTGATGACCGACGGACGCTTCCGCCGCGTGATGATGATTTAGTTCGGTTTTAGCTGGGTCAATAGTTTGACTTTGCATGAATTTTGATAAGTGGGGAATGGGGAATGGGGAGTAGAGACGCGATTAATCGCGTCTGTACAGGAGTTAGGAGTAGAGACGTGATTAATCGCGTCTCTACAGGAGTTAAGAATTGTCATAACTCATCATTCATAACTCATAACTCTTCACTCCTAACTCATAACTCTATTTACGGTCTTCGGGATTGGCAGCAACTGCGGGGTCGGGTTCTGCTCTTAATACTGAGTTTGGGCCAGCAGATAAGACTGGATTGGGATCAGACAAAGGTACACCTTCTTTAGCCTTTTCCAAGCCGTAGTCGTAGGGGCCTGTAGCCAGTACTGGGGTTTGATCAAAATTCTCGATCGCAGGCGGTGAGGTTGTCATCCACTCTAAGGTAAGTGCCCTCCAGGGATTATTACCAGCTTTCTCACCGTATAACCAACTCCAAATCGCATTGATGATGAAGGGGAATGTCGAAACTGCTAGTATGTAAGCGCCATAGGTGCAGATTTCGTTGAGAAAGGTAAATTTAGGGTCATACTGGGCGATACGGCGGTTCATGCCCATTAATCCCAGCTTGTGCATTGGTAAGAAGGTCATGTTTAGACCAACTATTGTTAAGGCAAAGTGAACCTTACCCCAAAATTCGTTCACCATCCGTCCCGTCATTTTTGGGAACCAGTGGTAAATCGCCGCATAAATGCCGAGAACACTACCACCAAATAGGACGTAGTGCAAGTGTGCCACCACAAAATAGGTGTCGTGAACGTGAATATCAAAGGGCACTGCTGCCAACATTACGCCACTGATCCCGCCAATCACAAAGGTACCGACAAAGCCGATGGCGAACAGCATGGCGCTGTTAAGCTGGATTTTTCCGCCCCACATTGTTGCTAACCAGCTGAAAATTTTAATTCCCGTGGGTACGGCAATGATCATGGTGGTGATCATAAAGAACATCCGCAACCAACCGGGGATACCGCTGGTAAACATGTGGTGCGCCCAAACAATTAGCCCCAGAAAGCTAATGGCAAGAGACGAATAAGCGATCGCTTTATAGCCAAAAATCGGCTTGCGGGAATGCACCGGGATAATTTCCGAAATTGCCCCAAAAAAGGGCAAAATCATGATGTAAACCGCTGGGTGAGAGTAAAACCAGAACATGTGCTGGTAAACAACAGGGTCGCCACCGCCAGTTGGGTTAAAAAATGTTGTCCCGGCAAGTAAGTCAAAGGAAAGCAGAATTAGACCTGCTGCTAACACTGGCGTAGATACCAAAGTCAGTGCCGAGGTAGCAAACATCGCCCAGCAGAACAAGGGCATTTGGTGAACTCCCATACCAGGGATACGCATCTTGAGCAACGTGACGAGGAAATTGATTGCCCCTAAAATCGATGACGTTCCTAGCAAGAGGACGCTCATAATCCAAATTCCCTCACCTACTTGACCTGTTACCAAGCTCAGGGGAGGGTAAGAAGTCCAACCCGCATCCGGTGCATCGCCTACCACTAAACTGGTGATCAACAATAAACCCGCAGGGGGAATCATCCAAAAGGCAACAGCATTCAAGCGCGGAAATGCCATATCCTTTGCCCCAATCATCAAGGGGATGAGGAAGTTAGCAAAACCCGCACCAGCTGGCACGATCCACAAGAAAATCATGATCGTGGCGTGCAGCGTAAATAAGCTGTTGTAGACTTCAGGGGTGACGAAATCGACTTCTGGGGTTCGCAGTTCTGTACGAACCAAGTCAGCCATCACCCCACCAATGCAGTAGAAAATGAATGTAGTGACTAGGTATTGAATCCCAATCACCTTATGGTCGGTGTTGAAACTAAAATAGTCTTGCCATTTTCTGATCCCTGGCTCCTCAACAAGAGCAGGGGCGTTGGCAGTTTCTTGCACTTGAGCTTGGGTCATAGTCGTTAGTTATCTTTTGTCATTTGTCCTTTGTCAGTTGTCCTTTGTCATTTGTCATTTATTTAGACCAATGACTAATGACTAATGACTAATGACCAATGACTAATGGTGAACTTGATGGAGAATTTCTGGCTTAATTCCCATATCCTTGGTGTAAGGAGCGAGAAATTCATTTGGGGATAGATCGGCAGGGTTAACAGCAACGGCTTGATTTAGTGTTTCTTTGCTGGCAACTAGCTGTTCTTGTACCCATTTGTCAAAGGCTTCTTCTGGCTCAACGACTACTGTTGCTCTCATTGCACCGTGGTAAGGGCCACAAAGTTCAGCACAGATTAGGGCATAATCTCCTGCTTTTTTGGGGGTGAAGCGAATCTCGCTTTGCCTACCAGGGATCGCATCTTGTTTCAGGCGGAACTCTGGCACCCAAAAGGCGTGGATGACATCGTTGGCTGTCATATTGATTTCCACTTCACGCCCAATGGGGACGTGCATTTCACCTGTAGTTATACCAGTTTCAGGATAGGTGAAAAGCCAAGCATATTGTAGACCAGTGACATTGACCTGTAATCCTGCTGGTTTACCTGCTTTATCAGGAGTTCCCCCAATTGTCGGAGCAACAATACCTACACCTGGGGCATTCCGCTTTTGGGGAATTTGGTCAGCATTACGAACTTCTGCGGTAGCTGGGTCTTGCATTGCCTCATCAGATTTTTCTTGATTGAGGTTGGGTTCAGTGCTGGGAGGAGTATCACTTAAAGTTGCCGCCATCGCACTTCCAGGCATTGCCATTGACTCCTGACTCATCGGCGCTTGATGGATAGCATGGGGATCAAAGCCACCGATTTCGTTGTAGACATCAAAGCTGTAAACAGAAATACCGATAACGATAATTGCTGGGATCGCCGTCCAGAGAATTTCTAGAGGTACATTGCCCTCAACTGGTGGGCCGTCTTCATTGTCACCTGCACGCCGACGGTATTTAAATGCAGAGTAAATTAAAATACCTTCTACGAGCAGGAACATACCTGTAGAAATGATCATCATCGCGTTGAACAGACCATCCACCAATACGGCTTCATCTGTGGCTGCTGCTGGCAACAGTCCGTGATTTTGACCGTACCAAAGGCTGACTAGCGTTAGCACGATGCCAATGAGTAATGTCCAGATTGAACTTGGAATCTTCACGGCTTACTTAATTGAATTTACTACGTTACCTTAAAGCTGCTCACTTACTAAGGTAGTCTAGGCTGGAAGGCATGGAGTACAAAGGTCTGAAATTTTTATTAATTTTTTTAACTATTTTACTAATTTTGAGTACAAGGTGACTATCAGGAGGCAGAAGGCAGGAGGCAGGGGGCAGAAGGTAGGAGTAACCCAGATGCATTTAAAAGTATGGGATTTAACCACTGGGTTTTATACCCAAAACTAAAGTTTTCATTCATAATTATTTCCTCCTGCCTTCTCCTAAAATCAATGGAAAAATTTAAGGAAAAATTTAGAATGTTTAAATTAATTGTGATTAATCAATTTTTCACATCTTGAAAAATACCTAAAGCTTCAGGCAAAACCTTTCTGGAGTGATTCAAAGTATAAGTGAGTGCTAATCTATAAACCCTTAGCCTATACGCTAGGGTGGAGATAGGACACTAAAAGAAAATTGAAAATTTTAAGAGATCCACCAAGAGCGGGCAGAAGGTATCCTTCATGAGCGAATTTGTCCTACAACAAAATGAAGCGGCGCTTCAGCAGCAAAAACCCAAGGAAATGATTCGTCGCTTGGTGTGGAAAATATGCATAGCCACCTTAATTTTGATGGCAATAGGCAGCGCCACCCGCGTGATGAATGCTGGGCTTGCTTGCCCAGACTGGCCCTTATGCTATGGCGAACTGGTGCCAGCCAAGCAAATGAATCTCCAAGTGTTTTTGGAGTGGTTTCACAGATTGGATGCAGCTTTAATTGGTGTAAGCGCGATCGCACTCTTCGGTTTGTCCTGGTGGCATCGTCGTCTCTTACCCAAATGGCTGCCTTGGGCATCAACATTCGCCCTGTTTTTAATTGTCTTCCAAGGCATCTTGGGGGGACTTACCGTTACCGAACTGTTGCGGTTTGATATCGTTACCGCCCACTTAGGAACGGCGTTGTTATTTTTTAGCACTCTCCTGATTATCGGCACAGCACTCACGCCCTATCAAGGGAATGGAACCGTTGGTAAGTTGCCTTGGATAGGTTTAACTGCCGCTATTCTGGTTTACCTGCAAAGTCTACTAGGTGCTTTGGTAGGCTCTCGCTGGGCACTACACCAATGCCTCGGCGGTTCTCAACTTTGTACTGTAATGTACAGCCATATTGCTGGTTTGGTGCCGCCTTCCTTGGCAACCTTGGCAATGGTATTTATCTGTTGGCAAACACCAGCACTACATCCAGCCTTGCGGCGACTGGCAAATATAGCTGGTGGGTTGTTAACCTTACAAATCTTGTTGGGATTCGCCACTTTCAAATTACACCTCCAAGTTGAGCCTCTCACCGTCTCTCATCAAGCTATAGGAGCTGCTTTGCTGGGTACTTTGGTGGCTTTCACAGTTCTCGCACTGCGTGACTGGGCTACTAGCCGCGACATCACAGTGTTGAGCAATGACTGCGGAGTATGGAGTGAGGGAACAGGGGGAGTAGGGGAAGGAAGAATTTCTAACTCCTAACTCCTGTACAGACGCGATTAATCGCGTCTCTCCTGTACAAACACGATTAATCGCGTCTCTCCTAACTCAGCACTAAATTATGGCCGCAACGGCGAGTATTGCGACCCACGCAGGTGCAGAAAATCTGTGTTTTCATTTGCCTGAAAGAGCCACCTTGAGCGGGGGCTGCATATAAGTTGTTGAAAAATAAGGAACCAGAGCCAAAATGATTGAGACTAATGTCTCTCGCCACCACGAAACATTTTTACAGGTAATTCAAAGTTACTACCAGCTAACGAAGCCTCGGATTATTCCGTTGCTTTTGATTACCACGGCTGGGAGTATGTGGATTGCTGCTAAGGGAGAAGTAGACCCATTGTTGTTGCTAGTAACTCTCACTGGTGGCACTTTGGCTGCTGCAAGCGCCCAAACAATTAACTGTGTCTATGACCGGGATATTGATTATGACATGGAGCGGACGCGCCATCGTCCGATGCCTTCTGGTAAGGTTCAGCCGCGTGATGCTCTAATTTTTGCGATCGCACTGGCGACAATTTCCTTTACACTCTTGGCAGTATTTGCCAACCTGTTAGCCGCCCTGCTAGCTTTCTCTGGCATCGTCTTTTATATTTTGGTTTATACCCACTGGCTAAAACGCCACACCACCCAGAATATTGTTGTTGGTGGAGCGGCTGGGGCAATTCCGGCGTTAGTGGGTTGGGCTGCTGTCACAGGTACTTTAAGCTGGTCAGCATGGTTAATTTTTGCCATCGTCTTTTTGTGGACACCGCCCCATTTCTGGGCTTTAGCTCTGATGATTCGGGATGATTACGCAAAGGTGGGGATACCAATGCTACCTGTGATTGAAGGTGATACGGCAACAGTGAAGCAGATTTGGTACTACACGCTGGTAACAGTATTTGCAACCGTGTTATTGGTTTATCCTTTGGGCGCGAGTGGAATTCTTTATGCTGCGATCGCCCTAATTCTGGGAGGATTATTTATCCACAAATCTTGGCGGTTGTTGCAAAATCCAGAGGATCGCGCTGTAGCTAAAGAGTTGTTTCTCTTTTCCATTTCTTACATGATGCTGTTGTGTCTGGGGATGGTAGTTGATAGTCTTCCCGTTACCCATAATCTAATTAGTGCAGTGAGCAACCAGCTGCATCTCATAATCGGCTAATTCTTAGCTGGGGATTTAAGCCAAAAGAAATCGGGTTTGGGAAAAACCCGGTTTCTCAAAGATGCGTAGGCGTAACCCGCCGTAGGCATCGCACTTGTTATGCTACTTCTAAAGTTTTAGACTGATAAATACAACATATTGAAGACTACTGATTATTCCGACAGCAGAACAAACTCTACAGTGCTTTCTTGTTTGCCGAAGATTAACTATGATGTATCGACCTGTTTATCTAGTACGTTTAGATGAACGCACAGGCGAAATAGTCATCATAGCTGGTGAAGAAACCGAGATAGCGATTCAGCGTGATGGAAATGGACATTTAAAATATGAAACCAAATTTTCATGAAATGAGCCTCAAAGAATTACGAGTTTACGTGCTGGCTCATCAAGACGATAATGAAGCTTTCTATGCTTACATGGATAAGTCAAAAACAGAAGGAAATTGGGTAACAATGCCACCTTTGAATTCAATGGATGACTTTGATAATTATCCTGAGTTTATTGATAAAATTGTTAAAGATGGTGAAGGTCGAGTATAAGCTTTAAATAATCAAGCGATCGCGTTTGGTAAAAGGGCGCGATCGCATATCAACATTTCCATTCAGAATTGTCTCAGGATAATTTCAACTTCTCTAGAGGTCATGCGCCGGATACGCTCGCTCATGAGACAATAATCTCTCGCGCGATCGCACCAGGGGCTAACTCAATTGATTCCGGCTGTAAATACAATTGAATTGCTTCTTTAATATTTTCCAAAGCTTCTTCTTCAGTTTCTCCTGCTGAAGTACAGCCAGGTAACTCTGGACACCATACAGCCCAATCGCCTGTTTCTAGGTTTGATTCAAGAATCACGCGCCATTTCATAGCTAATCCTCTGGGATGTAATTATTGTAAATTAGGAACAGCGATGTCTACAACGGGCTATGACGCTCGCAGACTCGCTACCGCTACGCTATCGGCGTCGCATCTCTAAAACTTAAAATCTAAAATCTCCGTAACTTTCCCAACTATCCCAATCTCCCGAAATTTCCCCACTATCCCAGTCCCTCGAACTGTCCCAGCTTCTACGGGTTCCCCAATTTTTCCGTTGTCTGCAATCTTCTCCACTTAACTTAGTTGTATTCGATTTTAAATCTATATCTCGATTAGATTGTGGCTTATTACAAAAATCTAAATCTAGAAATACCTCATCTACCGATTGATAGCGTTCTTTAGCGTAGTCCTCAATCAATTTATCTAAAACTTTAATCAAAGAAGGTGTAATATTTGTCTCTTTGAGTAGATAATTTATCCATTTCCATTTACCATTTACTGCATCATAAAGTTCATCATAACCATCTGCATTTGGTAAACATTCTGTCAATAGCCGAATACAAGTTACACCTAAGCTATAAAGGTCGCTTGCAGGGAAAACTTGACCATGCATTTGTTCTAATGGTGTATATCCAGGCGTTCCTACTGTTGTGCCAACACCTACAAAAGTTTTTGTAATTTGTTTAGAAACACCAAAATCAATTAATATTAATTTGCCATCTAAGCGGCGCATGATATTTTCTGGCTTGATATCTCGGTGAATGACACCGCGTTCATGGATAAACTTTAAGATAGACAATAAATCAGTTAAAAGCTGTTTTATCTTTTCTTCACTAAAGGCTCCCTGTTGCTGCAATTCTTGTAATAAATTCTGCCCCGGAATCAACTCTTGTACCAAATAAAGCCGCTTATCCTGTTCAAAATAAGCAATCAAACGGGGAATTTGTGGATGTTCTCCCAAGTCATACAGACGCTTCGCCTCTTGCTTAAATAACTCTGTAGCTTTCTCAAGTGCAGCCGTTCCTTCAAATTGAGGGACAAATTGCTTAATTACGCAAGGTTCGTCTATCTTATCTGCATCCCTAGCTTCATAAGTTCTGCTAAATCCACCCTCACCCAAAAGTCGTATTACCCGAAAACGGTTTCTGAATAATGGTGTGAGTGTTTGTCCACACTTAATGCAAAACTTATTATCATCAGGGTTAAAGGGATTTGAACAACTGGAATTAAAACAGTGAAGCATATTTGAGAATATATCAGCAGATAGTGTCTATGTTCAGTTTTCCCAATTTCTGCTTACTGGGTTTCACGAGTCTTTATATTTTTGAGCAAATTTACTTCTAGTGGCATCTACAGTCTCAAGTTACTTTTGCTAGCGTAGTCATATAAGGTTTATCGCTCCCTAGGAAGCGCCTGGAAGCAAAAGAAGGATTAATATGGCTCATTTAAATCAGCGTCGTCCCCAAAATGTTAACGGCGATTTTTATGTAGATACTACCTGTATTGATTGTGATACCTGTCGCTGGATGGCTCCTGAAGTATTTTATGATGTTGATGACCAATCGGCTGTTTATCATCAACCATCGAATGAGGCGGAAAGATTAGCAGCGCTTGAAGCACTTTTAGCTTGTCCTACTAGTTCTATTGGCACAGTTGAGAAACCAAAAGATATCAAAGTTGCTCAACAAAAGTTTCCAATATTAGTAGCGGAAAATGTTTACCACTGCGGGTATCATTCTGAAAAATCTTACGGTGCTGCTAGCTATTTAATTCAACTTCCAGAAGGTAACATTTTGGTGGATTCTCCCCGGTTTACGCCGCCTTTAGTCAAGCGTTTAGAAGAACTGGGGCCAATTCGTTATATGTACCTAACTCATAAGGATGATGTGGCAGATCATCAAAAGTTTGCCGAGCATTTTCAGTGCGATCGCATCCTCCACGTTGATGATATTACTGCGGATACTCGCAATGTAGAAATACAGCTAACTGGTTCTGAACCATTTACTTTGACTCCAGATTTATTAATTATCCCAGTTCCCGGTCACACCAAAGGACAAACTGTTTTACTCTACAAAAATAAGTTTCTGTTCACTGGCGACCATCTCGCTTGGTCAGAAAGCTTGCACCAACTGACTGCATTCCACGGTGCTTGCTGGTATTCTTGGTCAAAACAGATTAAATCAATGCGTAATTTGGCTAATTATTCTTTTGAGTGGGTGCTACCAGGTCATGGGCGAAGGTTTCATGCTGATAGGGAAACCATGCGCCAGCAGATGCACAAGTGTATTGAGTGGATGGAATCTTTGAATTGACGTTTAATAACTGACAATTCAGGTCATATAGAAAAATCTTCTAGCCACATTTTTGTCAAAGTGAAGCTGTCACACTCACCGACATCCCGCCCAGAACTGAAGTTCCGGGCTGATAGCGAAAGTCCACTAAGCGTGGACTGAATTGATTATTTAGTCCACGCTTAGTGGACTTCAGCTATGAGACTCGGAATTCATTCCGAGGCGGGATAGAAACGCAGTGCGAGATTTATTAATAAAGATATGGCTGCGGACTTGTGTGTACACCGTAGCTTTTTAGTAGAGAGATTTAGAGAGGTCAAACTTTATTGCATACAAACCAGCGATCGCTATAACCTGGGTTTTAGAACCCTTTTAACCAAACACGGATTATGAAAAAGCTGATCAACAAGCCGGAAGATTTTGTGCGGGAAAGTCTAGAAGGTATGGCGGCGGCTCATTCCGATTTAATTAAACTGAACTATGATCCTGCTTTTGTCTATCGAGCCGATGCACCTATACAGGGTAAAGTAGCAATTATTTCTGGTGGTGGCAGTGGACATGAACCAATGCACGCTGGCTTTGTGGGCAGAGGAATGCTTGATGCAGCTTGTCCTGGTGAGGTTTTCACTTCACCAACTCCTGACCAAATGCTAGAAGCAGCAAAGCTTGTAGATGGAGGCTCAGGTATCCTTTATATCGTCAAAAATTACAGTGGCGATGTGATGAACTTTGAGATGGCAACAGAGTTAGCCCGTAGTGAGGGCATTCGATCGCTAAATATTTTGATTGATGACGATGTAGCAGTGAAGGATAGTCTCTATACCCAAGGACGGCGAGGTGTAGGAACAACAATACTGGCGGAAAAAATTTGTGGTGCGGCGGCTGAGGCAGGGTATGATTTGCCACAAATAGCAAATTACTGACATTGGGATGCTCTCTGTATAGATGAGGAAAACTTAAACCCTAAAATTACGAATTACGAATTACGAATTACGAATTATGTTGAGTCAGGCGCAGATATTACAATGGTTGCAGGCTTATGCAATCGAGATAGAGCAGAATAAAGCATATTTGACAGAATTAGATGCTGCGATCGGAGATGCGGATCATGGGATCAATATGGATCGCGGCTTCAAAAAGGTAAGCGCTCAGTTACCAACTCTTACAGACAAAGACATCAGCAACATTCTCAAAACTGTGAGTATGACGTTAATTTCTTCTATTGGCGGTGCTAGTGGCCCTCTTTATGGCACTTGGTTTTTACGAGCCAGTACAGCAGTAGTTGGTAAGCAAGAATTAACAGAACAAGATGTTTTAGGGCTACTCCAAGCAGGCTTAGACGGCATGCTGCAACGTGGCAAAGCGCAACTAGGAGACAAAACAATGGTAGATGTGCTATCTCCAGCTGTAGGCGCTTTTAGACAAGCTGTAGGAGAAAGTAAGGGAACGCTAGAAGCTTTGCAACAGGCTGTAGCAGCAGCCCAAAGGGGGTTGCAAGAAACTATACCAATGCAGGCGAGAAAGGGACGGGCTAGCTACCTGGGGGAACGGAGTATCGGACATCCAGATCCAGGAGGGACTTCTGCTTATTTGATGTTGAAGAGTTTGTTAGGGGTGTTGGAAAGTTCTGGGGAATAACGCTGGCTGTATCAAAGAGATAAATGGCTTACTAAAAACGTTTCCACAAGCTAGTCTGAGTATTTATTTTAGGCGATCGCGGCTATCTTTATGAAGACCATCCAAGATAACCAGACGAACCTTATACATTTCAACATTTCTGCAACAAACTAAATGTATCGTTAATACTCCGCTTTCTCTTGAAAATTTTTAAAATTAAACTCTTTCGTTCTCAGTTACTTTAGATTAACTTCATAAAGTTTCGTCTTCTAAGTCAGTAGAGGCTGTTTTAATAATTCAGTAAATCTGGGGTTATGATCTATTCCAAAATGAGCCTACATTTATCTTAATGCTTTCTGATTAGCTGTAGCACCGAAGTACAGCACTGAATAGTTTTCCCTCATTTAAAAATTGAATTTATGCATCTACTATCCATTTGTGAATCCTCAAATAAAGAACATTTATATAAAGCTTTTAGAGAAAGTGATTGCCCTGTATTTGAAAAAATATTCTTGTTGCTGCCTTGGTATAAATAAAGCAAAGGGTAGTAAAATATTTGGAATCATTTTATTGAACCTGATTAAATATTGAGATTGGAGTGTCATTAGATTATCTAGAGCATGAATTTACATAACAGTGCAAAATTTATGTGAAGCCTCAGACTGAAATCTAGTTTCTATAAAGCCCTCTAAACTTCAGTAAATATCTCATGCGTCACTTAAGAGCGACAGTTTTAGCTGTGGTTTTAATGTTTTTCGGAATAATAGTATTAAGCCATACACCAATCAGCGTGATGGCGCATGAAAAAATAGAAGCTGAGAAGGTAGCTTACATGTCATCTTTTAAATCAAACAGTAATAATACCGTTCAAGTAGATGGAATTCAATTTGAAACGATGATGCCTGAGCGTGTACTGCGAATTCCACCAAAGCCGTCTGATGCTAAAACTCAGGTTAAGTTTGGCATTCGTATCACTAATAATACAGCAAAACCTTGTAATTTCTTACTCTTCGCAGCGCGTCCAGAATTCCTCCAAGTAAACAAACAAAAAGTGCCACAGTTTGGGCCTATTGCTAACACATCTGCATCTCCAGAATTATCTGATTTTAAATTATTGATACCTGGAGAAAGTGTGAGTTTCTTAGTTGAAGGATATTTTGAATGGTTTGAAAATGAACTGAAGTTTACGTTTATGAGAAAAGATGCTACCTACTGGTGGTATGGCAATTTTGAATCTGGTACATACTCGATTAATGTCATATATGAAAATCCTTATCCTGCCTGGGAGCAAGCTAGTTGGGGAGATGGAATTATTTCTTTAATGCCAATGCGAAAGCTGCCAAGAAACAATTACCTACCACCTGAGATTCTCAAAATAGAAGATGTCTGGGTGGGTGAGATATTTACTTTCCCTCTTGAGTTTCGCCTTATCCAATAGTGAACTGAATTTTAGTTAGAATTTCGATCTATTTGGAACGCAAATAAAACTGTTGTTTTGCGGTCAATCACTGTGTCAAGGAGATAAAAATGCAGTCAAGTCTTTTCCCGTGGCGATCGCTATTTGGTCAAGAACAGATGGGTGACGGCTTGCTGTACTGGCTGCTAATCGCCATCTTCACCCTTAGCAATAACCTACTACTCAGACTACACCCGGAACTAGCCCGTTCTCAACTTATTGGTTTAGTCATTGGTGGGGTAATTGTCGCCCTCAGCATCTTTCCCCAAGTCATTGACTGGCGCATTGATTATACTGCCACAACAGGGCAATTGTTCCAGTCCAACATTCTGCGGAGTACCATTTTCCAAAATCAGCAACCGATTTGCTTGTATTCCCATCGCGGTCATGCGTCATTTGTCCTAGCAGCAGTGGCAATTATGACACTTGTTGGTTGGCAATGGCGGTGGATAAGTACCAATTATGCCGCGATCGCAGGCATCTTAATTATCCCAGCTTTACTGCTGACTCAGACCAGGGCGGGATTATTAGCCTTATTGGTAGCGACTATCTACCTATTAGGACGTAAGCATTATAAGCTTTTAGTCCCCGCGACACTGGTGTGTTTACTCATAATTGGCATTGCTACCAGCACTAGGCAGATGAATAATTTACCTCTGATTAAACAAATCACATCAAACCGCGTTGATCTGTGGCAGATGGCCAACTATAGAATTACTCTCCGTCCCTTACTCGGATGGGGAATGGATGGTTTCGGCACCGCTTATTCCTATGTGCGCCCTGGCAAAAAAATAACTAAAGTAATTCGCTTGGGTGATTTTAGCTTCGACTACCAAGAGGAAAATGGCCAAATAAAAACCGCACAACTACCCACAACCAAAGCGCACAATCTAATTTTAGATACGACTTTATCAGTAGGCTTACTGGGGATGACATCCTACCTTACCCTGTTAGGATGGTGTCTGTGGCAGGTTATCAAATCACCTTACCGTGGAATTGAAGCAGTCTTCATTGCCTACCTCGCTTTTACCTTCACTTGGTTTGAGTGCGCCCAATTTACCCATCTAGCTTGGTGGTCGCTCAGTATATCTGGAATATCCCGTGTCCCGAAAATCACACCTTAAAACCGCTACCATCATCTGTTTGCTGTGTCTATTACTGGGCAGCACCCAGTCAAAGCCAGAGTCAGAATGGACACCAGAGATGACAGCAGCGTTTCGGGCGCGTTCCCAACAAGCAATTACTAATTTTGCAGGCTCTAACTACGGTTCGACAGCATTTGAGAACGAAAAAAGGTCTTACCCCAGAGCGATGATGGACTTTCTTGCGGGTAATCGAGAAAAAGCCATCGCCTTTCTGCAATCAGAAGACGCTGATTTATTTCGGTAACACTTTCCAACTGGGGACATTAGCTCAAGGTTCTGGCGGGGACTGGAATGGTTTTAAAATGATGACGTTTAATTCCCGGCGAGGGGTGGATTACTTTATCGCAGCTACCGGAACAGACCCGACTTCAATATCTACTTCATCCATTGGTGGTGACAACGTTGCTCAGTACCGGAATTTGGTAATCTGGCTCAATAATAAACCACTAGCACCGTTTCAATTTTTCTTACCTAAATCAGCTTTGATTGAAACTCGCTTGGGTGTAACTTTCATCAGTTACGAAAAGACATGGTTGGCATTAACACCAATTAATTTGGATCTAGAGGGGATTAATTTAACAGCAACACAGAAAATTCACTCCAGATATCCTGATGATCAAATTCTCACGGCGGAGGGTACTGGGAGAACAGTAAGCGGATTTGCCCTCGAAGTTGGTGAACAAGAAACTTATGGCAGTTGGGAGCAATTCCAGCAGTCTGTGCTGAAAAAGTCGCGTTTAAACCTGAACGAGATTAATCATGGAGTGGTTGCAATACGGTTCGGATAAGATCCCCCCGCCTGTGGCGACCCCCTTAAAAAGGGGGTAAAAGAGGAAATTAGCCCCCCAATTTATCGGGGGGTTGGGGGGATCTTCGCTCGATAAACAAGCTAACCGAACCGTATTGGGAGTGGTTGGGTATCAAGGGGTTTTCGCCCAAGTAAAACTGCAATATCAAGGTAATAAATTACCAAAAGTTTGGCGGAATGGACAATACCACGATTGGCGTCAGCATTTCGCCCTCTACCAAAGTGCTGATGGTAATAAAACCCCGATTTATCTGGGATGGAAGTCAGGTAAGCTCAGAATTGAGGCGGGTGGACATCAGTTTCAGAGTCAGAGCGATTGAAGAAGAATTCAGAATCTAGAGAGAACTCTCTTGCGCGGCTTCCACCGCTCAGAAGTTCAAAGAATCAGAATCACTCTTCTTAGGAAATTGGGATCACCCACTTCGTCGTAGGGGAGTTTGTCGTAGACATCGCCTAAAAATTCAAACTTATCTAATTATCTGATTGACAGCAGATATACTCTGGATGCGCCATTTACCTCGTTCTCGAATCAAATCATATTCAACTCGCAAATCCTCGTTAGAAGACTTTTGAAGCTGACCATTTTCATATAACTGCTTTGCTTCCTTAACCGTAGCATTCACTACGGCACGATCTGCAAATAAATCACTTTCCTCTACAGAGTCTATCTTCAGACTATGGTCGTACTTGTAGTATTGGTTTTCTAACTTATACTTTTGAGCAGTCTGCCGCGATTGAGACAAAACTGAACCAGTTAAAATCTGCTCTAAATTATTAATTTCATGATTCGGCCCGAAAGCTTCAGCTTTGGTTAATAACCAAGTCCGAATAACTTCCTCTGCTGTTGCATTTGTTAGAGGGCCTTGTGCTGATTCTGGTTTACTATTTGGATCGGGAATAGATATTGGTGGTTGATTTATCTCTACAAATAACTCTGACACAGGTCGTGTAGGAAAAAACAGATTTTTTAACCATCCAAAAGTTGTTGTGGCTACTACCCAGAGAACTAATAGACTCACCAAAGAAATAAACACTCTCCATACCAGCCGTGTTTTCCCTTCTATGGTGTTAGCAAAAGTTCGCCGCCGTCGGGGACGACGAGAATGAGGACGATTATCTGGTATACGCTCTCGGCTAGCAGATGGAGTAGGTTTTCTCCGCCGGCGCTTTTGGTTATGGCCGGGTGCAGCAGTCTTACCTGAACCATTATTTAAATGCTGATTAGTGCCTCTGCTCATCCGTTCGGCAGCAGGAACCTCTGATTTTACACTCTCAGATGAATTCCATATTGGTGGTGAGAAGTTTGAATATTCGGGTGTTTCTGGCAAATCTACCTCAGGTGTTCTGCTGTGATTAAATTGCCCTGGAGTCCTAGCTGAATTGTTAGGGAAAGGAGAATTCTTTGTCTTCGGCTGGGGAAAATATTGGGGATTAATTACAGCCCATTCATTAGTTGTTTCTGCATCCGTTGGCAGTGCTTCTAAATAAGCTTGCACCTGTTGGTTAGCAAAGTAATCTTTTAGAAAAGCTTGCTGGTTTGCTAAATCTCGAAAATGGGGAAATACTTCGTGTTGTAACCACTGTTCTGCATAGAGACACAGCCCCGGTAACAAATCTGGAGAGTCTTGAGATTTTTCCCGAATAAAAGCTAAAGCTTCGTATTCCTGACTAAGTTCTAAAACACGAGTTGCTTCTTCAGTTTGTCCCAAGAGTAATGCACATAGCGACTGTTCTAAATGTACATCTTGGCGCTTGCCCAGACGGATGAGCATTTGCCTTGCTTGACGAATTAAGGCAGGTTGCCGTTGAGCAAATCCGCGTGCTATCAAGGCATAAACAGCTAAGTAAGTGGCAACAGCAGAAGGACGTTTGCTTTGGGCTTCAAATAACTTGTGCTGTTCTGCAACTGTTAAGTGGTTGCGTAACTGCTGGATAAATCGCAGAAAGTCATCTATATTTAAACCAGATTCATCATTGTTCGTGCCATCAATGCCACCACGATCTTCTAAAAGGTTTTGCAATAATTCCAAACCTTGGCGTCGTTCGGCAGTCTTTTCTTGAGGTAGTGCCAACAACTCCAAAATTCGATATGGTCGCAATTTGTAAAGATCCGCCTGAATTTCTGCCTGTACACTAGAAAACAAGCCTTCGCGTACTAGCAGTTCTTGACCAGTTTCTAGGGATATGGCGGCATTTTCGTAGTGACCTTGCTGCCACTGTTCACGACCTAATTCTAGACAAGCAAGGGCAACAGTGAGAACAACATCTGGATGTTCAGCGCTTTGGTATATTTCTTCGTTTGCTAAATTATTACTTTTTCTTACACTTTTAGCACCATTTTTATTTATCAGGTATGGACGACCTAGTTTCAATACAAGCTCGTATTCGCCCAACTCTTGCAAAATTAATAAAGCGCCAACTAATTCGTCTTGGCTAATTTCGATGCCCAGACTTTGGGTGTCGCTACCCCTTTTGGTGCTTTCTAGACGATTTTCCTTTGCTACTGCGGCAGCAGCAAGGTTATCAGGGTCGTAGGCGTGGGCAAGATAGAGATGATCGTAGGTACTGCGTTGTTTTGGATCTGATAAAACCACGTAAGCTTCTTCTATGAGTTGTTTACGAGAAGAAATTGCTGCCTGAGAATACTCACGTCGAGGCAATTGTACAATGCGATCGCTGTATGCCTGCCGCAATTGTTCATCACTTGCCGCCAACGGTAGTCCTAAAATTCGGTAGTAATCTAGCGGAATTCGCACAGCCTACTTCCCCTGCACCGTGATCAACATAATTCACCTAGAGCGTTCCAGGCCTGTAAAACCGTGCCATAACAATGCCGTATAGAATTTACTCTACAAGTGTATTTTGCAACAACTTGTTTTGTACCTTCCCGAAATTTTGAGTCACATTCTAGTACTAATTTTTTGCTTTCGCCTAGAAAGCCTCAATTGTTTGTCTTAATTCTTAGTATTTTTGTTTAACACAACTATTATCAGCCTTCGATAGCACAAACCACAACTACCGCTTTTAATCACGGCATAATTGTTGTGGTTGCAAGAATCTATTGATGATTGATTTTTTCGGGACTTTCCCACTAGGAGGTCATTAAAATACCACTATTGCGAGTTGACCCTGATAACTAGAGAAAAAATCATATCATAATTTACCTTTAATTACAATTACCTATTTGGGTATATAGATTTTTGCCTCCTTTTTTTTAAATTGTTAATGGATATGCAGAAAGCAGTCTATCTTGATTGCTAGTCTATGAAGGGGAATAGTGAGAGATAAAAACCCAAAGCGGCAGATGTTGCCGTTAGAGTCAAATCCTCACGGGACATGGGCTGAAAAGTTAAAAATCAAAAAATTAAAAATTCACCTATTCCCTAAGACCCTTTTTTGGTGCATAAATAAAGTTTGATTGTTGAGTCTTGCAAACGCTAGCCTGTTAAAAGCTGAGGTGTTATCAGACCAACTTATTTAAGACCGTAATTTTTAACTTGTACAACAGGGATACTCAAAAATAATGGTTCAAGAGCGTACTTTACCCACATTTAATGCTGCTACTACGCACATCACTAAAGAAGAAGGGTTACGGTTGTATGAAGACATGGTATTAGGGCGCTTGTTTGAAGACAAGTGCGCTGAAATGTACTACAGAGGCAAAATGTTTGGTTTTGTCCATTTGTACAACGGTCAAGAAGCCGTTTGCAGTGGTGTTGTGCAGTCAATGCGACCAGGTGAAGATTTCGTTTGTAGTACTTACCGCGACCACGTTCATGCTCTCAGTGCCGGTGTACCAGCAAAAGAGGTAATGGCAGAATTATTTGGCAAAGCCACAGGTTGCAGCAAAGGACGCGGTGGTTCCATGCACATGTTTTCTGCCAAACATCGCTTGCTAGGTGGCTACGCTTTTGTGGCTGAGGGAATTCCTGTAGCAGCTGGAGCGGCTTTTCAAAGCAAATACCGCCGCGAAGTGCTGGGAGATAAAAATGCTGACCAAGTGACAGCTTGCTTTTTTGGCGACGGTGCAGCTAACAACGGTCAGTTTTTCGAGACGCTAAATATGGCAGCCTTATGGAAACTGCCAATTCTTTTTGTAGTCGAAAATAATAAGTGGGCTATTGGGATGTCTCACGAACGAGCCACTTCCCAGCCAGAGATTTATAAAAAAGCTAGTGTATTTAACATGGTGGGCGTGGAAGTAGATGGCATGGATGTACTAGCAGTCAGAGCCGTGGCTCAAGAAGCTGTAGCCCGTGCCCGCGCAGGTGAAGGCCCAACATTAATTGAGGCGCTTACCTACCGCTTCCGGGGTCACTCCTTGGCAGACCCAGATGAAATGCGAAGCAAAGCGGAGAAAGAATTTTGGTTCGCCCGTGACCCAATTAAGAAGTTGGCAGCTTATTTGCTGGAGCAAAACCTGGCGGATGAGGGAAAAATCAATGCAATTGATCGTAAAATTCAGGATGTAATCGACGAAGCGGTTAAATTCGCCGAAAGCAGCCCCGAACCAGACCCTAGCGAGTTATATCGTTTCGTGTTTGCAGAAGACGAGTAAATTATAGGGAGTGGGGATTTAGAGTATGCCCAATGCCCAATGCCCCATGCCCAATGCCCCATGCCCAATTAGGTAGGACTAAAATTTGTGTTTAGCATTGCAGTTCAACAGCAACAGTACAAGACCTATATTCTTTCTGACGAAGGCGCTGGTTCTCAATTAGAAGTCGTACCAGAACGCGGTGGTATCATTACCCGTTGGCGCATTCAAGGGCAAGAAATTTTCTACCTGGACACTGAACGCTTTACTCATCCTGAGTTGAGTGTCAGAGGTGGGAATCCTATTTTGTTTCCTATTTGTGGCAATCTACCAGATAATACCTACACTCACAACGGGCAACAATATACTCTCAAACAACACGGTTTTGCGCGGGAATTGCCGTGGAAAGCAACAGAACAAAAAACTAAAGATAAAGCTAGTCTCACTGTCGTTCTTGATAGCAATGAGCAAACTAAGGCAGTTTATCCTTTTGATTTTCAGCTGGCTTTTACCTACGAACTTCAGGGTAATACCCTAGAAGTCCGCCAGCAGTATAAAAACTTGTCATCCACACCAATGCCCTTTTCGGCTGGTTTCCATCCCTACTTTCTGTGTGGTGATAAAACTCAGCTAGAGCTGGAAATTCCCTCTAAGCAGTATCAAGACAATCAAACTAAGCAAATCCACTCTTTTGACGGCAATTTTGACTTTAGCCGTGATGAAATTGATTTTGCCTTTGGACAGCTAACGAGTCAATCGGCCACTGCCATAGATGGCAGCCGGAAGTTAAAACTCACCTTGGATTATGATGATTTCTCTACCTACCTGGTATTTTGGACAGTCAAAGGCAAAGAGTTCTACTGTCTAGAACCGTGGAGTGCCACCCGTAACTCTCTTAATACTGGTGATAACCTGACTGTGTTAGCACCAGGAGCTAGCCACACAGCATCTGTAAGGTTGACTGCTAATTTTTTCTAAACCTCTTTACAAATCTATAGATATATATGCTATGATTGCAAAGTTGCGAAATACAGCGAAAGGGTCGCTAACTCAACGGTAGAGTACTCGGCTTTTAACCGATTAGTTCCGGGTTCGAATCCCGGGCGACCCATTTGGAAAAGAATTCGGGAGTCAGACTATCTTCGCCTCTGCGTGAGATTTTTATGCTATTAACATTTTTGAGGGGTCTAAGTCCCTCGCTTCTAAATCGCGACAAGTTTTGCGGTCGGGTTAAAATCCCCATTGCAAAACTTAATTACGAATTACGAATTACGAATTACGAATTATTTTAATTCTCCCGCATTGCTACACTAAGTTTTTCTAAATTTTCACGAACAGCTACACTACGAATATGATTAACACCCCAAACTCGTTCACAAATATCTAAAGCTTGTAAATAAAGCGGTTCTGCTTCATCATAACGTCCAGTTTCACGATAAATTTCTGCCAGATTATTGAGACTTTCGGCAACATTGGGATGATTTTCTCCCAATAGGTGCTTATCAAGTTCTAAGGCTTTTATACATAAGGGTTCCGCTTCATTGTAACGCCCCTGCTCTCTGTACATATAACCAAGAGCATAGATAGTATCTGCTAAAAGCGGATGCGCCTTTTGCAATAGACGTTGCTTGAGTTCCAACGATTCCAAAAACAAAGATTCAGCTTGATCGTAGCGTCCTTGAGCGCGGTATATCAATCCCAAATTGTGCAAATCTGTTGCAACATCAGGATTATCTTCTCCCAGAAATCGCTTATCTAGCTCTATTGCTTGTTGCGACAACGGTTCAGCTTCAGTATATCGTCCTTGATGATAATAAAGTAGCGCTAAATTATTCAGTATAAAAGTGAAAGAAAGATGATTTTCGCCAACCAAACGTTTTTCGAGTTCTAATGATTGCAGATACAGAGGTTCTGCTTCTTCATAACGTCCTTGTTCATCATATAGTAATGCCAAATTGTTGAGACTGGCGACAACATCGGCATGGTTTTCTCCTAACAGGCGTTTCCTCAGTTCCAAAGCTTCTTGATATAAAAGTTCCGCTTTAGTATATTGTCCAGTAGATTTGTAGAGTCCCGCCAAGTTATTCAGGCTAGTAGCAAAAGAAGAATGGTTCTCTCCTAGCAGGCGTTTCCTCAGTTCTAAAGCTTGTTGATATAATGGTTCGGCTTCGCTGTAGTTTCCTGTTGCACGATATATTCCTGCTAAATTGTCAAGGCTAGTAGCTAAGTCTATCTGCAAACCTGATTCATTTTGTAGCTCAATCGCTTTACGCCAATACTTTATTGCTAGTTCTTGTTCTTCTTGATAATTCTGAGACTCACCCCGCTCTAATCGGCTGCGGTAAATATCACCTAATCTTGAGTATAAAGTAGCCAAACTGCGGTCTTTAGTTCCCTGTTCCTGTTCTACTTTCTCAATTAACCCTTGTAAATCTTGGATGGGCAAGAAAAAGGAGTTATCTTCATTAGTATCTGTGCTGGCTAATTCCGTATCTCTAAAAACAAAACGTATATGTTCTAATTCTTTACCAGGAATAGCATTCGTCTTTTTAGATTCAAACCGAAATACACCGTTGCGCCAACTCCAAAAATCAGGGGCTTTTTTAATCAGGTTGACTAAAATTTGGTTAGTTACCCAAAGCACAATCGCAAACGGAAACTCGCGCAATCCTTCCCTTGTCCACTGTAAGTAACCAAAAAATTTCTCCTGTTCCGATTGCTCATTGCCCAATCTGAGAAAATAAAGTTGTTCAGCACCCGTCACAGTAATCACCGCCAGGTTCTGCTGACGAAGATATTCTTCTTGTTGTAACAGTTGGTTAAGAGCAGCTTTTAGGCTTGGTTCCTGACGTGCTAAAGTGACTCGATATGCACGGAAAGCTGGTTGTAGTTCGGCTTCATATTGGGCAATAATCTCATCACGAAAGCTAGCATCATCACAAACTGCAATCAGTAAATTTAATCCCCGTTTTTGAGCTTCAATAGAAACAATTAAATCATCATACGCATCTTGATTTTCTCCCTCATCAAATAATTCTTCATTTAACATTAATAGCTCCCTGTCTTCTCAAGCTTTCGATAATAATTGGATGAACATCGTACCAAGTTTCATCGGTGCGATATTCTAGAACATACAGCCCATGTAGCAAATCCAAAAACTCTGCTTGTTTAGGGTCATTGGGCATAAATTGTTCATAAACACTCTGCAAAATATCTGTATCAACTTTTCCTAAACGTATAGAAAAGTCATTGCGAATTTTATTGATTGCTTGAAGGAGAATTTTATCATCAATGATAACTTCGGCTGTGGGATTTCGCCGGATCATTCGCAAACAAATGCGGCAACATTCTTTAGAAATCCGAATTAACTCTCGCAATACGCCACCACTGTAAATCACAATTTTTTCAGCAGTTTCTGCCGTGATTAAGTCACTGGAAATTCGCTTTTGTAAAACTTCACCGAGAATCTTTGTTGCTTCCAGGCGAGGTTGAGCATTAGGGAAGCGATTTTTACCTTTATCAAAAATTTTTAAGACAGGCATTGCCACAACCTGATCGTTGGTTTCAGTGGCAATTATTGTGCTGATAAATGTTTCCCGAAGGACTGCGATCGGGATAGTGTAAATAATTTGAAAGTTAGGTTGACAAAGAGCTTTAATGTTATCTCGATAAATTTCGTTAACTCTACCTAAATCTAGTTTATCTAAATCATCAATAATTACTAAAACGTTTTGTTTAGTCGCAGCTTGAATTAAAGCAGCTATTTCGTTAATTCTGGCAACTAAATCTGATAACTTGCGTTCAAATTCTTGCTTAATTTCATCCCGAACGCTAGCATCAGCTTTTAATTTTGAACTAATCAACTTTAGGAGGTCAAAACCTATGCTAGCTTCTGCCTGTAAATTTAACTCTTCAGTGCGAGTGCGGGTAGCAAACCACTTATAAAGAGCTTCTTTAGTAGATTGCGGAATATCAACTCGGCGTGCTTCTGCCTCTGTCATTAAATTAACTGCGATCGCAAACAGTATATTAATATGATTAACCGCCGACATTTCAATTTTGTCAGCAATAGAAAACAGAACTACAAAATATTTATCTTGAATTTGTCGGCTAAACTCAGCTAACAAAGTAGACTTACCACATCCCCGATGTCCTGTAAAGACTATTTTGCCATCTCCATTAGGGCTATCTTCCACTAATTGGTTCAGGTCTGCAATCAAATCATCACCATATTCGACTCTAAATCTTTCCATTTCGTTCCGTTCCATCAACGGAAACAGTTCGAGATTGCTATATGCTTCTTGAAAGGAGTTTAATAAGTCTTCAGACATTGGATAGTGCCGTAAAGGTGCTAACTATTCATATAATGGCTCATGATTTTTGAAGCACAAGTTCAGGCAATGTCTAGGATAGAGTATGCCTACATAACTTCTCAAATTCCGTTAATAAATAACTACTAAGTGAGTGGTATGTTATGTCTTAAAAAGAGATGCCCTAATCCCCAAATTTCAACCTATCAATAAGTAACAGAGGTCAATAATCAATCAGACTGAATGATAGATTATACATTCGATAATTTAAACTGAATGATAGATTATACAGATAACATCCTGAAAGCTACTTAACACATAAATAAAATAAAATTTTCAGTTATAAAAATAAATTTTTAGTGTGCTTCGTCTCATCCCCCTCTAGCTGAAACGGCTATGGTGTACACACAAGTCTGAAATAGATGATTAACCAAGGTTTTACCCCACCCTAACCCTCCCCTTATAAAGGGGAGGGAACTAGATTTCTTTTCTTGTTTCCCCCCAATGCATCGGGGGATTAAGGGGGGTAATTCGACTTGTGTGTACACCGTAGCCCCGAAAGGTCGAGAGGCTTTGATTCTTGCTCCCCTTCCCTTGCAGGGAAGGGGCTGGGGGTTAGATTTGAAAGTTTGAACAACTTTCATCAAACCAGCTTTTGCGACTTCAAAACCAGCTTTTGCGACTTCAAAACCAGCTTTTGCGACTTCAAAACCAGCTTTTGTGACTTCAAAACCAGCTTTCGCGACTTCAAAACCAGCTTTCGCGACTTCAAAACCTGCTTTTGTGACTTCAAAACCTGCTTTTGTGACTTCAAAACCTGCTTTTGCGACTTCAAAACCTGCTTTTCTCAACAAATTTCAGCAAATATACCCGCATCTATCTAGTTGGCTAATGCCATCCAATGCTCTTAAAATTCTGTAACTTCACTGTGGCTGATGCATCTGCTTATTGCGTATTTTGATGATATATAAATAACTCAGTGTATAAGAGCAGGGTTATTTATAAATTAATCCAAACAGGAAAACTATATGAAGCAACGCAAACGGAACTCCATGCCACTGAGTAAAGCTGAACGACGGATTGAAGGAATGCAGACAATTAACCCTGAGTTAGACTTTAGTAATGGGTTTTCAATTGCTACTTACAACACTAAAGTAATTGAGTTACGAGAAAAGCTAGCCGCTTATAATCAAGCACAAACAATAGTAGATAAGACACACAATGCATTAATAGAAGCAGAACGAGAGTTGAATACTTATTCTGAGTACATGCTGCTGAATGTTGCATCTCGCTATGGCAAAAATAGTGATGAATATGAAATGGCTGGTGGAACGCGCAGGTCAGACCGCAAGAAACCACGTCTAGTAGTAAACCAAACAGTGACATCTGTGAATTGATTGTTTGGACTCGCTGCTAATCAAACTCTTGAGATGGTTTGATATTTTCCCCTTACCTGCTATTCTGATTCCAGAGCTATTTCATTCTTATCTAGCCCGCCTCAGAATAAATTCTGAGGCTAATAGCAAAAGTCGTCTAAAGACGACTAATAAAGGGTTTTAGTCCACTTTAGTGGAGTTGGGCTATTAGCCCGGAACTTTAGTTCTGGGCGGTTTATGTTTAGAACGAAATAGCCCTGATTCTGATTCCAAGTTATGCGGTTATGAGGTATACAAATCTTGCCAACTGCTGAACAAGGCATCAGGTGTGTCATACTATGTCAATCTTTAACCAATACATTCACTCCTATTTACATTGTCTGCCTCGATGAACAAACAGGTAATGTGTTTATTTTGGCAGGAGATAACATAGAGGTAGAAATCTATCGCAATGGTCTTTGGAGGTTCTTGTGATTGAGCCAAACTTTAGCAGCATGGGCAAAACCGAGTTAAGAGCCTTCGTCATTGCTCACCCCGACAACAAAACAGCGTTTCGTGCTTTTGTTGACCGCTTTACATCTGAAGCGTCTCCAGAGACTTTTGACATCCCAAAATCGAATGCTGAGATTGAAGAAGTTGAAATTTTGATTAAACAAAAATTAGAACAATTAAAAATGAGCTAAATTTTAGAAGTTTCTTTTAAATGTTGCAGAATTAATTGAGTCGAACAACTGTTCGGTTTTGCAACCTACCAAGCTATCCGACTCGGTTTTATATTCGGAGGTTGTCGCCTTTCTCGCTGGTTCAGGTCTGGACTCCCTGTTGTACGCTCGATAAATTCCCATTTACCAACTCTGACAATGGGGAGTACTCACGCCACAGCCACCGCCACCACGCGAAAACCAACATTGTAGTGACGATTCGCGCGCGCGTAGCTATTACGATAGGCAGAACGGCAACGCCAGGCATTGAGGAGCCAACTACCGCCACGCAGCAGCTTAAAGTTATTTTCTTTACCAGTTAGCCACGCACTACCATCTTTTGGCGCACCCTGGTAATTGTTTTTATATACATCTTGACACCACTCATATACATTACCATGCATATCGTATAAACCGAAAGAGTTAGGCGGAAATTTTCCTACATCTGTTGTTTGTCGACGATATTCCCCTTTTGGTGCAGAGCCGTAAGGATAGTTACCGTTGTAGTTAACTAAATCTGTGGTAATCGTTTCACCAAAATAAAATGGGGTCTTGGTTCCAGCACGGCAAGCATATTCCCATTCGGCTTCGCTGGGTAGTCGATAGGTTTTTCCTGTTTTCTGACTCAACTTTTTACAAAATTCTACTGCATCATCCCAACTCACCCCTTCTATAGGTCGTTTCTGACCTTTGAAGTTGGAAGGATTATTACTCATAATTGCTCGATACTGCGCCTGGGTAATTTCATATTTACCCATGAAGAACCCAGGTACTTTTACTTGATGCTGTGGACTTTCATCTTGATCTCTCTCTGCTTCTCCTTCTGGTGAACCCATCATAAAGCTTCCCCCTGGTATCTGCACCATTTCCAGGGTGATACCATTTCCTAAGTTTTCAATGAAGTATTTCGCTTCACGATTGCTACGGTTGGTGATGTTTCCCTTTGTATCCACCATGACAACTTCAAATTGAAAGCTTTTTAGGCTAATTGCTTCAGTCGTGTGGGAGGTGCTGCTTTCTCCTGAATTAGACGGCCAAAAACGTGGTATTGCAATTGTCAAACCCAACCCAGTAACTGCAAATCCAGCAGTTTGAATTACACGTCGTCGTGACCAGTTAGGTAATATTAGGGCAGAACTATTTCGCAACCGAGCAATTTCTTCCAAGGCTTCTATAGCTTCCATATCTTGACCTGATGCAGTAGCTAGTACCCTAATCCAGAGTTGTTTTGCTAAATCAAAGTCTTTCTTTCTCTGAGCGCCATAAGCATCATTTTTCAACGTGGCGATATCTGCTAGAGTTGCGTATCGTGGCACAAGTATTAGGTGAGATTTATTCACAGGTTCAGCAATCACATAAGGCGTTTGCCTTGTATTCTTATACTGGCGAACCAGTTCAGGCACACGAAACTTAAGATATTGATCTAAGCGTTCAACAGTAGCGCATTTACCTTGAATTCCTAACCCTTCTAGTAATGCAGCGGTAAAAGCACCTTGTTGTAAAGCATCAATTTCATAAGAATACTCCTGGGGAATACAAGAAAAAATGCTGATAACTCCTTGTTGACGTGCTTCTTGTGCAGTTTGTCGCCCAATTCCTTCACCTATTTTTTTGCCTTCATTACGACAAGCATCCAGAATCAAGACAACGTTATCAGCACCGCAGCGACGCAGGCGTTCAGTGACAAAGTTAATCGCAATTGCCGTGTTTTCAATATCCTCCGGGTCGCCATCACAGGGCATGAGATAATCGCGGTCAGCGTATCTTATCCCATGACCACTGAAGAAAAACCAGAAATTATCCCCTGCTCCCATAAAGGGATTGTCAAATAACTGCCGCAAGACTCGCAGCAAGTTAGTGCGAGTTGGGCGAGTCGATTTTCCAGCAAGTTCAGGGGAGTCATCAGAGAAGAAGAATATCCGCTCAAATCCTGCTTCATTGCCCAAAAACTCTTGCATTAACTGTGCATCCCGCTTGGCATAGTTTAGCGGTTGCAGATAATCATACTGGTTAATTCCGATCGCGATCGCCCAATTTTTTGCCATCTCACTGTGATTCTTGGCGCTTGAACTTCAGCTTAATCGCTCCTTTACTCCCAGCTTTGCCACCATTACCAATTAATTTAACTTCTCCTTCCCCACTAATTTCCACCGATAGCTCAATTTCATCTAGCTGCATCCTGGAGTTGACTTTTGCCTGCTGTTCAGCCTGACTAAACAAACTTCCCACGACTTTGAGAAAGTGAGTCATATTTTGCTCTAATTTTTGAGCGCTAACCTTAACGGCATCTCCTACCCCTTTGCTACCAATACTTTCCCTGATAGTTTCCTCTCCCCAACTGCGTGTATTAGTACTCCCGCCTTTAGCACCGTCAGGAATCGATATTTGAGGGGTTTCATCGGTCACAATCCAAATAGCGTCTGGAGGTGTTTCTGACATATTACTTTAAATATTTACATGGAATTTTCCTATAAATTATAGATACAAAGGTAGAGATAGCGATTCCGATTACTAGGAAATTTCACTGAACATCTTGGATATTATACTAATAGGACTGACGCACGAGTTACGGAATAACGTAGACACGAAGTGGCTTGCCACAGGCTACCGCAGAGGCAATAGAGTTGCCAGTGCGCCCTTGCGGTTAAGAGACTTGAAGCAACTGGCGCGACACGGACAAATCAGAGTTTGAGAGATATTTTGCGTAAGTCCTAATTAATTACGATAGAAATGCTCAGAGCGATCGCTCTTTGCGTATGAATCCGTGTAACTCTATCCTGGTAAACATTTATAATTTGCGTATGGGTCTATTAGCCCAGAAGTTAACTTCTGGGCGGAATGTGGGGATTAGGGACTGTTTTCAAACTCGAAGATACCCCCTAACCCCCCTTAAGAAGGGGGGAAAAGAAACTCTAAAAGCCCCCCTTTTTAAGGGGGGGTTGGGGGGATCTCCAAAGACTCAGGTGCTTCAAGAAAGGTTTGAAAACACGCCCTAGCCAGATTTTAGGGTTTTAATCAGTCCAGCGATGTCTACGACGGGCTACGCCTACGCACCAATGACGATGGAGATGCTGAGTGCGATCGCAAAAGGACTAGAAGGTTGTTGCAGCAATACAGATGCACCCTCTGTTGATCGTTATTTTGTACTAGCTACATTTGTTTAGCTCTTATCGAGTTTAAGCAGCGAAGATACTGAATTACGTTGCAGCCATATACACAGTTTCATGTTTGCCTGGTCGTCTGGTTTTGATTTATATTCACCACTTTGAATTTCTTCTATAAGCTTCGCACTAAACATTGATTTTAGTTTATCCCTATCCCTCATCAGGTCTTCAAACATAGCTAGTGGTAGCAGCATAGTTTCAACTTCTACATCATCTTCGTTGAATAGAATAGTCTCTAATCTAAACCTATAACCAAACCATCTGATGCTGGGTAGTCTATCTACTTCGCTTTGTAAAATACGTATTATGTGATCATGCTCTAGGTCAGGATTTTTCCGTCCATGCATTATCCACCAGTAAACATTGTGCCTAACAAAATGCTTCCCATTTTCGCTAGTACACACCTCTATTTCTACATTATCCACATACAAAAATTGACGATTCATTACTCTAACATCACCTTCAGCCATTGGTTCTAATTCCTCCCAAGGTTCAACTTCATCGACATCTTTATACTTCCCTTCACCGAGATGATGTTTCTCAACAAGTTTTAGTGGAATAGGATCATCCTCTAATGCATCTATACCAGAAATATTCTCCTTACCCTCTGGTGTATTTTCTAGGACTGTTTCTAACTGTTCCCAACTAAAGGCCATAAACTCCACTCCAGCTACAGTCCGACGAGTAGAATCAGGCATAAAGTGAACTAAGCCCTGAACAGGAGTTAAATCTATTCTGATACCGTTATACTCAGTCTCCCAATACCCAAATTTACCTAAAGATTTAGGGTCTGTGTGGTACTCCTTCCATTTCAGTCCACTAGCCTTTTTATTAATATTTTTTAATGCAATCCGTATGCTACCCGATAGACCACGCTGACCATAGACGGGATACACCAAGTATATTGTTGGTGGTTCTTCGTCTGAAATTGGATCAAATCCAAATATCATAGTGTTCAATTTAGCAAGTTGCTGAAGGCTTTGCTGTACTGCTGTCTCAACTGGAGTTATTTTTCTAATTAGTGTTACTACTTTCGTCCAGTTCAGCGGCGGCTTATGTAACTCGATCAACTCATTTTCCAGTTTTGAGAGAGTATTTAGATCATTGCTGCAAGTCATCCAGCTAATACTGACACGGTTTTTCCGATTAAATCTTTTTAGCTGTTGAAATCTATGATGTTCTCTCCATCGCTGAAATAAGTTGACTGTTCTACCGATATAAAGAATCTGTCCTTTACTGTCAGATACAAAGTAGATAGCTGGACAAGTAGGCAGCTTTTCTTTTTATAATAAATAAATTGATGGTAGTTCAGATAGCTTGATGTTTTCTAATAACATCGGACGACCCTAGCAGGAAGATGTATAATTTAAAGGTGCGACAGTTTAGCCCTATAAAAGAGATGCAATTTAATCATCTTCTTGTATAAAAGCTACATTTATATATTTCCCTGAAATTCCCCGAAGTTAACAAGGCTCAAATTAGTTCATAAATTGCGTAGGCGTTCGCGTAGCGTCTCATAAAGAAGCCCGTCGTAGACATCGCATTGTCTCAAATTATCTCAGATTGGGTGCGATCGCTTTCTCTAAGTAGTCCAATCAAAAACCTGAATATCTGTAATCCAGTATTAAGTACAATTATTTGATAACTTTCAGTGCGTTTACAACCCCATGATCAAACCCGCCGATGTCAGCACCAAACGCTTAATCAGCCTTGCACCTGATAACTGGGTAAAATGGGTAACACAAATTCCTGATATTGTTGCTGGCGAAATTCTCAACTCAGAATTTCAGTGGATAAGTCGAGAAAGTGATGTTTTAATCCGTGTCGAAAGTCCTCAGCATGGAAAATTTCTCGTTCTTAACGAATTACAACTCCGCTATAAACCAGAAATGCCGCGCAGGATGCGTGCTTATGCAGCACTTGCAGAAGAAAAATATAATTTGCCAACGTATCCAGTACTAATTAATATCCTCAAGGCAAGTGATGCTGAAATACCTACAAGTTATGCATTAAATATAGCTGGTTTACGTGCTATTCAAGATTACCGTGTCATTAACCTGTGGGAAGTTGATGTCGAGATTGCTTTTCAACAACCCTTACCATCCTTACTGCCGTTTGTACCCATTCTCAAAGGTGGTGAAAATGAATCTACTATTAGAGAAGCATTACAAATTCTTCGTGCTGATGAACAACTAAACCAACTAGAAACAGTCTTGGCTTTTTTTGCTACGTTTGTTTTAGAGAGTACGCTTGTTCAAGAAATTATGAGGTGGGATATGGCTATATTACATGAATCGCCTTGGTATCAAGAAATTTTACGCGAAGGAGAAGCACGCGGAGAAGCACGCGGAGAAGCACGCGGAGAAGCACGCGGAGAACTGCGAGGAAGAAAGGAGGAATTATATTCAGGGATTGAATTGGCATTAGAAATTAAGTTTGGCAATCAAGGTTCAGAATTGATACCGATAATCTCTCAAATTACAGATTTGCAAAAATTAAAAGCAATTCAACAGGCAATTAAAACTGTAAATACAGTCAATGAATTACAGCAACTTTTGTCAACCAACTTGACATGAAACACCAAAAACATAACCCCTCTCCGCCACCGGAAAGGGGTTAATCACTATCGAAACTCAGCACTATCTTGTACAGACGCGATTCATCGCGTCTCGATTCAGCACTATCTAATAAGCGTCTTGCAACTCGTAGAAATCAGGCGAGATATAATCCTTCCGCAAAGGCCAACCTACCCAATCTTCCGGCATCAAAATTCGCTTGAGATTTGGGTGTCCTTCGTAGACAATGCCTAACATATCGTAAGACTCGCGCTCTTGCCAATCTGCGGTCTTCCAAATCCAGTACACAGAAGGCACTACGGGGTTTTCCCGTGGTAAGAACACTTTAACTCGAACTTCTTCGGGGCGATCGCTATTATCACCCACTTTAATCAAGTGATACACACTTACCAATTCCTGTCCTGGCCCAAGGTCAACACCACCTTGAAACTGGAGATAATTAAACCCGTAGGCATAAAGGGCTGTAGCGGTGGGAAGCAAGAAATCTGCCGCCACCTTAATTATCTCTACACCATTCTTATCTGGTGCCAAAAACTCATGGTCAAAGCCATTTTCCGTCAACCACTGGGAAACTTTACCCGCTTGTACCAATGACTCTTCTTTTTCTGCTGGTACTGGTTTAGATTCTTCTTCAGCCACGGGTTTGTTCCTCCTTTTGCGTCTTTTCTGTCAGCAGTGCAGGTGGTATTGGCATACCGATTGCTTCCGCCAATTCCTTCGGTGGTACGGAGCGAGTTGCTGACTGCAAATACTTACCAGTTAAGATTTCATCTACTGGCTTCAGGTTATGAGTCGTGCTGTAGTAGCGGTGGGTTTGCTTAATTTTATGCCGCTCTTGCATCGATTCATTGGAGATTTTCTTCCGCAGCTTAATGATTGCGTCGATAATTGCTTCTGGACGGGGAGGACAACCAGGTAAGTACACATCCACAGGAATCAGTTTATCGACTCCGCGCACTGCCGTGGGGGAATCAACACTGAACATCCCGCCAGTAATTGTGCAAGCACCCATCGCAATTACATACTTCGGCTCTGGCATTTGTTCATAAAGACGCACCAGTTGGGGAGCCATCTTCATCGTAATAGTCCCTGCCGTAATAATTAAATCGGCTTGGCGGGGGCTAGAACGGGGAATTAGCCCAAAACGGTCAAAGTCAAATCGTGAACCAATTAAAGCTGCAAACTCAATAAAGCAGCAAGCAGTACCAAACAACAACGGCCACAGACTAGAAAGCCGCGCCCAGTCGTAGAGGTCATCAACCGTAGTCAAAATGACATTTTCTGAAAGGTCTTGAGTGATTGTAGTCCGCTCAATGGGGTTGATGATTCGTTCTTTGTCCTGGGTTGTTAAGTTAGAATTCAAGACCATTCCAAAGCTCCTTTACGCCATGCGTAAACTAAGGCGACTACAAGAATTGCAATAAAGACTAGCGCTTCAATAAATGCCAGTAGCCCCAAACGGTGAAAAGCTACCGCCCAAGGATACAAGAACACAGTCTCCACATCAAAGACGACGAAGACCAAAGCAAACATGTAGTAGCGGATGTTGAACTGAATCCAGGCTCCCCCGATGGGTTCCATGCCAGATTCATAGGTGGTGTGCCGTTCTGGACTGTAACCACTGGGTCGTAGGAGCTTGGAAGCTGAGAGCGCTAAGGCAGGTACTAGGCTACAGATGATGAAGAAGCCTAGAAGGTACTCGTAACCGCTGAGGACAAACACAATGAGTATCTACCGCTTATGGAGTATTTAAAGTAGGGAGTGGGGAGTAGGGAGTGGGGAGATGAGGGAGCAGGGGGAGCAGGGGAAGCAGGGGAAGAATAACTATTGATTTTTAACCAATGCCCAATGCCCAATGCCCCATGCCCCATACCCAATACCCAATACCCAATCCCTTGAATTACGTTACTTTCTTTTACATTATATCTGTTTGGTTTTTCTGAAATCTGGGAAACAGATACACTTCAAGTATTTAATTAGCTTTTGATAGTGATAGAAAAGCCTAACAATTATGTCATAATTTGTAACGTATATTTCAGATTTCTCCTCTGCGAGGCCCTAGCCATGAGTGAACCAGCTATTGAGACTCCGGTGTTAGACCGCTACGAGTGTCGAGCCTGCGGTTATGTTTACGAACCTGAGAAGGGAGACGACACGCATGATATTCCTTCAGGGACAACCTTTGCAGAACTGCCCATAAGTTGGCGCTGTCCAGTTTGTAGTGCTAAAAAAACCGCTTTTGCCAACATTGGCCCTGTGGGTACTGCATCCGGCTTCAAAGAAAATCTCGGTTACGGTTTAGGTGTCAATAACCTAACGCCAACCCAAAAGAATATCCTAATTTTTGGTGCTTTGGCTCTTGGCTTCTTGTTTTTTATCAGTCTCTACGGCTTACAATGACAGCCGTTATCTCAGAAACAGAAAGTAGTGAGTAGGGAAAGAGATTTTCATTATTGGTTGTGTGACTATAATCACACAAGTATGCTGTTTTACTTATTCCCTAGAGCGTTTAATTAAGCTAAAAATGCTCACTTTTTTACATTGATTAACAGTGTATTCTCTGATAAAATATCAGAGATTCAGGTGAGAATCCGTAACGTCAAGCAACCTCTATACTGAGAATTTGCCTCTGAGGTGTTACAACAAGTAATCGCAAATATGTTGCTTCTCAAAGCAAGAATCACGCTAGAAGCAAACAAGTAAGAGTGCATAGAACTTGTTTTTATGCATCGATTGATACACCTTGGTTGAGATTGATCTGCTCAACTTATGTATTTGTTAGCAAATGTTAGCAAAAAAGTATCAGTAAACCTTTTAGAGAACAGCTACAGAAATTTAGAAACAAGTTAAGAAATACTAATGCATTCAATTGTGAAAGGTTGGCAACGAATAGCTATCTTGTTGATAGTAGTCCTCATGTGTATAGGTTGTAGCAAAATTCCCTCTGTTAGTTACAACCCTTGGAAAGTCATTTCTGTGCCAACAGACTCGAATCTCCTGGATATTGCATTTACTAATAACCCTGAGCATGGCTACTTAGTAGGTAGCAATGCCACCCTATTGGAAACCAATGACGGTGGTAATACCTGGAAACCAATAACACTGCAACTGGATGAGCAAAAGTATCGCTTTGACTCAGTAAGTTTTGCAGGTAAAGAAGGCTGGATTGCCGGAGAGCCTGGACTGTTGCTGCACACTACTGATGAAGGTGCTTCTTGGTCGCGTATTCCCCTGAGCGAAAAGCTACCAGGTAGCCCGATCGCAATTAAGGCACTGGCAGATAATACAGCTGAAATGGCTACTGATGTAGGAGCCATATATAAGACCACAGACGGCGGCAAAAACTGGAGAGCTAGGGTGGAATCAGCAGTCGGTGTAGTGCGTAACTTAGAACGTTCTCCTGATGGCAAATATGTTGCCGTTTCCGCGAAGGGTAGTTTCTACTCGACTTGGGAACCGGGACAAGATGCTTGGGTACCCCATAACCGCAATAGTTCTCGGCGGGTAGAAAACATGGGTTTTGCTGATAATGGGCAATTGTGGTTGCTAGCTAGGGGAGGTCAAATTCAGTTTAGTGACCCAACTAAACCTGAAGAATGGCAAAAGGCACAATATCCAGAGTTATCCACCAGTTGGGGTTTACTAGATTTGGCATATCGTACACCCAATGAAATTTGGATAGGTGGCGGTAGCGGTAATTTACTACGAAGTACCGACGGTGGCAAAACCTGGGAAAAAGACCGTGCAGTGGAAGAAGTTGCTGCTAATTTGTACAAGATTGTGTTCTTAGAGCCAGAGCGGGGATTTATAATTGGCGATCGCGGCGTTTTGCTCAAATATCTACCAAACCCTGAAACAACTTCTCCAGAAGCTGCTTAGTGAGTGAAGAAGGAAATAGAGTACAGGTTACAGGGTACAGATTCTTCCCTATCACCTATCACCTGTCACCTAATTCCAATACCTAATTTCTGAGAAGAACTTTGCAACTTGTAACTCTTTCTTAACTTTGTAGGATAATAAACTCAATAACACTCTATGTATAAGGTAGGGATCTAAATGTCAGGTACCACTGGAGAACGTCCGTTTTCGGACATCATTACTAGCGTTCGTTACTGGGTAATTCACAGCATCACCATTCCGGCATTATTTATTGCCGGTTGGCTATTTGTCAGCACTGGGCTGGCTTATGATGCTTTTGGCACACCCCGCCCCGACGAGTATTTCACACCAGCGCGGCAAGAAGTGCCCATTGTGAAGAACCGTTTTGAAGCTAAAAAACAAGTTGAACAATTTATTGGAAAGTAGTTTGAGATCATGACTAGCGGCAATAACATCAATCAACCAGTTACCTATCCAATTTTTACCGTTAGATGGCTGGCAGTTCACACCTTAGGTGTACCAACTGTATTCTTTTTAGGCGCGATCGCCGCAATGCAATTTATTCATCGTTAGGAGCAATTATGGTAGAAAGATCGCCCAATCCCAATAATCAACCGGTTGAACTAAACCGGACTTCGCTATACCTGGGACTACTACTAGTTTTCGTTCTGGGGATTCTGTTTTCTAGTTACTTCTTTAACTAACTGGAAATCCTGTTGTTAATTTTTGTTTATTTAACCTGTGTTGATTAGTTGTTAAGGGAGGAGAGAAGCTGTGTCTGGAAGTGGGAGAATTCCCCTGTGGGTCGTCGCTACGATCGCAGGTTTAGGTATAATTACAGTCTTGGGCATTTTCTTTTATGGTGCCTACGCCGGACTCGGTTCTTCGATTTAACATGAGTTAGTTTGAACCGAACACTATAAGTTAGAATTTTCTAGCATTTGTTGAGAAATCGACGTTAAAAAAACCGCCTGTCTCTATGAGATGGGCGGTATTAATTTTGGTCATTTGTCCTTTGTCCTTTGTCCTTTGTCATTTGTTTTTTACAAATGACTAATGACTAATGACCAATGACTAATGACTAATGACTACATCAGTATCAGTTAATATCGCTGATATCGTCGCTTTCAATGTATAAAAACAGAAACGCGAAGACCACACCTGGCAAAACCCAACCAATTATGGGCACTAAGATAGCAGACAAGTACGAAGTACTAGCCAAGACAGTAGGCAAAAAAGAAGCTGCCATAGTAAAGGTTCCTATCAAATAACACTACAATTCAAAATGAGCTTACTGCAAATTCTGCCAGATTTTTGAAATTCTTTCATATTTTTAACACAGGCAATATGGGGAGTAGGGAGTGGGGAAAGATTTGTTGAATAATTCTCCCTTGTCCCCTTGTCCCCCTCATTCCTGATTCATTAGGGGTGTAGGGGTATAAGGGTATAGGGGTATAGGGGGTAAGGGCGTTGTCCGAGGATTGAAACCTCGGACAACGCGGTCGTCCCAAGGGATGGGGCTTTTAACAAGAGTGGTTGTTGGGGAAGCGTCTTTTTCCCTACACCCCTACCACCATGCAACCCCTACACCCGCCCCAACGGGGCTTGGTTACTGGTTACTCGCCGATCACATACCCAGAAGTTCATCTAGCTGCAAGTTTGGCAAGTCTGGAGGAATCACAGTTCGCACTATTGTGACTTTGTGACTCTCCTGTTGGGTTGTCAGATCAAGTGCGATCGCTTCTAAGCGAATTTCTAAACAGCCAAAGGGAATATTTAATTGCGTCATCACTTCCAATCCTCCCAAGGCGTTAGGTAGCAAATTTGTCAGTAAATGGGGCCCCTCTAGTAACCAGCGAGTTTGATAATCTTCAAGCCATAACTTGACAACAACTTGGGGAGGTACTTCAGGCAGTACTACGCGCACTATGATAAATTTGCCAGCGATTAGTTCGCCGTCTGGTACATGCAGTTCTGGAATTGGCAAAGGCTCAATAGCTGCCGCAGTTATGGGTGGGGAAGAGGATAAACCTAACAGTGGTTGCTTCTCTTCTTCAAAAGAATCATTTTTCGTCCCATTGGCTTCCAGTTCACTATATGTATCATCTACAACGATTTCTTGCGCCAACCAAGCTGACGCTATATTCATTTTTATCGAAGGAGGGGGGGGCGGTAGTCGTCTTACCACCATTGAGACTGTTGGTTCGGATACTTTTTCTACTACCGGATCTTCCCCTGTTTCTAGATCAGCTTCCTTTGCTGTATCTGCATCTTCCCCAAAGTTCCCAAGATCAAAAACCGATTGCTCTTGAACTTCTTCCCATGTCTCTATATCACCATCCAGGCTTAACGGCAAGTTGACATCAACATTGGGAGTTTCAGCACTAAGAGAAAGCTGGGTCTGCTGGGCTGGAACATAGCTATCGTGGTCTTCAGGTTCCAGTTCATCGATGGATTCAGGCAAAGAGTATCTTTGGCTATGCATCCACTTCCTGAGCAGGGGAGATGAGTAAAGGTTACCTGTTGTAATGAATTGTGCATTTGGCTGGGCTTCTACCTCAGCAACAGATTCTTCCTGGAATTGTTCATTTGGCTGGGTTTCTACTTCAGCAACAGATTCTTCCTGGAATTGTGCATCATCTACTACCAATTCCAGTGTATTTTCATCAGCTACAGTTGTGTCCAACTGCGGTAAGTCTTCATTTGTTGGAACTTTCGCATTTGGAGGATTGTTTTTTACTTCTTCTGTATCATCTGGCAAAGCTTGTAGCCGTTTCAAGTATGGCAAAGTAGTGTCAAGTATTGGCATTCGACGTTGCTTGATGATCAACTGCTCCAAGTTGATGGCAACCATAGTAGCATCCTTTTCCAGAAGTTCCTCTTCTGTAGGGGCTTCTGTAACAACATCTGTGGGAGTATTGACATGGGTTTGAATAGGAGGCAGTTTCGGCAATTGAGGCGAAGTGCCTGAATTCTTTAAGTTAGATGTCCGCAGGATGGCTTCTCGCAGAACTTGTAAGTTAATTTGCGGTGGTAAAGGTGTATTTGGGGATGGATTGAGTATCTGAGACTGGTCTGTTTTTGGAATCTTGACCAGATTGAATAGTTTCAAATCGATCCTCCCAGCGGCCTCCGGCTCCATGACAACAGCAGACGAGTCCGCTGGTGCTATGGGGTAATTTAAGGATGTACTAGGTGTTGCTGCGGCTGTGATTGCCAGTAATTCTGTTACATCTGCTGTAATGGTGAAGAACTGGCTGGCTAACCGGATGACTTCAGCAACATCGGCGAATCGACCATACAAAGTGATATCTGCCAAAATTAACTTGGATTCAAAGTCAGCAGGAATATCAATTGAGGTATTGATAATGAAGGGCAACTCCTGATCTGGTAAGGGTTGCCGTACCTGGGTCAAGATTTTCGAGTTTTTGGGCGATCGCAGTTCAATTCCTAGTTCAAGCGCCCGCAGGCTTTTGGGCAATAATATTTCAGCCTGATCTAGATTTATCTTTTCTTTGAGTTCTATGTGCCCATTGATTGTAAGAGGCCGTCCCCAACGAGCAATGTAAGTATCCTGGTCTAAAGTTAGCAGTAATGGAGGCGATGGTTGTGTTGCTGGAGAATCTGTAACCTTTTCATCATTGAGCAGGGCTTCAGAATTGGGTAAAGCTAAATCTATTAAATTTTGTAAAATCTGCTCTGCCGTCTCACCTTTGAGCCACACAGGACTCACAGGCTCATCAATATCTTTTTCGGTTTCATCTAGCAGAACAGTGGTACTGGGGTTGCTATCTGTATCAATTCCCTGTTCTGTAGCGATCGCTTTATCTAGCGTAATTTCGGGTTCTTCTGGGGCAGTGCATTCTAAGTTCCCTTCATCTGGCACAACAATAGTAACGGGGTTGCTAACTGCCTGTTCCGTAGCGATCGCTTTATCTAGCGTAATTTCGGGTTCTTCTGGGGCAGTGTATTCTAAGTTCCCTTCATCTGGCACAACAATAGTAACGGGGTTGTCGTCTGTAGCAATTAGCAGTTCTGCAAAGACTGCGATCGCTTTATCTAGCGTAATTTCGGGTTCTTCTGGGGCAGTGTATTCTAAGTTCCTTTCATCTGGCACAACAATAGTAACGGGGTTGTCGTCTGTAGCAATTAGCAGTTCTGCAAAGACTGCGATCGCTTTATCTAGCGCAATTGCGGGTTCTTCTAGAGCTATACATTCCAAGTTTTCAGAAACAGTATCTGGGTGATCGGATGAATTTGATTCTACATTCTCCCCCTGCTCCCCCTGCAACGCCAGCCTCCTTTGCTCCCCCTCTACTTTCTGGCACAATACTTGAAGTTGCACACTGTATTGCCAAGATTTACCGAGTAGCTCCGACATCAAATCGCCCATACAGCGCAACTCCCAAACTCCCGGCTCGAAGTAGGTAAAAGGAATTAGCGCCATTAAGCCTTCTGAATTAGTGCGACGAGATCGCTTGAAAATTCGCCGCTTTGGTAGAACTTCCTGAGTTGAAGAGTGAGTTACCCGCACTTCCACGTCTGTATTAGGAAGGTTAGAACGAGCCAAAATTCTATACTCCCCTTCCAAAATTTCCAAATTTGGCGATTCTAGGATATGCCACGAGCGATCGCCTTGTTTCTGTATCAGAAATTGCCAGTGTTCCATTGTGAGTGATGCCCAGACCGACGAGCCGCCCAATTATATAGTGTATTAACTTGCTTGCAAGTTTACCCTAGTATTTTGTAAATGCATCCTTTAAATGGCTATCTACTTAACTCAGTTTTACAAAGAATAGAGCAGAAAGCCCACCAGCAACAATCTAAAAATCCAAAAAATTTTTAGATTGTTGCGTCCTTCAGGGGTGGGGACGCGAATAATGCGGGAACACTGCGATACCCGCATTTTCGCTCATGAATGCGTAGCGCCTTTAGGCGCAGTCTATCTTGTCTTTTGGTTGGCAATATATTTTTTGATTGTTTCACTTGATGCGTCTCCTGCTGTTCCACAAAAATAACTCCTAGTCCACATTGAAGGGAGTCTTAGTAGATGTGGAAACTCAAGTCTTAGCACTCTTGATGTATATCCTTTCAATCTAAACATTATTTGATCTGGGGCTAATGTTGGAGGGCAGCTAACAAAAAGATGTACATGGTCTTCCATTATTTCGAGAGCTATGATTTCACAATCTAGCAATGAAGTTTTTTCATACAATAATTCTTCGAGTCTTTTAGCCACATTTCCAATAAGTACTTTTTTCCTTCTTTTTGGTATCCAAACAAAATGGTAGTTAATTAAAGTAACCGAGGTTGTTTTATGTCTGGATTTGCTTGTCATTTTTAAAGTTTTGGTAAAGTTTTGGTCAATAGCTTGCATATATCAACCATAGCATAGTACGCTATATTTATCGTCAATAGGTCGAAGCGATGCTAGTTTTAGAAGCTAAGTTAAAAGGTAAACAAAGTCAGTACAACTCATTAGATGAAGTAATTAGAACTGCTTTGTTTATTCGTAACAAGGCTTTAAGACATTGGATGGATAATAAAAATGTTGGCAAGAATGACCTTCAAAAACTTTGTGCTGTCTTGGCTAAAGAATTTGATTTTGCTGACAAGCTTAACTCTATGGCACGTAAAGCTTCTGCTGATAGAGCATGGTTTGCAATTAAACGTTTTTATGATAACTGCAAAACCAATAACCCTGGTAAAAAGGGATTCCCACGATTCAAAAAACGTGGGAATTCTGTAGAGTACAAGACTTCAGGATGGAAACTTTCTGCCGATAAAAAATACATCACATTCACTGATGGATTTAACGCAGGAAGGTTCAAATTGATTGGTACTCGTGACCTGAGCTTCTACCCTATCAAAAAGATTAAGCGAGTCAGAATAGTTAAACGTGCTGATGGTTATTATTGTCAAGTTTGTGTTGACGTAGAACGCAAAGATGAACATCAACAAAATGGCAAACAACTTGGAATTGATGTAGGACTTGAGTTTTTCTACACTGATTCTGATGGTAATACAGTTGAAAATCCCAGACTACTACGGAAATCAGAAAAGGCGTTAAAGCGTAAGCAACGCAAAGTTTCTAAATGTAAAAAACGTTCTTCTAATCGCCATAAAGTTGTTAAAAAATTAGCTAAAAAACACCTCAAGGTAAGTAGACAGCGTAAAGACTTTGCTGTAAAGACAGCAAGGGCGCTTGTCCAATCTAGCGATTTGGTAGTCTATGAAGACTTGCTTGTTTTGAATATGGTCAAAAACCACCATTTAGCTAAATCTATCAGCGATGCATCGTGGTCATTGTTCACTGATTGGGTGGACTACTACGCCAAAGTTTTTGATACTTGGGCGATAGCTGTTTCACCCCACTACACAAGTCTTGACTGCTCTGTTTGTGGGACGCGAGTTAAGAAATCTTTGTCTACTCGTACCCATAAATGTCATGAATGCGGAACAGTTATGCACCGTGACCACAATGCAGCAAAACAAATATTGGCGAAAGGACTTAAAAATACGGTAGGGCATACCGAAATCAACGCTTCTGGACAGAACGACCTCTGTTTAGGTGGGGAAACTCCTCTAAATAAGTTGGCTGGATGAAAGAAGAATCCCACACCTTTAAGGTGTGGGAGTGTCAATAACTTGACTTCTGGCACTTTAACTAGTCCCATCAAGGGAATTTCAATCGATCGCTATGTTGCTTGTGCGTAAAGCTTTTGTTGTTTCCTGAATATTAATTTTGACACTCTCCAGTGCTAAATTAACACGGTTGCAATAAATACCCTTACCTGTATATGCTCAACTTAGTGCGAATGTTTTCGTATTATTTTTTACCAAAATCTTCATTTACAATAAATAGGCACAACATACAATAAAGAAAGATTCACTTGACAATTGTTATTAAATTGTGATTGCCCACATTTTTGCTACAAAGAGTTAGGATGTGGCTCTTAAGTGTCCTCTGCGATCGCCCACGGCGGGCACAAAGCGCCATCGCAAATCACAACACTAACCGCGCAGCACGCGCCCAACCTACAAAGCAGCGTTTCTTTAAACCTCTACAAAGCGTATCCTCACCTGAGTAGAATGTGGGTGACAATGAGGATTTACAGGAGGGATTCGATGCTAGTCATTTTAATGGACGAGCAAATCCTTGCCCCTGAGCAAGTTTGCCAGTCTTGTTTACTCGCTGACAGGAGCGGTCAACCCCGTTGGCGTGGGGGTCAACTGCGTTGTGGTCAAGCCATTCGCAAACTTACTCAACAGCAGCCAGACCAGTATGAGTGTGTAATGGGTTTTCGCATCGCCTATATAGAATAGTTGAATTTGCCAGCAAGACCAAGCAACTGCGTTATCCTAAGCTCAAGTAACTATAAAAATTTAACCACAGGAGAACGCATAATGTCTTGGCGTGGGTCTACAACGGTTTCAGATCGAATTTTTGCTTCCTTGCCTTATTTGCTGCCCCTAGTTGATGGTTTAGTTTTTGGCAGGTTTTTATTGAATCAGTTTCCAGCACTACAAGTTCTGCTTTTACCGCTGCAACCAGTGCTAATAATTTACGGTAGTTTAGGACAAATTGGACAAATAATTGTGTTCTTTGCCTTGTTCCTATTAGTGGTAAGAAACGAAAAAATCAGTCACTTCATTCGTTTCAACACAATGCAGGCGATTCTTTTGGACATAGTTATATTTTTGTGTTCCATACTGGTGCGAGTTTTAGCACAGGTTCCTGGTACTGGCTTTGCAATAGAAACAGTAGCTAACACCATCTTTTTAGGCGTTGTAGCAGCAGTTGGATATTCCGCCGTTCAGTCTCTACTGGGACGTTATGCGGAAATTCCGGCGATTTCCGATGCAGTGTATATGCAGGTGCGTTAGAAGTTAACGGGGCGCTACGGTGTTTTCCAGGCGACCAATACCTTCAATTTCGACGCGGACGCGATCGCCTGGATGCAAGGGACTTACACCCTCCGGCGTACCTGTAAGCACCAAATCACCCGGTAGTAGCGTCATAACCTGACTGATATAAGAAACTAGAACATCGGGGGAAAACACCATCTGATCTATACAGGCAGATTGGACTGGATTGGCGTCGTCATTCACAAAAGTTTGCAATCTCGCTCCTGGATTTAATTCCCGCACGATCCAAGGCCCCAAGGGACAGAAAGTATCAAAACCTTTGGCTCGCGTCCATTGACCATCCCGTTTTTGTAAATCCCGCGCTGTTACGTCATTGGCAATGGTGTAGCCCCAAATTTTCGTTTGGGCTACCTCTGGTGTACATTCAAAGGCGTAATCGCCAATCACTAACGCTAACTCTCCTTCGTAGTCAACTCTTTGTGACTGGGGAGGATACTTAATTTCCCTCTCAGATGGAATGACCGACGTGGGTGGCTTGAGAAAGATTAGTGGCTCAGAAGGGACTGGAGTTCGCATTTCAGCTGCATGATCTGCATAATTCTTACCCACCGCCACAATTTTTGAGGGAGCGCAGGGAGCCAGAATTTGGTAATTTTCTGGTGTCAAAGTTAAATCAGTGGGTTGTCCTTGTAACCAGGGCGGAGCATCTAGCACCTGCACATTCAGGGATAGTTGTAGTAACCCATAGTAAATCTGTCCTTCTTGATTTTGAATTCGCACATAGCGTTGCGCCATAACCTTGATGAATATCCTTTTATCTGCTTTTTTGTTGCTGTGAGCGGGTAGCAATCATCAGTTAGCTTTTTAGCGAACCGATTGAGCCTTGAGCCTAAAAGCGATCGCTCGCTATAATATATGTCTTAGGGAAAGATACCCATTGGCAAGGCTGATAGCTTGATCAATCTTTTCAAAAAAAAGACTACCTACGTTCACTGCCGTCTCATCATTCCCCTTGCGGGTGAGTGAGAGATTTTTTTGGAATAAAGCTAACGAAATATGGGAGCCGGGAAGCGACCTAGTTTTCATTAGGACATCCAAAAAATTCAAATTTTGGCAATTTGACTAATGATTCAAATTTAAAACTGGTAAGATTATAGTTCCTTGTTGCTTCAGATGTTGATTAATACTGGCATTTTAAATTAATTTAGGTATAAATTAGCATCAGCAGCCATTTCTGTCCATAAGGAGACTGAAAAATATGACTACTAGTTACGAAACAATGTACATTCTCCGCCCTGACTTGGGAGACGAACAGGTAGAGCAAGCAATTACTAAATATCAGAATTTGCTTCGTGACCAAGGCGCCCAGGATATGCAAATTCAAAATCGTGGTAAGCGTCGTCTTGCTTATGAAATCAAAAAACACCGCGATGGCATCTACATCCAGTTAAACTACACTGCGCCTGCAACTGCGATCGCCCCTTTTGAACGCGCCATGCGCTTAAGTGAAGAAGTGATTCGCTATTTGACAGTTAAGCAGGAAGCCGAAGAGGAAAAACCTCCTAAAGAGGAAAAAGAAAAACCCACTAAAGTGACAGCAACGGTCTAAGGAGTAGGGAATAGGGAGATGAGGGAGATGAGGAAGAAGCAGGGGAGCAGGGAGCAGGGGGCAGGGGGAGATGAAGAAGCAGTTGTTGCTGGGGGCAAGGGGTCGAATAAAAAATTATCTTTTTCTCTCTCCCCTCTGCTCCCAGCAAGAACTGCCCCTCTGCCTCTTTCCACTCCCCACTCCCCACTCCCCACTCCCTAATACTCCATCCCATTCAATAAAATTTTGTTTTTTCTTTTTTCGTAACTTGGTTGGGAATGCTAAATTAAAAAATACTTGCCAAAGGTAGTACTCCCGCAGTTATACCTAAGAGTGGACAAGATTCTGAATGGGAGCTGTAAGCTACTGTGAGCCAATCTGATACACCCAATATTCAAGTTCTCTCTACGGAAGTATCGCAGCTACGCCAAGAGTTGCAACTTCGCGATTCCTTAGTGCAACAACTATCTCAAGAACTTTTCCGGCTGGTAAAGGGTAACACTAGTTTTATGCCCCAGCAGCCGGAGCCTGAGCGCGATCTGACCCAGTTACAGGCTTTGCAAGAACAACTCCAAGCTGTGGAGCAGCAGGTGGCGTTCTACCAAGAGCAAATTACAACTCGTGACTCCGAAATTTACCAATTGCGGCAGTCAGTTCAAGAACTCACCGATCGCACTCGGATGTTGGAGCAAGTAGTACAAGAATTGCCTCAAATTTACCGTCGGAAGTTTGAGGAGCGGATGACGCCAGTGAGAGAAAAGGTAGCAATGCTACAACGGGAAAACCGCCAACTACAAGCAGAACTGCAAAGTGTGAGTTACCGTTTAGCACTCAAAACTCGCAATGCTAGTCATAGTGGCATTGATTTGCCAAATTTTCCCCGCCCAGCATCCGACGAAGAAACTAACATTTCGACTCCCCAGAACGCCTAAATTTATCATTATAGTGGAATCGAAAAGGTAAAAAATTGCCGCGACAAAGTGTTTTGGATACATGCAATTAGTACACTAAAGCAATAAATAACAACTATGGAGTTTTGACACTCTCAGGGCTAAAGTAAAGCCACGCTCGATTCTGCGGACAGAATTAGATTTATAGCCTAACTCTCGCTACGACTGTCAAAGATCGTCTACTGAGTTGATTAAGCAATATACCTAATTTTCCCGCTACTTTTCTTAGGCTATAAAAAATAGCTTCTGGTTGGGGAGTTTCCCAGTCTTCTGCTATCCAAATAGTAATTAGAGAATATAAAAACCTAAGCGACTAAAGTCGCACGAGTGGTCACTGAGCAAGCTGTTGTGTCGCTTGTATCTCAACCCTAAAGGTACTGAGGTTTACGCTTACCGAGTATTTCTATAAATAACGCAAAGGCTGATAATATAACCTTTCTTACCTCCGCTTTTTTGCACTAGTTACGTCGGTTATAGAACAATTAGCTCAAAGTAATTTGAAAAGCCCTGTCTTTCAAAAGCTGGGGAGTCTCACAAATAATTGCATTGTTTTGACCGATTTGAGTCATTTCTTACTTCACTGCTTTAGGTAGATGGCTTCCAACAAGCAGATTCATTCATCTACTTATTGATATTAACTACGTCAAAGCCATGAGTTTCGCTCAACATTCTTCTCTAGAAAAAAAGAAAATCAGCCTGCTAGCACCAGACTGTTCTCTTTGAGAATATGAAAAAATCCAAATATTGCTTGACTCCACCATCCATCTATAGGTAGATTTATTATCTAGCCTGCTAGCACCAGACTGTTTTCTTTAACAGTGGAAAAAATGTCTTCGTAAGTGGGAAAAATTTCAAATACTGAATCTAGTTGGGTAAGTTCCAAAATTAACCGTACAGGAGCTTGCACGTTGCAGAGAACCAAGCGGCAACCACTCTGACGTGCAGCTTTCAACCCTTTTACTAAGGGGACTAACCCAGAACTGTCCATGAAATTGACTTCTGCTAGGTCGATAACCCAGAGTTGATGAGCTTGGGGCACGACTCTAGCCATCTGTTCACTCAAAGTCTTGCCGCCTTCCAAATCTATGCTTGCTTGGGGTTTAAATAAAATAACTTGAAGTTCTTGTGTGAGAATCATGAATTTAACAGGGTAGTTGGAACACTTGAAAAAAATTGAAAAAAGACATCAATACCTCTTCTCTTTCAACAGCAAAATTACTGTTTTACCCTGATATTGGGGTAAGCGCAGCCGTGCAGTTGAGAGGAATTATTTCAGTATTCATGCCGTATAATTTGTGATAACTTTCATCAATATAGGCATAAACGCCTAACAATTTCGGTATCAACCGTATCTTTTACAAGATTTTCATCATTTAACTGGATATTTATAAATTTTTTATAAATATTTTAATTTGTTTGTAATAAATTATAAACTTGTGCTATGAACCTCTAAAAAATGCATAGTTAATAGTAAAAAATTAATAGTTACCATAGGCTATAACTTATGGATTATTCAGAATTAAAGTAATCACTCAATGGCTCTATGTAGCGGTTTAATTGACACCCCGCCCATAAACAAGCAAAGATATAATAAAAGTAAAAATTTGTAAAGACGGCGGTACGGGATGTCTTTAGATCTGATTTCACTAGAAAATATCCAGGAAGTCGCCCACACTTACGGGTATTGGGCAATTTTTTTGGGAATTTTGCTAGAAAATTTAGGCATTCCCCTTCCTGGCGAAACCGTGACCTTAGTAGGCGGGTTTCTAGCTGGCAGCGATGAACTGAATTTCTGGCTGGTTCTCGGTGATGCAATTATGGGTGCTGTAATTGGTGGCACTTGTGGCTATTGGGTTGGTAGGGTTAGCGGCTGGCCTTTTTTGGTAAAAGTTGGTAGGATATTTCGGATTTCTGAAGTGCGGCTGCTGACTATCAAAGAACAATTTAGTCAAAATTCTGCTAAAGCAGTATTTTTTGGACGTTTTCTGGCATTGTTGCGAGTTTTTGCTGCACCACTAGCTGGTATAGCCGAAATGCCCTTTGGAAAATTCTTTTTATACAACTTTTTAGGAGCAGTTGCTTGGGCTAGTTTGATGGTGACATTGGCTTTTTTTGCTGGCAAAATTGTCTCTTTAGAGCAATTGGTTGCTTGGGTGGGTCAATTTGCGATCGCAGCGTTACTGATCTTGGCTGCCTTAATTATTGTGCCTCTGTGGCTAGAGTCTCGCCAGGTTAAGGAAGCCAGTAATGAGGAGTGAGGAGTGAGGAGTGAGGAGTGAGGAGTAGAGTAAAAAGTTATTTTTTTAACTTTCACTTTTGTATTTTGATTTTTTAACTCCTAACTCCTGTAGAGACGCGATTAATCGCGTCTCTACTCCTAACCTCTAACTTGCTGCGACCAAATGCGAGTTGGTAGCCCCCAAACGTAGATAAAGCCTTCAGCAGCTTTGTGGTCAAATTGGTCTTCGGCTCCGTAGGTTGCCAAATCGGGAGTATAGAGAGAATTATCGCTCGAACGTCCAACTATCGTAGAGTTGCCCTTGAACAACTTCACTCGCACAGTTCCAGAGACTCGCTCTTGTGTCTTTTGAATAAAGGCATCCAGGGCAACTTTGAGTGGACTGTACCACAAACCGTTGTAAACGATTTGGCTGTAAGTCTCTTCAATCCCACGCTTGTAATGGGTGACATCTGCCGTCAAAGTCAAACTTTCTAAATCCCTATGTGCCTGAATTAGCACCAACATTGCGGGTGATTCGTAGATTTCCCGCGATTTGATGCCCACCAGACGGTTCTCGATCATGTCGATCCGTCCGATACCGTGATTTCCTGCCGCCTGATTGAGTTCTTCAATTAGTTCAACTGGCTTTTTAGCTATACCGTTGAGGGTTGTCGGAATACCACCGTGGAAGCCAATTTCGATGTACTCTGGCTCGTTGGGAGTGTCCGCGATCGCTTTGGTCATCTCATAAATTTCTTCTGGTGGCTCAAATGACGGATCTTCGAGTAAACCAGCTTCAATGCTACGACCAAGCAAATTCTTGTCAATGCTGTAGGGAGAGGATTTTTTGACTGGTGAGGGGATACCAAACTTTTCCCCATAAGCGATCGTTTCCTCACGGCTCATTCCCCATTCTCTGGCTGGTGCGAGGATTTTTAGGTTGGGGTTTAAGGCGGTTACAGAGACATCAAAGCGAACCTGATCGTTACCTTTGCCGGTGCAACCGTGAGCGATCGCATCAGCACCATATTTTTCGGCTGTTTCTACTAATACCTTAGCAATCAGTGGACGAGCAAGGGCAGTTCCGAGAGGATAACGATTTTCATAAAGGGCGTTGGCTTGAATCGCTCCAAAGGCGTAATCTTTAACGAAGCTGTCTTTGACATCCGCCACGAGGGATTCACTTGCACCCGATTTCAGAGCTTTTTCTCGAACTGGCTCTAATTCATCTCCCTGGCCTAAATCTGCTGCTAGGGTAATCACCTCTTCCACACCCCACTCCTGTTTGAGGTAAGGGATGCAAACAGAGGTATCCACTCCACCAGAATATGCCAGGACAACCTTTTTGGCGCGACCCATTAATTTCTCCAGTTAGGAAAACAAACAATGAGTCATTATTATATCTAAACAATCGATGTATATTTTATTCATGCAACAATTGATAGGTTAATTAACTGCAAACCCAGACATTACCGTTAACTCTGTCTGATGCTAATAAAACGATGTAGCAATCCTAAATTATTATGTGAATAACAAGATTCCCTAACTTTTTAGAAAAATTGGGAATCTGAGCTTTGAGATTTTATAATTTTAAAAATTTGCGGGGTGGATAATCCCACCCCGTTATTCTTGATAATTTGGTTTAAGCTTTTGTGCTTGATGGTTTAGAAGATGCTATCTTTTTACTCAAGAACAAACTCAACCCGAATACAGACAATCCAAGCATTAAACTAGGTTCTGGAACACTGGTATAAGTGACAGTCTGAACACCCGTACTAGTTGAATCGTTCAGATTGATAAAATTTTCGCGGTAGAGATTAAAAGCGCTAGGTGTAAAATACAATCCTAAACCCGCTTGGTTAAAAATTGTTCCCGAAAAGTCGGTGAAAACTGACGCTAAAGGATCATCCGCTTCAGTGTATGACTGTCCACCATAGGTAGCAGAAATCTTTAAACCTTCTGCGATCATTACTTCTTGATCGTCTGCTGCTGCTTGGTCGAATGAAAAAGTGCCTGTGAGAGTTTTATCGTCGTTAGAAAAATTATAAGTTACGGCTGCTGCTTGAGCAGGGATAGTCTCCCCTAACGAAAAAATCAAAGCAGTTCCTACCGTTGCAGCTGCTAACTTCTTGAAGATGGAGTCAGTCATTTTTTCCCTTGATAAAAGAACAAATGCAATAATACCGCAATAGTTTTTTGAGACAGAGACGTGTGTTACCACGTCTCTGCAACAGAAAGCTTTTCAGTTATAGGACTTACGCACGGGTAACGGAAAACGTAGACGCTGCATCGGCAAGCCGTCCGGCTACCACAGAGAAGCCAGTGCGCCCTTGCGGTTAAGAGACTTGTCCCTTGCGCGTCTCCCCTTGGGAGAAGCAACTGGCGCGGCGCAGAGAAGCCAGTGCGCCCTTGCGGTTAAGAGACTTGTTCGCTCAAGCGCGTTCCCGTTCGCGCAGCGTCTCCGTCAGGAGAAGGGTAGCAACTGGCGCGTCACGGAGGAATGAGAGTTTGAGAGGGTTTTTGCGTAAGTCCTAAGTTAGTGTCTTAGTGAAGCGGTGTATTCAATTTACGGACTTGCGATCGCAGTTTTCATGGCTTGGAAGATATGACTTTGGTCAACCACGCCCCGAACACCAGGCACATTGTAAGTTCCAGAGCTATCTTTAATCTGGAAGCCTTGTCCTAGCGATCGGGTCAGAGTTGATGCGTAAGCACCTTGGTAGTAAACAGGTACAACCCGGCGGCTATGGCTACCCCAGAGATATTTGTAATTTGGATCAGACCCCCAGAAGTGACCAGCATCAGTAGGATTGTGCTTGACAAAGGTGATGTCTTTGGCGTTATATTTCAAGCCTCTAGCGTGATTTGCGTCAGAATTGGGAGTCAATTGAGAGGCAAAGTCATTATTCAGAGTTAGGTAATGGTCATGGTCAGCAGTAACCAGTAGCAGGTTCTTGCTCCAACCACCATGATCATTTACCCAACTAATGACCTGCTGGACTGCCTTATCAAAATCATTCATGGTACCAATCAGGTTATCCATGTTGTTGTCATGAGCAGCCCAGTCGATATCGCCTCCCTCAACCATCAGCCAGAAGCCATCTTTGTCTTTACCTAAAACGGTTAAAGCTGCTTTGGTTAAATCAGCCAAAGTTGGATTTTCGTTAATCTCTTTAGCGATAAAGCTGGCATCAGTTTCACCAGGAGCCAAAGGACGGACAGTATCGGGTGCAGGAGCATTAGGAGCGATGGGATTTCCATCTGCATCAATGACAGGAACACAATCCCCAGCAGTACCAGTAATTATCTGACCTGATGGACAGGTATCCGGAGTTCCAGCCTTGACAACAGAGGTATAGAGAGAGAAGTTGTCCAGACCTGTCAAACTATAGTCTCCCTTAGAAGAACTAACAGGAATGTTGCCATTTTGTCCACGGGCACCATACAGACCAAATAATTTGCCTCCCTTGTTGGGGTCGATTTTAGTAGCCGTGTTTAGCAGTGTCTTAGCTGCATTAGGGCCACGTTCCAAAAAGGTATAGCCGTAACGATTGGACGTAGGATTATTCTTCAGATGCTGGTAAGTGTCTTCTGTAATGTACGTATACTTAAAGACACCCTCTGCTGTACTTGTACTTTCTCTATTTTCAAAATCTTTGGGATGACCGCCACCCAACAAAATATTGGGCTGAAAGTTGAGCAATGTCTGTTGCAAAATGCTGTCTTGGTTGGTCTTGCTGGGGTCGTAAACACTGTCGTACTTACTACGACGATTTACGAAAGAAGCCGCAGCACCAGGCGTTGCATGGCTAACAGGTACGGAAGTGACCAAGCCTGTAGACTTACCTTTTTCTTTGGCAATTTCTAGGATGGTTTTCAACTTCTTCTCGTAAATGTCTACCCCCATCGCATTGTTAAAGCTCTTTACTCCCGTATACAGAGTTGTAGCTGTGTTAGCAGAGTCGGGATAACTGTACTTGATGTAATCTTTGTCATAAGTACCAGAGTTAGCAGGGGTCAAAGGAACCCAAGGAACAGGGCCGCCCTTACTGATGTCATAACCCGCTAGATTACCATCCTCTAGGCTATTACCATCAGCTCTATTACCAGGGTTAAAAGGAGTAGGCTGGAATGAAAAGTTGGGACGAAGAGGACTTGCAGCAGTCACTGTATTAGACCCATCCAGAGCAGAGTTACCTGTTAGATGGGGCTGGTCTGTTGGATTGGCTGGTGTATTTCCCTGAATAGTTGTGCCGTAAGTAGTCACCAATCCATATCCAGTTAGCTTTTGGAAGCTAAGACCTGAGCCTTTACCACTTGTGTAAAAAGGAGCGCCTTTGGCAACGGCTGCGGCCCGTGCCATATTCCAACCCATACCATCGCCAATCATGATAATTACGTTAATTCCATTACCAGCGGCCATAGTGGGCTGAAAAACAGAATTACCAAATACCAGTAGAACGGTACAAAGCAAGCCAGCCATAGTAAGGGCTAGAAATCGCTTGTACTTTTGCAAAAATGAAATCATTGCAGTGTGCCTTAAAGTTAATTGAGCAAGTGTTAGGGCGTGTTTTCAAAGTCTTAGATCCCCCCCAACCCCCCGATAAATTGGGGGGCAAAGAGTCTTTTAAAGTCCCCCAATTTATCGGGGAGCCACTGCGGTCTTGGGGTCTCCCCAAGTGAAGCAAGTGGCGTGGATTTAGGGGGATCTAAAAAGTTATGGGGCAAAATGAGTAGTTTGAAAACACGCCCTAGCCGTTAATACTGATAAAAATTTGGTTCTAGATGACTAGCACCAAAATCTGAGTATGTAGCAGTCACATCTGGCACAGTTGAGGCTGTGGCTTGACTTTGCTCAGAAGCGGTTGCTGGTTGTTGATTTGATGTTCCCAAGAACAACAAAGCTGCCATAACCAGACCAGATATAAACCAAGCCAAGGCGCGTTTATACTGTTTCAGTAATGAAATCATTTTGGATTTTTGAATGAGAGTTATCATCAGGAAACCTCTTTGTAAATAACCGAGTTGCAATCAGCGTTCGCTATGCTTTGACAATTAGAAAAAATGCCAATAAGCATTATTTTAAATATTCTTTAAAAACTAAATATAGACAGGGAAATTTACTACAAATATTTTGTTATTTATAGTGATAATTAGTAGGATTATCTATTTATCTATGTTCCAGGTTTGAATTTGTTTGACTTGCAGACAACATGAAAATTAAATCTTGGTTAAATAAAGGATGAATTGGCAGCGCTGAAGGTTTTTTACAGCTAGTTAACTGCAAAGTTATCTCAGCAATATTAAAAGTTTTTCGGATGTGAGTTTCCAACTTATTGAGTAAGCGATCGCGTTCTTGGATAGTTGCACATTCAACTGTCAAATTGGCACAAAGCATTACCTTATCTAAGCTAATTGTCCAAATGTGAAGTTTTTCTACTTGAACAACACCAGGAAAAGATTTGAGAGATATTTCCACCTCAACGGGGTCTATTGATTCCGGTGCATACTCCAAAAAAATCTTTAAACTTTCTTGTACTAAAGGTAAAGCACTCAAACCCGTAAAAGTTGCAACGAGTAAACTGATAGCAACATCTGCCCACCACCAATCCCAAAGATGAACTGCTAAAGCAGCTATAATTACGCCAACAGAACTAACAGTATCGGCGATGACATGAAGCAAAGCTCCCCGCAAGTTTAAGTTGTCGTGAGTGTGCGGATGAAGCAAAGTAATATTGAGCAGATTGACGATTAAACCTAATACCGCAATTGCTAACATTGGTATGCCTAAAATTGCTGCTGGATGTTGCCAGCGTTGAATAGCTTCCAATATAATAAAAGTAGCGATCGCAAGTAAACCTAACCCATTCAATAAAGCTGCTAAAACTTCGAGTCGCTGATTTCCAAAGGTTGCTTTTTTATTAGCTGGTTGCTGTGCTAAAAAACTGGCAACTAGCGATATAGCCAAGGCTGTAATATCCGATAATATGTGTCCCGCATCCGCCTGTAAAGATAAACTTTGACTCCATAAGCCCACACTCCATTCAGCAACAAAAAAAACAGCCAGTAAACCTACTGTTATCCATAAATTTTTTGCTTTCTGGTAATTATTAACTACTTTTACAGAATCATCTGCACATCCACACCATTGAAGTGAAACCATTATTCAAAAACCTTTTTGTACAGTAGTAACTTCAAAACTTCCCACGAGTCGTATCTATGGCGAGGATTTTCTCAATTCGGAATGTATATCCTTAAATATTGTCTTTGAACAGGCTACGCTTAAAAACTTTTTACCCATGCCTTTTTTATAAAATTACTTACCAATCTCAAAATATGTTTTTGTATATTCAGAAATAGACTATTACCAGAAAAAATATGTGCCTATTAAAACATTATCCTACTTAATTTAAGAAATGGTAATGCTTGTGTTAAAATCAGAAATTAAAGCAGATTAAAACTTGCAATTTCCAGCAATCATCCTGTTAATTATTTGTTACTAATTACACATGAGTTTATTGGTAATCAAAACTTGCGATCGACCTCCCATTCTCCCTAAGAGGATGATAACCATTATCTTTTAAGATTTTACTGATATAGCTGATAAACACCTTTTTGATGCGCGATATACCTGGAGAAATATAGATTGAAAATAAGAATATTTTTTACTGATTTATCTAACTTTTGAATAAAATTTTAAAATTTATGAGCTTCAGATTTGCATATTCACTTACTATTAATAGGGTTTGATGAATTATTTCCATCTAATTTCATGACAATTTGATAGAAACAAAAATGTTGTTAATGACAGCGATTTAAAGTCAGAGGTTTGAAACTTTTTGATACTGAGTGGATGAGTTGAATTTTTCCTTCACAGGAAATTTATATATACATGACAAGCTTAAAGATTTTATAAAAATACTCTTTTGTTTGATATTTCTTAACCTGTACAGAGTGGTTAAAAGCTTATTTAAATGAAATTACAGGATTATTCATTTTTGAACTTTGGAGTATTTTTTGATGAAATTAGCTAAAAATCTTGGCATTGCTACTATTGCAGCTACCATCTTTGTTACTGCTATTGGGGCTAATCCAACGCAAGCTGCTTTAGTTAATTACGGTTTCACTGTAAATGCCACATCTGGTGATAATCCCGGTCAGTATTTCGGCTCTTTTCAATACGATGACTCGACTTTAACCAATACAGGTCTTGAGACATTGGGAGTTGAGAATGGATTAGCAGTTGCATTCAACTACTTAGGTACTAACTATACAGAGGTAGATGATACTGATTTCAACAGTTTTCCTCTAATCAGCTTTAATAATGGCGAAGTTCTGGGACTAAGCTATTTTGTTGCAGACCAGTTTGCTCTCGGAAGTGAGCCAAACACTCCAGATGTAGGAGGAAACAAGTTTTTTGTGATTGACCAATCAGTAAACACAACACAGGTGGGTACTGTAAGCTACGCTAAAGTACCAGAACCGTTAGCTGTTGGTGGTACGGCTATTGCTGGTGTTATGGGATTGTGGATGCAACGTAAGAAGAGAGCAACAAAAGTTGTGGTTAACTGTAGAAAATAAGTAAATCACCTTATCCTTGCCCGTGTTTAGGTTAAGGATTAAGGTGATTTAAAACTATTTAAGATACTGTAGTGACAAAGGAGCGATCGCTAAATAAATCTGTTCCTATCGTCTTTAAAGACCACCAACAACGCCACCATCATTACGGGTAATTACTACCACTGATGAACGTGGGCGACCTGATGGGCCATACCCTTGACTGTTAGGCCAATTGCTGGCAATCGTGGGATTCGAGGTAGTTCCACGATCGCCTGGGTGCTGGATGTTGATAAACATCGCTTTGCCATCGGGTGTGCTGGTAATACCAGTTACCTCACAATCCGTAGGGCTGGTTAAGAAGCGCCTAACTTGTTTAGTGTTGGGGTCAGCACACGACATGGTGTTGCTACCGATGTTTACCAAATCACCGATACCATCACCTGCGTGGTCAGTCTGAACCCAGAGGCGGCCGAAGTCGTCGAACCACAGACCATCTGGTGAACTTAAGTCGTCACCTTTAATGTTGCCCTGAAGATTTGGTTCGGGTCTAGTTTTGTCCCCAGCTTCAAAGAAGATATCCCATTTGAAGGTAGTTGTTGTAACTTTACGTCCATCCTCGCGCCAGCGAATGATGTGACCGTAACGGTTGTCAGGACGTGGGTTGGGAGCATTCACGGGAGGACGCGCACCGCCTGCTGCTGTTGTGCCGTCTGGCTGGTTGGAGGAAACTGGAGTTGTGCCCCGACGATTATTGTTGGTCAATGTGCAGTAGACTTCAATCTCTTTATATCGGCCGATGCGAGGACGCACAGCTACCCACTCTGGGCGATCCATCATGGTTGCGCCGACGCGATCGCCAGCTTGTCTTGTCTTGACAAGCACCTCAGCTTGACTTCTGAAACCATTTTCTGGTGTCAAACCACGCTGACCGTAGACCAAAGGAATCCACTCACCAGTACCGTTGTCATTGAATTTGGCAACGTACAGAACACCGTTGTCGAGCAAATCGCGGTTAGCAGAACAATTTCCGGGATTGAAAGGTTGGGCACAAACGAACTTGTAGATATACTCGTTGCGCTCGTCGTCACCCTGATAGAAAGCAACACGGTTATTGTCGTCAACAACAACCTGAGCGCTCTCATGCTTGAACCGACCAAGAGCAGTGCGCTTGACTGGTTTGCTTTGCGGATCGTAGGGATCAATCTCAACCACCCAGCCAAATAAATGGGGTTCGAGTGGGTTGGTGCTGGCATCGAAGCGTGGATCAACCTCAGTCCAGCGATAGATAGATGATGTTGAAACGCCGTACCGATTTTGTCCTGCCAGGATATCAGACTTTTCGATGCCTGGAATTGCAACTACATCTCGTGTGGGATTAGCAAAGTAGCCGTTCCAGTTTTCTTCGCAGGTCAAGTAAGTGCCCCAAGGAGTGTAGCCATTGGCGCAGTTGTTGAGCGTACCATAAGCGGTATAGCCGTCGTTCAGCGTCCCGGTGTCAACAGAGCCAGTTGGCTGAATTGAAAACTTTTTTGACTTTAACAGTGCATTGCCAGCCGCAGGCCCCGATACTCGCATCTCGGTGTTACCGGTAATACGGCGACCATAAGGCGAATTGCGATTGAAACTCCACTCATTGCCGTTTTTGGAAATTTCCACAACAGACACGCCATGAGCAGCCTGAGACTTTCGTACCTTCGCAATTGTGACTGTATCCAGACCATCTGGATGCAAAATTGATTCCTGGGTGTATTCATGGTTCACGCACAGCAGACCAGTATTGATTGGCTGGTTTAAAAAGCCCCTGAGTGATCTTGTTTGTGAACTTACTGTTCGACCAACAACATTCCCTCGCTGTAAAGGGAAGTAGTACATACCGTCATTGTGCATACCAAACTGCTTTTCTTGAGCAGCTGCATCTTGAGAGGCATCTGGTAGCCAAGTTGGGCCACCAGGCGCGATCGGATCTCCCCAAGCAATCAGTACTTTGGCTGTATAACCTTCAGGAACACTCACAAGATCCTTTTCCAGCAGCCCTGTAGCTGGGTTGAGTAGATTCGGTGGGATGCTCTTAAAGCCTATGCCAGCAAATCCCGTTCCCTTGGGAATCGGAGCTGCATCAACACTTTGGAGAAAGCCACCGATAGAAACATCGCCCAGAACAGTTAGCACCGACGTACCTACAGCCGTCATGATAAACCGCCGCCGACTCAGACTAACGCGGTCAATCACATCACGAATTGACTCGTTACCAGATGGGTTGAGGGTCAAATTGTTTTTAGGGTGAAAGCGTCCTTTCATTCTTTGTTCTCCATTTAAGGCTTACGAGGTTGTTATTCAGTTCATCTCTCAATAACATGAGTAATTTGGTAAAGGAAAACTTTAAATATTTACATAAATTACTTCGATATTTATTGAAACTTGACACTTTTTTAACAGCCAATAAATAGCAGTGAATAACAAATTAAGACTGGCTGATGCTGCTTACGCAGACAAAAATTCTCAAGTTGTTATTAATTTAAGTACTAAGTATTAACATCAGGTTATATATTGATTAATTAAAATTTATAGACTGTTATTTTTTACGAAAAAATTAGCTTTAAAACAGGAATCAGACTTCAGACATAAAGTCCTGTAACTGTAAAATCAAAATAATATTGAACAGACATACAAAAATGCATATTTTCAGATTTAAACGTGGTAAACTTATATACCTATTTTTAAATGCCCAGCAAATATTGCATTATTAGCAGATTGACCATTTCGGTAACCAGAATTAGACAAGGAACAGTGTCAGCGTCGCATCTGTCCTATTCTGGAGATGGATAGTGTTGTGGGTGAAACCGTGTTTTTCAGCGTTGTGATACCGACTTATAATCGCCAACCGATTTTAGAAAAATGTCTCCGCGCTTTGGAGGTGCAGGAGTTAAGTCAGCCAAGTTCGATTACTGATTACGAGATTGTCTTAGTGGATGATGGTTCTACTGATGGCACATTGGAGTGGTTAGCAGGACATCAAGAAGAGTTTCCCCATGTGCGATGCTTTCAGCAAGACCATGCTGGCCCAGCTGCGGCTCGGAATTTGGGGGTAGAACAGGCGCTGGGAGATACAATTATCTTTATTGATAGCGATCTAGTGGTACTGGATAATTTCTTACAAGCTCACGCTGAGGCGCTAGTGCAGGGAAAGGAGAAATTGGGAAGCGATCGCTTTTTCACTTACGGTGCAGTTATTAATACTTGTAATTTCGATAACCCAACTGCTGAACCCTACAAAGTAACAGATTTTTCAGCAGCTTTTTTTGCTACTGGAAATGTAGCAATTCCTAAATATTGGCTAGAGAAAACGGGACTTTTTGACACTAGTTTTCAACTCTATGGCTGGGAAGATTTAGAACTAGGTGTACGGCTAAAAAAACTAGGTTTGACACTAATTAAATGTCCAGAAGCCGTAGGATATCACTGGCATCCAGCATTTAAATTAGAGCAAATTCCCCGATTGATTGACCAAGAAATTCAACGCGGACGTATGGGAGTTTTGTTTTATCAAAAACATCCCACATGGGAAGTGCGAATGATGATTCAAATGACTTGGCTGCATCGTTTACTTTGGGGCATTCTTTCACTCAATGGTACGCTAAATGAACGAACGATGGCTCCATTGTTGCAATGGCTAATTAACTTAGGTAAACCACAATTAGCTTTAGAAATTGCCCGAATTTTCCTCAACTGGTATAACGTGAAGGGTGTTTATCAAGCTTATGCCGAAATGCAACAAACATCTTGATTAAAAATTGAGGTGCAAGCAGGGTGCGATTTTAATTTGGCTTCAAATCAGGGATGTGTCCAAGTAATTGTACAACCTTGGCTACCTAAAAACAGTTTTCCTTGTAACAGCAATATTTCAACTACTTCATCAAAATGTAAGTGCAGGGTTTGATTGCAACTTTTAATAATTAGTATAATAAGCTACGGTTATCTTGATTGAATCCAGAGCCTGAAAATATTAGGCATAGGGCATTTGCTAAATTTTCTCCCTAAATCTGGAAAATAATCCGAAATACTTTGATTTGCATTTGAATCTTAATGTATTATCTTGTTGCAGCATACATAAGTGAGATGCGCTTCATATGCCAAAGTACAGCGTTAGCGAAGTTTTAGAGATTATCAAAAATCTCACACCCTCAGAAAAGTTGGAATTGCAACAGTCTTTACCTAGCGTTTTAGACCCTATATCTACTGCTGCGAAAGCTGCAAAATCCCATTCGCAGAATATTGCAGGGATCAACATTGGTGATGGAAACTCTGATATTGGATTTAATCAGCTTCAGGCAGATCAAGGAAGCAGCGTCAATCAAAACAGAACTGAAGCTAAAGTTGAGAATGCTGATGTGCAATCAGCCTTAAAGTTACTCTTAACATTAAAAGAAGATATTGTAGCAAGTAATTCCCTCAACTCGATAGAAAAGAAAACTTTAGAAGTGCCGATAAAGACAATCGAAGAGGAATTGAAAAAGCCCAAGCCAGATAAGAACTTAGTAGAACAATCAATTGAAGCATTGAAAAAAGGTTTAACAGGCGTGGCAGAACTAGCTGACCCAGTGTTGAAATTAGCTCCTCTAGTTGCTAAGGTCTGGGCGGGGATATGAGCCAAGAATTTCCTAATAGCCAGGATGAAGTTAGGCAAAATATTAGTAATATTTCGATAGGTGACAGTAACGTTGTTACCTTTAACCAAACTCAAATTCTACAAATCTCTATTGAGGAGATTAAAACCCGTCAATTTCGAGAAAATTCACCCTACAAAGGCTTAAAGAAGTTTGAGCCGGAAGATAAAGATATCTTTTTTGGGCGCGATCAATTTCTTACGGGTTTGGTAAATGAACTAGAACAGACTAACCTAATTTTGTTATTAGGAGCCAGTGGTAGTGGTAAATCATCAGTTGTGCGTGCAGGGCTGATTCCTTGGCTAGTACAAAAAAAGGGGTCACAGTTAGTACACTTTATGTTTACTCCAGATGCTGACCCGTTTGAATCTTTTTATGCCAGCTTACTTAGTAAATATAGGCAATCTGAAGCCCAAATTGCCCGTGAAGCAAAAGTTGATACTCTAACTCAGGTGGTGACGAGGTTAAAACAGTCTGAGTCTTATTGGTTCATCTTAATTGACCAGTTTGAGGAATTATTCACTACCACTCAACCACAAAAGTGTGCTCAGTTTATTGCTAGCTTGGTGAATTGGAGTAAAACCAAGCAGCCAAACGTGAAAATTATCGCAACAATGCGGGCTGATTTTCTTGATAGGTTAAGCCCTTATCCCCAACTAGTAAAAGCTACACAGAAACATCGTCCATTGATTGCAGAAATGCAAGCTGATGAGTTGCGATTGGCAATTGAACAACCTGCGGCACATCATGGTGTCGTGTTTGAAACTGGCTTAGTAGGGGAAATTATTAAGGATATCCAGGGACAAGCAGGTTATTTACCGTTATTACAATACACTTTGAATTTACTTTGGGAAACAGAAATAAATAGTAGCAGTATCCAAGATCGGACATTAAATACCAGCACTTACCGTCAGTTAGGTGGTGTTAGAGGAGCGCTGCAACAACGGGTAGATTCCATTTATGGAGCATTAACAAAACAAGAAAAGTTAGCTGCTCAGAGTATTTTTTTAAAACTGGTTGACATCGGTAAAGATTCTGAATCTGGTACTGAATGGAGACCAGTTCGCAGAAGGGCTTTGATGTTTGAGTTTAGTAATGAACTTGAGCGCATTGTACTGGTGAAGTTGATTAATGAGAATTTATTGGTGAGTAATAGCCAATCAATACCTCAAGAATCTACAGTGGAAATTACTCATGAAACGCTGCTGACTTCTTGGACTAATTTAAATATTTGGATTCAGGAAAATCGTCAGGCTATAGCTCTACGTAATAGGCTCAATGACGATGTTGCACATTGGCAAGTCAAGAAAGCAGACGATGAACTATGGGCTGGTTCCAAGTTGGAGCAGATTTTAGAACTGCGAAAGGATTCAACGTTTAATCAAATTTTGGGTGGGTTTAGTCCGACTGCGAATCAGTTTATTGATGCTAGTGTAGGGTTGCGCGATCGCCTGCAAAGACGGAGAATTGCAGTTGCGATCGCCTTCGCAATTGGTGGAATATTGTTTGGGTTGCAGCAATGGTATTTTGGACAGGAGCAACAGAGGTTTAAACAAACCAATGATGCTGTTTTTCTCGGCACAGATACGACAAAAATTCTCAATTCCTTACCCGATTTTCTCAAAGAAGCAGACAGTCTGAGAAATGAAGGAAATATAGAGCGATCGCTACCTTACTACCGCCAGGTAAGAGCAGCGACTGTCAAACTTCTCAGGAACTTCAAGGAAAATCCTCAAGAAAAATTAAAAATACAAAAATTATCAGATAAATCTGAGGAATCTCTAGCACAGGTAATTCAAGCAAAGCTATTTAAAAATCTTGAAAATGACTTAAAGAATGGTCATTATGATGATGCACTAAAAAAAACCTATGACATTTTAATGTCAGACAAAATGGGAGCAGGGGCTGACATAAACCAGAATTCTATCCTAGATAGTCAATACGAAGCAGATATTATCCCTTGTAAAACTTTAATTGACATAAGAGAACAGTGGCTGAAATATACTAAGAAAACTTGTGATTGGTATGGATTAGACCCCTATCAAGCTCCAAATTGTACAGTTCTAAATCAAGAAACTCTTACTACTTCAATATTTCAATTTCCCTACGATCATGCAATCCAAAGGATTAATTTATGCTATAAAAAATTCCAAATACCTGTTTTAAGTGAGTAGCTAAATCTAGTTGATTGTACTAATAAAATCACCACTATTTTTCATTATTTGTACACCTTAAACCAGTATGAGCAATACAAATCATTTAAATCTGCTAAAGCCTGCTACAGCAGCGTTACTGATTCCTTTGTACATTTTGACAACTTGTATCACAAGCTATGCTGAAATCCCTGAAACTGCGGTGATTAATTACGCATCCGATCCTGGAGTGAGACTGCTTCTAGGTGCTACAGACTCTGGCAAGGCTCTGGCAGGACAGCGAATGCAAAAGTATAAAGATGCTATAGGAATTCCTGCTTCTAAGAAATCCCTGTCACGGCTTAGTCTACGAAACCAAATAGATAGTCAAATTGGAGGATTAGTACAAGCTGGGCCTGCTTCTGTCACTTCTGCTTACACATTTCCTTGTAAGGTAAGTGGTTCTGTTTTATACGGGTGGCGGCAACGTAGCAGTTCATGTAGTGATAGATTATGGGTAGTACCAGTAGGATCTCAGTTGCATAGCTCCAAAGTTCCACCTTCAGGCTCTAAAAATACTTACAGTACGACAGCCTCTAAAAATCTCCTGCAAGCTCAAGCTTCTACCGATCTAGTTAGATATTACTGTAGTACAGTAGCCAACCCAAAAATGGGTCAGTGGATGACCTCAACAGGTTCACTTTCACCGGAAGCTGCTTGCCAGGAAGCAACCCAAAAATGTGAAGCAAGTACAGGCGGCAAATGTTTAGTGGCAAGCTTGGGTGAGTGGAATGTCAACGATCCCGATTTAGTGGTATCGATGCAGTGTGCTAGTAATAAAACTACTGAAATTTCGGCACTTACTCGCAAAGGCAATGGCTCGGTGATAGACAAATTGCTGTCAGAAATAGAGCAGATGTCTCTATTTGTTAACGCGATTAACTGCGTACCTAGTATTTACCACCCTAACGAGCTGATTGTTTCACCAATGAAGGATGAACTTACTTTAATCCAAACCAATAATGTTAATGGCAATTTAGAAATTAATGTTTTGGTTGGAACTGTTAATATCGTATCGGTTAAAAGACCCACTGGATTCAAGGTACCAAAAGGGTTCAGTTATCGCTTAAGCGAGGGTAATCTTACTAGGATAGACTGCGATAATATACTCCAATCACAGCCTGTTCAGGAGTTCTTAAACACTGCTAACTGGCCCCAAGAGGCCGCAGAGCAACTGCAAGGTTACCGTTCGGGTTTCTGTAAGTCTCCTGACCGACCTACACGACCTACACGTACTGGTCCTGTTATTATAATTAGTCCTGGAGGTGGAGGTGGAGGTGGAGGTAGACAAACTACACCTAGCGCTAATGAGTAATAACAAGTTCTAGTTCTAGATGAGAGCTTTAGCGGAATTTAGTATACTATGTCAAAATCGCCCCACCCATTAACCGCTCATACCGATACTTCAACTCTTCTTTCATCAAATACCAACGCTCTAAGGTTGCATCCATCTCTATAATTTTCTCTGCTGCTTGCCGCGCTAAAAGTAAAACTTCCTCATCCTCAACCAAACTTGCTAATGTAAAATCTGGCACTCCAGATTGACGAGTTCCCAGTACTTGCCCTGGGCCACGAAAACGCATATCCATCTCTGAGATGAAAAAACCATCCTGAGATTGTTCCAACACCTTCAACCGTTGTTGAGCATCAGGATTTCTGGAACTGCTCATCAACAGACAATAAGACTGAGCCGCACCACGACCGACACGCCCCCGCAGTTGGTGGAGTTGCGATAAACCAAATCGCTCCGCATTTTCAATGAGCATGACTGTAGCGTTAGGTACGTCTACACCAACCTCAACAACAGTAGTAGAAACCAAAATTTGTGTTTGGTTATCACGAAATTTGGTAATCGCTTCATCCTTCTCGGCTGAACTCATGCGACCGTGTAGTAGCCCCACTTGAAAATCGGGAAAAACGCTTTCTTGTAGCTTTTGATGCTCCTCTACAGCCGATCGCAGATCCAGTTTTTCTGATTCTTCTACCAAGGGCAAAACCACGTAAACTTGTCTACCTTGAGCAATTTCTCGGCGGATGAGGTCGTAAGCATGGTTGCGTTGCTGACCCGATAGCACTGTTGTCTGAATCTTTTGTCGCCCTGGTGGTAACTCATCAATCTGGCTCACATCCAAATCACCGTGTATCGTCAGTGCTAAGGTTCTGGGAATCGGAGTAGCTGTCATAGTTAACACATGGGGTTGCTCACCTTTTTGCTGCAAACGCGCCCGTTGTTCTACCCCAAAGCGGTGCTGTTCATCAATCACCACTAACCCCAGTTGATGGAAGTTTACGGGGTCTTGAATCAATGCATGAGTTCCTACTAATAAAGGTAATTCACCAGTTCCTAACTGAGAATGTATTTGTCTTCGTTTAGCCGCTTTGGTAGAACCTGTCAGTAATTCCACTGGTAAATGCAAGAGATTAAACCAACTAACTAACTTGCGATAATGTTGTTCTGCCAAAACTTCTGTGGGAGCCATCAGCGCCGCTTGATAGCCAGATTGAATTGCTGCAAGGATAGCTAGCACGGCGACGACTGTTTTACCGGAACCGACATCGCCTTGCACCAAACGATTCATTGGTACGGGTTTCTGTAAATCGTTGAGGATGTCGTTGAGGACTCGTTGCTGTGCGCCAGTGAGTTGAAAAGGTAGTATTTCGTGGAATTTCTCTACAAGTTGACCTCTTGGGACAAGGATGGCACTGGTTTGAATCGCCCTTGCTTGCTGCTGACGTTGCAGTAACCCAAGTTGCAGGTAGAAAAATTCATCAAATACTAGGCGGCGACGGGCAACTTGCAGAGCGGCGCTATCACTGGGAAAATGAATGTTAGCGATCGCATCTTTCAATTCCATCAAACCATACTTCTGTCGCAAACCACTTGGCAAAGGGTCTTTCAGGTGAGCAGCAGCAGGTAAAGCAGCAATTACCGCCTGTCGTACTGTATTCGCCACCACCCCTTCTGTCAATCCATAAATTGGCACTACCCGCCCAATATTCAGCGACTCAATCGAATCTCCTGGATTTGCCAAAACCTCTAGTTCTGGATTATCCAGTGTCAAGCCGTATTTACTTTCTTTTACCAACCCACACGCCGCCAAAATACTACCTACTGGATAACGGCGTTTTAAACTTTCTTGCCAAGCGCGACTGCTAAAGCGCTTACCTGCGTAAAAACGACCAATTTTGATTTGACCACTGTTATCTTTGACTACCAGTTCTAAAATTGATAATTTCTGATTTTTAGGGCTAGTAAAGCAGTTGCAACGCTTCACTGTAGCTACTATTGTCACCGTCTCACCCGCCTGTAACTCGCGGATATTCACCTGACGCGCATAATCAATGTGGTCACGCGGATAGTAGAAAAGCAAGTCGCGGACGGTGTGTAAACCAAGCCGTGCCAAATTATCAGCTTTTTTGAAGCCTATTTCTGGTAAATCGCTGAGTTTTTGCTCAATATTCGGTGCAAGCCTCCGACTCACCTCAGCAACAATTGGTGATTTTAGATTTTGAATTTTGGATTGATAGATTTTCCCCTGCTCCTCTGCTCCCCTGCTCCCCTGCTCCCCCTGCTGTAGTTGAGAGAGATATCTACGAGTCTCTGCTACTAAATGTTGTCTTTCTTCCAGTGCTAGATGTGGATAACTAGCAAATTGCACCGCTAGTCCTTGCCAACGGCGGCGTTCAGTTTGGGGTAAGCCTGTTGGGAATTTGCCCAAAGTTAGGCTTAGAAATTCACTGAAGCGGTATTGTCTGCCCACCAAGTCTGTAAAGCCGCGTTCGGCTTCTATTGCCAAGGCTTTGTGCAATCGTATCCAATCTGGTTTTTCATTAGTCATTGGTCAATAGACATGGGAGTGAGGAATAGAGACACGATTAATCGCGTCTGTACAGAAGAGACGTGATTAATCGCGTCTGTACAGAAGTTAAGAGTTAGGAATAAATAACTCATAACTCATAATTCATAACTCATAACTTTATTCAAACCAACTAGCACGCCATGCAGCTTCAGCTTCAGCGATCGCCTTTTCCCGATGTTTCTTTTGATACTCTCGTCCTAGCTTGTTTAGCTGAACTAAAATACTGCGGATTTGCCTGCGCTCAGATGAGAGTGTCACATCAGCAAATTCAATTTCTCCTAGCCGCAGGTTAATAGCCATAATTTGCGTCAGTCCAGAATCTTCTGACTGCTGCTCATTTTCAATTTCAATTACTAAGTTTAATAAGTTGGGTGGCCCTGGCATTACCTCAGCAGACGCTTCTGATGCAGCCGCAGCTGCTGCTGCTAAAATCGGTTCTGGTAATTTTTTAGGTAATACCCCAGATTTTTGTATTAAAAGATTAGCATCATGCGAAAGTTTTTTCAGTATCTCTTGCGTAACCTCTTCTAAGTTCTGTTGCCATTTTACTAGTTCTATAGGATTAGAGGTGTCGGCGGTGAAAGACTGAGAATTAGAGGTGTCTAGAAGTCCAGAAGATGAAGAGGATGTTACTCCCTCATCCCCCTCATCTACCCCAACTTCCTCACTTTGAATACAAGCAAGCAATTTCTCCCCTGCCACTTGACCCAACTTGCGGATGGCTTGTTGCAATTGCTGACGCTGATTCAATGACAAATTCAGAAAGTTTTCAGGATACCCCTGAGTACAAAGGTGGTAACTCGCCAGAATCAACTGTTTTCGTACAGCTAGCCCCAAGGTGTTTAGATAACTAGCATAAGCGCTTTGTAGTTCTACTGCGATCGCCTGAATCGCTTCTTTTATTGCTGCAATATCTCGTTCAATTCGCTCGATTGCTCTTGCCATATCTTTTCGTTCTTGCCCATGTGAACTATTACATAGTACAAATGTACGAATTTATTTTAGGATAACTTTCCAGAGGATTTTAGATTTTAAATTAAATGCGATATTTCGCGTCTCTACTAAGAAAATACAGGTCAGGCTATTTGCTTGACCTGTCCTTTAAGCAGTTAGGAGTTAAGAATTATGAGTTATAAATTATGAAGCAACTTCCTATTAACTCCTAACTCCTGTACAGACGCGATTAATCGCGTCTCTACTCTTAACTCCTAACTAATATTACTTAGTACCCATTTGTGCAGCGACTTCATCAGCAAAGCTAATTTCTTGCTTTTCAATGCCTTCGCCCAGTATATAGCGGACAAAGCGGGTCACTTGAATCTCTTCGCCTAATTGCCCCTTCACTTGCTTGACCAAGTCTTCCACGGAAATACTCTGATCGCGAATGTAAGGCTGATCGAGCAAAGTCAATTCTTTCAGGCGTTTTTCAATTCGTCCCTGAACAATTTTTTCTTTGATGTTATCTGGCTTGTTCGCCAAATCATCCTTGCCCATTTCAATGTCTTTTTCTTTTTGGGCAATTTCGGCGGGGATTTGGTCTACGCTCACATACTCGACATTCGGACAAGCCGCAACTTGCATTGCAGTGTTCCGTGCCAAGCTTTGGAACTCTTGATTAGAAGCCACTGACTCAGTTTGAGAACCCAGTTCTACCAATACACCAACTCGACCGCCAGTATGAATGTAACTGTCTACTACACCTTGGGTGCCTTCTGCTAGTGCAAAATTGATAAAGCGACGCACTTGGATGTTTTCACCGAGCGTTGCAATAGTTTGCTTGATGAATTCTTCTACAGTTGCAGTTTCATGTTCAATATAGTGTTGAGCCAACAAAGACTCAACACTATCAGCAGTCGCTGCTTGCTTTGCTAGGTTCTTAACTAAAGCTTTAAAAGCCTCGTTACGAGCAACAAAATCGGTTTGGCAGTTGACTTCTATGAGTACACCCACCCGACCACCGGGCTGAATGTAAGTGTCCACTAGACCTTCTGCCGCAACGCGATCGCTTTTTGCGCCCGCCTTAGAGATGCCCTTTTTCCGTAGCCAGTCTACGGCTTCTTCTATGTTGCCATCAGTCTCTATCAGCGCCTTTTTGCAGTCCATCATGCCGGCACCAGTTTTTTGGCGTAGCTCTTGGACGAGTTTTGCAGATATTTCCGCCATGTTGCCTCAATTCCTAACTTGACCTCGAGTTGTAATCGCTCACGGGTGTTGAGTATTTATATCTTACTCAGGGCTGGGGTAGAAAAAATAATGAAGTTATGAGGTATGAGTTTTTTCGCCTCTACCTTAGCCTACGATTTGCCGCAGGCAAGGGCGGCTTGCTGCTACTCTGCCAGCCACCGCCCTCCTTCGGACACTACTTACTTCACCCCTGCTTTACTTATTCCTCTGTTTCCTCGTCGGGAATTACGGCGTCAGTATATTCGGTTTCTTCGTAGTCTTCGTCATACTCACCACCGTCGTAATCTTCGTAATCCTCTTCAGCATCCAGCTGACCGTGACGACCTTCATAAATGGCATCTGCCAATTTTCCGACTATCAGCTTAATTGACCTGATAGCATCGTCGTTTGCTGGGATGGGGATATCTACTACATCTGGGTCACAGTTTGTATCCAGCATGGACACAATCGGAATACTTAGCTTTTGGCATTCTTGAACTGCGTTATATTCCCGGCGTTGGTCTACAATCACCACGATATCGGGTACTTTCCGCATTGTTTTAATGCCGCCCAAGTATTTCTGAAGCTTCGTCATTTCCCGACGTAGCATTGATGCTTCTTTTTTCGGTAATAAATCTAGTGCGCCAGTTTCCTCACGGCGTTCTAAATCTTTGAGACGGTCTACCCGTGTTTTGATGGTTGCCCAGTTGGTCAACATTCCACCCAACCAGCGTTGGTTAATGTAGTGGGAACCACAACGGCTAGCTTCTTGGGCAATAATTCCAGCCGCTTGGCGCTTAGTGCCGACGAAAAGAAATTTCTTCCCTTGTTCAGCGTGCGATCGCATGTAATTGTAAGCATTATCCATCAACTGGGCAGTTTGCACCAAGTCGATAATATGCACACCATTGCGGGAAGTATAAATGTAAGGAGACATTTTTGGATTCCAACGCCGGGTCTGATGCCCAAAGTGAACCCCTGACTCCATCATTTGAGCCAATGAAACTACTGGCATATATTTTCTAACTCCGATTCGGGTTAAACCTCCATCCAAGTGCATTTCCAACTGGAAACACCCGAATTCTCAGATGTGCGAGATTAGTTAACCATACTAGGTTAGCATATTCCGAAGAGTTGTAGTTGGTTGACACTAGCTCGGGTTGCCCATGCCTGGGGATTAATACAGACCTATGGCCCATCACCGGGCAGGGCGATTGGTTTTTTCGGAACTTGGCTAGTTTATATCGTCGGCAGTCTGGCTTGTCTTTACTACAGCGTGCAGCAATTTTTATAGCCCAGCCAGCGATTTCATCTTTAAGTGAAACTGCTCAAGAAATAGCTGAACGAACCAGAGGATACTGGGGTGTTGAAAATAAAGTCTACTACGTTCAGGATGTGACTCAAGGTGAGGATGCATCGAGAATTCGCACTACTCCCCTGACTCAAGTTTTTGTGCTTGCTAGCAATTTTTCACTCAATTTATATCGGGACAATATCTTTAAAAACATGGCACAAGCTCAACGTTTATGTTCTTTTGGATTGGACATACCTAAGCGGCTTTTTAGAATGAAATAGCCCTGCTCATAATGGTCTTTCATTTGGAAGTACTAAGTGATAAACTTAGGAACCAATAAGGTTTGGATAAGACTTGATCCCCCCAACCCACGCCAGTCGCTCCACTTGGGGAGACCCCAAGACCGCGCTGGCTCCCCTTAAAAAAGGGGGCTAATAATGGCTCTATTTCCCCCAATTTATCGGGGGACTAAGGGGGATCTTTAAGGACTATGCACCTTAACCGAACCGTATTGACTTAGTAACTATAATGACTAAATATCGAAAAGCAGTAGATGATCCTAAATTTTAATAGACGTAAATTTATTTTGTATGGTTCAGCTACTTTTACTACTAGCCTATTGCTGAAAGCTTGCAGTAGTAATCAAAGCACGACACCAACAGTTAGTAGTAGTGGAGAAGGTTTTAAAATAGCGATCGCACTCCCTGGAGTCATCACTGATAAAGCTTGGAATCAGTCTGGTTACGAAGGCATAAACCTAGCTAAACAAAAGCTGGGTGCAGAAGTTGCATATCTGGAACAAGTCGCCCAAGCAGATCAAACGGAAGCATTAACAGATTTTGCCCGCCAGGGTTATAATCTTGTATTCGCCCACGGAGGACAATTTGATGCAGCAATAGAACAAGTTGCTGCACAATTTAAGAATACATTTTTTGTGGGTGTAAATGGTAATTCCAAGGGAGAAAATATTGCCTCTTTGCGTTTAGATCACTTGCAAGGTAGTTATTTATGTGGAATTATTGGCGCAGCGATTACTAAATCTAATAAATTAGCTTATATTGCTGGGGTTGCAATTTAGCATTGGCCAAAACTTGATTTTGAATGCTTTTAAAAACTTGCCATTCTGCCGCAATTTTTTATTACAATCACCAGCAATAAAAAATCATGCCCAAGTTGCAATGCAAGAGTTTGATATTCGGGCGACTGGGGAAGATATCAAGGTAAGCCAACTCTCAGGGGGAAATCAACAAAAGGTAGTTTTGGCGAGGGAACTGGCGGGAGAACCAGATTTAATTGTAGCGATGCAACCCACGCGGGGATTAGATGTAGGGGCGACAAGTGCAGTTCATTCTCGGTTATTAGCAGAACGCGATCGCGGTGCCGCAATCTTGTATATTTCTACTGAGTTAGAAGAAGTGATGGCTATGAGCGATCGCATTGCCGTAATCTACAGAGGTGAGTTTGTCGCTATTTTGGATGCACAGACAGCAACAGTAGAGGAGATTGGTTTGTTGATGGCTGGGGGGACACGCAGAGGATAAAATGCCAAGCCTTTATATCATCGGTGGTGCAAATGGTTCAGGAAAAACTACCGTTTCCATGAGTTTATTACCAAATTTTTTAGACTGCTTTGAGTATGTGAATGCAGATGCAATAGCTGCTGGTTTATCCCCATTAAATCCAGAGTCGATGGCTACAGAAGCAGGAAGATTAATGATTACACGCCTGCGGACGTTATCTAACTCTGGTAGTGATTTTGCTTTTGAAACCACATTAGCTGCGAGAACTTTTGCACCTTTTATAATTGAATGTAAAGCTAAAGGCTACATAATTAATTTAATTTATTTTTGGTTACAAAGTCCTGATTTGGCAGTAGAACGGGTAGCACAAAGGGTTGCTAGCGGCGGACATTCGATTCCAGAAGATGTGATCCGAAGACGCTACCACAGAGGGAGAGTAAATTTAATTTCTTTGTATTTACCGTTGTGCGATCGCTGGATTATTTATAATAACTCTAGTAATGATGCTAGCTTAGTAGCTGAGTATAGCTATAGTCAACAGCTTATTGTATATGAAAGTAGAATTTGGAATCAAATCAGAGGATAAAAATGGCTGATCAAGAATTAGAACTTTTATCGAGTAAAATTGATGCTGGAGTTAAAGCCGCAATTGCAGCAGCCATAGAACGACATCGCAAGCTAGGTCAATCAATTAGTATTATGCAAAATGGGAAGGTGGTAATTTTAACTGCTGATGAGATTTCAGCAACAAAGCCTCAACATAATAATATAAATCACTGATCAGTAAGAGCGATCGCATTGCCGTAATCTACAGAGGTGAGTTTGTCGCTATTTTGGATGCACAGACAGCGACGATAGAAGAAATTGGTTTATTGATGGCTGGCGGGACATGTAGAGGATAAAATGCCAAGTCTTTACATTATCTGTTGTTTGCTTTAATGCCCACTTAAACGTCGAAGCTGATCTCGAAAATAGCAAAAACTTGGTGATTGATTATTGTCAATGTCCATAAGGGGAGAGATGAGATCCTTTCTGCCCAAGTTGCCTTCTCCTTACCAATTCCCTGCCAACCAAGTTTAGACAATTTTTGAACACCACCGGAATATACTGCATCGGCTAACTTCTAGCACTGATTGCTGGGTTTGGGTTTGGTGCGGTTTGGGGTTGGATACCGGGTTATCTCAAAGCAATACGGGGAATCAATGAAGTTATCACTACCCTATTACTGAATTACATAGCAGTGAATTTAGTTAGTTACTTGGTGCAAAATCCCCTAAAAGCACCAGCCGCGCCTAGTCCTTATTCACCATTAATTGCTAAATCTGCACAGTTGCCGATTATTCTACTCCAAAGTCTTGCCCATGCTGGCATAATACTTGCGTTAATGGCTGCTGGAGTATTGTGGGTGTTATTGGTGCGATCGCCTCTAGGATACCAAATTGCCGCCGTTGGTTTTAACCCCACAGCAGCCCATTATGCAAGGATTTCAGTAAAAAATACCATTATGCTTGTCATGTCCTTAGCAGGTGGTTTAGCCGGGTTGGCGGGTGCATCTGAGGTAATGGGATTGAAGTACCGCTTATTTGAACAGGTTTCCCCTGGTTATGGATTTGATGCCATTGCGATCGCCTTTTTAAGTCGCGGTAGTATTAGCGGTGTAGTATTGACTTCTCTATTTTTTGCCGCCTTGCGTAGTGGTGCCAATGTCATGCAACGTAGTGCTGGTGTACCTGTGACTGTAGTTTATGCAATTCAAGGATTAACTGTCTTATTCATTGCCATCAGCCTCGCCGTAGAAAGACGAATAAAAACGCAAAGTAACGCTGAGGTTTAACGCGAAACTTTCTCTGCGATACTCTGCGCTTCCCTTAGCGTAGCCTTCTCCTTCGGAGACGCTACGCGAACGGCAAGCCGCTTCTCTACGAGACGCTCCGCGAACGCGTCTACCTCTGCGTTAAAAAAAAATAACTATGAATAACCTTAACTTCCTCTCTGATTACTTAATTGCTAGCTTAAACTTAGCCGTACCCCTAGCATTTGCTGCCCTTGGGGGAATGTACTCAGAACGTTCAGGAGTATTAAATATTGCCCTAGAAGGGATGTTATTAACTGGAGCTTTTACCAGTGCAGCCGCTACCTTTTATACAGGCAACCCTTGGCTTGGTGTTATCTGTGCGTTGATTGCTGGGGGATTAGTCGGTTTACTCCACGCTTTTTTATGTGTAACTTTATATGTTAATCAGTTGGTATCAGGGTTAGCGATTAATCTGGTCGCTGCGGGCTTAACATCATTTTTAGCGCGGTTAGTATTTAATGGCAGCAATACTCAAAGATTACCAGGAATTGAGCCTATAGTCATTCCTGGTGTTGCGAATATACCTATACTTGGAGCGATGTTGTTCCAGCAAGATATTTTTGTATATTTACTGATAACTCTAGTTGCTACAAGTATCTATTTCTTATTTCATACTAGCTTTGGGCTGACTTTGCGGGCGGTAGGGGAATATCCCCAAGCTGCTGCGACGGCTGGGGTTTCAGTATCAAGGGTGCGATATGGGGCTGTAGTACTCAGTGGCTGTCTTGCCAGTTTAGGAGGGGCTTATCTCACCTTGGTACAAATCAGATTTTTTACCGAAGGGATGAGTGCAGGTAAAGGATTTATTGCGATCGCAGCTTTAATTTTTGGTAGGTGGCATCCTTTAAGTACTACTCTAGCTTGTTTTTTATTTGGCGCTACGGAAGCTTTACAGTTACGAATTCAAGCTTTTGGTGCAAATATTCCTTATCAGTTTCTAGCCATGCTACCGTATGCGATCGCTTTATTTGCACTAGTGGGATTAGCTGGGAAATCTACACCCCCCCAAGGGTTAGGTGTTCCTTACTCGCCAGAAAATCGCCAAGACAATTAAATAATTCGTAATTCGTAATTCGTAATTCGTAATGGGCAACTCTTAGAGACGCTAAACGCGAACGCCCCGCAACGCTTTCGTAAATTTTGTTTTGTAATGGGGATTTAACCCCAACACAAAACTTGCGTGATTTTTGAACCGGGGGACTTAAACCCACGGAACTAGTTAAAATAATTCGTAATTCGTAAAAGGTAAAATCAGTGCTACGAGATTATTGTAGAACAACTCTACTTTTCCCTAACTTGAGATGTGCAAGCTTTTCAAAATATAACTAGATAACTCACAAAATCCTTCCCCTTCGGCAGCGTTAGTAATATAAGCAGGGTGATATTTCAACTGATTCACATATTCCAGCACATTTGCCACGCCTACAGAAATAGGAAAATAACGCCGATCAAATAAACTTTCATCATTGGGGCTATCGCCAACAGTGACAATTTGTTCTGGTGAATACTGGGGCAAATATTCGCCCAATACCTGCAACAATCCCACAGCTTTATCTTGCCCTTGGGGTTTAATGTGACATTGCACGTTGCTATAGGTAAATCCCCAACCCATTTGTTGACAGAGATTCTCTAGGGTTTGTAGTTCCTCTTGACGCAAACCAGCTACATCAAAAGTCCAGTCGGTGATGCGAAAGCGATTATCAGCAGATTTTTGGATTTGGGGAAATTTGGTTTGTAAATTCTCAAAAGTTGTAGCCAAGTGCTGGCGATGTTTTGCTAAATCGGGAATGGGTGTTAAAACTACTGGTTTCTGGTTCCCAGGTGGAAAGTACAAACCGCCATTTTCTGCTATAGCACCTGCCACTGGCATAATCGCACTCAATCCACTCACCCACCCAGCAGAACGTCCTGTGACAATCAGCACCTTAATATCAGCTGCCGCTAAATCCTCTAAAGCTTGCAGCAGTGCAGGAGTAAATTTTCCTCGTCTAGTCAGGGTGCCATCCATATCTGTGGCTATCAGACGAATATTGCTCAAGGTTGTAGATGAAAACTCAGACAGGGCAGGGATACTGTGGTGTCTGGACATAGGTGGTTTGTGAAAGGCTGTAAAAAATATTAATGATACAGCAAGATGACATTGAAGATTTGGGCATCCTAAACATCAGGAGTCAAGTTTTTCAGTTTCCAACCATGTTCACTTCGATATTTCTTGCCCAAACCCCAGGAAAGCCTAAAAAAGCATCCCAGGAAGTGCCAGCAAGTAATCCTCAAATACCACCGTTATTGTTGGTAACTTCAGGAGGGCTGGCTTTAGCGGTGATTGCAATGATAGTGTATAGTAAGCTCCAGATGAATAAGCTGGAGAAAAAACTTAAGTTTGAACAATTCCGTGCGCGAGAATTAGAGAAAAAGTTTAAGCTGGCGCTGGAAACGATTCGCAAAATGGAAACTAATCCCGATTTGGTCAACTCACGGGACTTTAACCTAGATTATCTGCGAATGCGGATGTCAGAGGAGGTGTTTCATTTTGCAATCCTTAATCAAATCAAGATTCAGATCAAAGAAAAAGTTACTCAAGCCCTGCGTCCAAATCAAGCACAACTTGGATCAGTCGGAATTGCTAATAGCGCTGGACGGCAAGTAGATGAAATTTTTGATGTAGAGTATGAAACTGGTACTCCAGGGAACTCTGCTAAACGAGTGCTGTTTCGCATTCAAGTCCGGTTAATGAAGTTACCAACGCAAGCAACTTCTGCGACTATTAGTCAAATTATTGACTGTATAGAAACTTACCTAAGCCCCATAGAATCCGAAGATAGTTGGCAACCAACAATTCAAGGTCGGATTGCTACTATGCATTGGGATCAAAAGGCTAAACCTACGCCTCTACTGGTGCTGGAGCAATCAAATGAAGGCGTGAATGTGACTTTTCGTACTAATCGCCAACCAAATGCTCCAACTCCACCAAACCAACCTGGAATGAAAAAATCAGGCTCGGCTAGACAATAAATTATGGCTGTCAAAATAATTCGTAATTTATAATTCGTAATTCGTAATTATTACCCCACGACTGAAGTCGCTTGCTCTGAAATAAGGAATAAATTTATTTGTCTCCATAAACTTTAGTTAATTGCTCTGTACCTTTAATTACGAATTACGTTAGCGTAGCGGTAGCGAGGAACGAGCGTCATTACGAATTAGTAATTATTTGGTCATTGGTCATTCATAGTCATTCAGAAAAAACAAATGACCACACACATTGCGGCGTGCAGAGCAACTAAATTTATTTATGGGGGTAGTACTAGTGCGAATTTATGACGCTCGTTCGCCCTTGGCGTGCCGTAGGCAAGACTCGCTAACGCTGCGCTATCGCCGTCCAAATCACTCGATTAATTCGCTAGCACTAATCCCACGAAAAGCCGCTTCGGTTTTAATATTTTGCCAAGCTGTAGGTGTTAACACTGCGGTTCTTTTTGTCTTCACTTCATCGTGTAAAACTGGTATATTTTTTAATCATTTTTTACTTGGAATCCCCCACCTAAAGGCGTGGGGAGTGTCAATAAGAACTAAAATCATGACTGAATAGCGGCATTGGGAGAATTACGGGTTAAAAGGCCATCTTCCATTTCTACGATGCGATCGGCTATATCTAAAATGCGGTTGTCGTGTGTCACTAATAAGATAGTAGTTCCCTGATTTTTGGCTAAACTCTGCATTATTTCCACGACATCGCGTCCTGATTGCTTGTCTAATGCAGCTGTCGGTTCGTCTGCTAACACTAGTGGGGGACGATTCACTAAGGCGCGAGCGATCGCAATTCTTTGTTTCTGTCCACCAGAAAGATTATCTGGGTAGTAATCAACTCGTTCTTCTAGCCCAACAGACCCCAGCATAGCTTTTGATTTAGCTACTGCTTCTGTTTGAGAAATATTATCATTCAATTCTACCGCCATTTGCACATTTTGCTTTGCTGTTAAGAACCCTAGCAAATTGTGAGCTTGGAAAATATAACCAATGTTGCGTCGCATCTGCACCAGTTTGTTTTGACTGACGCCAACGAGTTCTTCACCTAAAAATTTTAAACTTCCTTCTTGTACAGACCGCAAACCACCAATTAAGCTCAGTAATGTTGTTTTACCTGAACCTGATGGGCCGGTCATAATTACAATCTCACCTGGATAAATTTCTAGGTTGATGTCAAATAATATCTGTTTTCTCAGTGCCCCTTTGCCATAATAGTGGTTGAGATTTTTAATGGCAATTACAGGTTCTTTTTCTATCATATTCTTATTACTTCAAATTAACAGTTTTGAAACGTAACTGTAGTGCCTATCAAAAATCAAGCTTTCTTAATTATTGATTATAAACTATAGTTATCAATAATTTATTTTAATTAATATTGACTTAATTAAAATATATCTGCTGGATCGGCAGAACGTAATTTTCGGACTGCGATCGCACCAGAAATAATACACATTAGCATAGTCAAAATCAACACCATTACCGCCCGATCAAAACTCATGAAAACTGGTAAAAGTGTTGCTTCTCTGGCACTTTTATACATAAACAAAGCAAAAACTATCCCAGGAAAATATCCTAAAACTGCTAACAGCAAAGCCTCTTGAAGAATGACGGTTAATAAATAATTTTGTGTATAACCTATTGCCTTGAGAGTAGCGTACTCAGCTAAATGATCTGCAACTTCTGTGTAAAGGATTTGATAAACAATCACAGTTCCCACAATGAAGCCCATGACAGTCCCTAATGTGAAAATAAACCCGATAGCTGTACTATTTGCCCAATAATTCCGCTCAAAATCAATAAATTCTTGTTTAGTTAAAACATTTACTTCGTTAGGTAAATATTTTCGTAATTCTTGGGCAACAACGTTAGCATTGGCTCCGGGTTTTAATCTAATTAGCCCAATATCAATTAATCCTTTTTGACGATTGCTAAATATTCGCAGAAAGTTAATATCACTTGTAATTAAATTACCATCTGCGCCAAATGATGCACCTAATGTAAATAGTCCTTCGACTTTAATTCGCCGCCTTCGCACTTCTGCTGTTACAGTCTTTCTTTGGTCATAATTAGCAGCAATTGGGCCATATTCCACTCTAGAAGAACGATCAAATAGAACTACATCAGGCAGTTTAAGTTTATCTAAATTTTCCTGAACTCCAGGTAAGTTAACTATGTTAGTTTCTGGGTTCATTCCAAATATCAGGATACTACGAGGGCGGCCTGTTACAGGATTTTTCCAGATTGTAAAGTCCAAATATATCGGATGTACCGATTGTACTGCGGGTAACTCTAAAGCTTTATATAACCGTCTTTGAGAAAAACTCCTCATAGCCAGAACAGCACTGGATTGACTATTGATTAAAACAATATCGCCCTGCAAGCTGTTATGAAATCTAACGTTACTATAATATAAGGCATCTCGGAAACCGAGTTGCATAAACATTAAAATATCAGCAAAGGAAATTCCTGCTAAAGCCACAGCTAGGCGAGTTTTTTCTCTTGTCAGTTGTAGCCACGACAGAGGTATTTTTTGACTCATTTTATAGGCATCCAAGCACAGCTAAAATAATTCGTAATTCGTAATTCGTAATTCGTAATTCGTAATTCGTAATTCGTAATTCGTAATTCGTAATTCGTAATTCGTAGTTAGTTATTAATATCGACAACAACTTTGGCGTAAGTTAAACCAGAAACTTTCTGGCTATCTTCTGGGGACAGAGCAATTTTCACTTCTACGACTCTGGCATCCACATCTGCTGCTGGATCTGTATTCAGCACATCTTTTTTACCAATTTTTCTGCCAATTTCAGTGACAGTTCCCTTTAATTCGCCGCTAAATGCTCCATTATCGCTGCTGATAGTGGCGTTTTGACCAATACGCACTTTACCAATACTGTCTTCGGCGACTTCAGCAATTACAAACATTTGGCTAGTTTGTCCAATTTCAGCAATGCCATTTGCACCGATCGCTTCGCCTGATTTGGTGTAAACTTTTAAAATCTCTCCAGCGATTGGTGCTTGAACGTAGCTTAACCTTAGTTCTGCTTCGGCTTTTCTGATATTTGCGATCGCATTACTAACTTGGGCTTGCGCTATTTGCACATCGGTAGGACTAACATCTAAAATTCTGCTCAGTTTGGCCTTTTCTTCATCGATTTGTCTTTGCAAAGTTGCTACGGTTTTATCACGGTTAACTTTGGCTTCGATTAGCTGCTGTTGCAAAGTTGCTAAATTTTGTATTTGGGTAGCTCTGGCTTCGGCAAGTTGCTGTCGTAGAGTTGCCAATGTCTGTTTTAGGGTAGCTTGGCTTTCGGCCACCTGTTGATTAGAAGTTACTGCACTCAAGCGTCTTCTGTCCCGCTCTTGCTGAGAAATAGCACCTTCTCTGTATAAAAAATCATAGCGTCCGGCATCGACTTGAGCATTGCGCTGTTCGGCTTTAATACGTGCAAGCGTTGCTCTGAGAGCATCTCTTTGCCCACTGAGTTCAGCTTCTAAGCGATTCACGGTTGCTTGCTGGACAAGTTTATCACCACTTAACTGGGCTGCAATCCGCGCGATCGTGGCTTGCCCTGCATTCCTTTCGCCAATTAACTGCGCTTGTAGGCGAGCAATAACTGCTCTTTGGGCTTGAATATCTCTTGGAGATCCAGCCCTAACTTGCGCTAAATTCGCACGGGCTTCTTGCACTTTGGCTTTTGCCTCTTGTAGTCCGGCTATTTGGGTATCGCGGTTATCCAAAATTGCGATAATTTGGCCTTGCTTTACCTGTTCACCCTCTCTCACCAGAAGTTGCTGAATTCGTGACGATGGTGCTAATCCTGATGATGGGGCAGACAATTTAACAACTTCGCCTCGCGGTTCCAAACGCCCTACAGCACTAATGCTATTGGTAGATGGCATTACGGGGACGGATGTAGTTAGTTTTCTTAACTGCTCGATTTTAGCTGTACCTAGTATCCCAGCAGCGATTACTATTGGCACGGCTACAGCGATACCCCACCAAATCTTAGGTTGTTCTTGATTAAATGCCTGCTCACTTGGCTTTGGCTTTTCAGTCACCCTTGACATAGTATGTTGCCCATTTACCTGAATTGTGCTGATGGAAGTAAAAATAAAAAGGTTTTTAATTAACAGCCAGCCGCTTAGGACAAACAACAGTGGTTTAAAGCTGGGTATGGCTTAAAATCCATTGCGTGATGAACGCTTAACACTATGGCTTTACAAAATGGTGTTTTCTATAGTGCTTCTCGTTTGTATGCAATACATTTTGACCTCATTTCCATTCCTCTCTCCTTTTAGGAGAGAGGCTTTGAATATTACTCCCCTTCTTTTGCAGGGAAGGGGCTGTTCTTGTTAGGTCTGTATTGAAACTAAGAAACGCTATAGTAGCTGGCTATTCAATAACTCTGAGTATTATTGAGACATGAGTGCAATGGGAGTTAGCAGAATTCACAAGCAGTATGAATCTAGATGTAGAGACGCGATGTATAGTGTCTCTACACAAAATCTTAAATTGGTATGATGCGGTACTATACTGCTACATTCACTATGGCTACAGTTAGTCACAAAATTGAAAAGAAACATCAAAAATAGACTATTGCCTTTGTTGGATACCAGGGCTATTTCGTTCTAGACATAAACCGCCCAGAACTGAAGTTCCGGCCTAATAGTCCAAGTCCACTAAAGTGGACTAAAAGCCTTTCTTAGTCCACTTTAGTGGACTTTTGTTATTAGCCTCAGAATTCATTCTGAGGCGGGCTAGATGAGAATGAAATAGCCCTAGTTGGATACAATCTTGGTACAAAAGTTAGTCTTCCTTAAGTGAATCAGCTAAAAAATATCTGTCAACTTGAGCATTCCTAACATCAGAGTTTTCTTAACTTTCTGGTCAATGAGTTAGCAGGGCCACTTGCTTGCACCTACCAAGACAACAAACCATTTTGTCATATTCGCTTCAAAGACTTTATTATTCTCCCTGCTGCTGTTTTTGGACTCCATTAAACTCTCGTTGAATGAATTCTACATTTATCCATTACGCGAAAACGTAACAGAGCCTACAGATGGGGGAGATCGGGGAAATGGGGGTGTTTAAGTTAAGAGCAACTAACAAGCGGCAAGTTTTGTGGCGGAGTGTAAATCCCCATTACAAAACTTAATTACGTTAGCGATAGCGAGTCAGACGCTCCTACGTCGTTAACGCAACGCTTACGAGCGTCGGAACGAGTGTTATTACGAATTACGAATTACGAATTACGAATTACGAATTACGAATTATTTTAAGTTGGGAGGTCGAATAAAACTGTGGTCATGTAATGTTCTGCCCAAGCTGGGCCAAAGGCTTTTTCTAGTACGCGGCGGGTTTTATCGTTTTGCTGCTGTTTGGTGCAGTAGTTGTGTTGTCCGGCGAGATTTTGTGTAACTTGTTCAGCTGAAACAGGATGTGAGGCGATCGCTTGGGTGCAATGAATGTCTAAAAATTCTCGCACACGCGAGAGAAACATTGTTTCTTCTTCTGGGGAACTGGGGCGCACAAAGATGCAAAAATCCGAAAAAATATCTCCCCATTCAGGTAATTCACGGGGTTGGGAAAAGTTAAGCACTGTTAGCTGTGTCAGTGCATAAGTATAAGATTCTGGTAAGGTACGCTCTAATTGGATAGGAGAAAGGTCGGCGATCGCTGCACTAATTTGCCCTCTACCCCCAACTAAATCGCAACCAAACATCGGCAGGTTGTATTCTGGACGAGGAAACATGACGCAGTGCAAAATATCCAGCATATTTCCGATTTTTGCCAGTTCCAAATGCATTTTTCGGAACTGGGGGGTTTCATAGCAACGGTTTTCAATCGTCAGTTTTTCGCCTTCTAGTCTACCTTCCACATACCCCAACTCATCAGGCAAATGGTACGGCGATAGATCCAGGTGCTGATGCCAAGCTGCCTCAATACAATCAGCTAGCTGACGAATTAGGGGATGTTGTTGCTCACGCAGCGAGGGTATAGAAGTAAATGACATATTCTAGTTGGGAATGCGATCTAGTGGCCAGTCTACAACCTGTCGTGCCGTTTCAACAGATAAGTGGTTAGCCTGGGTTCCAGTTCATATTAGACTTTTCAAACAACCTCTTACTAAAGCTGTGGTTTAAGTCGTGTTGAAAAAGAAGCAGGGGAGCAGGGAGCTCTTAGCTGGGGGGATAGAAAAGAATTGGGATTCGACCCCACCCTCACTTGAACCACTGGTGGAGAAGTGGGGGACTCAGACCCCATTGGTGTCAACTTAACGTAAAAACCATGTCCCGCAAGGAACTGAAGTTCCTTGCTAATAGCGAAAGTCATCTAAAGATGACTAAATAATCCGAAAAATCTTTAGTCTACTTTAGTAGACTTTAGCTATTAGCCTTGAACTTTAGTTCGAGGCGGGTAAGGAAGCTAACAGTTAAGCTACTTTTAGCTTAAGTTGACACGTATGCTCAGACCCATGTTCCCCCCTTCATTCCACCGCAGGAGTCAGGGGTCATTTCCCCCTGCTCCCTGCCTCTTCGTTGAACTCAAGCTTTAGCCAACAAACGCGCAAATGTTGGGTTTTGTTCCTCAACACACTAAAATTGAGTCTCACTTTACCACAATAACGCCCAGTTTATTGACAATTTTAGATATTCATCAGAATATTTAGGTGGTTTAACGGTTATCAAAGTAATTTTTGTTTACAAAGTCAAATCAGTTGACTAGGTGACACCAAAAGACCGCTATCAATACAATTCGTAATTTTAAGCTTTGTAACTCATGATTAAATTTCCTAATTACGAATTACGAGTGCTTTAAATGGACGGTTAGAAACCATATCTGCACAAACAAAACCTGCGTTTCCTTGCCTATGGAACGCAGGTTTCAAAACTTTAATTTGTGAGTCCGCGCAAGCCCAAAGAGTTTGTGCAGTCGTCAATTCCATTTACCAAGGCTGTGGACTGACTCAATAGTACAGACGCGATTAATCGCGTCTCTATAAACATAGGAGAAAATCATGGTTATTTCATCATTTAATCTCTCTAACCTCGACGGCACTAACGGCTTCACCATCAACGGCATCGCAGCGGGTGACTACTTAGGCTATTCTGTCAGCAGTGCCGGAGATGTCAACAATGACGGCTTCGACGACTTGATTATCGGGGCAAGACTTGCCGACCCCAACGGCACAGATTCTGGGCAGAGCTACGTGGTGTTTGGCAGCAGCAACGGCTTTAGCTCCACTCTCAACCTCTCTAACCTCAACGGCACTAACGGCTTCACCATCAACGGCATCGCAGCGGTTGACTACTCAGGCTGGTCTGTCAGTAGTGCCGGAGATGTCAACAATGACGGCATCGCTGACCTGATTATCGGGGCACCCTATGCCTCCCCCAACGGCTTATATTCTGGGCAGAGCTACGTGGTGTTTGGCAAGAGCACAGGCTTTGACGCCACTCTCAACCTCTATAACCTCGATGGCACTAACGGCTTCACCATCAACGGCATCGCAGCGGGTGACGGTTCAGGCATTTCTGTCAGCAGTGCGGGAGATGTCAACGACGACGGCATCGCTGACCTGATTATCGGGGCATCCGGTGTCGACCCCAACGGCTCCGCTTCTGGGCAGAGCTACGTGGTATTTGGCAAAAGCACAGGCTTTGATGCCACTCTCAACCTCTCAGACCTCAACGGCGCTAACGGCTTCACCATCAACGGCATCGCAGCGAGTGACTACTCAGGCTATTCTGTCAGCAGTGCCGGAGATGTCAACAATGACGGCATCGCTGACCTGATTATCGGGGCACGCTATGCCGACTTCAACGGGTACTCTTCTTCTGGGCAGAGCTACGTGGTGTTTGGCAAGAACACAGGCTTTAGCGCCACTCTCAACCTCTCTAGCCTCAACGGCTATAACGGCTTCACCATCAACGGCATCGCAGCGTATGACGAATCAGGCGTGTCTGTCAGCAGTGCCGGAGATGTCAACAGTGATGGCTTCGACGACCTGATTATCGGGGCATATATAGCCGACCCCAACGGCTCAGGTTCTGGGCAAAGCTACGTGGTGTTTGGCAACACAGGCTTTAGCTCTACTCTCAACCTCTCCACCCTCAACGGCGCTAACGGCTTCACCATCAACGGCATCGCAGGGAATGACTTATCAGGCTATTCTGTCAGCAGTGCCGGAGATATCAACAGCGATGGCTTCGACGACCTGATTATTGGGGCACCCGGTGCCGACCCCAACGGCTCAGAATCTGGGCAAAGCTATGTGTTATTTGGCGGGACGAATATCGGCGGCACTCCTGAAGTCACAGGAACTCCCCGTGCAGACACTCTCCCAGGCACAATTAACAAGGATATCATCGACGGCAAAGCTGGCAATGACACCATCGACTGCAAAGCTGGCAACGACTTGCTGCAAGGGGGTGCTGGCAATGATATCCTCATTGGCGGTGCTGGCAATGATACCCTTGTCGGTGGCATCGGTGCTGACAAATTCCTTTACGATACCAATGCTCGCTTTGACAGTTCTGCTATTGGTTTAGATACCATCTCTGATTTCAAACAGTCCCAAGGTGACAAGATTGTACTGGATAAGACTACCTTTAGTGCAATTACTTCTGCTGTGGGAACCGGTTTTAGTAATGCTAATAATTTTGAAGTCACTTCTTTAGGGGCAGCCAGCACTGCTGCGATTGTCTACAACCCTGTAACTGGGCAGTTGTACTACAACTCTAATGGTAGCGTCGCTGGTTTTGGCATCGGTGGCCCATTTGCGGTTCTAACTGGTGCTACAACTCTGGCGGCATCAGATTTTGTGTTGCAAGCATAGTTCGCCTAAAATACCGATTTCCAAGCTTGGAACAGCTAATACCAATTCACAATACTTCATTCACAATACTTCGGCTACGCCCTTACTTCGACTGCGCCCTTACTTCGACGCCGCTCAGTACAAGTCGGCTACGCGGTAATCGAGCGAAGTCGAGATTCAGGACAAGCTCAGTACAAGTTCGCAATTAAAAACTTAGATGCAGCAAAGCTTTCAGGGGTTACATCTGTATCAGATTTTTCGTGAAATGGTAAGCTGTTCCACAAATAACCTTGCATATATTGGGCAGGGCTATTTCGTTCTAAACATAAACCGCCCAGAACTAAAGTTCACAGGCTTTTAGCTTAAGTCCACTAAAGTGGACTAAAAGCCTTTCTTACTCCCTTCTCGCCAGAAGAATACCTAATTTAACGAACCGCAAAGACGCGAAGAACACGAAGGAAGAAGAAAAAGAAGATAGGTAATCTTAGAGCGGGAAGGGAGTAGTCGTCTTTAGACGACTTTTGCTATTAGCCTCAGAATTTATTCTGAGGCGGGCTAGATGAGAATGAAATAGCCCTAATATATTGGGCGGGCGAGACGCCCACCCCACAAGAAATGTACAATTTTAGATTATGCAAACTAGATGTGGTTTAGCTTATAACGTTAAGCCGGGAACCACTAACGTTAAGTCGGGAGCCACTAACGTTAAGCCGGGAGCCACTAACGTCGAGCCGGGAGCCACTAACGTTAAGCCGGGAACCACTAACGTTAAACCGGGAGTCGCTAACGTTAAACCGGGAGTCGCTAACGTTAAACCGGGAACCACTAACGTTAAGCCGGGAGTCGCTAACGTTAAACCGGGAACCACTAACGTTGAGCCGGGAGCCACAAATGTCGAGCCGGGAGTAATGCCAATACGGTTCGGATAAGATCCCCCCGCCTGTGGCGACCCCCTTAGAAAGGGGGTAAAGGAGGAAAAAAGCCCCCCTTTTTAAGGGGGGTTGGGGGGATCTCCGAGAGCCAAACATATTAACTGAACTGTATTGCTTCGCGTAACGTTCCGCAAGGAAAGGTTAAGTCTCATGTAGTACTAATGAACTCCAAAACTATACCCATAGCTGGATAGCATATTACTTTTTTAGTAACACCCAATAATTAATTGTCAGTAGCAAAACAACTGACCACTGAAAACTAACAATCCACACAATAACTATTGCCAAAAATCAGTGACATCATATCCCAATTCCCCTAGCATCTGCCGCAGCAGGGGTAAACTGAGTCCAATTACATTGCTGTGACAGCCTTCAATTTTTTCGACAAAGAAACTACCAAAACCTTCAATTGCAAAGGCTCCAGCACACTTAAGGGGTTCGCCTGTGGCAACGTATGCTTCAATGGCCTTGTCGCTCATTTGAGCAAAGTAAACTCTTGTAACTTGTGACTTGACTATAGTACGGTTTTGAGCTATATCAATTAATGCGTGACCTGTGTACAAGTCGCCAAAGTTATCTTGCATTATCTGCCAACGAGCGATCGCTTCAGGGGTATCTGGTGGTTTGCCGTAAATTTCACCATTCATGGACAAAACCGAATCACAACCCATAATCAAAGCCGATTCAAACTGTGGGGCTACAGTTTCCGCCTTGTACTGGGCAAGAGTTTTGACCAATTGTGCTGGTTCACTTAATTCAATTTGCGACTCATCAAAATCACTTGGTTTAACTATCGGTTCAATACCAACAGTTTGCAGCAAGCGGCGTCGGGCTGGGGAAGCTGAGGCAAGTACAAAAGGTGGAATTTTCATGATATTTCTGACAAACTTCGTAATTGGGAATAGGGCATGGGGCACTGGGCATTGGGCATTAGTAATTCAGTTTCTTCTCTATTCCCCATTTCCCATTCCCCACTCCCCACTCCCCACTCCCCAATTAATAAACAGAAAAAGAATTTACAACCTCATCAATCATTCGTTTAACTTTCTGCCAGCGTTTTTCAGGAATTGAGGCGTTGAGGGTAAAAAGTTTACCACGGCTAACAGCAACGCTGGCGATGTTGTGTCGTTGCTGTTGATTAGCGAGTTTAACCTCATACTCTAAAAGGTAGTATATTTTACCATCTACTTCTCGCTGTGCAGCATTGACTAATTCAGCTGAACGACCAGAGTCAGGAGGCGCAAGAGCTGCCTTTCCTAACTTATATCCCACTTCTGTTGGGGTTCCTAATTCTGCCAAAGTTTTGCCTTCTGGAACTGGGCTAATCACAACAGAAACATTTTCAGACACCTCAATCAAATCGTGGAAAACTACATCTGGGCCGTTGGCAACTTTAACTTGCAGCCAGCCGTTAGGATATAAAAACTGATAGCCATCATTAGTGTCTACAAAGCTTTTGAGTCCAGCCGCAGCCGCTACATCAGAATTACTCAGGCTGAAGCTCAACACCAATAGCAAAATTAATATAATTCGTTTCCACATTTTTACAGATTCCTTTAGGCTGGAGACAACACCAGGCTTGCATCATTTCTCGTTATTATTCTCCCACCAACCGGCACGCTTCGGATGAGGCATTCAGGACTTAGGCAAAATACCTCTCAAACTCTTATTTCTCCGTGTTCTCTGTGTCTCTGTGGTAGCCTGCGGCAAGCCGCTTCTCTACGAGACGCTCCGCGAATGCGTCTACGATTTTCCGTTATCTGCGCGTAAGTATTAGCATTATATCGGGAGGGATAAATGCTCAAATATCGGCAGATACTCCTTGACTCCCTGGTGTATCGCAAGTGGTGTGAAATGCGTAAGCGTAGGTTGTCGTAGATATCGCCTACCCGCCTCGGAATAAATTCCAAGGCTAATAGCTCAAGTCATCTCAAAGATGACTGGAAGATTTTTAACGATCGCGGGAATACTAGACACAGTATCCATCAAAAACAGCACGTAAATGGCTCTGTGGCGACTTTACTATCATCTTGTTTGGGCGACAAAAGAGCGCCAGCCATTAATTACCCCCGAACGCGAAACCCAACTTTATAGTTACATCATTGGCAAAGCCAATGCACTTGGTAGCATTATCCATGCTGTGGGCGGAATAGAAAACCACATCCATTTAGTGGCTTCTATACCACCGAGACTTTCTATCTCTGATTTTGTCCAAAATCTTAAAGGCAGTAGCGCTCATCATCTCAATCATCTCTCGCCCTCGCAAGATTTGTTTGGCTGGCAACGCGGATATGGCGTTTTTTCAATGGGAAGCAAACAACTTGAGCAAGCTGTTGTGTATGTAGAGAATCAGAAAGCGCATCATTTCAATGGAACTACAATTTCGTCTTTGGAACGGCATAATCATGAAGATGATGGGCCAAAACTCACGCAGCTAAACCAATGAATTCCATTAATCTTCACGTTCATTAAACCGTAGTCAGCTTAAGCTGACTTGAGCTATTAGCCTCAGAATTCATTCTGAGGCGGACTTGTTGTCAAGCCAATATTCCAGAATTATTCAAATACGTAATTTCCAATCTCGCGCCGCAACCATCACCCGCTATAAGCCAATATTCCAGAATTATTCAAATACGTAATTTCCAATCTCGCGCCGCAACCATCACCCGCTATAAGCCAATATTCCAGAATTATTCAAATACGTAATTTCCAATCTCGCGCCTGAACCATTACCCGCCATAGGTTAGAAACCTACGGCTAATAGCGAAAGTCATCTCAAAGATGACTAAATCAATTAATAGTAACTACGAAAGAAAAAATAAGGGGCTAATTGAAAACACAAAAAACCCCGACTTGATAGCCGAGGTAGATGGGAGAAGTCCAAATGTCGATGGGATATACCGATGCCGAAATCTTTTTTTCTTAGCTAACACCAGTTAGATAGTTAAGTTTGATTTTTGCCAAGTTATGTAAATAAGTTTAACTAAAATATTACAAATAGTAAACTATACTTGACAAAAAAAGACTAATTGTTTTTATAAAGACTACTTATCAAGGCAGTATGATCGGAAAATAAAACGGGTTACTGGCTAAGATAGTCAGATGAAAATGAGAAGCGATCTACTGTAGATAGTAGAAAAACTGAGCGATTAGCTGCATAAATCAGGGTAGTCGGAATGAAGCCAGAGATTTGAGAAGCTAGCTACTAGATCACCAAAGTCTTTACAATTCCTTTGTTAGCTCAAAAAGTATTTCTCGACCTATGACGAATCAAGCTCCTATCCCGGTTATTGTCAACGGTGCTGCTGGTAAAATGGGCCGTGAGGTGATTAAGGCGGTGGCGCAAGCGCCAGACTTAAACCTAGTGGGTGCAATTGACCACAGTTTAGAACATCAAGATAAAGACGCTGGAGAGTTGGCGGGTTTAAGCGAACCCCTGGAAGTACCAATCACCAATCAATTAGAACCGATGTTGGGGTATGTGGCTGGTGACAGACAGTCTCCTCCAGGAGTGATTGTAGACTTTACCCATCCCGATTCAGTTTATGACAATATTCGTAGTGCGATCGCCTACGGTATTCGTCCAGTAGTCGGCACCACTGGGTTAAGTCCAGAACAAATTCAAGACTTGGCTGATTTTGCCGACAAAGCTAGCACTGGTTGTCTAATTATTCCTAATTTTTCCATTGGCATGGTGCTATTGCAACAAGCCGCGATCGCAGCCTCTAAATATTTTGACCATGTGGAAATTATCGAACTACATCACAACCAAAAAGCCGATGCTCCCAGTGGTACTGCCATTCAAACGGCGCAGTTATTAGGAGAATTGGGTAAAACTTTTAACCCTGCTCTTGTAGAAGAAACGGAGAAATTACCGGGAGCCAGAGGTAGTATAGCAGATGAAGGGATTAGAATTCATAGCGTGCGCTTGCCAGGATTGATTGCTCATCAAGAAGTTATTTTTGGTGCAGCAGGACAGATTTATACTTTACGACATGATACGAGCGATCGCGCTTGTTATATGCCAGGAGTGCTACTAGCGATTCGCAAAATCTTAGCGCTAAAGTCGTTAGTATATGGATTAGAAAAGATACTTTAAACGCACTATTGCTCATTCATCACTCAGCACTCATGTTAGTACCACTGACTCGCCAGAAATTTGAACAAGTTATCCCCCTAATCGCCACTGGTTTGCAGTACAAGTACTATTGGGGGAAATTTTCAAATTTTTTGCAACGGCTGTTAATTTCTGTAGTTGCCGTAGTTGTTATTTTGCTTGTGACAGTCATTTTTAAGCTTGAGTTTGCTTCAATAGTATTTGTGCTGGGAGTAATTAGCGCTTTTTTTTGGCTGTGGTATCCAGTGTTTCAAGCAAGTATGCGGAATTTGCAATGCCGCCGTTATAAGTATGGCGGCTTTTTCCGTGGTCGAGTGCTAGATTGGTGGATTACAGACCAGTTGATGGGTAAAACCGAAACAGTCAACAGCAAAGGCGAATTGGTAATTATAGAAAATCGAGAAAAACAGATTAACTTAGAGGTGGGTGATGAAACAGGATTTAGCATTGAATTTGTAGCACCATTACGTCCTGCCCACAAAGTTATAACTCGCGGTCAAATTGCAGAAATGGTAGTAATGTCAAATCGCCCAGATTTGAGCAGTATTGAAGAATTCAGCGATATATACTTTCCTAGCCGTGACCTATGGGTTAGCGATTATCCTTATTTACGGCGAGACTTCTTTAACGAAGTTGGTCGCCGCTTGCGTGAAGACCAACAACAAAGGCCGCGTCGGCGGCGTCGTAGCACAGAAGAGTAAACTAGTCAGCCCCTTCTCTGCAAGACGCTGTGTTTCGACTCCGCTCAACATAAATTCGCGTTCGGGGAAGTCAAAAATCAATAATTTTGAACCCCATAAATAAATTTAGGGCTGCTGTAGCAGAGACGCATTTACCTGGTGAGCTATGCATCTCGGTTCAAATATTTTTATTGTTTCATAAATAAATTTAGGGCTGCTGATAGAGTGGGATACTTTGAGTAGATCGAAAACTTTTGTAAGTTGACGAAATAATCAGGGTTTCAGCCGACACCACCAAAAATTGCATATCCCTTTGTGAAAATTACCTACGCGATCGCTGTGGTGAATAGTCTTGTTGGGTGAACAGGTTGTGTCAGTACAAAACCACAGGAATCATTTTCCAAAATTGGGAATTATCATTGGTTTTTACAAACCCTTAAAAGCCTCAGAAACTACCTCTGCAATAGCTTGAGGTAGATTTGTCAGGTTTGATAAAAGTTCGATAGTTTAAGAATTAGTATATAAACTTTTGTAATAAATTTAAATTACTGCGTAAAATTTGAGTTTTGGGCTGATGTTAATTAGCGGTCACAACCTACTTATTAACATATATCAATGATGAAACCTGCCCCAGTACCCCCTAAGCTTCTCTAAGCTTCCCCAACCCTTCCCAATCTTCCCAATGTTCTACAACGCCCAATGCAAGGCAAAGAATAGCCATTAGCAAAACATTGGGCGTTGTAGGCGATTGTGGGGTGTGGAGTGGGAGCGTAGTTTGCCGCCTTCTCTACGGAGACGCTCCGCGAACGGCATGCCTCATTGCCCCATTCCTCTCTCCCCATTCCCCTCTCCCAACACCCAATACTTGATCCCCAAGACTTCAGATTTAGATTAAAAGCTAGAGAATAATTTGATCACACACGCACGCTATATCTATAAGAATAGAAGGGACTGTGTAGACTAGCCAAAAAGCCAGTGACAGCAAACCCTTGAGCGATTTTGGGTGGGCATGGGTACTGGGGAAACGCGGCAACGGAGCAATCAGAAGATAAAATTGGCGGTTTTGGACGCTTCATTGCCCGGATATTGCCTTATCGTAACCTTCTAATTCAGGCGATCGCGATCGTGCCAAATTTGAGCCGTGACAACAGGAAAGCCTTGGTCGATAATTCTGGTAGGGGAGCGATCGCAGCTTTCATCTCCTCTCTTCACTGAGACAATTGCCAAACCTTAATAGTATTGTCTTCACTACCACTGACAAGGGTCTTGCCATCAGGGCTGAAGGTTACGGATGTCACAGTGTTAGTGTGCCCCGTCAATGTCAGAATTTTTTCTCCTGTGGCTGAATTCCACAGTTTGATGGTGCGATCGCGGCTACCACTAGCAACAATTTTACCATCGGCGCTGAAGGCTACGGATGTGACTGTGTTGGCATGTCCCGCAAGTGTGCGAATTTCTTTTCCCGTAGCTAGATTCCAAAGTTTGATGGTGCGTAGGCGTAGCCCGTCGTAGACATCGCGACTAGCACTGGCTAAAGTCTTACCATCTGGGCTTATAGCCACGGCTGTTACTGTTTGATAATTTCCCTCCAGTGTGCGGATTGAGTACCCTTTTGTCAGATTCCAGATTTTGATAGTCTTGTCAAAACTGCCACTGGCAAGAATCACACCATTAGGGTTAATAGCTAGCGATCGCACCCAGAATGTATGCCCTACCAGTGTCCGAATTTGCTCTCCTGTTGCTAAATCCCAGATTTTAATAGTGTTGTCATCACTACCACTAACCAAAGTCTCGCTATCAGCACTGATGGCTAGGGCATGAACTGAGTCAGAATGCCCTGTAAGAGTGCGAATTTGCTTTCGCGTTGCCATATTCCAGATTTTGATGGTGTTATCATCACTACCACTAACCAGAGTTTTGCCATCTGGACTGATCGCTACCACATTCACCTGCTGAGAATAGGCGTTGAGTGAAGAGATTTGTTTTCCGGTTGCGAGATTCCAAAGTTTGATTGTTCGCTCGCCGCCACTGCTGACAATGGTTTTGCCATCGGGGCTGATTGCAACAGACAAAACCGAGTTTTCATGCCCTTGCAAAGTATTAGCTAAAGAAACTTTACCCAAAGTAATCTTTAGTGGTTGACTTAAAAACGCTTCATCTTTGCCAGAATTATTGTGCTGAGTCAGCCTAGAGACTAAACTGGTCTGAATCCGGCGAAAATGTTTATACCAAGATTCTTGGAATCCAAACAACAGAATCAAAGCACTTACCAAGATTAAAGTTCTTAGTAAGGGATAACTTTTTGGTAAATCTGGTGCTTTAGTTGGTGGTATTTTTCCAGAGGATTTCCCGGCTGGTGGTAGCGCGAGGAGTTGTTTCGGACTCAAATCTCTAAGAACTTCATCGGCTGACTGGTAACGTTCATGGATATCTTTTTTCAAAAGCTTGTCGATGACAAAATCCAACTCAGGATTTAATGGATTTCGCAAATATTCCCGCCAATTATTCACCCAAGCGTACCCAGATTCCATCCACAACTCAAAGGGGGAATTTCCCGTTAGCAGATGAAAGCAGGTAGCCCCCAAACCGAACAAGTCACTGGCGGGGAAAGCTTTACCATCTCTAATTTGTTCCAGGGGTGAATAACCATGTGAACCAATGGATGTACCAGATTTCTGCTGAATGGCTGTAAATTGCTTTGAGGAACCAAAATCAATCAGACTTAATCGCCCATCACTTTTATTGCGGATAATATTTTCTGGCTTGATATCTCGATGAATGACTTTGCGATCGTGGATAAATTTGAGGATGGGCAGTAAATCTAGCAAAATAGATTGGATTTCCCTAGCGTTATAAGCCTTGCGCTGTTGCAACTCCTTTAATAAATTCTCTCCATTGATAAACTGCTGCACTAAATATAGGCAGCCGTCTTGCTCAAAGTAAGCAAGCAAAGTCGGAATTTGGGGATGTTCCCCAAGGTCTTGTAGTCGCTGCGCTTCTTCACCAAACAACTCCATCGCTTTTTTTTGCGACCAAGTTCCTTGGAATTTTGGAGCTAATTGCTTGATAACACAGCGTTCATTGAGTTTATCTACATCTTCTGATAGATAGGTTCTGCCAAATCCCCCCTCATCTGAAAGGACTCGGATGACACGAAAGCGATTTCTTAAAAGTGACACCAATGAGGTGCTACAACTTTGGCAAAACTTCTTTCCATTGGGATTCAGGGGATTTGAGCAATCGGGATTTAAGCAGCAGATCATGATCTGACAGGCGCGACTGCATGACAACTTAGGCTAAGTTTGCCCCGAACTTTCCCTTAAGAAAATTGACTCTCGCTTACTCGTGGTAGAAAACCCTGTTCTGGGGATTGGGGAATTACTTAATATAATTAGCGTTTGTAAATAGTGTCAGTTTTCCTCATCTGTGGAAAACTACGAGAGCCATAAGATTAATTATTCTTTCGATTATATAATAATTTGAATAAAAATTTTTTCGGAGCTTTTAAACCTAGTAATTTTGCTTGTATATTGGCAAGCGACAACCTACTAAGTATTCAAGAAAAACCCTGATTAATTAACCATCATGACTATTAAATGTAGTTAAAATGCTTACCAAATTTGTTTTTTATATTTTAAATCACCCATGCTTAATTGTTAATTTGATACTTTAGGCAATTGCGACCTTGTTTACTTCGACCTTGCTCTCCATTTCCGAATAGCACTAGCAGTTCTGGCGACAGGTGGGATGTATACATCAGAAGTTTCGTGAAAATTTCCGTGTTGTGCAATACTTTTATTATTTAATTTTTGGGTAGTTAGACAGTCAGTCAAAGTAGTCAAATAGCTTTCATTACCTAAAGCTTTCATCACTTCATCGGCATTCTTAAACCGATCATTTAATGAAATTTTCACCATTTTCCCTAAAATCTGGGCGAAACTATTGCTAATATTTACTTCTTTTCGCCAGCATATTTCACCAGTATTTGCGTCGTAGTCAAATTCTAAAGGACTTTTAGCAGTCAACATATAAATACAAGTAATACCCAGTGCATAAATATCACTGGCATAAACTGGATGTAGAGAAAACTGTTCTGGTGGTGCAAATCCCCTAGTTCCGATAAAGTTGGTATTTGCAGCTTGATTGCGAGAGTTTTCACAAGCATCAGCTAATTGCTCTTTCACCGCCCCAAAATCAATCAGCACTATTCGCCGATCATACTCACACCGCAATAAATTCTGGGGCTTAATATCCCGATGAATCACACGATGTTTATGAAGATACTGTAATACAGGTAATAATTCTTGCAAAAACTGTTTAACTGAGGCTTCACTTTTGGGCCCAGTTTGCCGCACTTCTTGTGCCAAAGTCAAACCCGGTACGTATTCTTGAATTAAAAAAAACTCTCCATTTGCCTGAAAGTAGTCTAATAGCATGGGAATTTGCGAATGACTACCGAGTTGCCCCAAAGTTCTTGCTTCTTTTTCAAAGCGCCTACATGCCCTTTGCCAACTTTGAGGATTAGTCACTTTCGGACAAAGCTGTTTAATAACACACAAAGGATTCCCAGGTAACACAGCATTTTTGGCTAAAAAGGTGATCCCAAATCCACCTCTACCTAAAATTTGCAATATTTCATAGCGATCGCGAAATAGCTGCTTGGAACCACACATCTGGCCAAGTTGAGTTTGCTGTAAAATGCTCTCTTGAGAATTCGTTATTTTTTGAGAAAAGCGATCCATTAGTATAGAATATCTGTTCTGAAATGTCTCTAATCTTACGACAAATATTCTTGGGCGACAGTAACATTACTGTAACTTTGCCAAATCATCAAAGTTTTTCAAAAAATAAAAATAAATTTTCGTAGAAATTACAGATTGACAAAAAATATTAAATATGAATTACAACCTCTTTGCCACACATGAATCGGCTGTAGGGGCGTACATCTGTCATTTGTGTAAACTTAAGGTAAAAGCCAGTCCTTGACATCCACCCCGCCCTATAAGTGCGGGGATTCCTAAGACTCACGACTTAGGTTTCTGCTTCTTTCCCTTTCGACTACGCTTTTCGGCTTGCCTTACGGGTTTTTTGCAACTGCCCTTTAACCTCATGGCTATCAGGTCTTATGTTCGCTCCACAGACTGACACTGCGAGTCCCGCAGCCAAAATATTCTTACTTGCGTTAACATCTCTGTCGTGATGCGTATCGCACTTAGGACAGTCCCACTCTCTGATATTTAGAGGCAACTTATCAACGATATGTCCACAGTGTATACAGCGTTTCGAGCTAGGAAACCATCTGTCAATTTTGACGAGTGTACGACCATACCAGTTGCACTTATATTCAAGTTGCCTGACCAATTCACCCCAACTAGCATCACTAATCGAGAGAGCAAGTTTTTCGTTTTTGACCATATTCTTCACAGACAAATCCTCGACTGAAATCAATTGGTTTTCTCGAACCAATCGGGTTGTCAACTTGTGAAGAAAATCATTCCGCGCATCGCTAATTTCTGCGTGAACAATAGCTACTTTTACTGAGGCTTTATGGCGATTGTTAGACCCTTTCTGCTTACGACTCAATGCTTTTTGGGCTTTACGCAATTTTGCTTTTTTTCCCTTAAAGCTTTTGGTAGGTGCAACCTTCTCTCCTGTACTCAAGGTAACTAAGCTAGTGATACCCAAGTCAATGCCAACTTGATTAGAAGATTCAGGCAATCTTTCAATCTCGACATCTACCAATATTGAAACAGTCCAGCGTCCAGAGGGCGAAAGTTTTACCGTAATTATAGATGGTTCAACACCTTGGGGTAACTGTCTGCTCCAACGAATAGCTAAGGCTTGTGGACTTTTAGCAAGAAATATTTCCCCATCTTTAAATCTAAAGGCAGCTTTCGTAAATTCAGCATTACCACCGTGATGCTTTTTCTTGAAGTTGGGATATTTCGCCCTTCCTGCAAAGAAATTAGTAAACGCGGTTTGCAGATGCCTCAAGCTTTGTTGTAATGGCACAGAGCTAACTTCATTTAGAAATTGCAAGTCTTCTTGCTTTTTCCAACTAGTCAGCATTGTTGAAGTTTCAGCGTAACCGACCCGCTCTTGATCTTCATACCATGCTTCTGTCCTTGCGGATAGGGCGCGGTTGTAAACTAATCGAGCGCAACCATCGTTCTTCTGAGAAGAGTTTCTTGTTCAGGAGTTGGATAAAATCGGTACTTGAAAGCTTTTTGAGTCATGCTTACATTATATCTGATTCTCTGTAAGAAGTAGAAATCAATTAAAGCCGTGCTAGAAGCACGGGGTTTTAAACCCATTTTTCTGATAACAAGCTTTTAGGATTGTCTCTTTCTCTCTGTGTTCTCTGTGCCTCTGCGGTTAAATAAAAGACTTTTTAACCGCAGAGACGCAAAGAAGCCAGTGCGTTGGGCGGGTTCCCCGACTTGAAGCAACTGGCGCGGCGCAGAGAGAAAAATGAGATTTTACAAGTCACCTTGAAAGGGCTAAACACTAAACCTATTGAGTTCTAAGGCACCTCAATGGGAATCAAAGCATTTTCTGGCAAATAGTTGCAAAAACGCCCTTCATCTGCAAGCACCAAAATCAGGCGCAAAGGATAATCTGGTGGAACTTGCAAATCTGCCCACGGTACTGCCAACTCTAAACAACTATTTATTGCTACTTGAGCGCGACTGAAACGGGGATGCCATTGATAATTGTCTCCAGCTTCCCGAAACTGAATCGATTGTGTGAGCAAGTTAACTTCCAGAAGATGATGGAAAAGGTAATTAAGTGGGGCTGCATCTGGTACATCTGCCAAGGGAACTGGGCTGTTAACCATTGTTTTTTCTGGATAAAACCACAGCAAATTCAACTCTGCTGGCAAATCTTGCCCTGGTGCAGCGCCACTTTTAAAGTCCAGCCGCAAATAGAAATTGAGGTGATCCACCCCATACCAAAGTCGCTGGATGACACTGCTATTGTGCATCGTCCCCCGCGCCCCGCCGATTTCTATGCGTCCAGCTTTGTCCCAATCTTGTTCATCACCTCTACCATCAATGACGGGATGAATAAACCCTTGGGGGGTGTGGTTTCCCTGCGCTTGGTGGACTTCCACTGGTTGCTTGAGATAGGGCGGTACAGGTTCATTTAATGCCTTGTAAATGCCAAACAAATGTTCTCGAAACAATTGATCAAAGATGGCATCCTGATTTGAGGAGTGTCCTGCACCAAACCACCAAAACCAGTCGGAACCTTCTGCGGCATACAACGCTTCCCATGCTTCGGGGTTGTTTTCTTCTGTCGCTTCAGGATGACTTGCCAGCATTTCCCTTGCTTCTGTCAAGTAATCCCAAGCACGATTTTTGGCGGGATCGCCGATCCAAGTGGTAAAACTACCATCTACCCAAGAACCACTATGTAGTTGTCCTCCGGGAATGGTGGCTGTGGCTGGAAATTCTTCGAGAAATTCGGAGACGGTGACGAGTTTGAGGCGGGGTTCATCGCTCAAGCTTTGATATAAAGCTTCTAGAAAGGGTTTGCCATCTTGGGGATAAAATTCCCAGCAATTCTCCCCATCCAAGGCGATTGTAACTAGCCAAGGTTGCTCACTTTGACTTTCTCTTTGCATTTTAGCGATCGCTTGCAAATGTCCCACTAAATCTGCTGCTGCCTGTTTTGCTGGCATCGCACTATAAGTAAAGCCAATCAAATCTGATAATCTGTGGTCACGAAACACAATTGACAAGTCACCCTCTGCGGTTTGCAGGCGATAGGGTCGATACAGCAGTTCTGGTTGCTGCACATTCCCCGCCCCATCCCGATGAAAAAGGTGTTTCAGCGTCCATCCTAAGACGGCTTCATCTGAGCATATCCACTTAAAGCCTTGGTTAATAATATCTGGAAGTATTGCCGGACTTACTGATTGCTCCGAAGGCCACAAACCACGAGGTATCTGTCCAAAGCGGTCTTTATAAAAGTTCCAAGCTTTCCGCAAGTGGCGGGGAATATCTTCTGACCACTGAAAACGCTGCTTAGGCAGTGTCATATTGGACACAGCTACCCGACCAGAGTTAGTATCAGCTAGCAAGGGCAAAATCGGGTGAGTGTAAGGCGTGGTGGTAACTTCTAGCTGCCCCGCCTCCTGCATTTTGCGATGTTGGGGGATAATGCGGCTGAGGATTTCTCGCTGTTTGGAATAAATGCGCTGGCGATCGCTTAAAGTAAAATTTCGACCCTGTTTTAACCAAGTAGCAATTTCCGGGTCATCCCAAAACAGCGGATCGATCCAAGCTAAATTGTGCCAAGCTAACAAATCACCATAATCTGGCAATTCCCAATTTGCTAAACACCAGGCTTGCCCCTTCTCCTGCCTTTGCTGGTACAACTCGGCATAACGGGGATGAGGGTCAATCAGAGTATGGTGATTGGCATCGAAAAAGTGTTGGATAATAAATTCGCGCTGTTGCTGCGTGAGTTGTTCATCCGGTGTCAAGCTGGCTGTGAGGTAAGGGTCAAAAGCAGTGCCAGCAATATAATCTTCTAGTTGCAATATCAGCGATGGAACTAAATTCACCGTTTGGTGTAACTTAGGATACCGCTCTAAGAGCAATACCAAATCCAAATAATCTTTAGTGCCATGCAAACGTACCCAAGGAAGCCGGTAGTGCTGACTAGAAGATAGCGAAACGCCGCTGCCAGGAGATTTGTACAGAGGCTGATGTTGATGCCAGATAAAAGCAATGTAGAGAGGATGGGACATAGGAATAGTTAGGAGTTAAGAATGAGGAGTTAGGAGTTGATTCAAACTCATAACTCCTAACTTCTAACTCCTAACTTTTACACCACTTGCTCAATTTCTGCAATTTCGGGAATCATTTCCTTGAGGCGGCGTTCAATACCCATTCTCAGAGTCATTGCAGAACTGGGACAAGAACCACACGCACCTTGTAGGCGCAGTTTTACAATAGGCCCTTCGAGTTCTACGAGTTCCACATTGCCGCCATCAGACATGAGATAAGGGCGCATTTCATCTAAGACTGTTTCAACGTTGTCAATTGTGAGTTCCATAGTTTTAGACCTGCTAAGTTAATGATGGGGATTGGGAATGGGGCATTGGGCATGGGGCATGTGGCATTAGGCATTGAATAATAATGATCTCTGTGCCCTATGCGCGGTTACTCATTAACCATTATCCAAAATTTTATTTTCCAGCTTTGTTAAATCGATCCTAAATCTAATTGCCGCTAGATTGTCAGGTGTCAGTTTTAATGACTTTTGACTAAACCACTGCTGGTTTTAGCAACTTGATATTAGATTAGCTGAACAATTTGTCGTGCAAGCCCTCCTACTCTACTTTAGCGGTTAAAGTCCTGAAGAGAACGCCACGAGGTGGGGACAAGGAAAGTTTTTTCCCAATACCCCATCAGGGCCATTTCGTTCTAGACATAAACCGCCCAGAACTAAAGTTCCGCGGCTCATAGCCCAAGTCCACTTTAGTGGACTAAAAGCCTTTATTAGTCGTCTTTAGACGAATGAGTGCTATTAGCCTCAGAATTTATTCTGAAGCGGACTAGATGAGAATGAAATAGCCCTGATACCCCAATACGGTTCAGTTAAGGATAATCGTAACCTGAGTTCGGGATAAGAAATCCTCAAAACCCTTGATTTATCATTGTTCGATCTGAAGCTCTGTTTTAATCTATTCTCAATAAGGCATATTGTTGATATTAGACTTATTTGTGAGCCTTATTGACAAAATGATTACACTTTAATCGCTTCCTTTATCACTTAGAGTTTTGTTCAATCCTTACAGAATAAGCTTTTTAGCTTCTGGCTTAACCCGAACTCAGGTAATCGTAGGTTGGGTGGAACTTAAGTGTTACCCAACAAACCCGCGAAAATGTTGGGTTTCGTTCCTCCACCCAACCTACGCAGTTTATGGTTTTTGGCGCTAACTGAACTGTATTGCCTGATACCCCATATTTCTCTTCTTAGGCTGCGCCCTAAGCGTAGCTATGTCGCAGGCTTTACGGCAACGCTCAGTACAAGTGCCCAATATGCTTATTAAATAATAACTACTAAAAAAATTTAAAGTTAAAAACTCAAAACCCAATACTGGTAATCTTCCAAATGACTAATGACTAATGACTAATGACCAATGACTAATGACTAATGACTAATGACCAATGACTAATGACCAATGACTAACATTCAGCACTGTTTGTTGAGTCGCCATCATTAGATGAAACCATGACTGGTTGTTGATATAGTGGCACGGTGAATGTGACTGTTGAACCAAGTCCTTCGCCCAGACTATAAAAATGTACCTCGCCGCCCATTGCCTCCACTAGCTTTTGGGATATTGCCAATCCTAAACCTGTACCGCCGTAGTGGCGAGTGCGGGAACCATCCACCTGAGAGAATAATTGAAACAGTTTATCTTGTTTGTCTAAAGAAACACCAATACCAGTGTCTGCTACACGTACTTTCACCATGCCAGGAAACTGCTGATCTTGAAAGTTCGCCTTTTTGATTACTAAATCGGCGCTGACGGTGACACCACCCTCATGGGTAAATTTGATGGCATTACCTACCAAATTGAGCATAACTTGTAGCAACCGTTGATAGTTGCTTTGGACAATAATTTCATCGGAGGTAGGAGGCATTTGCATTTGGAAGCTGAGGTTTCTCATTTCTGCTTGGGGACGCATGAAATTTTCGACATCACTGAATAGCTCATCTAGCTTGACTGGAGCGTAAGCTAGCTCCATTTTGCCAGCTTCGATTTTAGCGATGTCCAAAATATCGTTGATAATATTTAGCAGATGTATCGATAACTGGTGAGCTTCTGACAAAAACTGGTTTTGTTCTTCTGGATCATCTGCCATCCCTTCCAAGATCAGCTTCAAGAAGCCAATCATGCCGTTGAGGGGAGTCCGAATTTCATGGGATACATTAGCCAGAAACTCGCTTTTGAGGCGGGAAGCTTCTTCGGCTTTTTGACGCGCTACTTCTAATTCTTCATATAAAGTAGCATGAGCGATCGCAGTTCCCAATTGATCTGCTGCTTCTTTTGCCAGTTCTAATTCTGATTCTGTTAATGTGTAGCATTCATCTTGCCAACTCAAGGCAACCAATCCATTGGCCTGGTCTTGATAACAAGTTGCAATCACTAAAGTTTTCTGCCGCCCAGACTGTGCGTATCCAGGCACTTCCATTACAATTGGTTCTAGGGTTGTCAAAGCTTGAGCAAAGGCAGGCTCTGAAGCTATATCTATTTCTAAGCCAAGCATTGATTTGAGTGCTGCCTGGTGATACTCAGCCTTCACCTCCACTTTTGAGCTAGAGAGCTGATAAGGACAAATAATACAGCGCTCTAGCCGTAGTGCTTTCCCCAAACTATCAACTGTTTGCTGCCAAATAATATCTAAATCCAACGTCCGGCGGATATTTCTGGTAATGCGATTTACCAGTTTTTGGTGTTGCTGCGATCGTATTGCCACCTCTATTTGTGTGGGCGTTTTTGATGCCACAGGCACTTGTTTTTTGTTGAGTGTCGCTTGCACTAACCGTCCCATCACTAAAACTGTAGTAGCAGTTGTTCCCAAACTCGGCATAATTGGACTAATCACCAATTCCAACTCAAATAATTCCTGGTGGTAGCTAAACCAACAATGAAACCTTTCTGGCACCAAACTTGTCAAAATTCGGTGCAATCGTTCCAAATAAGTAACCTTATCTACCGGGGCAAAGGTTTGGGTCTGGTTCAGTTCATCAACTATTTTTTCGGTATTTAACCCCAAGAGTTCGATGTGCTGCCAACAAAAGGTCAGATAGCGCCCTGCTCCATCTTGCGTATACAGCAACTCGGCTCCTAGAGTTGCTAATGAGCCATCAGTCTTACTGGTAATAGGTTCCAGATTTTGGGAAAATACATTTGACAATTGGGAATTGGCAGTAATAGTCATTAATTGAGTTGGATAGACAAAGGGTATCCGACCGTAATTTTACTAAAGCTGCTCAAATTTTTGCATAAATTCTTACAGCTTTTTCGTTTCTTATTGAGTATTTCTTGGTAATCTGAAATCCAAATTGGCAAACTTCACTTTTTAACTTGCATTGACAGCCAATTAATAGCGTCAATCATTCCATTCACCCCGAGGAGGAACGGGTTTACGAACAGGGGTGCGGGTCAGTTCGTCATCTCTAAGGATTTCACCCCGCAACCACTGGCGAATCGCCACCTCAATCACTTTACTTGGGTCATTGGTGAGATGCTGAATTTGCTCTAGTAGCTCGGAGTCCAGGCGGATAGCAATTTCTACCTTATCGGCTCGTGTGTTTTCCGCTTCGGTAGTTTTCTCTTGCATATTCATAGGTTTGATATACTCTGAATTGGTTTTGTCTAAAGCTTTGTAAAGTAGTTATATTCATAATTTGGGCTAATTCACTGAAAAATCTTCAAGGGGACATTTACATAGTTCCCCGAAATAGCACCAAAGTAACAGCTTTAAGTTTCAAATCGCATTTTTCATATAACTTACTAGACAATGGCTTTAAAAGTTTTGCGGAGAAATCAGTGATTATGGGTAATTACGGGTGGTAATTATCCATGATCCCTACATGATCCCTACATGTACTTATTTACATTTATTGTACGCTCCTAGCTGTTGAATACTAGCAGCGACAAATAGACTTTCATAATATTCTTAAAAGTCCACCTATTTAGATCGAAAGTTAAAGATGGGGTGAAGAGGGGAAGAGGGCAAGGGGCAGGGTGCAGGGGAAACAGGGGAAGCAGGGGAGGTAGGGGGAGAATAATAACTCCTAACTCCTAACTCCTAACTCCTGACTCCCCACTCCCCACTCCCCACTCCCCACTAAAAACGGAGCGTCTTGGCTAAGAAAGCATTAAAATACATTAAGTAAATTGCTCTTTTAACTTTGGTTGCTGCTAAGGCAAAGATAGTATATGACTGACGTTCCCGCAGTTCGCATTCGCAATTTTTGTATTATTGCTCACATCGACCACGGGAAATCAACCCTCGCCGATCGCTTGCTACAAGCTACTGGCACTGTTGAAGACCGACAGATGAAGGAACAGTTTCTCGACAATATGGATTTGGAACGGGAGCGCGGCATTACAATTAAGCTGCAAGCTGCCCGGATGAACTACACAGCTAAGGATGGTCAGCAGTATGTGCTGAACTTAATTGATACTCCGGGACATGTGGATTTTTCGTATGAAGTTTCCCGCTCTCTTGTTGCTTGTGAAGGAGCGCTATTGGTGGTAGATGCGTCCCAAGGTGTGGAGGCGCAAACTTTGGCGAATGTATATTTAGCGTTAGAGAGTAATCTGGAAATTATACCGGTTTTGAATAAAATCGATTTGCCTGGGGCTGAACCAGAACGGGTAATTGGCGAAATTGAAGAAATTATCGGTCTAGATTGCAGTGGTGCGATTCTTGCCTCTGCTAAAGAAGGAATTGGTATTGATGAGATTTTAGAAGCAGTTGTTGAGCGGATACCGCCACCGCCCAATACCATAAATGAGCGCTTACGAGCGTTAATATTTGATAGCTATTACGACAGCTACCGGGGAGTAATTGTGTATTTCCGGGTGATGGATGGCACTCTGAAAAAAGGCGATCGCATCCATTTAATGGCATCTGGTAAAGAATTTGAAATTGATGAGTTAGGCGTTCTTTCTCCGACTCAAAAGCAAGTTGATGAACTACACGCTGGGGAAGTAGGCTATTTGGGAGCGGCAATTAAAGCTGTAGCTGATGCACGGGTAGGAGACACAATTACTCTCAGTAAGGCGAAAGCAGAGTCACCCTTACCAGGTTATGCAGAAGCGAACCCAATGGTTTTTTGTGGGATGTTCCCCATTGATGCAGACCAATTTGAAGATTTGCGGGAAGCCTTGGAAAAGCTCGAACTCAACGACGCAGCGCTACATTACGAACCAGAAACTTCTAGCGCGATGGGGTTTGGCTTCCGTTGCGGGTTTTTGGGCTTGCTGCACATGGAAATTGTTCAGGAACGTCTAGAGCGAGAGTATAACTTAGATTTAATCATTACAGCCCCCTCGGTGGTTTATAAGGTGATTACCCTCAAAGGTGAGGAACTGTACATCGATAATCCTAGCCGCTTACCTTCTCCCAACGATCGCGAAAGAATTGAAGAACCCTACGTCCAAGTAGAGATGATTACCCCGGAAACTTATGTTGGCAGCTTGATGGAGTTGTCACAAAACCGCCGTGGCATCTTCAAAGATATGAAATATCTCACCCAAGGACGAACTACACTTACTTATGAACTACCCTTAGCGGAAGTTGTGACTGACTTTTTTGACCAGATGAAGTCGCGATCACGCGGTTACGCCAGTATGGAATATCACATCATCGGCTACCGTGAAAATCCTCTGGTGAAGTTGGATATCATGATTAACGGCGATCCTGTGGATTCCTTGGCGATGATTGTCCATCGGGATAAAGCTTACAACGTCGGGCGGGCAATGGCAGAGAAACTCAAGGAACTAATTCCCCGCCATCAATTTAAAGTGCCAATTCAGGCATCTATTGGCAGTAAAGTTATCGCCAGCGAACACATCCCCGCCTTGCGGAAAGATGTGTTAGCCAAGTGCTACGGTGGTGACATCAGCCGGAAGAAGAAACTATTACAGAAGCAAGCAAAAGGTAAAAAGCGGATGAAATCTGTGGGTACTGTGGATGTACCGCAAGAAGCCTTTATGGCAGTACTGCGCTTGGATCAAAGCTAATAGAATTCAGGAGTCAGGAGTCAGAATTCAGAATGAATTGGAGTCCGAGTGGCGGATAGCGCAGTGATAGCAATTTTGCGAGTATCTGAATGTGGTATTTTTAGTCCCCCACCACAGTTTTCTTGTTCTAAATTCTGAATTCTGAATTCTGTATTCTTCTTCAACATCCATTAATTTTAATTACAAAAGCTGTCAACAGCAGCCTCAAGTGTAGTAGTTTCAGCCTGCTGGTAGGTTTAGCTTTCAGAAAGCCAGTCTGACGGGAGCATCCCAAATGTGTAAAAACGTCAGATTATACTCATCCAGACGATCGCGACCGCTATTGGCAAGCTGTAAATACTACGATCGCTACCGGTGAGCTTTTGAGCGTCGAGTATCGGATGATTAGGCGCGATGGTAAAACAATTTGGGTACGAAACCAAGCTAATCTCGTTCTCTGTGCCGATGGACAAACTCAGGTACTTCAGGGTTTAGTATCTGAGATTAGCGATCGCAAACAGGCAGAAGCCGCACTGCAAAAAAGCGAAGCGCGTTATCGTGCCATCCTCGAAGACCAAACGGAACTAATTGCTAGGGGCTTGCCAAATGGTACTGTTTCATTCGTTAATGAAGCTTTCTGTCGATTTTTTGGACTGAAGCGGGAAGAGATTATCGGCCACCACTATGAACCTGTTGTGTTTGATGAAGACCGGGAACGTGTGGTTAATCTGGTAAATTCCATCAGCTTAGAAAATCCCGTTATCACTATTGAAAATCGGGCCCTAGCTTACCAAGGGGTGCGGTGGACGCAATGGATTATTCGAGGGATATTTGATGACCAGGGTACTATTGTAGAACTTCAATCGGTTGGACGAGATATTACCGATGTCTACGACGAGCTTCGCTTACGCAAACGGGTAGAACAAGCTTTAAGTGAAAATGAGCAAAAATTCCGTGCCATCTTCAATCAAACCATTCAGTTTATCGGATTGCTTCAGCCGAATGGAGTTGTGTTAGAGGCCAACCAAACAGCACTGGACTTTGCAGGAATTACTCGAGAAGAAGTAGTTGGTAAACCATTTTGGGAAGCAAAATGGTGGACAATTTCCTTAGAGGTTGTTTGAAAAGTGATTTGCTGTATCTTTGCACTTATTGATCCCCCCTAACCCCCCTTAAAAAGCAGGGTGGTTTCATACAACCACAGAAAAACTAAAACTGGGTTTCAAAGCCTCTCTCCGCTTCGGGGAGAGGAATGGAAGTGGGGTAAAAAGCTATGTCACAAAACGAGAAATCAAGACTTATTGCCTAATACAGAGATTAAAGGCGCAATCTATGTAGCTCAAACTATTCGACAAGCAGTCCGCGATTTGGAGATCCCCCATGCTCAGTCTAGTGTGTGCGATCGCGTTACTATCAGTCTAGGCGTTGTCAGCATTGTGCCAAATTCCGAAAATTCACCGCAAGACTTGATTAATGCTGCGGACAAAGCACTTTATATAGCCAAACAGGAAGGGCGCGATCGAGTTCATGCTGTTGGCATCGTTAGCCCTCCTTAAAGTCTGAATTGCCAAGGGGATGGTAAATTGTTTTAATTACGTACACCTTGCTTTTTATCAGGGCTATTTCGTTCTAAACAGAAACCGCCCAGAACTGAAGTTCACAGGCTTTTAGCTAAAGTCCGTTAAAACGGACTATAACCTTTTCTCAGTCGTCTAAAGACGACTGAGTGCTATTAGACTCAGAATTCATTCTGAGGCGGTCTAGATGAGAATGAAACAGCCCTTGCTTTTTATCCCTAGCCCGCAGTTGATAACCTTTGATAAGCTTTAACAAAATAACTGTTAAAAAATCTCAAAATTTTAGTAAACATACTCACTGCATTTGCCACCCTTGTATTTTTAGGTGAATGTAATTTTTTAGATATTTGTAAAGTGTCGGGGAGTCTAGCAGATGAAGATACTGGTACTGAGTTGGGAGTTTCCGCCGAGGATTGTTGGGGGAATTGCGCGGCATGTAGCGGAGTTGTACCCGGAACTGGTAAAGCTGGGGCATGAAGTCTACCTAATTACAGCAGAGTTTGGTCAGGCGTCAATGTATGAGGTGGTTGAGGGAGTAAAGGTGCATCGAGTGCCAGTGGCACATAGTAACGACTTTTTCCACTGGGTAGTCAATCTCAACCTGAGTATGGGAGATCACGGTGGTAAGTTGATTTTAGAGGAAGGGCCTTTTGATTTAATTCATGCCCATGATTGGTTGGTAGGAGATGCTGCGATCGCTCTCAAGCATAATTTCAAAATACCACTTATTGCCACAATTCACGCTACAGAATACGGGCGTTATAACGGTATTCACACAGATATTCAAGGTTATATAAATGGCAAAGAAACCTTGCTGGCTTACAACGCTTGGCGGATTATTGTTTGTAGCGACTATATGCGCCAAGAAGTAGAACGAGCGCTATACAGTCCTTGGGACAAAATCGATGTCATTTATAACGGTATCCGAGCCGAAAAGAAACAGCATCACGTAGATTTTCATGCTCTGGATTTTCGCCGCCAATTCGCCACAGACGATGAGCAAATCGTTTACTACCTTGGTCGCATGACCTATGAAAAGGGTGTACCTATATTGCTCAATGCCGCACCTAAGATCCTTTCCCAAATGGCAGGTAACGTTAAATTTGTCATTGTTGGTGGCGGCAATACCGACCATCTCAAGCACCAAGCCTGGAATTTGGGAATTTGGCATCATTGCTATTTTACAGGTTTTCTCTCTGATAGATACTTAGATAGATTTCAAACTGTCGCTGACTGTGCAGTATTTCCTAGTCTTTACGAACCTTTTGGGATTGTGGCTTTAGAAAGCTTTGCTTCTCGGGTTCCTGTAGTAGTTTCTGATACTGGTGGTTTTCCAGAAGTAGTGCAACATACCAAAACAGGGATTGTAACTTGGGTGAATAATCCCGATTCTTTAGCTTGGGGAATTTTGGAGGTTTTGAAAAATCCAGGATATCGGCAATGGCTGGTGGATAACGCTTATGAGGATTTAAAGCGACGCTTCAGCTGGTCGAAATTAGCCAAGCAAACTGAAGAAGTATATCAGCGAGTTGTGCAAGAGCGATCGCAAATTGCCTGGTAAGAATAGATCCCCGATTTTGTGAAGAAGTCGGGGATTTAAAATTTTATTTGTAGGACTTACGCACGAGTTACGGAATAACGTAGACACGAAGTGGCTTGCCGCAGGCTACCGCAGAGGCGCAGAGGACACGGAGAAATCAGAGTTTGAGAGAGTTTTTGCGTAAGTCCTAATTTGAACAAATTTAATCGGGTTTCGGATATCATTTTTTGAGCGATCGTAGGGGCACAGCATTGCTTATTGGTGTCAACTTAAGCTCAAACGCCTATCCCACAGCCGTTTTACCCCACCCCCAACCCCTCCCCTTGCTAAGGGGAGGGGCGGTTTTGACTTTAGACAAAACCGGGGTGGGGTGACGCGGATCGTGATGGTAAGTGAATGAACTCAAGATCACGTCTTGACAAAGGTTTCACGTTAAGTTGACACGCATGAGCATTGCTGTGCCCCTACCGTGTATGGTGGTGTATTGCTTCCATTGGAGAAGCAGTATAAACAACACAAGCAATATGGAGATTTTCGTAGAGTAGAGCAGAGAATAAATGATTACTTTGCGTTATTTTGAGTTAACAAACAGTACAAGCCCTGTACGCTGGAAATTCTACCCTCTCTAGTGCCAGAGTTAAGCTAGTACGCGTTTAAGTTGCAGATTTTTTCGTTAAAACTGTCATTTGTCATTGATTATTCACAAAAGGCAACTGATAAATGACTGATGACAAAGGACGAATTTCACGGAAAAATAAGCAATTAAAGTGCGTAACAGCCTAGCAATAATTGCAGTTTGCTCCAGAAGCTTAGTATGACAAAGGCATTCCCAAGCATAGCAAGGCGCTTGAAAAGTACAGGAATCAAGTTGTTGAAGATGGGAACCTTCCTAATAACCCGTTTTATTGCAAGCTGGAAACGCTACTTCCTGGGTGACACTGTTGATGTCCGCCCCTCTCCCTCCCCCTCTGGCTCTGGTTTCGACAATGCTAGACCCTCCTTAGCAGGCCCAGTCCTTAGCTTAGGTGGGGGTGGCCCCGATGTCGATGATGCAATCCAGTGGATGATCAACCAAGTTAGGGGAAGTAGTAACTCCGGCACTAAAGTTAATGTTGTAGTTCTCCGCACGAATGGTAATCACGATTACAATCGGCTAATTTATGCCATGAAGGGCGTAAACTTTGTGGAAACTCTTCTGATTCGCAATAGAGAAGAAGCAAACAAAGCTGAGATTTATGAAAAAATCAGAAATGCTGATGTAATTTTCTTTGCTGGCGGCGACCAATGTCAATACATCCGCAACTGGAAGGATACCAAGGTTGAGGCTGCCGTTAAGTCAGTTTATCTTAAGGGAGGTGGTATTGGTGGCACTAGTGCGGGTGCGATGATCCAAAGTGATTGTGTCTATGATGCTTGTGCTTCTTCTGAAAAAGGCATTGAAACTAGAGATGCACTGGATGATCCTTACCGGGACATTACTTTTACTTACAACTTTTTCAATTGGAGTAATTTGAAGGGAACCATCGTAGATACGCACTTTGACAGGCGGCAAAGAATGGGTCGAATTATGGCTTTCATTGCCCGTCAAATTAAAGACGGTGTATGTAGCAGTGTTTTAGGCATAGCGGTTAGTGAAAGTACATCGGTTCTTGTGGATAAAAACGGTTTGGTGAAAGTTATGGGTAGGGGTGACGCGTACTTTGTACTTGGCAATCATCTGCCGGAAGTATGCGAACCCCGAACGCCTTTGACCTTTTCCAATTACAAAATTTGGAAAGTTCGCAGTGGCGACACCTTTAATTTGAGAAACAGACCAACCTCTGGGTACTATCTCAGAAGTGTTAAAAGGGGACGGATTGATTCAAATCCATATTAAATGGGGAGTGGGGAGTGGGGAGTGGAAGAGGACAAGGAGACAAGCTGGATGAACGGAGTTCTGAGGTGGATTCATCCAGTTCAGAGACTCGTTAGGGACTTCCAAATAAAAAAATACTCAAAAAACTGGCGAAAAAACTCTCTCCTCCTTATTCCTCTGTGTCTCTGTGGTTCGTTTATTTGGATAATTTATTTCTTGGAAATCCCTTAATGAGTATAAAAGGTGGATTCATCCAGTTCAAAGACTCATTAATGAGTATAAAAGGTGGATTCATCCAGTTCAAAGACTCATTAATGAGTATAAAAGGTGGATTCATCCAGTTCAGAGACTCGTTAATGAGTATAAAAGGTGGATTCATCCAGTTCAGAGACTCGTTAATGAGTATAAAAGGTGGATTCATCCAGTTCAGAGACTCGTTAATGAGTATAAAAGGTGGATTCATCCAGTTCAAAGACTCGTTAACGAGTATCAAAGCTGGATGAACCGAGTTTTCTAATTCCTGCTCAATGCCCCATGCTCCCTTACTTTCTACCAGGGAACCACGCCATTGTCATCAAAAAACCCTCCGCTAGAACCATCATCAGGTAGAGTGGCAAGTCTCACTGCTACGATCGCTCCTTGCTCAACAGTGCGGTATCCTTGGTATTATCCCAGCATTATTCACAAGGATGTCAAGTTTTCCGAATTCGCTCTCGATTTGTTTAACCGCAGAATCGATTGTTTTTTGCTCGATGACATCAAGTTGAACTGTTCGGGCATCGATCTCATTTAAACGAAGTTTATTCGCCGCTTCTTCACCACGTTTGATATTTCTTGCAGCAACAAGAACAGTAGCGCCTCTAGAACCTAGTTGGCGTGCAATCTCATACCCGATACCTTTGTTTGCACCAGTGATTAGCGCAACTTTGCCTTTTAAATCTTCTGACATATTACTTCTGTATTTTGATAAACACTGACAACTGTTACTATCTTCGAGTAAGTCTAGTGGTCTGTTTCATTAATTTTGAGGGGTGAACAAGTTCGTAGTAAGGACTTTAGTCCTAGATAGGACTTACGCAAGAGTTACGGAATAACGAACCTTATTAGGCGCAGAGTACACGGAGAAATCAGAGTTTGAGAGATATTTTGCGTAAGTCCTACTAGATTTTTAAGCACTTCAGTGCCTACTACGAACCCAGCAAATTTAATGAGACAAACCACTAGTGTATAAGCAGTATGTATCAACACAACATTCATCCTACATAAGTAGTGATTGACTGTCGTATTTCCACCAGGGCTATTTCGTTCTAGACAGAAACCGCCCAGAACTGAAGTTTTGCGGCTCATAGCTAAAGTCCGTTTTAACGGACTGTAACCTTTTCTCAGTCGTCTTTAGACGAATGAGTGCTATTAGACTCAGAATTCATTCTGAGGCGGACTAGATGAGAATGAAATAGCCTTGGTGAATTTCAAGAGCCACGTTTATCTCGTAACCTGAAGTTGGTGGAGGTGTTACAAGATATTGGTAAGCAACACGATCGCTCCCCCGGTGAAGTAGCGATCGCTTGGACTTTAAACAATCCGGCGGTGACAGCTGCGATCGTTGGCGCGCGCAATCCCAAGCAGGTGGAAGGGATCATCGCTGCTGGGGAATTTCGCCTCAATCAGCAGGAGCTAGATCAGATTGGCGCAATCCTTTGCGAGAATCCATAAAAGAGGTCTTGCGTAAGCTTTGAATAGTAGCGATCACATGTTTCGCCACAATATCAATCTCCTCTTGGGTATTAAACCGTCCAATCCCAAACCGCACTGAGGCATAAGCTAGCTGTTGGGAGTTTCCCAGTGCTGTCAGAACATGGGAGGGTGCAGTATTTGCCGATGAGCAAGCAGAACCAGAAGAAATCGCCATTACTGGCTGCAATCCTAGCAAAAGTGCGGCTCCATCCACCCCCTCAACGCTGATATTCAAGTTTCCCGCCAATCGGTCTTGAGGGTGTCCGTTGAGATGAATTCCTTCAAGTTGGGAAAGCTGTTCCCACAAGCTTTGTCTTAACTGGGTGAGGCGTTGGGTTTCTGTTGCTTGTTCTATCAAAGCGATTTCTACAGCTTTCCCAAAGCCGACAATTTGCGGTGTATACAATGTCCCAGACCGCATCCCTCGTTCATGTCCGCCGCCGTGCTGCTGGGGAGCTAGTTGCACTCTAGGGTTGCGCCTACGGACGTACAGCGCCCCAATGCCCTTTGGCCCATATACTTTGTGTGCGGTTAGCGACATCAAGTCAATTTTCATCGCTTGCACATCTAGGGGAATTTTACCAATAGCTTGGGCTGCATCGGTGTGGAAAATGATGTTGTGTTCATGGCACATTTCCCCAATTTCTGCCAAAGGCTGCAACACACCAATTTCATTATTTGCAGCCATTACCGACACCAAAATCGTCTCAGGACGGAAAGCTTTTTTTAACTCAGTTAAATCAATCAATCCATCTTTTTGGACAGGGAGAATAGTAATTTCAAAACCGAGAGTTTTTAAATAATTACAAGGGTCAATAACTGCACTATGTTCAGTGGCAACAGTAATAATATGCTGACCTTTTTTAAAATAAGCTTCGGCAACACCTTTAATAGCTAAATTATTCGCTTCTGTTGCACCACTGGTAAAAACAATTTCTTCGGGAGTGGCGTTAATTGCTGCTGCTAAAATCTCTCGCGTTTGCTTAACAGCAGCTTCTGCTTCCCAACCGTAAACATGACCGATACTTGCTGGGTTGCCAAATTTTTCTGTGAAGTAGGGGAGCATTGCTGCTAATACCCGTTCATCTACAGGTGTAGTAGCGTGGCAATCAAGGTATATAGGAAGAATAGACATAATTATTAACTCAAAATTTGACTCAATTTTTTTAATACACTTAGAACCTGATACAGTTCACTTTTTCGTTTCAAAAGTGTAAATTGGTCAGACATAGCATACTTTGGCTGATTTTCTTTGGTAAGTTTCAAGAAAATAAAATCACTACCATTTGTTACTAATCCAAAAGTAGGTTTGTCTTGACTTGGATTAGCCAACATGTAAACAAGTGCTTGAGGTATGGTTTCTAAAAGAGAAAAGCTAAACCTTTTAGATTCAATTACTAACAACCAGAATTGTTCTTGAATAACTAAAATATCAATTCTACCTCTAATAACTTCTCCTTCATCTTCCGCAGAAATTTCTATTGATTGTTCGCCTCTCATATAAAAAGGCTCATCATAAAATCCAGCTAAATTGAGTAAAGGAGATAAAACTACTAATTTCACCGTTTCTTCTGACAAAGGAGGACGCTTGACTAAACGGAGAAAATTAAGTTTTATTCTGTCTAAATCTGGCTTTTCTAAATCTGTAATTTCCGGTAAATTTTCAAACCATTCTGTGAAGAATGCATCATCTTCGGCTAGCTGTAGACTAAATTTTTCTTCCAAATAAGCAAGCCCGACATTTTGTGCTTGGATAAATTGAACCATAATTCATTTTAAAGATGCAGTATAAATATTATAACAATTTTCTATTACCATAAATAGGAATATCAAAGATAATTAACTTAAAACTTGACCTATTTTTTTTAATATATTCAAAACTTTATACAATTCATTTTCGCGTCTATATAAAGTGAATCTATCAGATAAAGCATATATTGGTTTATCTTGTTTTATCAACTTCATAAATTGGAAATCTTCTCCATTCATTACTAAGGAATATGCAGGATTTTCCGGGTGGGGATTTGCCAGCATATAAGTTAGTGCTTGAGGAATCGCCTTTGCCAAGGAAAAACTAGACCTCTTAGATTCAATGATTAGTAACCATAGCTGATTTTGAAGAACTAAGACATCAATTTTGCCTTTGATAATTTCTTTAGTATCTTCTGTGTTTACTTCATTATCAATGATAACTTCTTCGCTAATTTCTACACTTTGTTCTGTAGTGATGTAAAAAGGATGACGATAAAAACCAGCTAAATCTAGCAACGGAGATAATACTACCAATTTTACTGCTTCTTCTAAAAGAGGAGCATTTTCAAGCACATTGAGATAGTTATTTTTAACTCTGTCTAAGGATTGCTTTTCTAATTCGGAAATTTTAGGTATGTAGTCAAACCACTCTGTAAAAAATTGCTCATTTTCAGATTTATATAGAGCAAATTTTTCCTTTAAGTAGGCAAGAGTGACATTTTGGGCTTGGATGACTTGAATCATGTTTATTTAAAATTGCGAAAAGTCTAATTCCTTGCTTCAATCATCACGCTGGCAGTTTCTAGAGCAACTTCACCAGACTTTAAGATATTTTAATCGAGTCTATATGGGATTAACTTTTGAATCTACTCCCAAAACAAAGCCTGCTTCTGCTGGGCATAACTCCAATAATTCTTGTGGTGAGTAGATTTTATAATTTGAGTTGTAAACAATACAAGACCATTTTTTAGCAAACTTACATGCAAACTCTAGCGCTAGTTGCTCACTTCCTGAAGTTTTGCTGACATCAAGCAGAATGTGAGTCTGAGGTTTAGCTGTAAGTTTCTGGGTTATGAGTTCAATTTCATCAGGATTAAAATTTTTTAATTCAGTGTTATCTAAAACAATCCAAACATGAGTATTATCTCTAGAAATACGTCCATCATATACATTATCTGGATGTAGTAATACTCCAGAATATTGCAGAAAACTCAAAAATTCTCCTGGTTTAATCTCAGCACTAGAAATTAGGGAAATGGGTTCTGGCATCACTTATACTCCTAGTATGGATAATAATTCTAATAATTCATCTTGACTATAAACTACATAACTGCCAGTAGCGATGATATCTTGAGCCGGAGTAAATTTATAATTGGGTGCATAGAGAATAACTGGCTTGTTCAAGGGATTCAAGTCAAAGTTTGATATCAACTTTTGAACTTGCTTCAACTTTCGAGCAGTTTGGGTTGTTACTTCGATGATAGCGTTACTGGTTTCCACATCGATTTCACCCACTTCGCCATTTAGACCCACTGTTTTATTAAAACTAACTAAATCAAACCCTGCCTGGATGATAGCATTAGCGACTTTGCCTTCCAGAACTTTTTGAGGATTGACTGAGTTCAGTGCATCGGCGATCGCTTGCTCAAATAAGCTGCTCACATCGTGCTTTATTACTATATGATTGACGTAGCATTGCTGTAACTATACCTGCATCCAATTGTGTTTGCCTAACTCATTTAGGACTTTGCGTTGCTGCTAATTCCCGTAATTTAGTTAAAACTGCCAGAGCATGACCTTTGGTTTTCACATTCGGCCAAGCATAAACAATAATTTTATCAGGTGAAATTAGGAAAGTTGAGCGAGCAACACCCATATATTCTTTGCCCATAAATTTTTTTAAGCGCCAAGCACCGTAGGCTTCTGTCAAAATATGTTCTGAGTCACTCAAGAGGGTGATTAACAGGTTATGTTTGCTGATAAATTTACAATGGGATTTACCCAAATCTGGACTCACGCCTAAGATTTTCGCTCCTAGTTCGCTGAAGTCTTGATACAATTCGGTGAAATCTTTCGCTTCGGTGGTACAACCGGGTGTATCATCTTTTGGGTAGAAGTAAAGGACAACCCATTGACTGCTGAGGTCGTCGAGAGTGACTGAATTGCCATTTTGGTCAGGAGTGGAGAAATCTGGTGCTGGTTGTCCGACTTGGGGAATATTGCTCATGATAGGGTGTGAGAGATTGGAATCGCTTTAGAATTGTACATATAACTGTTGACTGTTCACTGATTTAATGTAGGGGCACGCATTAAGATTGTATCGGGATGCATTGGCATTGCAGAGGGACGCATTAAGATTGTATCGGGATGCATTGGCATTGCAGAGAGACACATTAAGATTGTATCGGGATGCATTGGCATTGCAGAGGGACGCATTAAGATTGTATTGGGATGCATTGGCATTGCAAGCTATTGCCAAATTTAATTCGCTACGAATTAATGAAATGCTGTATTAAGTCAAATCACTTTCAACAAATGTTTTAGCAAGTTACTCTGAATCTAGCAGAAGATATATTCTTGAGTTAGTGTTATGACTTAACCTACAAGTATTTTTGGCGTTGCATAAATTCGGGATGAATTTGCGGTTGAAACCATTGAAAACTCGTTCCAAATTGAGCTAAATCATCCCATGATTCAGCAACGCCGTATTTTTATTTATTCTCACCCTTCAAAGTTCACATGACTAAAGATATGCAACGCGAATTTACCAACCGCGATGAATTGGTAGCCTACCTGCGTGAACAATTCCCAGATGCAGCACAACGCGATGACCACATCAGTCAAACCGTAGGGGGACGCAAAGCTGCACAAAAAGCACTGCAAAAAATTGATGCAGTAAACTACGCACAAACACGTAATTTTTTCACAGGTGCAGTCACGCGACTTTCGCCTTACATCCGCTATGGCGTTTTGAGTTTGCGAGAAATTCGAGATTATGTCCTGGAACGAGTACAGCACCAAGATGATGCTACGAAATTAATTAACGAGTTAGGTTGGCGCGACTACTGGCAACGGTTATATGTCAACTTAGGAGATGGAATCTGGAAAGACCAGGAAGAGTACAAAACTGGTTACACTGTGGCTGAATATGCACCCGAATTGCCGCAAGATATCAGACAAGGAACCACAGGTAGAGTTTGCATCGACAGTTTTAGCCGTGACTTGAAAGAAACTGGCTATCTACATAACCACGCCCGGATGTGGCTAGCAGCTTACATTGTCCATTGGTGGCGTATTCGTTGGCAAGCTGGAGCTAAATGGTTTCTTGAACACCTTTTAGATGGAGATCCTGCTAGTAATAATATGTCATGGCAGTGGGTTGCCAGCACTTTTAGTCAGAAACCGTATTTTTTCAATCGTGAAAACTTAGAACGCTACACCAAAGGCGTTTATTGCCAAAAATGTCCCCTTTATGGTCATTGTGATTTTGAAGGCAGCTATGAAGAATTAGAACAGCGACTTTTTCCTAAAGGAAAATTTAGCAAACAAGCCAATAGCCAAAGTTGGCAGCGTGGAAAGAAAGGGAAGGGGAGCAACGGGAGTAGGGAAAGACAAGGAAGAGAATAATAAATAACTCTTGACTATTGACCATTGATATCGTGTCCGGTTAAAGACTTATCATTAAGACCGCAGTTCTTGCTGTTCTTGCTATTCTTGCTGGGGGAAAGAGGGTTTTCCGATTTTTGCACAGATGTGGTAACTGTAACTAATTAGCCGGACATGATATGACTAATGACTAATGACTAATGACTAAACCAATTGTTTGGGTACATGGAGATTGCCTCAGTCCATACAACCCTGTACTACAAAAATACCCGGATGCCCCAGCTATCTGGGTTTGGGACGAGGCTTTGATAGAGGAATGGCAACTGAGTCTCAAACGCATCGCTTTTATCTACGAATGTTTGCTAGAGTTACCCGTTGTTATCCGTCGTGGTAATGTGGCACAAGAAATTTTAGCTTTTGCTCAAGAACATGATGCGAATTTAGTTGTCACAGCTAACAGTCCGAGTCCCCGATTTGATGATATCTGCAATCAAATGGACGGTTCTATAGCAGTGGAAGTGCTAGAAGTAGAACCATTTTTTGACTATGATGGCTATATTGACCTCAAGCGGTTCTCGCGCTATTGGAAAGTGGCTCAAAATTATGTTTTTCGTTCAAATCTGTCCCTCTCCGACTCGGAGAGGGACGGTTTTGCGTAGTAAAACCAGGGAGAGGTTTTTTTATTAAGCTAATTAGGCGGTTACTACATGAGCCGTCGAACTCACGTCTTTGGGCGTGGAGACGATACACGGTAAGGGCACAGCATTGCTCACAAGTGTCAACTTAACTAGAAATAGCTTAACTGTTGGCTTCCTCGCCCGCCTCGAACTAAAGTTCTTTGGCTTTTAGCTAAAGTCTACTGAAGTAGACTAAAGATTTTTGGCTATATTTAGTCATTAAAAGAAGACTTTCGCTAAAAGCCAAGGAACTTCAGTTCCTTGCGGGACATGACTTTTACGTTAAGTTGACACTAATGAGCAAAGCTTAGCCCCTACGATCACCTGTATTTGACGCAAGCGAGAACTGCTATAGGTTGATTCAAAATATGAAGCATTAAATTTTATGACTACGTTCTCGTGCTAAATTACTAAAGCTTGGAGTTGGGAAACTCCGGTGAAATTCCGGGACTGTGCCGCAGCTGTGATGGGATCGCCCAAGTCAGAATGCCAACTCTCAAGATGTCTTCAAGACACACTCACCGTCTACTCCCTGCGTTGCACGGGGAAGGAGTTACAAGTTTGCTTTCTGGATTTGCCGCTTGTCCTGGCTTGTTTTATGCGACACCCGCCGCCGATGGTATATTATCTCGAATTAGAATACCAGGTGGAATTATTAGTAGTCAGCAGTGCCGTGCGATCGCAGATATAGCAGAACAGCACGGTGGCGGCTATGTAGATGTGACTAATCGAGCTAATCTACAAGTCCGCGAAATCCGCACGGGGATAAATGCTGAGGTTCTGAAACATCTACAGAATATAGGATTGGGTTCTCGCAATCCTGTTGTAGACCACATCCGCAATGTTATGACCAGCCCAACTGCTGGTATCGACCCGCTAGAATTAATCGACACCCGCCCTTTTGTCCAAGGTTGGGATGATTATATTGCTGCACATCCGGCGCTTTCGGGACTGTCGGCAAAATTTAGCGTTTGCTTTGATGGTGGTGGGATAATTCGGGTGTGCGATCGCTTGAATGATATCTTATTTGCTGCTGTCTTAGTTAACGGTAATGTTTACTTCCGCCTTTATCTCAGTGTAGGTGCAAAAGGTCAACCGCCCAGCGATATGGGAATTTTGTTATCACCAGAGAAATGTTTGCCCGTCTTGGCAGCTTTGGCAGAGGTCTATCTAGCTCATAGTAATACTACAAGTAAGCGTCGGCTACGGCTCTTAGAGTTATTGAATACTTTGGGTTGTGAAAATTATCTCCAGCAAGTTGAACAGCGTCTACCTTTCCCTCTTTTGTACAGTGACCTAACCCCCCAACCCCCTTCCCTATTAGGGAAGGGGGAGAAATTCTCCCCTCTCCTTGCAGGAGAGGGGTTGGGGGAGAGGTCAGATGCTAAGTATCAGCATATTGGCATCCACCCCCAACGTCAGAAAGGCTTATTTTATCTTGGTGTCGTCTTACCCCTTGGGCGACTGGAGAGTAGCCAAATGCGGGGTTTGGCAGATTTAGCAACAAAATACGCTAGCGGCACTCTTCGGTTAACCCCCTGGCAAAATTTGCTGATAACAGATATTTCTCAGCAATGGGTTGCTGATGTCCAAAGTGAAATTGCTTTCTTAGGATTAGATTCCTCAGCAACTAACATCAAGAGTGCATTAGTTGCCTGTTCTGGAAAAAAGGGTTGCGCCGCTTCTGCCACGGATACCAAAACTCATGCATTAGCATTAGCAAAGTATCTTGAAACTCGCCTCACTCTGGATTGCCCTGTTAATATCCACTTTAGCGGGTGCGAAAAATCCTGCGCCCAGCATAGCAAGAGTGATATTACTCTGCTTGGTGTCAGCATTGAGGCTGATAATGGAACTGTGGAGGGCTATCACGTTTATGTTGGTGACAGCAACCAGAAATTCGGACGTGAACTGTATCAAAATGTAACTTTTGCCGAGCTACCGGCATTAATAGAGCGGATGCTATATGTACATAAAATTCAACGCCTAAATTCTGATGAGTCTTTTGGGGAATTTGCTAATCGATATGCAGAAAAATTGAACCACAGAGGCACAGAGAACACGGAGAAATAAAAGTTTGAGAGGTAGTTTGCGTAAATCCTGAATTTAATCAATACTTAGAAATCTGTTTCTCTTTCTCTGTGTTGCGCCAGTTGCTTCTCCCAAGGGGAGACGCTGCGCGAACAAGTCGGGGAACCCGCCCAACGCACTGGCAACTCTATTGCCTCTGCGGTTAATTAACAAATCAATCCAAAATCCCAAATCCCAAATCGAATGCCCGACTACATCCGAGATGCCAACGAAATTTACCGTAATTCTTTTGCAATCATCCGGTCAGAAGCGAACCTAGATGTGCTGCCGCCAGATGTAGCAAAAGTTGCTGTGCGTCTCATTCATGCCTGTGGAATGACGGATATTGTCACTGACTTGGGATATTCACCAACAGCAGTACAATCTGCAAGGGCAGCACTAGCAGCAGGAGCGCCAATTCTGTGCGATTGCCGGATGGTTGCCGATGGCGTTACCAGGCGGCGGTTATCGGCAAATAATCAAGTTATCTGTACCCTCAACGAGCCGGAAGTGCCAGAAATTGCCCAGCGTCTAAATACTACAAGGTCGGCGGCAGCCCTAGAATTATGGCGATCGCACCTTGAAGGATCAGTGATCGCAATTGGCAATGCGCCCACAGCACTGTTTAGGCTATTAGAAATGCTCGATGAAGGAGCGTCGAAACCTGCTATTATCTTAGGCTTTCCAGTTGGTTTTGTCGGTGCAGCCGAATCGAAAGCCGCGTTGGCAGCAGACAGCAGAAATGTACCATTTTTAACCTTACATGGTCGGCGCGGTGGAAGTGCGATCGCAGCCGCAGCAGTTAACGCCTTGGCAACGGAGGAAGAATGAATATGAAAACCAAAGGTCGTCTTTATGGAATTGGTGTCGGCCCAGGCGATCCCGAACTATTGACTCTGAAAGCACTGCGGTTATTACGTGCGGCTCCTGTGGTAGCCTATCAATCAGCCACAGATAAAGAAAGTATTGCTAGAGCGATCGTGGCGCAGTATCTTCCTGGCAATCAAATTGAGGTGTTATTTCATCTCCCCCGCGCTTTGGAACCAGAAAAGGCAAAATCTATTTATGACAAGGAAATTGAACCAATCGCCGACCATTTAGCAGCCGGTCGAGATGTCGTGGTGCTATGCGAGGGTGATCCATTTTTTTATGGCTCATTCATGTACCTGTTCACCCGGTTATGTGACCAGTATGAAACAGAAGTTGTCCCCGGAGTTTCTTCGCTGATGGCTTGTCCGGTAGCCTTGGGTGTACCTTTCACCTACTACACCGATATTCTCACAGTCTTACCCGCACCATTGCCAGCAGAAGAATTGACTACACATCTGCTGATGACCGACGCAGCAGCAATTATGAAGCTAGGTCGTCACTTTACCAAAGTACGAGATATCTTGCATAAATTAGGGCTAGCATCACGGGCAAGATATATTGAGCGGGCATCAACATCACAGCAACGCATCATACCTCTGGATGAAGTTGATCCAGCCGAAGTACCCTATTTCTCGATGATTGTGATTCCAACTAAAAATCGACTATAAACCTTAAAATAATTCGTAATTTGTAATTCGTAAGTAGGCGAGAAGAAATCAAAGTAGGTTAAAGAAGTCGGAAGTCGGAAGTACAGTTTTGTAACTGTTACCTTAATCTTTAAGATTTTGCAAAGTGTAACAATTTTCGGAAATCATAGTATCAGTATATGATACTATCAAAATGGAACTTAACAGTAAACACCAAAAAACTCTTGATGCCCTTTTTCAAAACCCCATCAGATCAAATATTTTCTGGAGTGATATAGAGTCTTTATTAGTTGCTCTTGGTGCAGAGGTATCAGATGTTGAGGGTCAAGAGTCAGATTTGCTCTTAATGATATAAGAGCTACATTTCACAGACCACACCCTGAAAAAGAAACTGACAAAGGTGCTGTTAAGTCGATGCGGCGGTTCTTGACAGAAGCGGGGATTAAAGAAGCGGGGACTGAAAACGATGAAATATAAAGGATATGAAGCATCTGTAGAATTTGATGCTGAGGCAGAAATTTTTCACGGTGAAGTAATTAATATTCGGGACGTGATTACTTTTCAAGGTAGTAGCGTAGACGAACTAAAACAAGCTTTTTCTGATTCAGTGGATGATTATTTAGATTTTTGTAGAGAACGTGGAGAGGAGGCTGATAAGCCATTCTCAGGTAAATTCATGGTGAGAATTGACCCTGATTTACACAAAAAAATTGTATTTCTTGCAAAGAAAGAGGGACAAAGCCTTAACTCCTTGGTCGAAAAAAGCTTGCGCCTGTACGCTAGTTAAGTTAGTTAGTTAACTAATAGCAATTACAGGACGAATACCAAAAAAACTCGGTCAAGCAATTATCATTATCAATAAATCTTCAAAAACAAGACACTACTCCAATTACTGCTGGTGGACTTTTTTGATCAGACACTTCGGGTCTTTTTAAGTACTAATACTATTCAATTAGACTTTACCATAAAGAAATACTTCAAAAAAAGTTGATGGCTTCTAATAGCACCTTCACTCCTGATACGATCGCTGCTGGCTTTCATGCCCTGTCTGACCCCCTACGGATTAAGGTATTAGAACTGCTGCGCTCTCAAGAACTATGCGTGTGTGACCTGTGCGACCATCTGGGAACCACTCAGTCTAAACTGTCTTTTCACCTCAAAACCCTGAAAGAAGCGGGTTTAGTTCGCGCTCGTCAAGAAGGGCGCTGGATTTACTACAGCCTCAATCTGCCGCAGTTTGTTGCCTTAGAACAGTATCTAGCAGAATTCCGCCGCTTTAGCCCAATATTACCGATTCGTCCCCCCTGCGAGACTTAAATAATTCGTAATACTCGCCAAAGGCGAGAAGCAAGCTACGTAATTCGTAATTCGTAATTAAGTTTTGCATTAGCGAACGCGAGTGCGTCTGGTAAAGAGCGTTTGGGGATTTGAACCCCACCGTAAAACATACTGCCCTTCTTAGGCAGGGGAATTAAACCCATAAACTTTGTTAAAAATTCATCAATTTTTTTTGTAATGTTTTGTTTCCTTCTAGTTGTCTAAGGATTGACAAATCAATTTTTTTTGAAATGATAGAGATATACTTTTGATATAACTCACAGGGGTGGGGTCAATGAACACAGCAGCAAAGGAATTGGCTCTTGCACTCGGAATGTTGGCTTTGACGACCAGTTGTACAGCAGCATCCAACACATCTACTCAAACTCAGCAGTCACAGAAGGTTACTGAGGTAAGAGATTCTGGTAAGGCTGCAACAGCAAGGGAGCATCCCAAATGTGTAAAAACATATTTTGTCATTGCGAGCGTAATGAAATGAAGCGAAGCAATCGCAAAGTCTAGATGCTGCGATTGCTACCCTTCGGGAACGCCTTGGGCGAACATTCCGCTTCTCTTACGAGACGCTACCGCGAACGCTCCATTCGCAATGACTACCTGCTAACTTGGTAAATTTGCTTGCATTGGGATGCTCCCCAACAGCAACAATTAAAATTGATGGTTCCAGCACGGTCTATCCCATTACAGAGGCGATGCCTGCGGCGGGCTACGCCTACGCTAAAGACTATCACGTTATTCCGTAACTCGTGCGTAAGTCCTAATAATGTAAGGTGTATGGAGGCTGTATGAACAAAAAGACTTTAAAACGCCTCTCCTTTATTGACCGCTTCCTAACCTTGTGGATTTTTTTAGCAATGGCTATCGGTGTTGCTCTGGGCTATTTCTTTCCGGGAGTAGAAGCCTTTATCAACCAGTTCCAAGTAGGAACAACCAATATACCGATCGCCATTGGATTAATTTTGATGATGTACCCACCTCTAGCTAAGGTGCGGTATGAAGAATTAGGGGATGTATTTCGCAACGGCAAAATTCTCGGTATATCGCTAATTCAGAATTGGATCATTGGGCCAATTCTGATGTTTGCTCTGGCGGCTACCTTTTTACATGGTTATCCAGAATACATGACAGGATTGATTCTGATTGGATTAGCCCGTTGTATTGCAATGGTAGTTGTGTGGAGTGACTTGGCACGAGGCAATACAGAATACACGGCTGGATTGGTTGCCTTCAACAGTATCTTTCAAGTCATTTTTTATAGTCCTTATACATGGTTTTTCATCACTGTACTGCCGCCACTGTTTGGGTTACAAGGCAGTGTTGTTAATGTAAGCATTGCCGAGATTGCCCAAAGTGTGTTTATTTATCTTGGTATTCCTTTTTTAGGGGGATTTTTGACTCGTTTCTTCCTAGTGAAGGTGAAAAGCAAGCAGTGGTATCATGAGAAATTTGTGACTAAAATTAGCCCGATCACGCTGATTGCTCTGTTATTTACAATCGTGGTTATGTTCAGTTTGAAAGGGAATTTGATCGTTCAAATACCCCTGGATGTGGTGAAGATTGCAATTCCGATGATCATTTACTTCGTGATCATGTTTCTGGTTAGCTTTTACATGGCTTGGCGGATTAAGACAGACTATTCTAGAGCCGCAAGTGTAGCTTTTACAGCCGCCGGAAATAATTTTGAACTAGCGATCGCAGTTGCGATCGCAGTATTTGGCATTAATTCGGGTGTTGCTTTTGCTGCCGTCGTCGGGCCTCTGGTGGAAGTGCCTGTATTGATTGGTCTTGTTAATGTTGCTTTCTGGTTTGAGAAACGTTATTTATTAAACTCAACGAGGTTGTCACCAACCCCGTTGGTCTTCAAAACCGTGCATGAAGGTTTCCCTTCACACGGCTCCTCAATGACTTGGTGCTTGTCACGCATACCTCATTACCCATTTATCCGCGAC
>NZ_JAIVFS010000189.1 GCF_020829645.1 Nostoc mirabile CHAB5784 | reverse complement strand
CGGGATATGGCAACAATACATCCTTCTTATTAGAGTTAGAGAAGCGGGAATTAAAGTATTTAGGAGGATTAGCTAAAAACCGAAAAGTGACGGTTAGTCAAACAGATAATATTCAACAAGCAATTAGACTAGATGAGTTAGCACAGAGTTTACCCCAAGAGGCTTTTACAGAAATTCAACTAAACTTAGATAAACCTAAAACATTATGGGTAGTAACTAAAGAAGTAGAGATATCAAATCTAAATGGAAAGCGCAATATTGCTATCGTCATGAACGCTGCGACTTTCTCACAAGCTACTGATATTGACTATTTCATTACTAATATTTCCTCATCAATTGTCACACCACAGTGGATAGTTGACACTTACTCATCAAGAAATTGGGTAGAAGTTTTTTATAGGGAAGCCAAAGGATGGTTAGGGCTAAAAGAATATCAAGTCCGAGATAAAAGAAGTCTAACTCGACACTTTACCTTAGTTTTCTGTGCCTATACTTTTATTCTTTGGCATCAAATGACTGGTGGGTTAAGACGAAGGTGGGCTACCAAACCTTTAAACACTTTTACTGAAGCTTTGGAAGCCTTTAGAACAGCTATGTCTTTCCGATTTTTTGATTGGTTGACTCTCAATCGTGACCTGTTTGCTTCTTATAAAGCCAGTTTGGGCTATATTTGGGCTTGATTTTTGTTTAAGTCCCGTTAGGAAGAATCGCCTTAAATGACCGCCTACTCAGACTAGGACAGCAACGCTAGAGGTTATGCACTGGTTAAAATAGAAAGGAATTGACATTTAATCAAGTTTTTAATACCTCAATGATCTTGTCCACAAGTTCCATTGGCTTAATTGGCTTGGCAATAAAAAGTTGAAACCCTGCTTTTAAAATACGTTGCTCATTTTTGGCTTCAGCAAAAGCGGTGAGAGCGATCGCTGGAATTTGTCCCCCTTGCTCTATAGTGCGGGAGCGAACCTGATGAATTAAGGTAAAGCCATCCTCATCTGGCATACTGATATCACTAATCAGTAGAGCGGGCGAGCGCTGTTCTAAAACTGCCAATGCTTCTTTTACTGATGCTGCCACTAATACATCTGCCCCGGCGCTTTGGAGAACAGTCTGCATTAACATCCGAGCATCTGCATCGTCATCCACAACCAGAATGCACAAGTTCTGCAATTGGGTAATTTTCTGATTACCATGCAGCAATTCTCCTACTACTAGTTCCTCATTACTCAACTGCGTTGTCATTGTTACGATAGGTAGCCTCACCGTAAATGTAGAACCCTTGCCGAATCCCGCACTGGCTGCTGTGATATTGCCATTGTGGAGTTCTACAATTGTCAGAGCGATCGCAAGTCCTAACCCTAATCCACCAGCAGAACGAGTAGTGGAAGCATCACGCTGACTAAACCGTTCAAAGACGAATGGTATAAATCCTGCTTCTATGCCCCTGCCTCGATCGATAACAGTAATCTGAGCTTGAGACTCAACTTCTTCCAATCTGACCTCTACACTTTCATTCTTGGAACTAAACTTGATTGCATTTGAAAGCAAATTCCAAACCACCTGTTGTAAACGAATGGCATCACCTAAAACGTTGGACACAGCATCAAGATGTAACTTAATTTGAATGCCCTTTGTTTCGGCTGACAATCGAATAGTATCTGCTGCTGACCGAATTACACTTGCTAGGTCAACAGGTTCGATTTCCAAATTCATCTTGCCCTTCTGCATCCTAGCCAGATCCAACAAATCGTCAATTAAGCGAACTTGTAGACGGGCATTCCGCTCAATCGTTTCCAGTCCCTCAATTTTCAGTGCTTCATCCATCTCAGATTCAGTTAGCAATAGTTGCGCCCAGCCGTGGAGATTATGCATGGGAGTACGTAACTCATGAGACAAGACAGCGACGAATTCATCCTTTACTCGATTTATTTCTGCCAGTTCCTCAGTCTTTTGTCTGAGTTCTTCCTCTACACGCTTTTGTTCAGTGATATCAATGCCGATTAAAAATGCGGCTCTGTTCTGGTCATATTTTTGAGCCACAATTAAATAGCTACGATCTGCGCTTATGGATTTCAATTCATATAATGCTTCAGATTGATCTCCAGCAAAGAAATTTTGCACGAACTCACGAAACCCATTACCGTTAGCTAAGAAACCAATATCCTGACCAACAAAAGCTTCGGGAGACAAATTAAAACTATCAGCTAAGTGCTTGTTGACACCTAGATAGCATAAATCGGAACTGACCCAAGATACAATTCCAGGTACAGCCTCCAGTACAGTCTGCAACTGATCTCTAGCAGCTTGCAATTTTCTTTCTGCTTGGTTGCGCTGGGTAATATCTAGAAATACACTTACACACCCCCGCACTTTTCCATCTTCATCAAATAAAGGGGCAGCATACTGCGACAGGTTAATTCTTACACCATCATCACGAACCACCTCAATCTCAGAATCCAGTATTTCCACACCATGAGTGGTAGCATATTGCATAGCCAGTTCTTCTGGAGCTAGTTCTCTGCCATCCTGGTAAACTTTAAAGTTAGTTGGACGTTCATCATTAGGAGCGCTGAGAGAGGCATTTGCGTCAACAGGTATGCCCAGCAGTTTGGCAAGAGCCGGATTAGCTCGAATAGTTCGGCATTCTGGATCTTCTGCAATGCCAATACCAGTTGGAATCACCTCTAACAAAGTCTGTAGTTCTTTAACTCGTCGATTTAAAGCTTGGTTTAACTTGATAATTTTTGCTTCTGCTTGTTTGCGGTTCGTGACGTTTTGGAAGATTGCCAAGCCCGTCAGAATTTTGCTATTTTCATCTTTGACTGGAAAAGTTTGTACTAGATAAACTTGATTGTTATAAGGGATTTCAATACACATTGGGGTACCCTGTAAGGTACTACGATAAGCTGGTTCTATCAGTTCGTAAGTCTCAGGGAGAACAGTTTCGTGCAGCGTTTTACCTTGGAACTCCTCTTTTGGTAAACCAAAGATTTGCAGTTCTGTACCCTCAGCACCCATAAAGCGCATATCTCGATCAAAGAGAAAAACTACTCCATTGGGTAGATTTTGGGTTAATGTTCGGTATAGTTCTTCACCTTGACGAAGTGAACGCTGACTCTGTAATAAATCTTTTAGATTGATTTGGGCTTCTGTTTTATCAGTATCTGACTGCTGTTTACTTGACTGGAAGTTATCAGTTAGCGCACTGATTAATAGACCCTCGATAAGAAATAATACAAATTCCAAACTATTGAGAGTAGAAGATGGGTTTGTAAAAAAGTAATGACTAGCTAAAGCAGCCAAAAACACTGATGTCAATCCTGAAATGATACTACCGTACCAAGTACTTATAGCGATAGCAATTAGCCACAAGCTGAAAGAACTTGTAATTCCAGTTATATGCTCTAGTCCCAGCTTTACTAACAAGGTTACTCCCACACTGAAAAATGCAATCCTGTAGGGCAGGTATTTTTGTTTGATAAATAACATAGAGATGGGAGCAACGGGATGGGATTTTGTGAGTCCGGCTAAAAAACGAGCGATTGCCTTCTCTGTGAAACGCTACGCATAGCAAGATCGTATTCGCCCCTAGCGTCCCGTAGGGAAGGGCATCACGGGCGTAGCGATCGCTAAAAACCATCTTCAGTATAAAACAATATTTAATACATTTAAATACGTATTAATACATAATCTGATTTACTAGACCTTATGGTGACGTGCGCGAAAATTTTTATAAATCAGGACTTACACATCAAGTACGCAATGTAAGGCAATTCATGAATTGCTCCTACGGTAGATCAAAATCCATTCAGCCAAGTCAGCAAGAAGTACAATTCGTTTTGCAGCAGTTACGAGAAATACCTTGTACTCCACAGTTTCGGCTAAACGCAGAGATTCAACGTACAGTTAGGCGGTGTTGGCAGAATGTACCGGGTACGTAGACGCTTTTAGCGGCTTGTCGCAGACATCGCTTATTTGAAGGAAGCATTACGAACGTGGAAAGGGGTCAAGTCACCGGAGGCTGTGTTTGTGGCTGCTTGCAAAGAGGGGAGGAAGCTGACAGTAAGGCAGTACTGGCAAAGATTAGAGAGTTTAATCGTTTGTACTATGTTTCTAGCTCACGGGCTAGACAACGGATACTAGTTATCCGGTGATAATTGTGTATAGCAATCTCGACACACAATTGCGATTAATCATTCGTGAACAATGAGAACCCCGATTTTTAGCTAAATTGGGGTTCTGTGCCTTGTGGTTTTCACAAATCAAATAAGCTAATGAGCATTTAAGTTGCATGAAAGCAGGGCTTAAGCCCTTACTACAAGCGAATAAATCTGGAAAAATAAATGACGATTAGCTTATGATTGCTAGATTATTAAATCGAAATAGATAATGTCTTATTAAACGTTTGCTCACTTTAATAACTACTTACTAAGTATAGAAAGCCTGTCTTTTTTTTACAATATTTCGGCTAACAATCTGATTCTAGCAGCTTTTTAGTCTCATTTTTTTTTAAATTACAATCAAATTTATCTATATTTAGTAACCACTTAAATGATTTGTGTGAATAAAGTTATAGCCTAAGTTAGTGGCAAAAATGTAAAGCTTACGCTTTATTATACCGAGGTAAAAAACATTATTATTCCTAGTGGATGTGGTATAAGCAGTGATTACAAATTCAAGCGGAACCTTTCTAAAAGACGCTGTTGTTGAAAGATATAACATCTCTAAGTTGAATAAAACTCGCATTCGTTTCAAGATTCAGTTAAAGAAGACAACCAAGAGTAATGCTCCAAAATGGACAGATGTTCTCAAATATTCTCAAGATGAACAAGAATCTGACTTAGTGAAGGTTACAACCTCAGAAGTTGGTTTAAAGGGCATCAAAGTTTTCAAAGCTTTAGACGAAGCAGCAAACCAATTAAGGCAAGAAATTGCTTCAGTCCAAGAATGGATGAATTATGACAATGGTGATTGGATTTGTTCTATAGACTTAGCGCCCTTGGTCTGGAATCAACTAATCGGAATTCGAGATAATATTGCACCTGTTTTACGCACTCAACTGAAAGAAGAGTATGAAAAGGGGTACACAGACTATCAAGAACGTATTGACAAATTTCTTTCACTCAATGCTTGGCAGTTATCTGTAGAACAACAACAAGAAGTTAAGCAGAACTTAGCCAAAGCTTTTCCCTGTTTAGAGGAACTAGAGGACTATTTACAAGTAGTAATTGGTCGTCCTGTCATTATTCCCGCCATCAGTGAACAACTCTCAGAGAAACAAGCTGAATGCTTAGGGCAAATAACTCGGTTTATCGAACAGTATGACAGAAATTTAGAACAAACACTGAGGGAATCAGCGATCGCTCTCGGTGAACAACTAGCAGCCCAGTTGCTCGAAGATTTGAGTAATTGGGAACCAGGACGCAAGCCAGTCAACTTCAAGAAGAAGATGGAACGCCATTTCAAAAAAGTCCAAATGCTTTTGGCTAACGCCAGTTTTGAAGCAGGTAGCAGCCTTGAACAAATGATGACTCATCTAGAAAATGTTCTCGAAAACGCTTCTGTGGATGCCAAAAAGCTGGATTCACAAGGGCGTTCTCGGTTACAGGAAAAAATGGATGAAATTTGCTCCAAGCTTCTGGATGAACAACGCCATCTTCAACGATTAGCAAGTGATGAAGGCATGGGATTAACCAGAGCTACAGCGATGTCTCTCAAACTTCGTTAGAAAAAACAATCGAGAACGTATCTGTATCGTCCTTGATCGAAAGTGAGGTGTGGAGGAGCCACTGCGGTGGACGGGTTTCCCGGCATAAAAGAGCCAGCGCTGTGGGCGGGTTTCCCGACTTGTTCGCGCAGCGTCTCCCCTTGGGAGAGGCGACTGGCGTCAAGTGGCGTTGTAGAGGAAGACAATGCGCCCACACTTCCCAAGCTTGCTACGGAACTAAGAGGGGAAGGAACTTTTTGCTTCCTTGTCTATCACCACTGTTCGCATTAATTTACCAGTCCACAGTATTTAGAGGTAGGAAATGTCGCACTTTTCAACTGTCACCACAAAACTAACTAACCGTGAATGTTTAGTACAAGCTCTACAAGATTTGCAGCTTACTGTCCAAGTTTATGAAAAACCACAATCGCTGAGAGGTTATTACGACGACTCCCAGGGGAAAAGTGCTGAGATTGTTGTCCCTGGCCGTAGTTTAAGTGTCCGCGCAGATATCGGGTTTAGGTGGGATCAAGAGGCAGGGATGTATCAACTCATCCATGATGCCTATGAAACTGTACCCCGACTAGGAGAAAACTTCTTTTCGCACACCTTAATACAAGCTTACGGACAGAAGATGGTTCGCGCTAAAGCAGCCCAGTTACAAGAACATCTGGGAGAATGCACCATCACAGAACAAACCAATGGTCAGGTACATACTTTGCGTCTCGCATTTTCAGCACATCAGCAAACTCAACAAGTACGGAGGTAATTTATGGAACGGGCAATATTGATACATTTTGACACTGTTACAGGCGAAGTGAAAATAGAAGCCGAGGGATTTGAGGGATTGTCGTGCCTAGAAGCAACACAACCCTTTGAGGAAGCTTTGGGTGTGGTAGAGGGCGATCGCACTTACAAACCAGAATCTCAGCAACAGCTTCGTAGCATCATTACTCATCAACAACGACTGCACCAATAAACATTCGATGGGGGGACGAGGAAAATCCCCCTGCACAATTTTTCTATGAGCGAACTACCTGAAGATTATCCGATGCTCCATATTTATCCCTCAAAAGGAGCGCGGCAACCAGTAATTATCAAAGGAAATGCGGAGGGACTGTGCGCTTTAGTCAATGCCCTAATTTCCGCCATTGCTCATCCAAATTCTTCTGGAGTTGCTGAAGTGTTTAACGGCGATGCCGAAGTTTACGAAGTAGTCGTGCATCTTGTTACCACTCACGAAAAACTTTCTTCCGTACCCGATCAAAATTAGCAACAATGAAACTATCAAACCTGATAACCACCATTGATTCTCAAATACCCATCGTGGCAATAGATGTTCTTTCCCCCGAAGAAGCCACTATCATTCAGTGGTTAACTACTGAAGTGATGGACAAACTTAACAGTCCTGTGTACTTCTGGAATTTGGGAGTTTCCGGCTTGGAGCAATGTCTGATTGCTGACGACGGTGGACTGGTGTTCAAGTCAGTCGAAACTTATAAAAAGCCTCATAACATAGACCCTTTAATATATGTGTTCGAGTACATCAACAATTTCGGCGGTAATGGGGTTTTCATCCTGGGAGATGTTCACCCTTTTGTCGGTAAAAACTCCCTGCAATTGAGTTGGGAAGTTCTCACCAGAGTAAAAAACTTGTACCATCGCCTCAAACCGACTGAAAAGCGAATTGTGTTTTTAGGTCAAAACATTCAACTGCACGAATCCTTGCTGAGACTAATTCCTTGCTGTGAAGTTCCTTTGCCCAGCATTGAGCAAATTCAAGACCATTTGGAATCATATTTACTGTACTTGCAAGAATCTGCTGGTGAGCAAGAGGTAACTTTTACCGTATCTCTCACCATTGAAGATAAAGAAACCTTGGCAAGAGCAGCATTAGGGCTAACCTTGGAGGAAATTAGCGACTTTCTGCGGCTGACTGTTAAGGAGCGATTAACTTCTAAAGGTATAGTAATTGATACTACGGTCATCCCTTTGGTTGTCGAATACAAAACCCGCCTACTGGCTCAAATGGGTATTGAATTAGGTAAACCGGCGACCATACCGTTTGGAGGATTAGACCTGTTGCGGGATTGGTTGCAACGCCGCCGCCGATTATTTTCTCAAGAAGCGCGATCGCTCAATCTACCTCAGCCTAAAGGTGTGCTACTGGCAGGGCCACCAGGGACAGGTAAATCGATAGTAGCAAAGAACATTGCAACCATACTCAATCTTCCACTGCTGCAATTAGACATTGCCTCAATGCTTGGTAGCCTGGTAGGAGAATCTGAGGGTAATGTCCGCCGCGCACTCAAGACTGCTGAAGCTATTGCACCATGTATTTTGTGGATTGATGAGGTTGAGAAAGCACTTTCAGCTAATGGCGATACCTCTGGAGTCTCACAAAGGATTCTGGGAAATATCCTCACTTTCATGTCTGAATGTACGGCGGGGGTGTTTGTGGTGGCAACCTGTAATGACCCAACAGCGCTGCCTATTGAGTTCAAGAGGAAAGGGCGGTTTGATGAGAATTTCGTGCGACCCGTTGGTTGAAATGAGTAGAAATACTCAAGGATAACCGCCTGGTGTAAGAAGGGAGAAATCCCAACAGAACCATGACAACTTAGCATTCATGTCAGTGAGAGGAAGTATCCTAGAAATCTCAAGTCTGACCCCACAGGTGTAGTGGTGACAGCATCACCCCCAATATGAAGCATAGCATCAAATATCTAAAAAGGATAAAGTTTACTCACTTAATTTAATCCGATATGCTGATGATTTCGTAGTTTTCCATTCAGACATTAAAGTAGTTCAAAAATGCCAACAGATAATAGCTGAATGGTTAGAA
>NZ_JAIVFS010000188.1 GCF_020829645.1 Nostoc mirabile CHAB5784 | reverse complement strand
TTTGTGGCGATCGCTTCCATGACACTGCATCAAGGACGACCGCCTGACCCCTCCTCGACTGTTCAATAACTTTCAAAGCTGTAGCCCTTATTCCGTATAGCTTAGAGCTTTTCTTAGTGCCATTCGTATCATACTGTTTGCGAACTTCAGCATCCGTGGCTTCTTCGATCGCAGTCACCATGCCAAACCCGGCATTATTGACTAAAACATCGAGCCGACCGAAACGGGAAATGCCTTGCATGAGTGCCTCTTGTACCTGGTTTTCTTGTGTGACATCCATCTGCACGGCGTACAGATCCGGATGGTTGTGCAGGGTAGCGGCGAGTTGTGCGGGCTGAGAGCGAACCGTCGCTACAACCAGGTCGCCCGCTGCCAGGGCTGCTCTGGCAATTTCTAACCCAAAACCCCTGGAGGCTCCGGTAATGAACCATACTTTCTGCGTTTTCATCGTGTGTCCTCGTTTTAGGTGTTGTCTAGTTTGTTGGCTTTAAGTCCTTTGGTTAGTGCGTGATTGTTGCACTGATGGGAAGTATCAAAAGGAGCGAAAAGCTGATAATCTTGGCTCCTTTTGATCCTTAAGCGATTGATGTTCCATTACTGTCTGTGAGCCAGGGCTATCCACATCCTCGGGTTAGCGCAGCAACCTAAACGCCGCCCTGAGTTCTTGAGCAAAAATCGTTGGCTTCTTTTGCCTCTGCCACTAACTAGTCACCGACATACTCGGTGGGTGTGGCAACTCTGACCGCATCATCTGGAAAGAACAGGAAAAACATCCTCCATGTAACGGTCAGCAGCGGCAGCGGCTTCTTCTGGACTGCTGCCATTCTGACGCGCACTTAAATAGGGCGCGTACCAGTCCCACCAGTGATGCTCGGCCTGAGTTTTCTCGTAGTGGTCGTGGTGCTCTGCCGTCTCACGGAGGAGATCTGCAAGGGTTGCGACGTCCGCAGTGCGGGAGAGCGTCAACTCCCACTCACGGCCGGGAAGTCGCTCCTTGATCTCCTGGAGCAGCCAGACGTTCCCGTCCGGGTCTTCGAACGAGGCAAATGAGAAGTAAGAACGACCTTGCGGGTCGCGCCCGAGGATGCGTGGGTTCTCCACAGCGTTGTTGAAGGGGCCGCCGGCGTAGTGGAAGATCTCGCTCACGTTGACACCGCGAGCAATCAAGTCTTCGCGGACGGCGTCGAGGTCGTCTACGGCGAGGACCAGGCTGTGCGCCGAGCCAGGATTGTCCGGAGTGACTCCCTTGCCGAAGATGATCGAGGCTTGCGAGTTGGGCGGTGTCATCTGCACGCCACGGAAGTCGCCCTCCACCACGTCGATGTCGAATCGCCAGCCGAGATTCTCGTAGAATGCCTTCGCGCGGTCAACGTCAGAAACGTTGAACAGCACGACTTCGAGCTTCATGGTTTGACTGTTTACGGGATTGCTACTCATCTTGTTCTCCTTTTGGTTGGTAAGTTTGATGTTCAAATTGATTACTTTTCATTCTTCGGCGATCGCCCAATACAAACCACTCAAGTTCTTTGAGTTAAAACGCGACTTAATCATTCGGATTGGAGGAAAGCAACAGGAAGTGAAGTCGTTAGACCTGATATGCTTCAGATGAGCTGCGTGATGTGCAATTTTGCGTCTTACTCTTTGTCGTTTGTGACCAGGTTCTGTTCATTGGTATCGACGACAAACACTGCTAGGAGGCGTGCGGGTTCAGTATCACTGGCATTTGCGCTGACACGATGATGATCGCCAGGTACTTCAAAAAAGTTCTCACCAGCGTGATACACCTGCTCCGGATTATCATTGACTTTGCTACGAATCGCACCTTCCAGTACTGTTGCATAGACAAAAGCCGAGGCTGCATGAGTATGTGCGGGGGTTGAGCCACCTGGCCCATATTTGACCAGCAAGCCTTTCACACTCTTTCCAGGCACATTGGGAAGGGCATGATCAAAGACCAACGTTACCTTTTCACCCAACAAATCATTGGCTGAAGCTGCGAATATGGGGAGAGTTGCGACTATGGAGAGCGCTAAGAATATGGAGAGAGTCATGAATGCAACTCTATGGAAAAATCTAGTCAACATTTCCGTTCTCCTTGCGTGAATACAAATTGGTGGATTTGACATACTCATCGACCTAGAAGGTCGGTGATTCTTGACAGTTCACAGTAACTCGCTGCTCCGTTACAGTCTTACAGTCACTCCCTGCTCGTTTAAGGTCGTGGCGATGCCCCATCCCGACCATTTCTATGTTTGTGGCGGCATTGCCATCCCTATCTTGCTCAGTACCACAACTTAAGCAGAGTATTGAGCGAACAGAGAGGTCAATTTTACCCCAACGAAAGCCACAGCATGAGCATATTTGGCTTGTTGGTTGCCACTTATCTATTACGCGAAAATCTCGGTTAATTTTTTCTGACTTAGCTTCACAAAGATTTCTAAATTCTCGCCATCCCTGCAAACTAATTGCCCTAGCCAGTTTACGGTTTTTCACCATTCCTGAGACACACAAATCTTCCAAAACAATTACTTGGTTATCGTTAACTATCTTGGTTGACAGTTTGTGTAAAAAATCTTTTCTAATATCAGAAACTTGATTGTGTAGTTTTGCAGTTATTAAACGAGTTTTATTTCTTCTGTTTGAACATGATTGTTGGCGAGCTAACTTTCTTTGTAGCTTGCGAATCTTGCGGTCTAGTGTTGAGTAGTTGGGAGCTTGGATCTTTTCTCCGTTACTCATTGTCGCAAAAGTTTTGATACCTAAATCAATACCTACACTTTGGTCTTTAGCTTGAATTTGTTCTGGTTCAACTTCGACTACAAAACTTAAAAAGTAACTGTTTGCACAATCTTTTATGACAGTACAAGAACTCGCTTGGGATGGTAGTTCTCTAGACCAAATAGGCTTGATTGTCCCAATTTTGGCAAGGTAGACTTCTCCATCTTTTACACTAAATGCAGCTTTGGTAAATTCAGCAGACTGTGAGTTAGTTTTCTTTTTAAATCTAGGTGCGCCAACGCCAGTTGACTCGGACGGCAGAGCCGCACGTGTCACTGGCTCAACTTTGCCTCCTTTTCTCTTCCCATTACGGGAATTAAAAAAGTTTTTGTAAGCCGTGTCTAAATGTCTAAGAGACTGCTGCAAAGGTACTGAAGAAACTTCAGACAACCAAATTCTCGCTTCAGTCTTTTTAGCTTGGGTAAGCATTGCAGAAAGCTTGTTATATCCTGGCAATTTAAGAGACTGTTTGCAAACAGCTAAGGCATCATTCCAAACTACACGAACACAACCAAATAACTGAGCAAGACTTCTTTGTTGTTGGTCTGTTGGGTAGAATCTGTATTGATATCTAGCTTTCATTGCTTGTGCTAACATTGGTCTGTTAAAGTATTGTACATTGGTTAGATGAGTATGACAAGTGGTTTGAGAAAAGAAAGGCATAGTGTTTCAGACTTAAAGACACATTTGGTCTGTGTGACGAAATACAAAGAAAAGATATTTACTGCTCAAAGCCTTGAACTAATTCACAAATCATTTGTAGAAGTTTCCCAAAAAATGGATTTTAATGTACTAGAATTTAATGGAGAATCCGACCATGTTCATGTTTTGTTAGAGTATCCCCCAAAGCTTTCGATATCTCAAATAGTTAACTCACTCAAAGGAGTATCTAGTCGTAGGTATGGTCAAGCTGGATATCCAAAACCCTACAACAAAGAAGCTCTTTGGAGTCCTAGTTACTTCGTGTCTTCAGTGGGTGGCGCACCAATTGAAGTTCTTAAAAAATACATTCAAAACCAAGAAAAGCCGCTGCTTTAGCACCGGGTTTTAAACCCAAATTTTTGATAAATCCGTCTGATGTGCCCTCATGCTGCATCAAGCCGATCGCGGATTGGACAGGTTTAGGTTGAGTTGAGTGTTGCAAAACTTAGCAGTTGCGGGATGTTGGGCTTTTTGTTTTTAACCCAACCGATGTCAGCATTGAATTCTCATTGCCGATCTTTAAGCGATCGAGCGATTGAGCCAGTCCTCGAAACGGGTCGAGCCGATGCGTGAGTTGCCCTGCGGAACGAGAGATTGATCGTTCAACGCTGCACCAAAGTAACGGGCGTGGCTGTCTACAACCACCTGATGTGAGTCGTGAGTTGCACTCAGGAATTGACGGATGATTTCCTCGAAACGAAACCGCTCTGGACCCGCTAAATCGATAATGCCGTTGACTGGCGCTCCCAGTGTGATATCGACCAGCGCATCTGCAACATCATTGGCCAGGATGGGCTGGATAAAGGCAGGGGGCAAGTGAACCATTTGCCCATCGCTGGGGAATTGAGCGATGATCGTCTCGATGAACTCAAAGAACTGCGTAGCGCGGACGATTGTGTAAGGTATTGCTGCGGACTGGATCAACTTCTCCTGAGCGACTTTCGCACGCATATAGCCGCTATCAGGAATGCGATCGGCACCAACGATTGATACTGCAATGTGATGACCCACACCAGCGTCTGCCTCCGCCGCCAGCAGGTTCCGGGATGACTTCTCAAAGAACTCCAACACTGCCGCATCCTCAAAGGAGGGTGGATTTGTCACATCGACAACAACTTGAGCACCCACTAACACCTCAGCCAGTCCCTCACCCGTAACAGCGTTGACACCTGAAGAAGGGGACGCTGCCACCACCTCATGTCTGCGCTCTTGTAGCTTGCTGACAAGCTTCTTACCAAGCAGCCCACTGCCACCAATGACAACAATTTTCATGACAAAACCTCTGATAATTTAAAGAACAAGGTTGTTGAGCTTCGAGCCATCCGCAGTAAGTTGTGAAAACACAAGAACTTTAGGCTCAATAAGCGGTTGTGTCGCAAATAATGACAGGGTTAGAAGGTTGTCTCTACAGAGTAATCTGTAGCTCAGATCTTCTGAATGCATAGGTCTTTGCGAATTTTTTGCTCCTAGTTCAATTTCCCACCAGTTTAGTGTGTTGGTGGCGGCACAGGCGACAAGTACGATGCACCTCTAATTGAATGGAATAGTGAGATGTGCGAAGCTCGTAAGCAATCAAAACCATTCCCCCAAATAAAACGGCAACTCCACCGAGAAAGACTATCAGTGCCATCTGTGATAGCCAACTGACATTAGTGGCGACTGCTATGGCAATGACCAGCATATCCAGCATAAAGACCAGGATGGAAGTATAAGTAAGAACAAGAGCATCATGCACGAAATGATGGTGCCTCAGCAGATCCCTCAGCAGGGATTCAAGTTCTTGTACCCTCTGAGCTTTGTCCCGATTGGGAGCCAGATCGGACTCCTGCAAGTCGCTCAGTTCCTGGTTGACGGTATGTAGGCGATCGCCGAGGGAACCGTACCGGATAATCAAGCCATTTACCACGATGGCACAAGCCGTAATTGTGACGACAGGCGCAATGATCAGGTTAATTGTCTTTGTCACTTCCTCAATTGACGACATAATGCCACGCTCCCTTAGATAAGGCGTTAACCATATCTCTATTTGATTTCGGCGGGATCAAATTCGGTGACTCGTCCTTTTCGGGCAGCCAGAAATACATCGTAGGAAACACAATAGGCAATCGTGACATCATTGGCATTGTTATAAAGATGAACGACCGTGCCCGCTCCTCCCGGTTGAAGGGCAATGGGTTCCAAGTCCCCAAAAAAGAGACGACGAATGGTATCACCGCTACCCAATTCATCCTTTAATTTCCGTAACAGAGCCAGTTTCCCTTCCAGGGTTGGAGGGGTTGGATCAGCAGGATGCTTTGCTTGAGTCATAATTGTTGTTCTCCAATGTTGTTGAAATCTACTGGTCAAACTTTTTCACTAGTTGAAATGCTCTACTTTGTTTAGACAGAGAGATTGAGTTTGGCAGTCACCGTTGCGAGTTTGCTGCCAAGTTGCAGGATACTTGTCTGTTGAGCTTCATCCTTCAAATTGCCATTCTCATCAAACGCTTGATAAGCGTTCCCAATTGCCTCCTGATCTGGCAACACCAGAACCCTAATGTTGCCAAGAATGGAACGGACATGAGTTAATCCTCGTAAGCCTCCCAAATTTCCAGGGGAAGCACTCATTAACACCGCAACCTTTTCTTTGAAACCCTCCTTTAACCTGTTAACCGGCATGAGCCGCAACGGTATTAACCATCCATTCCAACGGTCGAGGCTGAAAATTCAGTTCGCGTTTTGCCTTGGCATTCGAGGCACCGCGCATCTGAGTTCCGTAGTAAACCGCATCCGCACCACCATCCCTTTTGAGAGCATCTTCAACCGATATCTGTGGCGGTGGTGGAGCATTCAGCGATCGAGCAAACGCAGGGAGCCAGTCGCGCACCGCTAAAGGGTGATCATTCGCAATTAGATAAATACCAGGATTGCCCTGCTCTGCGGCGGCAACTGTGGCGATCGCTGCATCCTCAATGTGTAACCACGACCATACGCCCTCCCCATTTCCAATTATTGGAAATTGTTGCTGCCGTACCTGTTGCGCTACATCGCCATCCGGGTTGAACCAGGTGCCGGGTCCGTAGAAGAAACCATAGCGTAAGGCAATTCCTTCGAGATTAGATATTTCCAATAAACGACGTTCAATCTCAGTTACGAGGCGAGCATCTGCGGCAACGGCGGGGGAGGCATCAAGCGATAACGGTGTTTCCTCATCTGCCAATCCAGCACCGGGAACTGCCCAGAAGGCGATCGACTGTCTCAGGTAACGGTGCACCCCCGCTGCCTGTGCTGCCGCCAGCACATTGGCTCCCCCTTCTAACCGAATTCGTGTATTCAGAGGCGCTGCTGCACTCATTGATTCGCGAGTGTAAGTCCTGGGTAGGGCAGTGAGTTGTTCAATCACGACTTCCGGTTGAGCGTGGGTGATAGCTGCTTTGACTGAATCTGGGTCGAATACATCTGCGATCGCAGGTTCTATTCCCTGTGTCGCTAATGCCTGTGCTCTTTCTGGAGAGCGGGTCATCGCTACAACGTTGTGTCCTCTGGCAAGTAATTGGTCAAGTAGCGGGCGACCGATCGCTCCTGTTGCCCCGGCAACAAAAATCCTCATTTGTGACTCCTCTAAAACTTGTTGGCTAGTACAGCACATGTTAAGACCTCAAGTTTCATATTTTTACTGTCCAGGTTAATGCTGCTCCTGCTTGTTGTTCTCCGTTAGGTTGGTTTTAGGTTAGTGAGCTTGATGCCCATTTGCTTACACTTCAGTCTTCAGCGAGCGCAATGCGACCATCGCTCAATTCAGAACACTCAAGTTCTTTGAGCAAAAACGCAACTTAATCGTTCTGCTTTGAATTGTGTGATTGAGGATCAAAGCACTTCATTACTTGCAGCGATAATGGCTGCCATTAACTGCTCCATGTCCCAGCGATGCCTGCGGCGGGCTACGCCTACGCAATACCGAATTCCATTAATGAACAAAGCTGGTGCAGTCACTACTCCACTTTGCTGACCACTCTCGATATCTTGATTGATGCGGTCAACATGGACTTGTTTGGAGATATCCTGCAAAAATTTGTAAATGTCAAGACCTAGATGATTGGCATACTCAACGAGATAGCCGTTTCCCAATGCCTCTTGATGGGTGAGCAGCATCTCGTGCATCTGCCAAAACTGACCTTGCGCTGCTGCTGCTTCCGCTGCTTCTGCTGCCTTTTGTGCTTGAGGATAAATTGAATGTTCGATAAAGTGACGAAACACTACACAAATCGAATTTTTCTCAGTCAGCCCAAAATTGAAATCTTGCTGAATTGCCTGAATCAACTGATGCATTTCCCTGAACTGAAGACATTGGTAATTTCCATATTCCACGAGTATGATCGGGGCATTAAGCATCCCCTGATAGCGATCGCGTTCGGAAGGCGGAACAAAGAGTTGATTAAGATGACTATCTTGATTCATCGGATACTGTATCAAAAAGGGTTTCTCACAGCATCAAGGGATTGGCATGACCGAAGAGGCAGGGGAGCAGGGAGCAGGGAGCAAAGGAGAAAGATACTGGAATTTCCCTGCGGCAAGGGTTTCAGAGTAAATAAATTTATTTATGCTCAAGGGAAAAATATTTATTTCGAGATGCATAGCACGAGAAATAATACGTCCTTAGTTCAGCAGCCCTACATTTATGTATGGGGTTCTCTCCCCCCTGCTCCTTGCCCCCTGCCCCTTGTCCTCTTCATTGACTCCTATCTGTGATTCCTCCCGACTCCGTTTTTTCTATGTATTTAGCCTATGAAACTAATTCAGCTTTGTCGCCAACTCAGAGTTGAGTAATTGAAGGGATGAAACAACAGTTGCTTACTATCTCTACAACGAACCCCCAACCGAACTTAAGTTCAGTTTTGCTTGTTTCACAACTTGGCAAGTCCCCGCTTCAATGCGGTAATCACCGCTTGAGTGCGATCGCTCACGCCTAATTTGCTCAGAATTCGGTTGATGTGAAATTTGACAGTACTTTCAGTAATATTCAAAGCCGCACCAATATCGTGATTACCGCTCTTTTATGTCTCTGGTGAGAGAAAAATGCTCTGATTTGCTGAGATTTTTGAAATTCCTTGAAGACTGTGAACAATACAGGCGCTGCTATGTCGGAAATATTGAGAAGTAATCAAATATATCCG